>JAVRON010000019.1:0-48219 GCA_032162705.1 Acidobacteriota bacterium
GTCGTGCCACGTCCGACTTCGGACTCGACCTCGACACCGCCCTCGTGGCGGCGGATGATGCCGTACGAGACCGACAGTCCCAGACCCATGCCCGCCTTCCCCTTCGTCGTGAAGAACGGGTCGAAGATGCGCGAGCGCACATCCTCGCCCATCCCCACGCCCGTGTCGGCCACGGTGAGCACGACCTCTTCGCCCGCCTCCTGCGTCGAGAGCGTGAGCGTGCCGCCCTCATGCATGGCGTCCACGGCGTTGAAGACCATGTTGACTAGAACCTCGCGCAGCTCGCCCGCGTCGCCCATGATGACGGCGTTCGAGCCGATCTGGCGCACGAGCTTGATATGCACGTTCTCGGCCTCGGCGTGATCCTTCCAGCGCGGGCGCGTGATCTCCGCGACTTCGAGCATCAGTTGGTCAACGTCGATCCGTATGAAGTCCTGATCGCGGCGCTGGCGCGCGAAGTCCTGTATGCGCTTGACGGTCTTCGCCCCGTCCTCGGCCGTCTGGATGATGATGCGCAAGCCTCGACGGATGTCCTTCATGTCGTTGGCATCGAGCATCAACTGCGCGCGCGCAAGTATCCCCGTCAACGTGTTGTTGAAATTGTGCGCCACGCCCGACGCCAGCTCGCCTAAGGCCGAGAGCTTCTCCATCTGCGAGTAGTGCTCGCGCATGCGCTCGCGCTCGGCCTGCTCGGCCTGCGCGGCGGAAGTCTCCACGTTCTTCAGGTACGTCCGGTATGTCAGATACACGATGGCGATGATCGGGGTGGCGAGCAGCACATAGTAGAAGCCGAAGAGCGCGATGAGGCGCGAGACCAACACCGCCGAAGAGGCCCCGGCCAGATGCGTGATCGACGACCACAGATAATACTGCCTCCACACCTGCGCGACGCCCTGCCCCCTCTTCAGCGCCGTGAAGACGGAGGCCAGCAGCGAGTTCATACTGTACTGGACGAGCGCCATCAGGCAGACGACCGCCAACAGCGTACGTATGTTCTGCGCCTTCGGTAGCTCGGTGATGGGCCCGAAGACACGCGACAAGACCGTGGCCGTGAGGAAGGTCGTGATCGCCATGATCGAGCCGTTGAAGGCGAGCGTCCGCGGCCTGCGATAAGGCAGCGACGAATAGGCCCCCTCGGCAGCCGCGACGACGACGGCAGGTGCGCCGCCGTACAACAGCATGATGATGAAGATGAAGGTGTCCGAGACCGTAATGTGCCCCGTCGCGTTGGGTATGCTGATGGAGAGTCGTCCGCTGAGGAACACGATCAGCAAAGCCAACACGACGAACTTCAGGTTGAGCGCGTCGGCGGGCATCTGGTACGCGCAGTAAGCCACGCACCCGGCCCCGATGGCGATGATGAGCCAAACGTAATAGAAAAGAAGTCGCTCTTTCTTCATTCTTCCAGGGTAAGTTGTGAGAGGGGACAAGACCGCAACATCATAATCTCAAAACCGTCGAAATGACAGCCTACCTACCCACACCAAGCCGTCCAAAAAACGGAAGGGCAGCTATCTAGTAGCTGCCCCTCGTCCACAATGGTCTCTTGGCGCGCGCCAGCCCAAAGGAATGGTCTCTTGGCGCGCGCCAGCCCAAAGGCGGGCCCAGCGCTGATGTAGCGTTAGAGAGCGCAGGTGCTCGTCACGTACGCGCCGACCACCCTCAGGTTGCTGCCGCTGATGACGCCATTCGTGACATGGATGTCGCTGCCTTCGAGGACGCCGCCGATGACCTGCAAACCGCTGCCGGAATAGGTGACGCCGCTCGGGTAAGCGCCGGTCGGGCCCGTCACCTCACCGCTCGGGTAAGCACCGGAGGGGCCCGTCGTCGGATCAATCGGGTCGCCGCTTGGGTAGGCCCCCAAGAGGTTCATGCTATCGAGAACTGAACCGCCGCCGAGTGCGTTGATGCCGCAGCCTGTTCTGACAAAGCTGTTGCTGATTCTGACGCTTCTGAGGAAGACGCCGTCGGTGGCGACGCCGTTGATGAAGAGACCTTGAGCGGTGATAACGTCGCCTGAGAGAGTAGCATCAGGCGTTGCGACCTGTATGGCACTCCCAGCTATGACCTGCGCATGAGCCTCTGTAAAGACGCTATGATTCGTAAGATCGGCGACGAGAATCCCAACGACGAGTGAGAGTGACACGAGAAAGGATGTCACAGGGGAGAGATGAGCTTTTTTCACTTGAACCTCCATACTGACTACAAGATTTAGACTTAACCGCAGTGCTGACGTGAGAACCTCAGGGCAATCTCCTGCCTAATAATTTGTTTGTACAACGATTGTTCAGAGGAAAAACACCAGACAGGTGACTTAGGCTACACAACCCGCAGGTAGAAGCTTCAGTCAGGCGCGCAGCTTAACCGAAGCCGAACGGCCTGTCAACCCCTTTATTTTCAAGAGGTTATTAAACCAAGTTTAAATAGTGCAAATTAATTTGCACCGAGACTGATTCACATCTTAATGCTTATTAAATTCGGAGACGAAATGTTTCGGCGCGAGGCATTCAGGCGGAGATGATGTAGTTAATCCCATTTGCGCGGCGTTGCAAAAAAGAGCGCTCCCACCTCCCTCTTCAGACAAACCCTCAAGGCGACGCGGCTTTTATGCTAGGCTTAGGCACGATGAGAGCGCGTGAGGAAACGGTCGGCGGAGGCGATGCGGGGGTGCAACGCGTCTGGCTCTGGCGGCTCATCGAGGCTCGCATCGTGATCGCGGGTCTGCTCTTCGTCATCAGCGTGCTCTGGACGAGCGGGCTGGCACCGGACGCTCAGGAGTCGCACAGGCTGGGCGGCGCGCTCCCCTTCGCGGGCTTGGTGCTCGCGCTGTCGGCGGTTTATGCGCTGGCGCTGCGGTTGACGCGACTGCCGCTGCGCGCGCAGGCCGCCGCGCAGTTCGCCCTCGACACGCTGCTCGTCACATGGCTCGTCTGGGTGACGGGCAACCTCTACTCTCCTTACACGGCGCTCTACATCGTAATAATTTCGGCGGCGAGCATCTTCATCGGCGCGCGTGGGACGCTGTTGATGGCGGTCGGCTGTGCCACGTGCTATACGGCGACGACGCTGGTGCTGGCGATGGGTTGGCTCGGCGGTCAGGGGCGCGAGTTGACGACGGTGCCGCTCGCGAGGGTCGCCGAAGTTTTGGGGATGAACGATGTGGCCTTCCTCGTCGTCGGGCTGCTGGCGGCGCGTTTGGCCGAGCGGCAGACGCGTTCTGAGGTGCAGATGCGCGAGGCGACGCGCTCGCTCGCCTCTTTGCGCGCGCTGCATGAGCGCATTGTCGAGTCGATACGCTCGGGCGTCATCACGACCGATCTGGAGCAGCGCATCTATACGATGAACCGCGCAGCGGAGGAGATGACAGGCTACGACGCGGCGGCCCTGCGCGGGCAGGAGGTGTCGATTCTCTTTGGCGACATCGGGGAGCGAATCGATGAGTCTCTGCGCGCCGCCGCCGAAGGCCACGCCAGCCTGCGCTACGAGTCGGAGTGCCTGACGCCGGAGGGCTTCCTCATCAAGCTCGGCTACAACATCTCGCCGCTGTCATCCGAGAGCGGCGAGACCACTGGACTCGTCATCACCTTCCAGGACTTGACCGATATCCGCTCGATGGAAGAGACCTCGCGGCGGCAGGAGCGTCTGTCGGCGGTTGGCCGCGTGGCCGCAGGCATCGCGCACGAGATACGGAACCCTTTGGCGGCGATGCGCGGCTCGATTCAGGTCTTGCGTTCGGAGTTGAACGCCGACCCCTCGCAGGCCGAGTTGATGGACATCGTCCTGAGCGAGTCCGACCGCCTCAATCGCATCATCACGGACTTCCTGACCTACGCGCGTCCGCGCAAGTTCCTGCTCGCCGAGACAGACCTGCGCGAGCCTCTGCGTGAGACCTTCGCACTGCTGCGCCACAGCCCGGAAGTCGCCGACGGGCACACGCTCGAAGAGGATTTGCCCGAAGAGCCGGTCGTGGCGCTGGCCGACACGGAAGGCATCAGGCAGGTCTTCTGGAACCTCTCGCGCAACGCCCTGAAGGCGATGCCCGAAGGCGGCACGCTCCGCGCAGAGATGCGCGACACCGTCGGACACAACGTCCGCATCACCTTCGCCGACACGGGACGCGGCATGTCGCCCGCGCAGGTCGAGCGACTCTTCGAGCCTTTCTCTTCCTCGACGACCGGTGGCACGGGGCTTGGCCTCTCCATCGTCTATCAAATAATCCGTGACCACGGTGGTACAATCAACGTACGCAGCCGCGAGGGACACGGGACGACGATCACGATTGAGCTGCCTGCGAAGCAGAGTTGAACCGCCATCAGACTCACATGCGTGGGCGAGAAAGGCGAGGGCAAGGCATGACTTACGAAGAGATGCAGAGGATGATGCAGTTCATTCTTGAGCAGCAGGCTCAATTCGCCACCGATATTCAAAAACTTCAAGAGGGGCAGCGACAGCTTCAGGAGTCGCAACGGCAGTTACATGAATCGCAGCAGTCGCTACAGGAGTCTCATCTACAGCTTCAAGGGTCTCTGGCAGAAGCGAGCCAACTCCTGACCCGGCTGGCAACGGTGACCGTCAGAGGCTTCGAGGATACGAACGCGAAAATCGACGCGCTCGTTGACGCACAGATTCGGACGGATGAAAAAATCAATGCCCTAGTTGACGCGCAGATTCGGACGGATGAAACCCTTAACGCGAAGATTGACTCACTGGCTAACGCGCAGATTCGGACAGATGAAAAAATCAACGCGCTGGTTAACGCCCAGACCCGAACTGAAGAAAAGCTCAACGGGCTAGTTAACGCGCAGGCGCGGACGGATGAAAAACTCAACTTGCTGGTTGATGCGCAGGGACGGACGGATGAAAATTTCAATGCGAAGATTGATGCGCTGGTTGATGCGCAGGGACGGACAGCCGAGAGTGTCCAGAGGACGGATGAGGCGGTTAGAAATCTGACTGTGGTCGTTGACCGTTACTTCCGCGAGGGACGAAACGGCGGGTGACATTTCCGTCAGTCCGAATCGACACCAGAGACTTATGGCGAACCTTCTGATTGTTGACGACGAGCCGGGCATGCGGCAGCTTCTGTCGCACGTCTTCGGGCGTGCGGGCCACGCCGTGCGCGCCGCCGAGAATGGCGGGAAGGCTTTGGAGCTTTTGCGGCTGGAGCCTGCCGACCTCATCGTCTCGGACGTGAAGATGCCGGACATGAACGGGATCGAGCTGCTCAGACGCCTGCGCGAGTTTCTGCCGGACGCGGGCGTCGTGTTGATGACCGCCTTCGCCACGGTCGAGACGGCGCGCGAGGCTTTCAAGCTCGGCGCGGACGACTTCATCCAGAAGCCCTTCGACGTGGACGAGCTGAAGCTCATCGTCGAGAAGGCGCTCGAACGACTCCAACTCCTACAGGAGAACCGCGCCTTCCGCCGCGCGCAGCGTGAGCGTGGAAGGCTCGACCAGATCATCGGCCACTCGCAGAAGATGCAGGCCGTCTACCAGATGATCGAGACCGTCGCGCAGGTGCAATCGACGGTGCTCATCACGGGCGAATCGGGAACCGGCAAGGAGATGGTCGCGCGTGCTATCCACAACCTTTCCCCGCGCGCCGACAAGCCCTTCATGCCGATCAACTGCGGCGCGTTCACCGAGACGCTTCTCGAATCCGAGCTATTCGGCTACGTTCGCGGCGCGTTCACCGGCGCGACGGCAAACCGCAAGGGACTCTTCGAGGCCGCCGATAAAGGCACGATCTTTCTGGACGAGATAGGTGAGATGTCGCCGACGATGCAGGTCAAGCTACTGCGCGTGCTTCAGGAGCGCAAAGTCCGGCCCGTCGGCGCACATGAAGAGATCGTTGCCGACACGCGCGTCATCGCGGCGACGAACCGCGACCTCTCGGCGATGGTCAAGCAGGGCAGCTTCCGCGAAGACCTCTTCTACCGCGTCTCGGTCATCCCGATTGAGCTGCCGCCTCTGCGCGAGCGGCGCGAAGACATCCCGGAACTCATCGAGCACTTCGTACAGAAGTTCTGTCGGCAGACGGGCCGCGACGTGCGCGTCTCGGAGCGGGCCGAGGAGCTGCTCGAACGCTACTCATGGCCGGGCAACGTGCGTGAGCTTGAGCACATGATCGAGCGCTCCGTCGCACTCGAACGCACGGACACCATCCAACCCGAGTCGCTCCCGCAGTCCATCACCAACTATAACCCCACGAGCGTCCCCATCTCCGAGTCGGGGCTACCCGAAGAGGGGCTTAACCTCGTCGCGCACCTCGAACACATGGAGAAGACCTACCTCCTCGAAGCGCTCCGGCGCACAGGCGGCAACCAGACGCGCGCCGCCGAAATCCTTCACCTCTCCGTCCGCTCCCTGCGCCACCTCCTCGACAAGCACAGCGTCCGCAGCATGACCGCGCAACTGCGTTCGGATGCCGCGGGCCGAGGTGCGTCCGAAGGTTAAATTCCGGAAGAGACAGACGCGGCTTCCAGATTTCATGTGGGGCCACCGAAGCGCCTGACCCGTGCCGGCGCGGCTGTCAAATTTCGTCAGCCGCGTGCTGACGAAATTTGTTACCGGGACGCCCGCCGGCACTCCGGCAGGCGTCCCCACGCAGGGCTTCCCACCTCATTTCCCGCCATTTCTTCAACTTTACGTTGGACGCAAAGACCCGCGTCCGTTGGCACGGCTCTTGTTTTAGTGACCGGCGACCGAAGTCGAGCGCGACCGGCGCGTAACCTGAGACGATGGCCGACAGCGCGTGAACGAAATCTTCACTCGAAACAACTTTCTCCAAGGAGCACCGTTAACGAAATGCAACAGAAAAAAGGCCAGAAGGGCTTCTCGCTCATCGAACTGCTGATCGTCGTCGCGATTATCGGCATCATCGCTGCCATCGCCATCCCCAACCTCCTCGCTTCACGTCGCGCCGCCAACGAGGCGTCTTCCATCTCCAGCCTGCGCACCATCGGCACGGCTGAGAGCACCTACTCCTCGACCGTCGGCAACGGTTCGTACGGCGACTTGACCGCTCTGAAGAACAACCAGTTGCTTGACCAGTCGATCACCAACGCGACGAGCACTGCCAACTCGAAGAGCGGCTACTTCTACAACATCACGAACGCGGGCGCGGGCGGCTACCAGTCCGGCTCGGCGCGCGTGAGCAACAACACCGGCACGCGCAACTTCTGCTCGGACGAGGCTGGTGTCATCTACTCCTTCACCGGCACTGCGGCTACACTCGCTTACTCCACCAGCGCGGGCACCGCCATCGGCAACTAGGCCGACACAGTCTGTCTAAACTTCCGAGGGGTGCGGTGTCGAAATGCACCGCACCCCTCGCTTTATTCCAAACGGACTCGGCTGCCCCTTAGCCGTAGCGCCTGTCATCCGTCAACGAAACGGCAGCGCGCGAAGAGAGTTCAACATGCGTTCCCCTAGCTTGAGCCGTCAGCGAGGCTTCTCGCTCATCGAACTGCTGATCGTCGTCGCGATTATCGGCATCATCGCTGCCATCGCCATCCCCAACCTCCTCGCTTCACGTCGCGCCGCCAACGAGGCGTCCGCCATCTCCGCCATCCGAACCCTCGCCAGCAGTGAGGAGACCTATCGCACGACCGTCGGCCGCGGCGCGACGTTCACGGACATGACGGGACTGCTCGACCAGCAGTTGATCGACACCGCGCTCGCCGCGGCCACGACTGTGCCGAGCGCCAAGAGCGGTTACATCTATAGCGTCATCACGACGGGCGGCGGCGCAAGCTTCTGCGTCGGCGCAGCCCCCGCTACGAGCAACAACGGCACGCGCAACTTCTCGTCGGACGAGCCCGGCGTCATCTACGTCCACTCCGTCAGCGTCGCCACGCCTCCGACCACGACCGCGGGCGGCGTCGCGCTCAACTGAAGCCGCACGCAAACCGGTTCGACGTGGTCTGAAAATGTTTGCCTACGCGTTTCAAGCGCCGCCTGCCCCGGCCCAAATCCGCTAACATGCTTCGCTTCGCCCGAACGTTTATGAAAGAGCCGCTGCGCGCCGTCGGCATCCTCTGGCCGCTCGCGATGCTCATTCCTTTCGTGCCGTGGCTGCCGCGCCCCGGCAACGGAGGGCTGACGTGGCGACAGGAGGGCGCAGTCGCGCTCCTGCTTGCCGCCACCTTCGCGCTGCTCCTGCGCCGTATTCATAATTCGGCTCAAGCGGAAGCGGCGCATGAACGCGCGAACGCCGACACGCGCCGCTTTGTCTTCGCTCCTCTCGCCGCACGCACGCAGTCGGCGCTCGTCCTCTCGCTCGCGGGATTCGTCCTGTGGGCCGCGGCCTCCACGCTCTGGGCCTCGGACATCTTCGCGGCGCTCCACTACGCGCTCTCCTGGACGACTTACATCCTCTTCTTCTTCGCTGTGCGGCGCGCGGTCGAAAGCCCGCGTCTGCTGCGCGCGTCCTTAGTCACACTGGCCGCGGTCGTCATCGTCATCAGTGCGGCCAACATCGTCGGCTATTACGGCTCGCCCGACTCGCTCCTTCGACAAAACGGACTGGGCGAGCCAGTTGCCGTCAGCATCCCACTCTTCGCGGCGCTGGCGCTTACCTTGCGACGGCGGCGCGCGGCGCTGCTCTGTGGCGCGGCATCGACGCTCGGCTGGCTCTCGATGCTAGAGATCGCGGAGCGCGCGCCCTTCTTCGGCGTGCTCACGGGGCTTCTACTCCTCTCGGCCTTGATGCTTGTGCGAGCGCGTTTCAGGCCGCGGACTGTGCGTCGCGCTTTCGTGCTCGCCGCGGTCTTCGCCGCATGCCTCGCAGTTCAATACGTCCCTTCGCCCTTCGGGCGGTCACGTCACCAGACGGTCTTGGCGCGCCTGGAACAGACCTCCACACAGGAGGTCAATACGCGTGCGCGTCTACTATTCTGGGGCGCGGCTGTCGAGATGTGGCGCACGCATCCGCTCGCGGGCGTCGGCGCGGGCGGCTTCAGCGGTGCGTTCCCGCAGGCGCGCGCCTCCTTCGCCGTACGACAGCCGGACTCGCCGCTCGTAGAGCTTAACGAGAAGTATCTGAACGTAGCTGCGCACAACGAGTATCTGCAAATACTCGGCGAGCTGGGCGCAGTCGGGCTTGCGCTCTTCGCGGTCTTCTGCGGCGCGCTCTTGTGGGCCGCGTGGCGCGCGCTGCGTGTCGCAGAGAGTCCGCTCGTCTACGGCTCGGTCGCAAGCCTCGCGGCCTTCGCCGTCAGCTCCGGCGCAAGCGCCGTCTCGTTTCGTTGGTTCGGCAGCGGCTTGATATTCTTCTTCGCCGCCGCGCTCGTCTCCCGGTTCGCGCGCTCAACTCACAGCCGCGAAACAGACTCGCACGCTTGCGCCGAGCACGCGGCGCGGAGCGCGGAGCACGCGGCGCTGGGCACAGTGTCCGCGCACGCCTTCACTCCATCAATCCCTTTGTCCTTGAACGCGCGGACAATCCATTTGTCCATGAGCGCGCGGACTGGCTATGTGCTCGGGCTTGTCGCCGCGCTCGTCGTTCTCTCGGCGATGTGTGTGCAGGCGACGAACGTCATGCTCCTCGCCTCTGCGCAGGCGAGCCAGGAGCCTGCGCGCGCCGAAAGGCTCTACCAGACGGCGCTCGGCTTTAACCCTCTCGACCCGGCCACGCGCTTCAACTACGGCGTCTGGCTCAACGGTCAGAAGCGCGAGCGCGAGGCGCTGCCGCATCTGCGCTACGCCGTCGCGCGTGGCTTTCACACCTCGACCTGCTACGAGTATCTGGCGGGCGCAGAGTCGAACGCCGGAGAGCTTGATGCGTCCGCGCGCACGCTCTCGGAAGCGGTGCGCGTCTACCCGCGCTCGGTCTTCATGCGCGTGCGCCACGCCGCGGCGCTCAGTCGTCTGGGGCGCAAAGACGAGGCCGAGTTGGAAATGGCAGTTGCTCTCCTGATAGACTCGCGCATGGCGCACGGCTGGCAACGACTCATCGACGAAGACATCGACGCGGCCATCGCCGCCAACAAGAGCGACCCCGGCAACTTCGCCCGGCCCGGCGATCTCCAGCCCGAAGACGGCGTCTTCGCCGTCCTACAGGAGAACGAGCGCCGCTTCCCCGAAGCGGTCTCGACGGGTTGGCGGGCACGCATGCGCACAGCCAAAGTACAATGAATAGCGAACTCTCGATGCCTGAAGGGAGCGCCGCCAAACAGTCAACCGCCACGGGTCACTCAACACCCGGCGCGGTCGCGCGCGGAGACGCGCCGAAGTCCGCAGGCGCAACGGGTCGCGTCCTCGCCATCGCGCGCAACACGTTCCGCGAGGCCGTGCGCGACAGAGTGCTCTATAACCTCGTCCTCTTCGTGCTGCTTTTGACGGGCGGCGCGGTCTTCCTCGGCGAGCTGTCGGCGGCGCAGGAGTCGAAGATCATCGTGGACATGGGACTCTCGGGTGTTCTCCTGTTCGGCGTCTTCATCGCCATCTTCGTCGGCGTCGGGCTGGTTTACAAAGAGATTGAGCGGCGCACCGTCTACGCCATCTTCGCCAAGCCCGTCGGTCGCGGCGAGTTCCTCCTGGGCAAGTACCTCGGCCTGTGCCTGACGCTCGCGGTCAACGTCGCGGTGATGGGTGCGGGCGTGTCGCTCGCGCTGCTCTACGTGCATCACGGTTGGGACACGCTCGCGTTGCGAATCTGGCCCGCGGTCGGCCTGGTCTACGTCGAGCTGATGATACTGGTCGCCGTCGCGCTTCTCTTCTCGTCCTTCTCTTCGCCTGCGCTCTCGGCGCTCTTGACCTTCTTCGTCTTCGTCATCGGCCACTTCAGCGCCGACCTGAAGAATCTCTCGGCGACGGTCGGGACGGGCGGTGCGCGCTTCCTCTTCGCGGCGCTCTACTATCTTCTGCCGAATCTTTCAAACTACGCATACATCACCGCCGCCTCGCACGGAGAGACGCCGACCGCATCCGTCTTCTTCGGCGCGGTGCTTTACGGACTCGTCTACATCGCCGTGCTGCTTGCGGCCTCCACGCTCATCTTCAAGCGGCGCAACTTCAAATGAACGCGACGGACAAAACACCCGTCGCCAGCGCGAACTCCGGCGACGGCGCGGCGAGAGATTCCGCGACGACTCTCGAAGATTCAGAGGCGGCTCGCGAAGATTTTGCGTTGACGCGCGGGACGACCGTGCGCCGCGAGCGTGCGCGCGACGCTGTGCTTGCGCTGCTCATCTTCGTGGGACTCGCTTCCGTCTTCGCGCTGTCGCGTTGGCTCGACGCGCGCCGCCCCGTGGAAGACCCTTTCGCTTCCTACGAGGAGTTGTACGTCAAACCCGAGACGGCGCGGCGTCTGAGCCTGGCCTTCAACGGGCTGGCGGCGGACTGGTACTGGCTTCGCTCGCTTCAGTACGTCGGGCGCAAGGTGGACGCCTATAAAGGCAACTTCACGCTCGACGACATGGGCGCGCTCAGAATCAACAACCTCGGGGCCATGCTCGAACAGGCGACGACGCTCGACCCGCAGTTCATGGCCGCATATGAGTTCGGCGCGGTCGTCCTGCCCTCGATAGACCGCGCGGCTGCCGTCCGGCTCGTCGAGCGCGGGATACGCGAGAACCCGCACGAGTGGCGGCTCTATCATGAACTCGGCTACATACACTGGCAGGCGGGACATTTCAAAGAGGCGAGCGAGGCTTACGCGGCGGGCGCGCGCGTGGAGGGAGCGCCTGACTGGATGAACGTGATGGCGGCGCAGATGAACGTTCAGGGCGGGAGCCAGCAGGTCGCGCGCGATATGTACCGCCGCATGTACGATGAGGCCACGGACGAACAGGTCAAGGCGTTGGCGCTCCGCCGCCTCGCACAGATCGAATCGCTCGAAGAGCGCGAACGGATACGGCGCGCGCTCGCTGACTTTCAAACGCGCGCCGCGCGCTGCCCTGCCTCCTGGCGCGAGGTCGCCCCGGCGCTCCGCGCGCTCGGTCTAAGGCTCGCCGCCGACGCCGCGCCGCTCGACCCGACCGGACTTCCATACGTGCTCGACTCGGCCTCGTGCGACGTGAAGCTCGACGAGCGCTCGCAGATTCCGAAGAAGTGACAAATGAGGTTTGAAAGATGATTCCGGCGGTTGAGATCAACAAGCTGACGAAGGACTACGAGGTCGGTTTCCTGCGCAAGCGAAAGGTGCGTGCGCTTGACGGGCTGACGCTGTCGGTCGGGCGCGGCGAGATTTTCGGTTTCCTCGGCGCGAACGGCGCGGGCAAGACGACGACCCTGAAGATGCTCATGCGTTTGATGTACCCGACCTCCGGCGAGGCGCGCATACTGGGCCGCGACATCGGCGACATTTCGATGCACGCTCGAATAGGCTATCTGCCTGAGCATCCATACTTCTACGACTATCTGACGGCGCGCGAGTTCCTTCAATACTGCGCGGAGCTTTTCGGATACGCACGCGCCGAGCGCAAGCGCCGCGCCGATGAGATGCTCGCGCGTGTGCGACTCGAAGAGAAGTCTTGGGACAAGCAGCTTCGGAAGTTCTCAAAAGGGATGCTGCAACGGGTCGGGCTGGCGCAGGCGCTCGTCAACGACCCCGCGGTCGTCTTTCTCGACGAGCCGATGTCGGGGCTTGACCCCGTGGGTCGGCGAGAGGTGCGCGACCTCATCGCCTCTCTGCGCGGGAGCGGCACGACCGTCTTTCTGTGCTCGCACATCCTCTCCGACGTAGAAGTGCTCTGCGACCGCGCGGCCATCCTGCGTCAAGGGCGTCTGGCTCACATCGGGCGTCTCGAAGAGTTGCGCGGCGCGGGCACTGAACGCGCGATGGAGGTCGTGTTGGCGGGCGCGGACGCTGCGCGGCTCGAAGCTGCGCTCGCCGGACTCGGCGGTGTGCGCGTGACGGCCACGCCCGGCGGCGCGCGTATCGAAGTGCCTTCGGAAGCGTTTGTAGACGAAGCGCTCCACGCGGTACGCGCCGCGGGCGGACGCCTCGTCGCGGTTCATCCCGTCGGCAACGCGCTCGAAGAATTGTTCGTGAGTGATTCGACAGGCGCGAGTGCCTGAAGGACGACAATCAACACGTCGAAAGAGGGACGCCCGCGATTGATGTCGCGGGCGTCCCTCTTTCGTTACTGACTCTTGGGCGTCCAGTATCTCGACTACTTGAACCTCACGCCCGTCAATTCGAGCTTGAGGTCTGCCGGTTTATTATCTTGTGGGAAGTTGATACCAATCGATGGGGTGAAGGTTTTGTTCGGCTCGATCTCGTCTCTGCTGATAAATATCCGTTCGCGGATGGGCTGGCCTTTGGGGTCAACCCCTACGACGTGAAACTCAAGTCCGTTCACCGTGCGCCCCGTAAAGTTACGAACGATAGGTCTCATCGCCACAGCCCAGGGCCCGAGTGCGGTCGGAGCGATGTCCGCATTGTCATTCGGGTCGAACTCAACGATGAGTTTGTCGCCCGCCGGATAGTCGGGCGAGCCGGGACGTACTGCGTCTTCCAGATGCTCCTCGCCGGGCCTCACCGCGGGGCGTGAAGCAAGATACGCAAGCCCCGCGATGAGCAGCAAAGAGACAACCGCCACCGAGACATAGATCACGCGGCGCGATTTGTCGCCCTCATCTCTCTTCACTCCGAAAGTGGGCACGGGGACGACGTTCGGCGGCGAGGATACGACGGCAGCCTGTGCCTGTGCGTCAACGTCCGACCCGACGGACTTGCCGCAGTGCGGGCAGAAGCCAAGCCCTTCCTCAACCTCGCCTCCACAGTTCCGGCAATGAATCATGGCTGGTCTGACTCCTTCACCAAAGTGTGAATTTACAGAAGCCGGACACACGGCAAGTTGAGCCGAGCGCCGCGCGAGGTTTCCTGCGCCTGCTCTTCTACATCAAACGGCGCGCAGGCGTCGCTGTACCTCTTCGGGGAGCGATTGCCTGTGCGTAACGAGCGAGCCTGTTCCGGTGCGCGGGTGCGCCTCGCGCGGCCAGGTGATGCGAAAGCGGCTGCCCTCGTTCTGCCTGCTCTCGACCGTAATCTCGCCGCCCAACAGTTCGACGATCCTGCGCGTGATGGCAAGCCCCAATCCGACGCCGTTGTACGAGCGCGTCAGGCGGTCGTCCACCTGCCGGAAGCCGTCGAAGATGTACGCGAGCGCATCGCTCGAAATTCCTATCCCTGTGTCCGTGACCTCAATAAACCATCGACCCTTGTCGTCTGCCGCGCCCGCGCTCACCGAGACGCTTCCCGCCGAGGTGAACTTCAGCGCGTTCGAGACGAGGCACGAGACGACCTGCGTGAGCTTGCGTCGATCCGTCTGGACGCTCCCGACCTCGGGCGAGACCTCGACCCGTAGCTCGATCTTCTTCTCGCGCGCCTCCGGCTCGAAGCTGCGCGCGACCGTGCCGATCACCTCTTCAACCGACAACGATTCGAGATGCAGCGCCGAGCGGCCCGCCTCAAGGCGCGAATAGTCGAGCATGTCGTTGACCATCTCTAACAGCGCGCGTCCGTTGCGCTCCATGCGCCCGACCGCGTCCAACTGGAGCGGCGCGAGCGGCATCGCCGGGTCGCGCGCGAGCAACTGGCACAGCCCGATGATGACGTTTAAGGGCGTGCGCAGCTCGTGGCTCATGTTGGCAACGAAGGCTGACTTCAGACGATCATGCTCGCGCAGACGATCATAAGCCGCAAGCAACTCGTCGTGTCTTCTCACGTCGTCCGTGATGTCGCGGAAGACGGCCACGACGCCTTCGGTGCGACCGCCCTCGCCGCTCAGTGGCGTGGCGCTCACGGAGAGGGCGCGCATGTCGTCGTCGCCGCGTTTGACCATGTAACGCTCGGCGGAGACGTGCTCGCCCTGCGAGAGCGCGCGGCTGATAGGCGTCTCTTCAGCCGCGAGAATGCGCCCTTCCGTGTCGCGCAGCGTCATGTCAACTATCAGAGCCTTAAGGCCACCCTCGAACTCGCCCGCGCGCCGACTGAGGATACGCGCTGCGGCGTTGTTCAGACGATAACGTCCCCCCCGGTCAACGATGACGACGCCCTCGTCCATCTGATTGATGACGCTCGCCAGTTCAGCCGCGCGCGACTTCTCGGCGGCGAAGGCGGCGGTAGCCAATCGCTCGGCACGGACGCGCTTTGAGACTTCCGAGAGAATCAGTATTAGATCGCCGCGCCCCTCGATTTGTTCCGTCACGGGCCAGATCGTCACGTCCCAAAACTTCTGCGCTTCTTCCGTGCCGTCTTCCGCCTCGCCTGCCGCGGCGAGACGCAGAGGCAGCCCGTAGTTGACGAAGGCGCGTCGCGTGCGCCGCACGTCCTCGACGACCTCGCTCAACACCGAAAGCCCCGCCGCGGCATCGTACAGCCCGCGCCCCGTCAACTCTGAAGCGCCGCGCCCCGTCATCGAGGCGAAGGCCGCGTTGACCTTGCGCACGAAGAGCTTCGCGTCGAGCACGACGACGCCGAGCGGCAGGCTGTCGAGCACCTCGCCGATGAAGGCACTCTGTTGCTTGACGGCCTCGAACTTCGATTCGAGACTTTCGGCCATCGTGTTGAAGCTCTGTGCGAGCGTGCCGACCTCATCGCCGGTCTCGACCTGCACACGCTCGTGCAGGTTCCCTTCGCCGAGCGCCGAGGCCGATGTGGCGAGACTCCTGATGGGCTTTGTGAAGCGCCCGACCGCCCATACCGCGAGCAGGCAAGAGGCCGCGAGTGTGAGCACCCACGATACCGCCAGAAGCAGAATCGAGCGCCCCCCCGGCGTGCCGTCCGGCACAGGCACGCCCACGACCACGCTCCACTCCGCAGGTTCCGTGTGTGTGACGACCGAGACGCGGCTTACGCCGTCGCTCCATGTCTGCAGTCCGTTACGCGCGGGTAGTTCGTTGGGCGTCAGCGCTGGTGCGCCCGCGCGCAACTCGACGGGGCGACCCTGCGGGTCGTAGACGGCCACGGCGGGCTGTGTGCCCAACCTCGCACGGCGCGTCAGCCGTGTGTAAAGCTCACGCGCATCGGACTGTGAAAGAGTCTGCGGGTCGGAGGCCAGTGCCGGGTGCGCCTCAATCCATGATTCGAGCGCGCCCGTCGCGGCTTCGGCCTCGACGCGGGCGATGGCCGCCGACTGGTCTTTTAAGGAAGCGCGATAGCTATAGAGCTGGTAGAGGCCGACGAGGAGCAGGGGTAGAGAGAGCACCGCCAGCAGCAGCAAAAGCCTGGTGCGAACGTCGAGCGCATTCTGTTCCCTTAACCTCCCCGTCATCAAAAAACCTTCCCGCACGAAGACCTCAAGCTTTCAACGCCTGCGCGGCGGCGGCCAGACCGACCCACGCGTCGGGATGACGGGTCGTAAACTCACCGCATAGACGAGAATCGCCTGGGCTATCAACTCGTCGAAGAAAATGCCCGTGCGCCTGAAGACCCCGCGTAGCTCGCGCATGTCCTCTCCCAAGACATTCGGCGCTTCCTGCCAAAGAAACTCGCATAAAGTATCCCTTAAGAGCATCAACTCCCGTGCCACTTCGTCTATCAGAACGCCCTGCTGAAAACGCGACTGTGCGAAGCCGCGCAGACGGCACGCGGCCTCGGTCATTTCGTCTTCGTTCGCCCTCTCGTCGAGCATGTAGGCGAGTTCGTCCAGAACTTCTGGGATGTGCTCGACAAGCTCACGGAAAGTCAATAGCGTCGCGAGGTCTGTCCGCCGGTCTGCATAGACGATATCTATCCACGCGCGCGTGAACGGGTCGAGGTGCTGGCGGAAAACGGAGGAGAACCGTCGAGGCATGAATGAGCGTTCAGCAGTCAACGTTTAGTAGTCAGCCTTTAGCTTTCAGCTTTCAGTCTTTAGCTTCAAAGCGTCCGAAATCAGGTTTAAGTGTTCGGCTTTCGTGTTCATGAAGAATCCGCTTAAAGTATAGCTTGAGCTTTTCGATACGTGCGCCGTCACACATTTCGCGGAGAGTTAATCAGCGGCCAACACGAGACGCAAGCCGGATGCTGAGTGCTGAACGCTGAAGGCTCATTTCGCTGTGCGCTGAAGACTCATTTCAAAGTCATGCGATTGAGGAGATGGACGAGCTGGTCAAAGTCAATCGGCTTTGTAACGTACTCGTTGCAACCGGCGGCGAGCGCCTCGGCATGGAAGTCAGCGGAGTCGTGTGCGGAGACAGCGATGATCGGAACCGTTCGGCCTCCTTCATGCGCGCGTATGCGCCGCGTCGCGGCCAGCCCATCGAGCTGCGGCAGGCTCAAGTCCATCAGGATAATGTCCGGCGACGCGCTGGCGGCGAATTCGACGGCCTGATTGCCGTTGACGGCCTCGACCACACGATAGCCGCTCATTTCCAGTAAACGCCTCATCATGAAGCGATTATCCTCGAAATCCTCGACCACAAGTACCAGAGGGCGCGAGCCGTTTTCATCATCCATTCCGCCCTCTGCCTCCTGCTCTCCGTTTACAGATAGAACACTCATCATCACTTCCCCCACGTACGACTAGCAAACACTCCATTTTTTTGTTAAGATGCCGCATCGAAACGCGACACAAAAAACAAGGACATACGGGTTTAATTCGTACATGACCCGAAGGCACCCCGAGCACCTTCTGTCTGGCGGAAGTGTTCCCGGCGGAAGGCTACACTGTCGGCATGAAGCCTTTAAAAACCGAATTACAGGACGCTGAGACGCTTCGCGACCTCGGGAGCGCGTCCGTGCAGATCGTGCACGACCTCAAAAATCAGTTGAATGGTCTCAAACTCTATGCCACGTTCCTGCGCAAGCGCATGGAGAAGAGCGAGCGACCGGCGGACGAGCTTGAGACTATCACAAAGCTGATTTCCGGGCTTGAACGCGCCGCTCTAGACATGACCGTGCTCGTCCGCTTCGGGCGGCCTTTGGAGTTGCGCCGCCAGCCCGGCACAGACCTCGCGCGCCTCGTCGCGGACTCTGCCGAAGGCGTCAGCGTAGAGACGGACGGAGGCTCTTACGAAGGCGACTTCGACCCGGCTTTGCTGGCGGAGGCTCTGAAGAATATCAACGAGGGCGTGCGCGTCGAAAGGGCGGCGGGTGAAGACGGCGTGGTTTCGGTTCGAGTCCGCCGCGAGAGCGCGGGGGAAGTGGCCGTCGTCGAGTGGCGCGGGGTCGTGCAAACGGATGCGGAGGCTGATCCTTTCCGCGGTCTGGCCGGCGCAGCGGGTCTGCGTCTGGCGCTCGCCGCCAAGATCATACGCGCCCACGGGGGCGAAGTCGCAAGTGAAGGCGGCGTTTTGCGCGCGCACCTGCCGATACAAAAATGATGAAGGATGAATGCGGAATGATGAATGAAGAAAGTCTCTCCCTTCATTCATCGTTCATCACTCCGCATCCGGCAATTCTCTAAAGGGGGAGATGTAGTGGAACGCAAGGACGTACGCATTCTGGTGGTTGACGACGAGCCGATGATGACCGACTCGCTCAGGCAGAATCTCGCCGAGGAGGGCTACGCGGTAGACACCGCGTCGAACGGGGCGCAGGCCATCGAGTTGTTTGAAGGAAGCGGCCATCATCTGGTCGTCTGCGACCTCCAACTACCCGACAAGGACATCAACGGCGTGGACGTGCTCCGTCACGTCAAGGACACGCACCCTTCGACAGAGGTCATCGTCATGACCGGCTACGGCACGGTCGAGCGCGCCGTCGAGGCGACGAAGGCCGGAGCCTTCTGGTTCCTCGAAAAGCCCTTCGACTTCGAGGTGCTCCTACCCTTAGTCGAGAAGGCTCTGGAGCGGCGCGACCTGATGGCACAGACCGAGACCATGCGCCGCCAGCTCGCCACGCGCACTGAATACTTCAACATCATCGGCTCGTCGAAGGAGATGCAGACCATCTACGAGACCATCGAGTCGGTCGCCAAGAGTGACGCCAACGTCCTCATCGTCGGCGAGTCGGGCACGGGCAAAGAACTCATCGCCAACGCCATCCACTACAACAGCCTTCGCGCCAAGAAACCCTTCATCAAGGTCAACTGCGCCGCGCTCCCCAAAGAACTCATCGAGTCGGAACTCTTCGGCCACACGAAGGGCGCGTTCACCGGCGCGCACGCTGACAAGGACGGACTCATCCAGCACGCGGAGGGCGGCTCGCTCCTCCTCGACGAGATCGCCGAGATGCCCGTCGAGCTTCAGCCGAAACTCCTACGCGTACTTCAAGAGCGCAGCTACCGCAAGCTCGGCTCCGAGCGGACGTACCCCGTTGACTTCCGGCTCATCACCTCGACGAATCGCCTTCCGGCGGACGCCATTCGCGACGGGGCGCTGCGCGACGATCTGTTCTACCGCATCTCGACCATCACGATTCACGTTCCGCCCTTGCGCGAGCGCTCAGAGGATATCCAACTCCTCGCCGAACATTTCCTTAAGATGTACGCGCGCAAGTACCAGCGCTCGATCAGCGGCATCTCGCAGTCGGCCTACCAACGCCTGTTCTCGCACACGTGGCCGGGCAACGTGCGCGAGCTTCAGAACGTTTTAGAGCGCGCTGTGCTGCTTGCGAAGAACAGCAAGATCGACCCCGTCGATCTGCCCTTCGACAACGGCTCGCTCCCCGAAAAGAACGCGGCTGGAGCGGGATGGGACGTGCCGCCCAACATGACGCTCGAAGAGATAGAGAAGTTCGTCATCGAGCGCACGCTCCAACGCACGGGCGGCAACAAGCAGGCCGCGGCCAACCTCCTCGGCATCTACCGCCCGCGCCTCTACTCAAAAATCAAGAAGTACAAGATAGACATCCCTGCGCTCACGGCTTCTTAAAAGTCTGAAGTCTGGAGTCTGAAGTCAAAACAAAAGCCCGGTCATCATGAACCGGGCTTTTCTCATGTCTGGCTTCAGACTCCAGACTTCAGGCTTCAGACTTCAACCGGCATGTCTTGACTCCAAACTCCAGGCTTCAGACTCCAAACTATTCAACCTGATAAGTGGCGACGCTCGTCGGCGTCTCGAAGCAGCGGACTTTGTAGACCTGCACTCGTTCGTCGCCGACGCTTGAGGAGACGCGCTCAAGAATGTAGCGTGCGAGGTTCTCCGCCGAAGGATTCAGCTCTTCGTCGAAGGGCGAAAGCTCGTTGATGTTGCGATGGTCGAGGTATGCGACGATCTCGTCAGCCGCCGACTTCAACTCGCCGAAATCGACGAGCAGGCCGATGTTGTCAAGCTCCCGGCCCCGCGCGTAAATCTCGATCTTATAGTTGTGCCCGTGCAGATTCTCGCACTTCCCCTGATAGCCGCGCAGTTGGTGCGCGCTCGAAAAGTTGCGCTCGATCATCACCTCGAAGAGTCCGGCCATTACTGTTTCCGTCCGTTGTCCTATGCTCTGTTTTAGTTGTTCTGAATTCTCAGGATTATCTCACCGGAGTCTCGTCGGACTCAAACACGCTGGCCGCTTCAGAGAGGTCTGAGGTGACGCGGCAGGGCGGAAGACTCGCGAGGAAGAGTCGGCCATAACCGGCGGTGCGCAGGCGCGGGTCGAGGACGGCGAGGAGGCCGCGGTCTGTGGTCGAGCGGATGAGGCGGCCAATGCCCTGCTTGAGACTGATGACGGCCTGCGGGATGCTGTATTCGTAGAAGCTCGACCCGCCCTGCTCTTCGATGAAGCGCTGGCGCGCGGCGACAACGGGGTCGGTCGGGACAGCAAAGGGCAGCTTGTCGATGATGACGCACGAGAGCTGTTCGCCGCGCACGTCAACGCCCTGCCAGAAGCTCGAAGTGGCGAAGAGCACCGCGTTCGGTGTCGTGCGAAACTTGTCGAGCAGACCGGCCTTCGCCATGCTCCCCTGAACGAAGCATGGGAAATCGACCGCGGGCGCGACACGTTCGTAGAGTGCGCGCATGCCGCTCAAACTGGTCGAGAGCACGAAGGCGCGTCCCTGCGAGATGTTCAGCAGCGCGACGACTTCCTCGGCGGCGCGCTCGATCCATCCGGGGTTGCGCGGGTCGGGCATGCGCGGCGGAAGGTAGAGCACCGCCTGCTCCTCGTAGTTGTAGCCCGACGGCGCGATTAGCTCGTCGGTCTTGCCCGCGCCGGAATCCGTCTCGTACTCTTCCACGCCGGAAGCGAGGCCGAGCCGCTGCCTGATGAAGTCGAAGCTGCCCGCGCTCGCAAGCGTCGCCGAAGTGAGCACGACCGTCTCGACGCGGTCGAAGAGCTTGTCCTGCAAGAGTGTGGACACGTCAATCGGCGAGGCGCGCAGGAAGACTCCGCGCCCGCGTCGCTCGACCCAGTAGACGTAGCGCCGGTCGTCGCCCGCGACGATGAATTCGAGATTGAAGCGCGTCTCGCGTATGCGGCGCAGGAGGGCTTCGACCTCTGGCGCTTTGTCGCGTATCACGTCGAGCGTCGTCTCAAGACGCTGGAGCGCGCCGTCAACGCTCAAGTAGGCATCACCGAGCGGCGTCGCCTCGATCTCGCCCTTCGAGGTCCTGCGCGCGAACGTGCCGGGCGTGATGGGGAAACGCCCTTCCTCTGCGCGCGACTCACGCGTGAAGCCCATCCAGAACTGTTCACTGAAGCGTGCGACGCGACTCGAAGCGCGTGTCAGCTCGCGATTGAGTCCCGCGTCCGTGACGGGAAGCATCTGCAAGTCGCGCAGCATGTCTTCGAGTTGGTAGTTCGAGACCTGCGCGCCGAAGTATTCGGCGGCCACGTCCTCGACCTGATGCGCCTCGTCGAAGATGACCGCAGAGTAGTCGGGGATGACCTGCCCGTACTCGCCGCCCCGGAGCGCGAGGTCTGCGAAGAAGAGATGGTGGTTGACGATGATGATGTCGGAGTCGCTCGCGCGCTGGCGCATGCGAGTGATGTAACAGGCATCGTAGTCTGGGCACTTCTGCCCCGTGCAGATTTCCGAGCGCGCGTCGATGTGCCGCCAGAAGGAGAGGTTCTCGGGCAGCTCCGTGAGTTCGGCGCGGTCGCCCGACGCGGAATCGCGCGACCAGCGGCGCACGGCGTCGAAGTAGTCGATGTCGTCAAGGCCGTTGAGAATGGGCGAAGACTCGGCGCGCTTGATGCGGTTGAGGCAGACGTAGTTTGAGCGCCCCTTCATGTAGGCGGCGGTGAACTTGCGCGGGAGCACGCGCTGGAGAAAGGGGATGTCCTTCTCCATCAACTGCTCCTGTAAATTCTTTGTGCCCGTCGAGACGACGACGCGCCCGCCACGCGCGGCGGCAGCCGCAATCGCCGGGACGAGATAGGCCAGAGTCTTTCCCGTCCCCGTCCCGGCCTCGACGATGAGGTGGCGTCGCTCCTCGAATGCGCGCAGGACGGCCTCGGCCATCTGAACCTGACCGGGCCGGTGCTCGTACTCCGGATGCGCGCGCGAGATGAGGCCGCCTGGGCCGAAAATCTCTTCCATAAAGAAAAGCCAGTAGTCAGTATAAAGGCTCGGCCTTCACGTTGACTACTGGCTGACGGTCGTCGGGTTTGCCGAGGCAGCGGCTCTACTCGGCGTTGATTCCGCCGGAGTCTTCGGACTTGTCGAGCGCCGAGCCTTCCTGCTCTTCAGCGGCGTCGGCAGAGATGCCTTCGGCCTCGAAGCTCTGTCCGCCGTCGATAGTTCTCTCGGACGGGTCAACGTTAAGATCGGGGTTGGGGATGTTGTTGTTAGGCATTACTTCTTCTCCTTAATGAAGCGACACCGCGCCGCCGGGCGTGCGTGGTGGGGCAAGTTAGCGAGAGTGCTCGACCCTTTTCAGAGGTCGAGCCTTACGTTGACTTGGTCAACGTCTTTCGACAGAAGGCGACGCTAGTCAGCACCCATCGCCTCTGTCTCGGGTCGGCGCTTCAGCCGTTGCGTGTAGAGCGGGAAGCGCGCCGAGAGTTCGTGGACGGATTGACGGATTCGATTCCTGACCTCATCCGACTCGGGGTCTTGAAGCACCGCCGCGATCAGACGCGCGACCTGCCGCATCTCCTCCTCGCCCATGCCGCGCGTCGTGAGCGCAGGCGTTCCCAAACGGACGCCCGAAGCGATGAAGGGCTTGTTGGTGTCGAACGGAATGGTGTTCTTGTTGGCCGTAATCCCTGCGGCTTCGAGCGCCTTCTCGGCCACCTTGCCCGTTACACCCTTGCCTCCCATGAACACGTCCACAAGGACGAGGTGGTTATCCGTGCCGCCCGAGACAAGCCGGAAACCCTGCTCCTGCAACTCGGAGGCTAAAGCCTTCGCGTTCGAGAGGATGCGCCGCTGATACTCTTTGAAGTCCGCGCGCAACGCCTCGCCGAAGGCGACGGCCTTCGCGGCGATGATGTGGACGAGCGGCCCCCCTTGCACTCCGGGGAAGACCTTTCGGTCAACGTCCGCGGCGTATTCGGCCTTGCAGAGTATGAGTCCGCCGCGCGGGCCCCGCAGAGTCTTGTGCGTCGTCGTCGTGACGTAGTCGGCGTGCGGGATGGGTGAAGGGTGCAGCCCGGCGGCCACAGGGCCCGCGATGTGCGCGATGTCGGCCATCACGCGCGCGCCGACCGAGTGTGCGATCTCGCCGATGCGCTCGAAGTCTATCGTGCGCGGGTAGGCCGAAGCGCCGCAGATGACGAGGCGCGGGTTATGCTCCTGCGCGAGCCGCTCCAACTCGTCGTAGTCGATCTGCTCCGACTCACGCGAGACGCCGTACTCGACAACCTTGTAGCTGAAGCCGGAAAAGTTCAGAGGATGACCGTGCGTGAGGTGCCCGCCGTGCGAGAGGTTCATGCCGAGGATCGTGTCGCCGTAAGAGAGCGCCGCGAGATAGACCGCCATGTTGGCCTGCGAGCCGCTATGCGGCTGGACGTTGGCGTGCTCGGCCCCGAACAACTCCTTCGCGCGGTCAATCGCCGTCTGCTCGACCACGTCCGCGAACTCGCACCCGCCGTAGTAGCGCTTGCCCGGATAGCCTTCGGCGTACTTGTTCGTAAAGACCGACCCCATCGCTTCGAGCACGGCCTCGCTGACGAAATTCTCCGAGGCGATCAACTCAAGTCCTTCGGCCTGCCGCCGCGCCTCTTCGTCGATGGCGCTGCTTATCAATGGGTCTACTTCGGCCAAAGGCGCGTTCAAAAGGTCGCTCATCCTCTTTCAGAATCCTCCCGGCGTCGGGCCGCCTTCCCCTCCACGGCTTATTTTTGAGCGGCCTGATGTTACAACACACCCCGACCGGGCGGCAACGCGACTCTCGACAAGTCGGATGCCCGCTCAAAGAAACTGGAACTTGAAGGTCGCCTTGTCGTAATATATGACTGAAATTCGGATTGAGTCAGCAGTCAAACCCGGCCAGCCACCCAAGATAAGTTATTCGGTAAGACTTAAGGAGAAATGCAAACCATGTACAAGCTCAAAGCCCTCTTCTCGGCCCTCGCCCTGTGTGCGTGCTTCATGCTCGTTGACCCGAACTCCGTCCCGGCGCGGCAGCAGCAGGGGCCGCCCGAGCAGCCCGACATGACGGTTGACGCCGCCGCGCGCAAAGAGGTTATCGAAAACCTCTTCAAGCGTCTCAACGACACATACGTCTTCCCCGAGACGGCGGCGAAGATGGAGCAGGCTGTTCGCGCGCGCATGGGTCGCGGCGAGTACGACCAGCTTACGAGCGCAAAGCAGTTTGCACAGAAACTGACCGCGGACGTTCAAGAGGTGAGCCACGACAAGCACCTGAGAGTGCGCTACTCTTTCCAGCCCATCCCGCAAAGGCCCGACCACCGCGAGCCGACCGCCGAAGAGCGCGAGCAGTTCCGGCGCGAGATGAGCCGCATCAACTACGGCTTCCAGAAAATCGAGCGGCTGCCGGGCAACATCGGCTACGTCGAGTTTCGCGGCTTCCTCGACCCCGAAGGCGGGGCCGACACAGTGGCCTCTGCCTTCAACTTCCTCTCGAACACAGACTCCATCATCTTCGACTTGCGACAGAACGGCGGCGGCGACCCCGCGATGGTCGCGCTCATCTGCTCGTACCTCTTCGGCGCGGAGCCTGTCCACCTCAACGACCTGCACTGGCGCGACGGCAAGGGCGAGCGCGTCGAGGAGTTCTGGACGCGCAAGGAAGTCGCGGGCAAGCGCTACTTGAACAAGGACGTGTATGTGCTGACGAGCAACGACACCTTCTCCGGCGCGGAGGAGTTCACATACAATCTCAAGAACCTGAAGCGCGCGACCATCATCGGCGAGACCACGGGCGGCGGCGCGAACCCCGGCGGCGGCAACCGTCTCTCGGAACACTTCGGCGCATTCATCCCTTCGGGCCGCGCCGTCAGCCCCATCACCAAGACCAACTGGGAGGGCACGGGCGTCGAGCCGGACGTGAAAGTCCCGGCTGACCAAGCACTCAAAGTCGCGCAGGTCATGGCGCTCAAGAAGACCATCGAGAAGACGACCGACGAGGAGTTGAAGGGCGAGCTTCAGCGCCAGATCGAGAAACTCCAGAAGGAAGTCGAGCAGTCGCAGGTTAAAAAGTAAGAAGGCTCGCCGTCGCGGAGAACTGTCCGTGCCGCGCGCTATAGTCTTTCCGCTTGAGTCTGTTGCTAAGGGCGATTAACCACCGAGACACAGAGGACACGGAGATGGCACAGAGAGTTGAATTACTCTGTGCTACCTCTGCATCCTCTGTGTCTCTGTGATGAAAGTCGCTTGCTCTACGCTCAAGTGAACAGGACTTCAGTTCTCACCGCACACGTTTTCGATGTGACGAAGACGAAGCACTAGATCAAAGTCCTTCAGACCTCGACCTCATAAGCGTCGTAATCGAAAATCAGCGACAGCAATCTTCTCCCCAGAGACTCTGGAACCGACGAGAGCAAGCGCCCGCGCAGGCGTGTCGCGAAGTGGCTTTGCCACTGCCCGACCACGCCATAGCGCCTCGAATAACTCGCGAGTCGAGCGGTGCGCGTGCGCCTGTGCGACTCGTATGCGCACAGGGCCTTGCACGCGTCCGCGTACTTCGCGAGGCAGCGCGCGAGGACTGCCGCGTCTTCAATCGCCATGCAGCCGCCCTGCCCGAGATTGGGCGTCATCGGGTGAACGGCATCGCCGAGCAATGTGACTCGTCCAACGCTCCAACGCGCGGCGGTCGGTCGGTCGTATGCCGCATTGTGGAGAATCGCCTCCGAAGGAGTCGCCCCGATCAGCTCGGCAACGGGAGCGCACCACCCGTCGAACAGCCTCAACAACTTCCGCCTTCGCTCAGAGGCAAGCTCCGGCATCCCTTCAGGCTCGTTGGCGGTCGCCCACCAGCCCGTGCGCCCGAGTCCGACAGGCCCGATGCCAAAGCGACTCCCCGCGCCGTAGACCTCAAGCGCCGTGTGGGCGGGAAGCGACGTATGTTCGAGCGGAGCGATGCCGCGCCACACGGTATAGCCACGGTAGACCGGATCAGTATCGCCGAGCAGTTGCGCGCGTATGCGTGAGTGCAGCCCGTCCGCGCCTATCAGAACGTCACACGAAACTTCCGTCCCGTCATCGAAGCACGCGCATATTTCTTCCCCTTCCGTTCTGTAACCCTTGAAGGTCTTCCCCAGGCGGATCGACTCGGACGGCAGAGCGTGGAGGAGCGCGCCCTGCAAGTCCGCGCGATGGAGCGCAACACAGGGCGCTCCCGTGTCGGGGAATGTGAAGCGTTGATAGAGTCTCCCGTCGCGCTGGGCCCAGCGCGCCTGCTTGATGCGCCCTGCGCGCGCGAGCACAGCCTCGCCCACGCCTAACCGCTCCAGAATCCTCGACGCGTTCGGCCAGACCGCGATGGCCGCGCCGACATCCAGAAGCGCCGGAGCCTGCTCGAACACCGACGGCTCGAAGCCCTCGCGCCTGAGCGCCAGCGCCGCCGCAAGCCCCCCGATGCCTCCCCCCACGATCAAGATTCTCATGCGGGTCATTCTCGCATAGGAATAGTAGACAGTAGACAGTAGACAGTAGAAAATCTTTCAAAGCCGAGCCAACAAGGGAACGCAGCGGCGTCCGCCGAGCGGAGCCTACTGACTACTGACTACTGTCTACTGACTACTTCCTACCGTCTACTCTCCCCTGCCTTTGCGTTGCGGCACACGCTTGGGCGAGAATGGTTGCTCATTTTTGAACGACTCTCGTCGTTGAAGGAGATCGAAGGAAACTCTCTATGCGCTGGTCACAGTATTTCATTCCAACTTTGCGTGAAGACCCCGCCGACGCGGAGGTCGTATCGCACCGACTGCTTTTGCGCGCGGGCTACATACGCCAGCTCGGCTCGGGGATTTACACGTTCCTGCCCTTAGGCTGGCGCGTCGCGCAGCGCGCCATGAAGGTCATACGCGAGGAGATGGATCGGATAGGCGGTCAGGAATTTTTCCTGCCCGCGCTGCATCCTTCGGAGGTCTGGAAAGAGTCTGGGCGCTGGGCCGTGATGGGCGAGACGATGTTCCGCTTGAAAGACCGCAAGGGCGCGGACATGTGTCTCGGCATGACGCACGAAGAGGTCTTCACTTCGATTGCGCGCCACGAGATACGCTCTTACAAACAGCTTCCGCAGGTCTGGTATCAGATACAGACGAAGTTCCGCGACGAAGAGCGCCCGAAGTCCGGCCTGATGCGTCTGCGGCAGTTCATCATGAAGGACGCCTACACGTTCGACGTGGACAAAGCCGGTCTCGACGTTGCCTTTGAGAAGCAGCGCGAGGCGTACAAGAAAATCTTCGACCGTTGCGGCATCAAGTATCACATCGTCGAGGCTTCATCGGGCGCAATGGGCGGCTCCGAGTCGAACGAGTTCATGGCGCGCACTGACGCGGGCGAAGACTTCATCGCTGTCTGTGAATCTTGCGGCTACGCGGGCAATCTTGAGAAGGCCACATCGCGTCTGCCCGCAGTTGAAGACGCGCCCGGTCTTCCCACGCCCGAAGAGTTTCCGACGCCCGGCGTGAGAACCATCGAAGACCTGACGACGTTTCCCGGCGGCGCTTCCGCTGAACGTCAGATCAAGACGCTCGTGTATATGGCTCAAGTCCTCTGGCATATACTGCCGGTTGAGAACAGGCTGGAAGGAATATTTGAATGGCTTCCCGTACTTGTCTTGCTCCGTGGTGATCATTATCTTCAAGAAATAAAGCTAATTGATTCTCTTCGGATTCATGGCGGGACAATTATGAATGTACGTCAGGCTCAGCCCGAAGAGATTCGCGAATTGCTCGGCGCGAGCGCGGGCAGCCTCGGCGGCGTCGGCGTGAGGGATTTGGCTCTTACTGCTAAGAAGGATGTTCGCATCATCGCTGATAAAACCCTACACGGGCGGCGCAACATGACTACGGGTGCGAACAAAGACGATCATCACCTGCGCGGCGTTGACATCGAGCGTGACATTGAGCCAGACCAGTGGGCCGATTTGCGCACGGTGCAGAAGGGTGAGGCATGCCCGCAGTGCGACGTGGGCACGCTCGACATCTTCAAGGCGATGGAGATCGGCCACATCTTCAAGCTCGGGACGAAGTATTCCGATTCGATGGGCGCGAACGTCTTGACGCAGGAGGGCAAGGAGACGCCCATCGTGATGGGCAGCTACGGCATCGGCGTCGAGCGGATACTGTCGGCGGCCATCGAGCAGAGCCACGATGCGGACGGCATCGTCTGGCCGCGCGCCATCGCGCCCTTCGACGTGATCGTCACCGTCACGAACGTCAAGCAGAAGGAGATAACGGATGCGGGCGAGCGGCTCTACGAAGAGTTGCGCCGCGCGGGTCTCGAAGTCCTGCTCGACGACCGGGACGAGCGCGCGGGCGTCAAGTTCAAGGACGCAGACTTAATCGGCGTCCCACTCCGCCTGACCGTCGGCAAGAAGGTGGCGGAAGGCAAGGTCGAGTTGTTCGACCGCGCGACGAAACAGTCAACCGACGTGGGAATTGACGAAGTGGTCGCGCAGGTTCAGTCGCGTGCGCTGTCTGGTCTCTAAGAGAAGCAAGCGCGCTGAATAAGGAAAAGGGGCGGCAGTTGATTGCCGCCCCTCTCTTTTTTCGCTGCGACGGTCAAAACTCGCAGCCGTAGCTCTTCATACTCGCCCTCGCCTGTTCGAGCGCGCTCTTACACGCCTGCGCCAAACCGGCGCGGCCCTGAGGCGTCGCCGCCGACTCGCGCCAACGCTTCTGCCACACCTCGATGCTGTTCTTTACTGTTGTCTGCATCGCCGGCGGAACCCTGGCGCTCACACATCGCTCGTACTTCTCCAAGAACTCGTCACACTCGGCGACGCCGACCCCGGCGCGCGCGCCCGTGAGCGGCGCGATGGTCTGCGTGAGCAGGTCTGGCTTCGAGGCGTCGCGCGAGAGATGCGGGTACTGCTCGCCGCCGTGATAGTCGAGCGAGTAGTTCTGTAACGCGCCCTCGTTGTTGACGAGCAGTTGAATCGGGGTCTTGCGCGTCTTCGCGGCGCTCACGGCGTCGCGAAGCACGGCGGGCGTGAAAGTCTTGCCGTCCACGGCGACGACGGTCAGTCCGGGGGCAAGCCCAGCCGCGAACGCAGCCGTCCCCGGCAGAACGTCCGCGATGAGACCTTTGGTGTCCAGCCTGAGTCCCAATGAGTAGGCCATCTCAATGCGCTCGCGCCCATCCTCAAGGTCTTCGATGTGCTGGCTGCGTGTGGCGTCGTAGCCGAGCCGCCAGCCGCCGCGCTCGACGCCGCCGAGGGGCGCGTGTGCGTCCGTAGACCAGAGCCGCTGGTTGAGGAACGCGCGCCAATCATAAGGCGCGACATCGTTGAGCGTGGCGACCACGTCGTCGAACGTATAGGGCTTGACCATCGGCGCACTTGTCTGTCCGCCGTGAAAGCGTTTGCAGAAATCGTCGAGCGAGCGCTGGCCGTTCGAGAGCTGGCGTATGAGCGTGTCCGCGTCGAGCCAGATGAGCCAGCCCTCGTCGTAGAAATCGACGCTGCGGCGCTCGGCCTCCCACTCCGGGGGCGCATTATAGAGAAGCTGCGCGGCGACGGTCGTGTCGATGAGCGGTCGCCATGTCCGACCGGGTCTGTGTTCGAGACCCGCGGCGACGTTCGCTAACTCGTCGCGGTACTTGTCCGGTGTCCATAGCCCGCTGCGCGCGGCAAGCACGTTTCCGTAATACTCGGTCAGCCCTTCATAGACCCAGAGCAGCTCGCCCTGCATCGGCTTCTGGAAGTCGGAGGTGGCAAGCCCCGCCGGACGACGATACTTGCCGTTCCACGAATGAAAGTATTCATGCGGCAGCACGCCGAGCGCGAGGCGTCCCTGCGTCTCGTCGAGGAGAGAGCGCTCCGCGACACGACTGTCATTACTTTGATGATGCTCAAGCCCGAAGTGCGCGACGCGGTCGCTCAAGGTGAAGAGGAAGTTGTAGTGCTCGTAGTGCTCCGCACCGAAGAGTGCGCGCGCCTCTGCGACGAGCTTGCGCATGGCGTTGGTGAACTGCGGGCTGGCTTCGAGGGCGGCGGCGCTGTCGGCGGCGATGTCCATCTCGACCGCGGGCTTCGCCGTCGAGAGCGAGATGGTGCGAAAGTATTCTCCCGCGAGCACGGGCGAGTCCACGATCTTCGTCAGCGAGGCCGTCTTAAAATCTATGACCCCGCGCGACTCGCGCTCGGTGTCGAGACCCGTGCCGTACTTCCAGCCCGCTGGCAGACGTATGGATGCGTCGAACATCAGGTCGTCCGTGTGCGCGACGAGCGGGTAGAGCAGAAGCCAGTTCCAAGAGAAGAGTGCGAGATGCGATGTGGTCGAAGAGCCGGAGGTGAAGCCGCCCGAGAAGGTTGGCGCTAAGAACTCCAACGCGACCTCGACGGCGCTCGCGCCCTGCGGCACTTCGATGTGGAAGGCGTACATGTCAACGGGGTCGCGCCGCCACTGGATGGTCTTACCATTCGCTGTAAACCGGAGTCCCGAGAGATTGATGATGGGCCCTGTGGGCCCGTGTTCGCCGGGAAGCCACGCGGGGTAGTAGAGCGTCAAAGCGCCCGGCTCGACCGGGATGACTTCGGTCGCGCGGAAGAGCTTGCGCGGCGCGTCGGTCGCGTCAACCGAAAGCTTGACGGCCTGCGCGACGGCGCGACCGCGCAGGACTTGCGCGCGTACGTCGCCCATCTGCGCCGTCGCGAGCGCGAGCATAGAGAAAGCGTACAACAACAGCAGTGCGAGTCTTCTTTTCATGGCTTCTCCGTTGGCGTCCTCCAAACGCGCGGGCAAGGGACAGTCGTCCCGGCCCAACACGTCGGTTCTTCCCTTCAGGGTTTTATTCTTTCTGAGGCGATACCCAAATCTAAACCGCGCCACACATTTTTTCAACAGTAGATTGAAGCCGCCTTTCAACAGCCGAAGTCGCACCTCAACTCATCAACTCATTGACCAGGAGCGTGAGCGCGTTGTCTTGCAGCGTCTTGTTGCTCTGTAGCTCGCTGTGCAGGTCGCAGGCGAAGACGGCATAGGCGACGGGCAAAGAGGTCGCGTACAAAGCGCTGGCGCGCGTGCCCGCGAGGTGTAGCCCCATCAAAGAGTCGCGCGTGACGCGCCCGTCGCCCGGCTCGTACATCGCACGCACGACATCCGTGCGCGAGAAGCGCTGCCCCGAAGAAGTCTTCAATGATTTAGGCCGCGTCAGCGTCAGCCAGCGCCCGCGCTTCTCGTCGCGCAAGAGCACGGGCGCGGCCAGAGTCTCCTCGCAGTCGCCGCCGAAGGCGAAGAGTTTGACGGGCGCTTCCGTTAGGGTAGCGCCCGTCGCGTCGAGCGCTTGGTGGAAGCGGCGCGCGCGTTCGAGCACGGCGGCGAGGTACGCGTCCAACTCTTCGAGCGTGCCGTGTCCTGTGGGCGACTCCTGGCCGCGCACCACGCCGCGCGCGTAGGCTTCGCGGAACGCGGGGTCGTTTGCCGCAGACCAACCGTAACGACGCCAGACCGAAGGGTCATAGAGGTCGAGGCTTAAGGGGCGCAGATTCTCGTCGAGGAAGCGCGCCTGCGCGCGGTGCGGCAGCAGTTGAAAGATCGAGGGCGCGGTCATCACGTCCTCACGCGAGAGCTTGTTCAAGAGGCGCACGCGCCGACGCAAGCCTTCAGTTATCGAGTAGCCTTCGAGCAGCACCGAGAAGGCTTCCATCGAACCCTCGTTCGGCGTCCCGAACATGAAAATCTTGCTGACGAAGCTCGCGCCCTCCCAGGTGGGGCGCGGCTCAACTCCCTCGGTCGGCAAGTCTCGGTCGCCGTACATCGCTGCGTAGCGAGCGACCAGTCCTCCCATCGAGTGCGCGACGATGTTGAAGCGCAAATCGGGCCGGTTCAGCTTGAGCTTCAAAGCCTCGACGCGGCGCACGAGCAGACGTGCGGACTCGACGTTGTCGCGCCGCCAGTCGTACGGGAAGACGTAGAAGGTGTCTCGGTCGCCGCCCTCCGGCGGGTTGTCCCAGTCGCCCTCACGATAGCCGCCGTAGTCTTCGAGCGCGCGCAGAAGGTGATGATAGACGTAGACCTCGGGCGCGATCCGTGCCAGCTTCGCCGCCTCGACGATGCGCGCGGCGACAAGGCCGTCGCGGTTGGACGCGAGGTCTGGCGTGGCGGGCAGCGAAAGCCCGTCCACATCCGAGCGGAAGGCGGAAGGCCAGACGACCTCGCCCGTCTTACTGTTCACGATGCTTGAGCCGAGTATGCCCGGAATGACGATGACGGGGCGCTTGCCCTTGCGCGCACGAGCGCCCGCAAAGACGCGTTCGAGATTCGGCGTGCGCCGCGCGCCACAACCCGCGCTCATCAACGCTAAAGCAATGATGAGCGTGATGAGTGATGAGTGATGAGTGATGAGAAGGACGCGACCAGCGCGTTTGAGCAATTTTCTTTTACTCATCACTTATCACTCATCACTCATCACTTGTTTTCTGTTGATGAGGCTGGCGACGAAGCCCGCGCCGAAGCCGTTGTCGATGTTGACGACCGTCACGTTCGAGGAGCAGGAGTTGAGCATGCCTAAGAGCGCCGCGACGCCGCCGAAAGATGCGCCATAGCCGACGCTGGTGGGGACGGCGATGACGGGCACGCTGACAAGCCCGCCGACGACAGAGGGGAGCGCGCCCTCCATCCCCGCGGCGACTACCAGGACGCGTGCCGCGCTCAGACGCTCGCGCTCGGCCAGGATGCGGTGGATACCCGCGACGCCCGCGTCCCAGATACGCTCGACGCGATTGCCCATCGCCTCGGCGGTGAGCGCGGCCTCCTCCGCGACGGGGATGTCGCTCGTGCCCGCGGTGACGACCATGACCACGCCGCGACCGCGCTCGGTGCGGTCGCGCATGACGCGTATCATGCGCGCAGAGGGGTGCCACTCGGCCTCCGTACAGACGTTGCGGACTTCGCCGAACGTGCCTTCATCGGTGCGCGTGACAAGAACGTTGGGCGCGCGGCGTGCGAGCGCCTCGACGATCTCGACGACCTGCGTGCGCGTCTTCCCCGCCCCGAAGACGACCTCGGGGAAGCCCTGACGCGCCGCCCTCGCATGATCGACGCGCGCATGCCCCAAGTCCTCGAAGTGCAGGTTCGAGATGCGGCGCGCGGCCTCGCCCTCTTCGAGTTCGCCGACTTTAAAGGCGCGCAGCAGTCGCTCTAGTTCCTGTAAGTCCATCGCGTCAGCCGTTCATAAGCGGAAGCCCGACCGTCAGGGAGGGCGTATAGTCTTCGCTGTAGCATCTAACGGAAGTTGAAACGCCCTCCCTGACGGTCGGGCTTCCGCCTCTATCATCTTTCGGCGGCATTCTAGCACTCGACGGTGAGCGCCCGAAACCGGGCCGCTTGCGCGCCCGCGCCGCGGCCCGTAAGATTCAGAGTCTCGGAATTATGGAGTTAACAGTCGCAGTCACAGGAGCCTCCGGCTCGATCTACGCGCAGCGCACGCTCGTGCATATGGCGGCGAGCGGCGTGTTGGAGCGCGTGAACCTCATCATGTCGGGTTCGGCTCTGGTCGTGGCGCGCGTCGAGCTGGGCGCGAAGATCGAAGCGGGAGACTTGCGCGCGGTCAACGAGTGGGTCGGGCTTCCCCTCGACTCAAAGCTCATACATTTTCACCGGCTCGACAACATGGCGGCGAAGCCTTCTTCGGGGTCGCACCCGCAGGTGGGGATGGTCGTCGTGCCTTGTTCGATGGGCACGCTCGGCGCGATTGCTTCGGGCGCGGGCACGAACCTGATTCACCGCGCCGCGGACGTGACGTTGAAGGAGGGGCGCAAGCTCGTCCTCGTCGTGCGCGAGACGCCTTACAACGCCATCCACATCGAGAACATGCTCAGGCTCGCGCACGCGGGCGCGCGTGTGATGCCCGCCAGCCCGGGCTTCTACCATCGTCCACAGACGATTGAGCAGTTGGTTGACCAACTCGTCTTCCGCATTCTCGACCAGTTCGGCATCCCACACCCGACGGGCACGCGGTGGAAGGGAGAAATCATGGAGGAGTAGACAGTAGTCAGTAGGCTCCGCTCTGCGGAGATTGGCGCTGACACCGGGCCCAGTCGTTAACAAAGTTTTTTCTACTGTCTACTGTCTACTGTCTACTTTTTATGGAGTGGCACAAAGGCGAGTACACGATCAGCACAGACCGCGGGCGGGTTGACCTCGCGGTCGTCCATCGCTTTATCAGCGAGGAGAGTTACTGGGGGCAGGGGCGACCGCTGGAAGTCGTCCGCCGCGCGGTCGAGAACTCTCTGCCGTTCGGCGTCTATCGGGGCGCGGAGCAGGTTGGTTTCGCGCGCGTCGTGACGGACTACGCGACCTTCGCGTGGCTGGCCGACGTGTTCGTCGTCCGTGAGCATCGCGGGCACGGGCTGTCGAAGTGGCTCGTGGAGGTCATTCTCTCGCACACGGAGTTGCAGGGCTTCCGTCGTTGGGTGCTGGCGACTAAGGACGCGCACGAACTCTATCGCCGCTTCGGCTTTCTCAATCTGCACAGACCCGAGCGCTGGATGGAGCGACCCGACCCGCAGATGGTGGAGTCGCCCGACTACTGGAAGCCGCGTTGAGAAGGTGTTTGAAAAGTCCCGTAGGACACGGGCCTTCCAATCAGCTTGCGAAAACGCGTCTGATTGGAAGTCGCGACGAGCGGCGCGTTTGACTAAAAGCAGTTTGGCGGAAAGCCACTTGCGCGCAAGCTGGGTTGGCATTTTGCCAGCGCCGGGAGATTCAATCGCGCGTTTGCCGCGTGCCGCCGCTGGTTCGACGCCGAGCCGCCGCTGGCCTGAAGTTTGCTCTCTTCGAGAGATTGAAGATGTCTTCCAGAACTGAGATGAACGCCGCCGCAAGCAACATCCGCACGACGCTCGAAATGATAAAGATCGAGCACACGCTGTTTGCGCTGCCCTTCGCATTCCTGGGCGCGGTACTGGCGGCGCGCGGCTTCAACGCGACGGGGCTTCCGACGCTCTGGCAGGCGCTCTGGATCACTCTGGCGATGGTCGGCGCACGCTCCGCCGCGATGGCCTTTAACCGTATCGCAGATCGCGAGTACGACGCACAGAACCCGCGCACCGCCGCGCGCGCAATCCCCGCCGGTCGTCTCTCGGTCTCTTTCGTCTGGATGTTCACGCTTGCGTCCGCCGCGCTCTTCTTCGTCGCTGCGTCGATGCTCAATCGCCTGACGCTCGCGCTCTCGCCCGTGGCGCTCGGCTCCGTTGTGCTCTACTCCTACACGAAGCGTTTCACGTCGCTCTCGCACGTTGTCCTCGGCTGGTGTCTGTGCATCGCGCCGACGGGCGCGTGGGTCGCGGTGCGCGGGTCGATTGACTCGCCCGTCCCCCTGCTGCTCTCACTCGTAGTGCTTCTGTGGACTGCCGGATTCGACGTGCTCTACGCGTGCCAGGACTACGACTTCGACCGGCGTGCGGGTCTACGCTCCATCCCTGCGCGCGTCGGCGTGGCGCGTGCGTTGTGGGTTGCGCGCGTGCTGCACGCGGGGGCGTTCGCGGCGCTCGTTGGGTTATACTTTCTGACCGGTCTGGGCAGCCTCGCGCTCGCGGGCGTGCTGGCGACCGGAGTGTTGCTCGTCTACCAGCACTCGCTCGTTCGCGCGGATGATTTGAGTCGTCTCAATGCGGCGTTCTTCACGACGAACGCCTTCGTCAGCGTCATCCTGCTCGCCACGTTCGGCGGAGCCGTCATACTGAGTCGATTTTAAGATTATGAACTTTTCACACGACCCCAAACTCAACGAACTCGCCGACAAAATCGAGGCGCAAGAGCGGCTCAGTTTTGAAGACGGCCTCGCGCTGTTCGCGACCGCGGATGTGCCCGCGCTCGGGCGTCTGGCCGACACCGTAAGGCGTCGCCTTCATGGGCGAGTGACCTATTACAACGTCAACCGTCACTTCAACCCGACGAACGTCTGCTACGCCGACTGCAAGTTCTGCGGCTTCTTCCGCACGCCGCGGCAGCCCGACGCCTACACGCACAACATCGAAGACAGTCTTCGCATCGCGGGCGAGGCAGTCACGGAGGGTGCGACCGAGCTGCACATCGTCGGCGGCTTAAATACCAAACTTCCTTTCAGCTATTTCACAGACCTTCTCTCTTCGCTCAAGTCGAAGTACCCGCAGCTTCATCTGAAGGCTTGGACGATGGTCGAGCTTGACCACTTCGCGCGCTTCTACAAGATGACGGATGAAGAGGTCATCGAGCAGTTGAGGGCCGCGGGGATGGACTCGTGCCCCGGCGGTGGTGCGGAGATTTTCCGCGAGCCGACGCGCTCGATGATCTGCGCGCACAAGACCGACGCCGAACGCTGGCTCGAACTCTCGGGCAAGGTTCATGCCTCGGGACTGAAGACCAACGCGACGATGCTCTACGGCCACATCGAATCGCTGGAAGACCGCGTCGATCACATGGTTCGCCTGCGCGAGCAGCAGGACAAGTCGGGCGGCTTCCAGTGTTTTATCCCGCTTGCCTTCTACCCGCCCGGCTCGCAGCTCACTCACCTGCCGGGCCCCACGGGCGTCGATAGCCTGAAGACGATGGCCGTCTCGCGCCTGATGCTCGACAACTTCCCGCACATCAAGTCCTACTGGGTGATGCTCGGCAAACGCCTCGCGCAGGTCGCGCTCCACTTCGGCGCGAACGACCTCGACGGCACGATCACCGAAGGCGGCGAGTTGACCGAGAGCTACTCGGTCGAGTCCGGCGGCGAAGTCAAGATGTCGAAGCAGGAGATCGTCGCGCTCATCGAAGACGCGGGCCTCGAAGCTTTGGAGCGCGACACGCTCTACAATCCGGTCGCACGCGAGACGGTTTCCGCCTGAACGAAATTCGTGGGGGCTTTTGACCTGTTCATGAGAAAGCTGCTGACAGCCATGTTGTTCGTCGCCGCCGCGTTCACGCCGACCGGCATGACACATGCGCAAAGCTCCTCAAGCTCACAGCGAGGGACTGCAACTCACCGCGTTGCGAAGATGCCGCGCTTCGAGGACTACCCGGTGCGCGAGGTTTACAAAGGACGGCCCGCGCGCGTCCGTCTCGACAGCTTGAAGGCGCGCATGTTCCGCACGATGCTGCGGGAAGGCGCACGGACGGGGCCCAACTTCGCCGGTCATTACACCTTTGTCCTGTGGGGCTGCGGCACGGGCTGCGCGCAGACGGCGGTCGTTGACGCACGGACGGGCCGTGTCTACTTCGTCCCTGTGGAGTTCAGCGACATCATCGACATAGAGGACGAGACTGCGCGCAAACGCGTCTTCCGTCTCGACAGCAAACTGCTTGTCATCACGAAGTCGCACTACGACATGGAGCACACCTTTACGGCTTTCTATTATATCTTCGAGAACAACCGCTTCCGCCTGCTCCGCAAGGCAGAGGAGCGCGAGCCGGAAGCGCGTTAGCCTGCGGCGACTGAGGCGGGCCCCGCCCCGCGTGAGAGGAATCGAAGGACGTGTTGTCCGAACAGGTCACGGAGTTCAAGCTTCAGTTCGGGAAACTTTTAAAGCGCGCCGACCTCCGCTCGGACAAGGCGGGCTTGACCGAACACCTGCGCGCGCTCCTGACGACGTTCGATCTGCCGACCACGCGCGAGGGACTGGTCAAGCGGAGGAAGAGTTGCAAGACACCGCCCGTGCGGATAGCCGACGGCTCATGGTCTAACGGCGGGTGGGGCGCTTACGGCGTCACATGTTTCTACGACATCGGCTGGTGCCCGACGCTCAACGCCCTCTTGCTGAAAGAGGAGTCTGTCACCGGCGAGGACACCTACTGGGGCATACCCGCGCGGACGCTGAAAAGTACGCGCGTCCTGTCGCTCGACAGCCTGGCGGACTTCATCATCTGGCGCGGGGGAGAAGTTTTATGGATCGCCGGGACGCGACCGCCGCCGAAGCTTCCCGCCTTTGAAGACTATTTTTCCGATATGATCCGGGGGAGAGAAAAGTTCATGCACACTGCCGGGATGACCGAGACACGCACTATCACCGTCGCGCATTCGCCCGACTCCGACGACGCCTTTATGTTCTACGGGCTGGCGACCGGCAAGATCGACACGGGCGATCTGAAATTCGAGCACGTGCTCGAAGACATCCAGACACTCAACGAGAAGGCGACGCACGGCATCTACGACGTGACGGCCGTCAGCTTTCACGCCTACGCATATATCTTCGACAAGTACGTCTTGCTGCCGCATGGGGCTTCAATCGGCGATGGCTACGGCCCCATCGTCGTCGCGCGCGAGCCGTATCGGGTCGAAGACTTGGTCAGACTGAAGATCGCCGTGCCGGGGACGATGACGAGCGCCTTTCTCGCGCTGCGCATACTAGCCCCCGAGTTCGAGTACGAGGTCGTCCCCTTCGACCAGATTATCGACGCCGTGCGAGAGGGCCGCGCCGACGCGGGACTCCTGATTCACGAGGGGCAGCTCTTCTATCAGAATTTGGGCTTGCACAAGGTCGTAGACCTCGGCGAGTGGTGGAAGGAGTGGACTGACCTGCCGCTGCCGATGGGCGGAAACGTCATCCATCGCGACCTCGGCGCTGAGTTAATCAGCCGCGTCTCCGCCTACCTGCATGAGTCGATTCAATACTCGCTCGACAATCGCCGCGACGCGCTGGCCTACGCCATGCAGTTCGCGCGCGACATGGACACGGAGCTGGCCGACCGCTTCGTCGAGATGTGGGTCAACCAGCTCACGCTCGACTACACAGAGCGGGGCCGCCGCGCCGTCCAGCGCCTTCTCGACGAGGGGGCGGAGCGCGGCATCATCCCGCGCCGCGTCGAGGTCGAGTTCGTCGGGTAGCTCTGTCGGGTCGGGGCTTATTCCTGATCCCTTCTTGAGAGTCATGGTGGTTGAGGTTCACCGCAGCGGCGCTGAGGACGCAGAGACTCGCAGAGGATTTCGCATTACTCTGCGCCTCCTCCGCGAACTCCGCGCCTCTGCGGTGAACCGGCACTTACTCTACACAGGACTTTGACGTAACCGCGAGCGGGTGAGGACAAACATGTCCTCAAAGCCTTTTTGCACAGTTGTGCTGGCAACACGCCCCTGCCTCTTCGCATCGAAATGTTTGCTCGGCGGGTTGGCTCTAATCAGTTCAGGAAAACGGCCCTTGCCCCGTCTTACCCTTCAAAGTTTGGAAGAGTATTTATGAAAAGAGTTCTTTTGTCGTTTCTTCTGGCGGCGGTCGCTTTGTGCGCAGGCAGTGTGTCGGCGCGCGCGCAGAAGACTGCTCCGGCGAGCGGCACATCCAACATCAACCGCTCGGGTGCGCCCGCGGATGTTGACCGCATCATCCGTGCGTTTACGCAGAAGGAGACGGAGTTTCGCAAGGCTCTGAACGAGTACGGATTCCGCCGCGACGCCGTCATTCAGACCATCGCGTGGGGCGGGCAGATTTCGGGCGAGTATCGACGCCTCTCGCGCTTCGTCTTTGACGACAGCGGCAATCGCTTCGAGAAGATTCTACAATTCCCCATCCCGACGATGACGGAAATCCAGATCACGGCTGAAGACCTCGAAGACCTCGGCGGCGTACAGGCTTTCGCTTTGGAGTCCTCGAAGATCGGCGAGTATAGCTTCGCCTATGTCGGCAAGGAGAAGCTCGACGAACTCGACACATACGTCTTCGACGTGACGCCGAAAATCCTCTCCGACCCGGGACGCCTCTCCGCGCTCAAGAAATCGAAACTCCCGGAGCGATACTTTCAGGGTCGCGTCTGGGTTGACGACCGCGACCTCCAGATCGTGAAGGCGCGCGGCAAGGGCGTGCCCGAGTTCGACCAGCGCTTCCCCACCTTCGAGACTTATCGCGAGCAGATCGACGGCAAATACTGGTTCCCGACCTACTCTTACGCCGACGACGAACTGAACTTCAAATCGGGGCAGACAGTCCACCTACGCATGCGCATCAAGTTTACAGACTTCGAGCGCCTGCGCGGTCGCGCGACCGTCATCGAACAGGGCAACGACAACGAAGACAAGGACAAACAGCCCGCCAAGCCCACGGTCACGCCCACGCCGCCGGGCAAGCCGAAGCCGTAAGACACGGAGGTTGCTCCGGGAACATGGTCAGCGCCGTCAGGCGCGGAAGAATGTAGCCCACGGCGCAAGCCGTGGGAATATGACGGAATAGAAAATCAGAAGCCCCGGAGGGGCGAAAGAATCCCGAGCTTGAGAAACATGCTTCTCGGGATTCTTTCGCCCCTCCGGGGCTTCTGTCGTTTTGTTGTTTACCTGTCCCACGGCTCGCGCCGTGGGCTACATTCTATCGCCCGCCTTCGCGGGCTTCCCTATCGCCCCGTCTTCGCGGGCTTCCAAACTGCCCTGCTCCTTCCCGCTGACAACTCCAAGCTCCTCGGCAACGAGGGCGCGCGTCCGCTCCGAAAGCTGCTTCACGTCCACGTCGCTCATTCCCTCTGTCTCGATGGGCGGCAGGATGACCATCTCGATTGTGCCCGGTCGCGCGACTCGCGTCCCCTTCCCCATCAACGCGTCCGTGTGTTTGATGGCGACGGGAACGACTGCCACGCCCGCCGCGACCGCCATATAGAAGCCACCCTTCTTGAATGGAAGAAGCTGGCCTGGCCGTGCGCGTGTCCCTTCGGCGAAGACTCCGAACGAGACGCCCGCGCGCAGGCGGTCGGTCGCCGCCTTCATCGTGCGCAACGCGCTCTCGCGGTTCGTGCGGTCGATGGCAAGGATGTTACAGAAGCCCATGCCATAGCCGAGGATGGGCACCTTCAGCAGCTCCTTCTTCGCCAGCAGCCCGATGCGCCTGTCGAGATGTGCGAAGAGCGTGGCCGTATCGAGGAACGAGCGGTGATTGGCGATAAAGACGTAGGAGCATTGCGGGTCGATGTGCTCAAGTCCACGGACGACGACGCGTGCGCCGCTCAGCCGCAGCCAGTTGCGCGCGCCGAAGAGCGCAAAGGGGTAGACCCAGTGCTGACGCCGCATGATGAGCGCCGCCGTGATCGACGGCGGCCCGAAGATGAGCAGAAGCATCGCCGCCACGAACAGAGACCACCAGTACCAGAGCCGACCCGCGAGCGTCGCCCGCGCGTTTGTGCGCGTCGCCCGCGCGCCTGTGCTAGACTCGGCGCTCGCGACCGCTGCGCTCAGCTCTTGGCCTTCAATCTCTCTCGGAAGACTTTCAGGATGCATCAAGCGTTCCTTCGCCGCCACTCATTCTTTCAACGTCGTTCATTCCTTCGCCGCCGCTCGCTCTTTCGACGCCGTTCATTCCTTCTCGCCGCCGCGCTCGCACTCTGCTGCCTGACCCACGCGGACGCCGATGCGCAGCGCCGTCGCACGCGTCCCGACAGGCTGCCCGTTCCCGTCGGCGACACGCCCGAGATGCTCGGCGTCCGTGTGCCCTCGCCGCGCGACGTGCTCGGCTTCATGCCCGGCGACGACCGCAAAGTAGCCGACTGGACTCAAATCCGCGACTACTTCGCACGCCTCGCGAGCATTAGTGGTCGCGTGCGTGTCGAGACCATCGGCGAGACGACGCTCGGGCGTCCCATCATCGCAGCCTTCATCAGCGCGCCAGAGAATATACGCGAACTGAATAAATATCGCGACATCCAGCGCCGCCTCGCAGACCCGCGCCTCGTCTCTTCGGACGCCGAGCGCGAGCGCCTCATCCGCGAAGGCAAGACGGTCGTCGTCATCTCCTGCTCGATTCACTCGACCGAGATCGTCGCCTCGCAGATGTCTATGCAACTCGCATACGAACTCGCCAGCGCTCGCGACTCGGAGACACGCGAGATTCTCGACAACACGATTCTCGTCCTCATCCCTTCGCCCAACCCCGACGGCATCGACATCGTCGCAGACTGGTATCGAAGCTCACTCGGGCACACTTGGGAGGGCACGGAACCAGTCGAGCTTTATCACGCCTACGCGGGCCACGACGACAACCGCGACTGGTTCATGCTCAATCTCAAAGAGACACGCGCCGTCACGCGTCTGCTTTGGAAGGAGTGGTTCCCGCAGATTGTCTATGACGTTCACCAGCAGGGGACGAACAGCTCGCGCTTCTTCGTCCCGCCCTTCTACGACCCGCCGAACCCGCACATCGCCCCGCTCCTGCTGCGCGAAGTCGGACTCATCGGCCACAAGATCGCCGCCGACACAGAGGCCGCGGGCTTCAAAGGCGTCATCACCAACGCGCTCTACGACACTTGGTGGCACGGGGGTTTTCGCACCGCGCCCTACTATCACAACTCGGTCGGCATCCTGACCGAAGCGGCGAGCGCAAAACTTATGACGCCCGTCCGCGTGACGCGCGAACAACTCGCGCGCGCGACGACGCGCGGCATGCCGACGGCTCTGCCCGACAGTCCCACGACCAACTTTCCAGACCCATGGCCCGGAGGCGAGTGGCGTCCGCGCGATATCCTCGGCATGGAGATGGTCGCCGCGCGCTCTGTGCTCTCTCTGGCGGCGAAGTACCGCGAACGCTACCTGCGAAACTTCTATGACCTCGGCGTGCGCGCGCTCGACTCCTCACCCGCGGGCGGCGGCGAAGACGTGCTCGCCTACATCATCCCCGCCGGACAGGGAAAGGATGAAGCAGTCGCCAAGCTCGTCACACTTCTCTCCGAGCAGGGCGTCGAAGTCCACAGGATGGACGCGGAGCTTCACCTCAAGCTCTCGGGCGCGCACGGCAGCATCTACAACGACGCGAAGCAGTCGCCGCCCGACGAATGGCCTTCAGGCAGTTATCTCGTCTTCCTGCGCCAGCCCTACCGCTCGAACGTGCAGGCGCTCTTCGAGAGACAGATTTACCCCGAACGCATTTCCGGCGGCGCACCCGAGCGTCCATACGACGTGGCGGGTTGGACGCTGCCGATGCAGTTGGGCGTCGAGGCTTACCCTGTCGCAAGCATCCGCGAGCCTGAAGCCGCGCGGCGACTGTCTCTCGTCAGCGACATCGGAAAGATGCGGAAAGATTTGGGACTGATCTCTGGCAGGTTGGATGCGGCGTGGGTTGACCGCGCGCACGCCGTCGCCAGAATGACGGAAGGCTCGCCGATTCTGAACCCACTCAAGCATCCCGTCCGCCTCGCGCTCTATAAGAGCTGGACTGCCTCGATGGACGAGGGCTGGACGCGCTGGCTCTTCGACACCTTCAACGTGCCCTACACAAGCTTGCTCGACCGGGAAGTGCGCGTGGGCAACTTGCGCGCGAAGTACGACGTGATCGTGCTGCCGTCGATGCGCCCGCGCGAGATCGTCGAGGGGCGTGCGAAAGATACTGCGCCGGTTGAGTTCACGGGCGGCATCACGGAGGCGGGCGTCGAAAACCTTCGACGCTTCGTCGAGGAGGGCGGCACGCTCGTCTGCTGGGACGACTCGACCGAGCTTGCCATCAAGAGCTTCAAACTCCCCGTGCGCAACGTGCTCGAAGGCTTAAAGACCTCGGAGTTCTACTGCCCCGGCTCTGTTCTGCGTATCGAGGTTGACGCCTCGCAAACGCTCGCACGCGGTCTCGCGCCGCTCATGGACGCGTACTTCGTGGACAGCGCCGCCTTCGACGTGACGGACACAAGCTCGGCGCGCGTCATAGCCCGCTACGCCGGGCGCAAAGAGGACGTGCTGCGCTCGGGCTATCTGCTCGGCGCGGAACGGCTCGCCGGACGTGCCGCGCTCGTCGAGGTCACTCTGGGCAAAGGGCGCGTCGTCCTCTTCGGCTTCCGCCCGCAACACCGCGGCCAGACCTGGGGAACTTTCCCCTTCATCTTCAACGCCATCGAGAGCGCAGCCCCTTGAGTGATAAGTGATAGGAAGGAAGAAGGGGTCTTGCCTTTTCTTATCACTCAAGGGGCTGCGCTCTCGCTCGCACGCGCCACGCGCGACGAGCTACAGCGTCAGGGCTTCGCGCCCGAGATGCAAGAGGTCGCCGGCCACGATCACAACTACTACGCGCGCGCCTCAAAGATAAACAGACAGGTCTGGGACTTCTTCAAACGGCACGAGCTTGGAGAGGAGCCGCGCTACGCGCAGTACAGTTGGGACGGCGTGCAGACGACGACCGCCGAAGCGTCGGGCAAAGTAGTGCGCGAGGAGCCGAGCGTCGCGGCCCCCAAGCCCGCAGCGCGCGAAGCGCCGAAGACACCGCCGCGCCTGCTCGGCGAGGATGATGCGGGCGCTGCCGAGAACAGACCGGCGGAGAGAGCTGCCGAAAATAGACCGGCGGCGGGAAAGAGGATGGAGGGAAAGGCGACGGAGGGAAAAGCGACGGAGACGAAGAAGGCTTCGCCGTCCGGACAGCCCGCGGAGCCTACGCCCGAGGAGGGCGGCGAGGAAGAGGTGGTGCGCGTCAGCACGTCCCTCATCACCGTGCCCGTGACCGTCACAGACCGCGACGGCAAGTACGTCACAGACCTCCGGCGCGAAGAGTTTCACGTCTTCGAGGACGGCGTCGAGCAGCAGATAGCCTTCTTCGAGCCTGTCGAGCGGTCGATCACCGTCGCCCTCCTGCTCGACGTGAGCGACTCGACCAAGTTCCGCATTAAGGACATTCAAGAGGCGGCCATCGCCTTCCTCGAACAACTTCGCCCCGAAGACCGCGTCATCGTCGTCTCGTTCGACAAGCGCGTCCAGTTGCTCGCCGAGGCGACGAACGACCGCGCCACGCTCGTCGAAGCCATCCACCGCCTCCAGCCGGGGACGGGCACAAGCCTCTTCAACGCCCTCCCCGCCCGCGGCGGACAAATAGACGCTCGCGCGCGTTTCTTTAAGTCACGCGGGTTCGACTCGGCGATATTCGTCAATCTCTCTCCCCGCATGCGAAAAACCGGGCATCCGGCATGCCTCCGGGCACGTCAAAGTGACGGCGAAAGCCGTCGCCGCCGCGTGTTGGCGAAAGGCTTCGCTGCCCGAAGGAGAAAACATTCATGAGAAAACTCGCCCGCCTGTTCCTGATCCTTGTCCTGCTCGCCTCTTCCGCGGGGGCGCTGCTGGCGCAGACGCGCGCGCGTCGCGTCGGGCAGAGTGCGCCCGCCGGAGCGAGCAGGCCCGAGGCGAGTAGGCCCGCGCCAACCGCCCCCGCTCCGGCACGGCGCGACCCGCAGACGGAGCGGCCCAGTCCCGCACAGGCCGGACGCGGCGAGGTGGCCGAGGAGGTGGGCGAAGATGAGGTGGTGCGCGTCAACGCTTCGCTCGTGACCGTGCCCGTCTCAGTGCTCGACCGCGACGGGCGCTTCATCAGTGGCTTACACAAGGAAGACTTCCGAATCCTTGAGGATGGAGTCGAACAGGAGGTCGCATACTTCGCGCCCGTCGAGCAGCCCTTCACCGTCGCGCTCGTCATCGACACGTCCGGCTCGACCCGCTTCAAGCTCGAAGACATTCAAGAGGCGGCCATTGCCTTCCTCGACCAGCTTCGCCCCGAAGACCGCATGATGGTCGTCTCGTTCGACGACGAGGTGCACATCCTCTCCGAAGCCACCAGCGACCGCAATGCTCTGCGTAATGCCATACGACGGACGCGGACGGGCGACGGCACGCGTCTCTACGACGCCGTAGACCTCGTTATCCGACAACAGCTCACACGCATACAAGGGCGCAAGGCCATCGTGCTCTTCACGGACGGCGTCGATACTTCGAGCAAGCACGCCAGCTATCGCAGCACGCTCGCGGAGGCCGAAGAGCTTGACGCGATGATCTATCCTGTCCAGTACGACACGTACACGGATACGGGTAACGGGGGCGGGGGCGGCTGGCCGGGGCGTAACCCGTATCCGACGAGGCGGAAGCCCGGACTGGGCGACATCATCGGCGTCATCCTCGGCGGAGGCGGCGTCACGGTCGGAGGCGGTGGAGGTGGAGGTGGCGCGGGAACTTCGCGCGCAGACTATGAGCGTGCGGGCGAGTACCTGCGAGAGCTCGCGGCGGAGACGGGCGGTCGTCACCACAACGCCGACGACATGCGCAACGTCGAAGAGGCGTTCAGGAACATCGCGGAGGAACTGCGCCGTCAGTACAGCCTCGGCTACTACCCTTCGCGCCAGTCGCAGGTGCAGGAGCGTCGTTTGATTAAAGTGCGAGTCAAGCGCCCCAACCTCGTCGTGCGCGCGCGCGACAGCTACGTCTACAGACCCGAGGGCGGCGCGGCCCCCGACAGCAACACCGCGCAGGACACGAACACGCGGCGACCCGAACTGCGCCCGCGCCAGTTCATAGCGGGCGAGCGCGGCGGCACGAGGGACTGATGAAGTAGAAACGCTGAAAGATGAACTGAAACGAGCACAAAAGTCGTCAAGTGAAAATAAAGAGGCCGGAGAGTTGAATGTTTAGCTCTCCGGCCTCTTCGTTGTATCTGTTCTCCGGTTACTGCTGCTTCTTATTCATCCCTCATTCCTCATCCCTCATCCCTTAATCCCTCCCTCACACGACCGTGCCGTCGTGGATGACGCTGTTCTTCGGGATGATGATGATGCCATCGTGTATGTGCCAGCTTCCGTCGGGCGCTACTTCGTCCGTGACGCCGCGCTCGTTGACGAGGCGGACGCCCGCGCCGATGCGCGCGTTCTTATCGACGATGGCGTTGCGTATGGCGGTGCCCTCGCCGATGCCGATGCGCGGCACGCCCGAGAGCGCGTCCGCCGCCATCTCCTCAATCGACTGGTAGTAGTCAGCGCCCATGACGTATGTGTCGCGGATGTCCGCGCCGAAGTCGATGCGCGTACGCACGCCGATGAGCGAACGGTTGATAACGGCGCGCGTGAGAATGCAGCCTTCGGCGATGATCGACCCGTTGATGTGGCAGTTGTTGACCTTCGACGGCGGGAGATAACGAGCGCGCGTGAAGATGGGAGCCTCTGTGTCGAAGAGGTTGAACTTCGGAATCGTCGCCGTCAAATCCAGATTCGCCTGATGGAACGCCGAGATCGTCCCGATGTCCTCCCAGTAGCCGTCGAACATGAAGCTCTGCACGTTGCCGCTCTCGATGGCTGCCGGGATGACCTGCTTGCCGAAGTCCATCCACGACTGGTTCTGCGCGAGCACTTTCGTCAGCAAGTCGTACTTGAAGACGTAGATGCCCATCGAAGCGAGGAAGGGGCGGCGCACAGCCTCGTCCGCACTCAGGCCGAAGGCCGAGGTATCGACGCGCATCTCTTCGAGCGCCTCGCCTTTCGGCTTCTCGCGGAACTCGACGACGCGGCCCGTCGGCTCGACCTTCAACAGCCCGAAGTCTTCGGCCTGTTCGCGCACGAACGGGATGACCGAGATCGTCACGTCGGCATCGGTCTCGAAGTGGCGTGCCAGAAAGCGCCGGTAGTCCATCCGGTAGAGGTGGTCGCCGGAAAGTATCAGCAGCGTGTCGATGCCCCAGTTCGAGATGTGTGGCAAGACCTGCCGCACCGCGTCGGCCGTCCCCTGGAACCACTGCGGGTTCTGCGGCGTCTGCTCGGCGGCGAGTATCTCGACGAAGCCGTTCGAGAACTGCGAGAAGCGATAGGTCGTCGCGATGTGCTTGTTCAAGCTGGCCGAGTTGTACTGCGTCAGCACGAATATCTTGAGGATGTCCGAGTTGATGCAGTTCGAGATCGGGATGTCCACCAGACGATACTTACCGCCCAAAGGGACAGCAGGCTTCGAGCGCGTCAGCGTCAAAGGCGACAGACGCGTGCCCGCGCCCCCGCCCAAAATTACCGCCAGAATGTTCGGCCTCTTCAGAGCCATCGCTCATCCCTTTCAAATTGTCTTTGAAAACTGGATGCTGTGAGGATAGACGCAAAACATCACACGTATCAAGCACGCCGCGCCGAAAAAGCTTCTTCGGCTGTTACAAAAAAGCGTCCTCTGCGGGCCGCACGCAAAAAGAGGACGCGCCGCG
>JAVRON010000020.1:0-82857 GCA_032162705.1 Acidobacteriota bacterium
TCCGAGCTTATCATCACGCTCGTCAAGGGCTACGGCGGGGTAGCGTGATAAGGGATGAGGGATGAGGGATGAGGGATGAATAAGAGATTGATTCATTGATTCATCGAGCCAATGAATCAATGAATGAATCTTTTCATCCCTCATCCCTCATCCCTTCCAAAGAGGTGTTCGTCCATGTCAACTCAGAAGATTCTTAAAAGCAGCAGAGTGTCATTCGTCGCCCTCGCGGCGGTCTGCGCGGCGCTCCTCTTCTCCGCCACAGCGTCGATGCAAGCGAAGAAGCCCATCACCAAGCAGGGGCTGATGAACGCTGTGAAGATCAACGGCCTTTCGACGCAGGAGCTTGTGCAGCAGATCGAGCGGCGCGGCGTCGATTTCGAGATGACCGCCTCGGACGAATCAGACCTGCGCGGCGTCGGTGCGCGCCCCGAGATCATCGAGGCCGCGCGAGCCAGCTATCATCCCGCAGCGGCGACTCCCGCAGTGGTTCACAACACCACGCCCGTGCGCCCTCCGAACTCGTCTAACGCGGGGCCCGTCAACGCAAACGTCCCCGACGGGCCGCCGCTCTCGAAGAGCGAGATCGTCACGATGCTTCAGGGCGGCATCAATCCGGCGCGCGTCGAGCAGTTCGTCGAGAAGCGCGGCGTCAACTTTCAGGTGACGCCCGAGATCGCGCGCGAGATCACGGCGGCGGGCGGCAACCGCTCGCTCGTCGGCGCAATCACAGAGAAGTCAACGACCGAGACCGCCTCGACAAATCGCAACGACTCGCCCTTCGCAGGCAACAACGGGACTCCGGCCAACAACGCTCCCGACTATGACGACCTGATCGACCACGCCAACTCGTCAGCCGCCGCCAGCGACTACCCGGGCGCGATTCGCTACGCGCAACAGGCTGCGCAGCTCGACCCGCAGCAGCCGACCGCCTACTCCATCCTCGGCACCATCGCGCTCTACTACAGCCAGAACGTCTCGACCGCCGAACAGGCCATGCGCGCCGCCATCGAGCGCGGCGGAGCCGCAGCCTTCCACGTCTACCACGACCACGACGGCTCCTTTACCAGCTACTGCGAAGGCTCTTTCTTCGTCACGAAGACCGGCGTCAGCTTCAAGGCCAACGATGGCCGCGACACCTTCGACGCCGAGGACTCGAACATCAAGGAGGCGAAGAGCAACGCCTTCATGGGAGCGCAGTACGGCGCTTTTCACATCAAGCCCGTGCAGAAGATCAACGGGCGCGACAACTTCAACTTCGCCCCCAACTCGCGGAGCAAGGCCGAGGCCGAGCTTATCATCCGACTGATTAAAGGCTACTGAACCTCAGAGCATGGGGCGGAAGCCCGACCGTGAGGGAGGGCGTCTTAACATTGTTACCGCGCCCCGGCGGCAGTTGAGACGCCCTCCCTCACGGTCGGGCTTCCGCCCCAAAATTTGAAGCGATGAAAAAACACACACTGCTTGTGGCGGCCAGCGTTCTGCTCCTGGCCGCCTTCTTCTTTACACACGCGCGCGGAACTGCCGCCGCCGCCTTAGTCCCTCTCTTGCAGAAGTCGCAGGAGGCCGACAAGCAGGCGCAGAAGGGCACGGAGTATCTTAACAAGAAGGACTGGCGGCACGCCGTCGAGAGCTTTCAAAAGGCTGTGCGCGCCGACCCGCGACACGTCGAGGCCAACTACGGGCTAGGGCTGGCCTACCTGAACCTGAAGCAGACGACGGAAGCGCTCACCGCTTTCTCGAACGTCATCGCGACGCGGCCCAACCCGCGTGTGAAGGACTCGCTCGTCGATACAGGCGTCATACACTTCACGCTCCAGCACTACAAGGAGGCGGTCGAGGCTCTTGAGCCTGCGCTTCAGCTTGGCGACATCGGCGCGGTCGGTCACTACTTCCTCGGCAAAGCTTATTCTCAGTTGGGACGCGATGCGGAAGCGCTCGCCTCGCTCCAACGCTCGGCCACGGAGCCGCTGTACGCGCAGGACTCTTTAGTCACCATCGGCTTTCTGCGCTTAAAGCAGAACCAGCCGAAGGAGGCCATCCCGGCGCTCGAACAGGCCGTCCGACTCAACGCGCAGTACGCGCCCGCGCAGATGTTTTTGGGGAACGCGTATCTCTCGGCTGGTCGCAACGAGGAGGCGCTCGCCTCTCTGCGCGTCGCTGCCTCGCTCGACCCAAACCAGTTCTTTACGCAGTACGGCCTCGGCTACGCACACCTCGCGCTGGGACACAACGAGGAAGCGGTCGCCGCCCTTACGGCTGCGCTCCGGCTCCAGCCGCAGTCGCCCGACGCGCTCACGGGCCTCGGCAACGTCTACACACGCATGAATCGCTATCGCGAGGCCGAGACCGCGTTCAGTCAGGCGCTCTCACTCCGAGCAGACATGCCCGAGGCGCTCTTAGGCATGTGCGTCTTCTACTACTCGCAGGGGCAGTATCCGAAGCTCGTCTCGACAGCCGAGCAGGCCGCGCGAGTCGCGCCGAAGAGTGCTGCCGCGCAGACGATGCTCGGCGCGGCGCTCGCCACGACCGGCGACATGGGGGGCGGCATGCGCGCTGTGCGCGAGGCTCTGAGGCTTGAGCCTGACAACTACTGGCCGCACCACGTCCTCGCCTTTATTCTCGTCCGCGATGACAAGCCGCAGGAAGCGCTCGCCGAGGCGCGTGTGGGCGTTCGTCTGGGCCCGAACTACCCCGAGACACAGAACCTGCTCGCATACGTCCTCAACCAGGTCGGCCAGCATCAGGAAGCGTTGACGGCCGCGCAGGCCGCCCTCCGACTAAAGCGCGAGCCGGCGGACGAGGGCTGGGCCTTCTACAATCTCGCGACGGCTCAGGACAAACTGGGCCGACGCGAAGAGGCGCTCGCCTCCTTCAGTGCGTCCATCAAGGCTTACAATCAGACGGGGCGTACGCTCGACCCGGACGATCTCTACCTGATGGGCAACGCCTATCTCCGTCTGGAGCAGGACGAGCCAGCCATCAAAGCCTTCCGCCAGGCCATCCTCATCCGCCCCAACTTTCCGCAGGCACGCTATAACCTCGGCGTCGCATACTTCGCCACCGGCAACCGCAAGGGCGCGACCGACGAGTACAACGCGCTCCGCCGCCTCGACCCCGCGCGCGCCACAAAACTCCAGGCCATCATCGGCGGCAAGCCGGGACGAAGGTAAGTGTGTGCGGGTCAGTCCCGCTTGCGGAAGCTGCCGTGTCTTCTCATCGTTACAATCCGGCAGCCTCCGCACATGGGACTGACTATTCACTCGCACTCAATGGCAAACCGCTTTAGAATCTCTAACGATGACGACCAGACAGAAAGCACACATTGATTTCACCCTCAACGGCGAGCCTGTCGAGGTTGCCTTCGCGCCGCACAAGACTCTGCTCGAAGTGCTGCGCGAAGACCTCGCCTTGACGGGCACGAAGCACGGCTGCGAGCTGGGCGAGTGCGGCACGTGCGCCGTACTCGTCGATGGCCGAAGCGTTCTCTCCTGTCTCATGCTCGGACTCGAAGCCGAAGGCCGCCGCGTCGAGACCGTCGAGGGCATGGCCTCGGAAGCAGGTCTACACCCCTTGCAGGAGACCTTCGCCGACACGGGCGCGGCGCAGTGCGGCTACTGCACGCCCGGCTTCCTCCTCGTCGCCAAAGAACTCCTCGCGCAGAACGCCTCGCCTTCGCGCGACGAGATCAAGGAAGCCCTGAGCGGCAATCTCTGCCGCTGTACCGGCTACATCAAAATCTACGAAGCGGTCGAGCTTGCCGCCGCACGCATGCGCGGCGAAGAGGCGGAACTCCCGCGAGAGAGTGTATATGGCTACGAATAACGTTCACGGGCAGACAGACGGCAAGCGCGGCGTCAAACGCGACGACGACGGCGCGAAGGCCAACGGCGCAGACGCTCAGGTCAACGGCCACGAAGCTCAGGTCAATAAAGACTTGAAAGTCGTCGGCAAGCCTTTCCGCAAAGTGGACGCGCGCTCGAAGTGTGTCGGCGCGACGAAGTTCGCCGACGACATCACGCTGTCGCGCATGCTCTACTGCAAAATCCTTCGCTCACATGTCCCGCACGCGCTTATCAAATCAATCGACACGTCGAAGGCGGCGGCGCTTCCCGGCGTGTACGCCGTCATCACCGGCAAGGACTTGCCCATCCCTTACGGCATCCTGCCCGTCAGCCAGGACGAGCACCCGCTCTGCACCGACAAGGTACGCTTCATCGGCGACCCTGTCGCAGCCGTCGCGGCGATTGACGAGGACACGGCGTTTGATGCGATGAATCTCATCGAGGTCGAGTACGAGCCGCTGGCTGCAATCGCCGGTATCGAAGAGGCCATCGAGACGAGCGAGCCGCGCATACACGACTACGGCGACTACGGCAACGTTCATAAGAGCGTCCACCTTGAGTTCGGCGACATGGACGAAGGCTTCCGCGAGGCCGATCTTGTCCGCGAAGATGTCTTCTTCTACGAAGGCAACACGCATCTGCCTTTGGAGCAGCACGCCGCGGTCGCACACTTCGACTCGGACTGTAAGCTCACACTCTGGTCTTCGACGCAGACGCCGCACTACGTCCATCGCGCGCTCGCCAAGACTTTGCAGATGACGCCCGCGCACGTCCGCGTCATCGCCACGCCGAACGGCGGCGGCTTCGGCGGCAAGAGCGATCCCTTCAATCACGAGATCATCGTCTCGAAGCTCTCGATGATAACGAAGCGTCCGGTGAAAGTGACGCTGACGCGCGAAGAGGTCTTCTACTGTCACCGCGGTCGTCATCCGGTCTTGATGAAGAGCCGCATCGGCGTGCGTCGAGACGGCTCGATCACCGCGCTCGACTTCCAATCGTTTTTAGACGGCGGCGCATACGGCTCCTACGGCGTCGCCTCGACCTTCTACACGGGCGCGCTGCAAACCGTTACATACGAAGTCCCGCGCTACCGCTTCCGCGGCCTGCGCGCCTTCACCAACAAAGCGCCCTGCGGCCCGAAGCGCGGGCACGGAACCCCGCAGCCGCGCTTCGCCCTCGAAGTTCAACTCGACAAAATCGCCGAAGAGTTGAGCCTCGACCCGGCGGAGCTACGCCTCAAGCATCTGGTTGAACCGGACACCGTGACGGCCAACTACCTGCGCATCGGCTCGATAGGACTGGGCAAGTGCATCGAGAAGGTCGTCGCAGGCTCGGACTGGAAGAACAAGTTTCGCAAGCTCCCAGAGGGTCGCGGCTACGGCCTCGCGTGCAGCTCTTACATCTGCGGCGCGGGCCTCCCCATCTACTGGAACAGCATGCCGCACTCGGGCGTGCAGCTCCGGCTCGACCGGCAGGGCGGCGTCTGCGTCCAGTGCGGCTCGACAGACATCGGGCAGGGGTCTGACTCTGTGCTTGCCTACGTCGTCGCCGAAATCCTCGGCATCGACCCCTTCGACATACGCGTCCTGACCGCCGACACGGATTTGACGCCCGTTGACTTGGGGAGCTATTCGAGCCGCGTTACGCTTATGACCGGCAACGCCGCCATACAGGCCGCCGAGCGCGCACGCGAATTGTTGACGATGGCCGTCGCCGAAAAGCTCTCGGTGCCCGTCGAGAATCTTTCCTTCGCAGACCGTCGCGTCTTCGATGTTGAGAACCCCGACACAGGCGTCACCTTCTCCGAAGCGGTCGTGCTTGCCGAAAGCAAGTACGGCACCATCGGAACCGTCGGCTCATACGTGCCGCCGCGCTCGCCCGGTCGTTTCAAAGGCGCGGGCGTGGGCCCCTCGCCCGCTTATAGCTACTCGGCTGCGGTCGCCGAAGTCGAGGTTGACGTGGAGACGGGTATCGTCGTAGTCCCGCGCATCTGGGTCGCACACGACATCGGCAAGTCGATCAACCCGATGCTCGTCTTGGGACAGGTCGAAGGCTCTGTCTACATGGGACTCGGCGAAGCGCTCATGGAAGAGATGGTCTACCGCGAGAACCGCAACGTCGTACACAAGTTCCCCTCCATGCTCGAATACAAAAGCCCGACGACTCTGGAGATGTGCGACGTGATTACCTATCTCGTCGAAGACGCAGACCCCAACGGCCCCTTCGGCGCGAAGGAGGTCGGGCAAGGGCCGCTCCTCCCCGTCATGCCCGCCATCGCCAACGCCGTCTACGACGCTGTCGGCGTACGCATCGACGAAGTACCCATCACGCCCGAAAAAGTCCTCGCCGCACTCCGCGCCAAACGTCAAGGCAAGGACGCACGCTTCGGCCCCAAAGGCGTGCCCGCAGTCACGTGGCCCGACCCGCTCAAAGTCTTAACGCCCGCCGAAGGCGGCGACGGCAAAGAGATGCCGCGCGTGGCTGTGCATTCATAGAAGCATAAGGATTGAGTTAAGACCAATATGATGAGACTTCCGAAATTCGCTTACCTCGTGCCGAAAACAATCGGGGAGGCGGTGAAGATGATGGGCGAGGCTGGAGCGGCGGGGCAGTTCGTCGCGGGCGGGACTGACCTGTATCCGAATATGAAGCGGCGGCAGCAGACGCCTCGCGTGGTCATCTCGGTCGGGCGCATCCAAGAGTTGCAGAGGATCGAGGGCGACGGACGGACAGGCTTGAAGATCGGCGCGGGCGTGAGTCTGACGGAGATCATCGAGCACGCAGTCGTCAACCGCGACTATCCGGCGTTGGCGCGTGCGGCGCGACTCATCTCGACGCCAACGCTTCGCAACATGGGGACCATCGGCGGGAACCTCCTGCTCGACACGCGTTGTAATTATTACGACCAGAATTACGAGTGGCGCAAAGGCATCAACTTCTGTCTGAAGAAGGACGGCGATGTGTGCTGGGTCGCGCCGGGAAGCTCGAAGTGCTGGGCCGTGCAGTCTTCAGACCTCGTGCCGCTGATGGTCGCCGTGGGCGCGAGGCTGCGTCTCGTCTCGACCGTGGGCGACCGTCTGATCGAGGCGCGCGGCTTCTATAACGACGACGGTATAGACTACCTTCACAAGCGCCCCGAGGAGTTGCTGGCGGAGATTCAACTGCCGCCCGCCGCAGGGTGGCGCGCGGTCTACAAAAAGCTTCGGCGGCGCGGCGCGTTCGACTTCCCTGTGCTCGGCGTCGCGGCGCGGCTCGACATGGAAGAAGACGGGACAGTGAAGGAGGCGCGCGTTATCTTAGGCGGCATCGCGCCCGCGCCGCTCGAAGTCGAGGCAGCGAGGCGCGCGCTCGTCGGCAGCGTGCTGAACGATGAGAGCATGCGTGCGGCGGCGGAGGCTTGTTACGTGCGCGCACGCCCGCTCGACAACACTGACCACCTGATGAACTACCGCAAGCAGATGGCGCGTCCCTTCGTCCTGCGCGCCCTTCAAGAGTTACAGCAATCCTCAGTCTGAATCAATTCACATGGATGGACAGGATGAACAGGATTTTAGATTTGGGATTTTAGATTTGGGATTTGGGATTTGGGATTTGATAACTTGAGCTACTCAATCGCAAATCTAAAATCTAAAATTCCCTTATCCTGTTCATCGTGTCCATCCATGTGAATTATTCCCTTCCGCTAATGCAAGCCTTCGACGACATCGCAGCCGTTCTCCTCGCCGCCGGGCGGTCGCGGCGCATGGGAGCCTTCAAGCCGCTGCTGCCGTTCGGGGCGCGCAGTGTCGTCGAGGCTTGCGTCACGAACCTGTACGAAGCAGGAGTCTCTGAAGTCGTCATCGTCGTCGGAGGGCGCGGCGCATCGGTGCGCGCGGCGCTCGCGGGATTGCCCTACGTGCGCTTTGCCGTCAACGAAGAGACACGGAGCGAGATGGGCGTCTCGTTGGCGCGTGGCATAGAGGCTTTGCATGAAGACGCCGGGGCGGTGTTGATTGCACTGGTCGATCAGCCGGCGGTGCCGCCCGAAACAGTCAAGAGTCTTATCGAGGCGAGGTGTCGCACGGGAGCAAGGCTCGTCGTGCCGGAGTGGCGCGGACGCGGCGGCCACCCCGTACTAATTGACTTGGGGTTTCGCGCGGAGCTTTTGAGTTTAAATCCGGAGAAGGGACTGCGCGGGCTTTTCGACGCGCACCGCGCGGAGGTGCTGCGCGTGCCCGTGGATTCGCCCTTCGTCGTGCGCGACATGGACACGTGGGAGGATTACGTCGCGCTGCACACGGAGGTCTTCGGCACGCCGCCAATCGAGAGCGAACAAAATCGCGAGCGCTCCGGCGCGTCTTGAGAAAAGGCAAAAGCGGTGTACAATCCGCTCTGTTAGCTGACCACGACGGTGTTTTGAATCCAACCATTCGATTTGACCGCTCATCAAACTGTCCGACATGACCGGCCCGCGCACTTCTTCCGTGCGTCCGCGAAAGAGGTCGAAACACTTCGACCGACGGGAACGCCGGAGCGTGGTAAAAGGAGATGAAAATGTCATCCAACAAACGCCGCTCGCCCTTCGCACTCGCGCTCGTGCTGCTCGTCGCACTCTCAGGGGTCGCATCGGCTTCGAGAGAGCAGACGGCGTCGCCGCTCGACTTCAAGCTGCACACGACGGACGGCGGCGAGATCACTTCTGAGATGGTTCGCGGCGACGTGGTCGTCCTCGCCTTCGGCTCGTCTCTGCTCGGGCCGCTCTCGAAGGCGCAGGTGCAGGGCGTGCAGGAACTCGCAGACCAGTTCGGCGCGCGCGACGTGCGTGTCTACTGGGTGAGCACCGATTCGGACAAGCCACAGTCGAAGACCTATGCGACCGACGAGCAGCTCCGCGCCTTCGCGCGCAAGAACGGTTTGAAGACCGCCGTGCTGCGCGACCCCGAGGGCGCACTCTTCAAACAGACCGGCGCGGATCAACTCCCCGCGGTCGTCATCCTCGACCGTCGCGGCGCGGTCTCCGGCACGCCCGTCGGCGGCCACGACCCCGACCCCAAGCACAGTCTCGTCAATGTGCTCTCAGACCGCCTGAATAAGATGCTCGCCTCACAGTAAGCTCTGACCTCCTTGACGAAAACGAAAGAGGCCGCCCCGTTCCGAGAGGCGGCTTTTTTTGGAGCATGCAGATAGAGCAGAATCCCGACCGTCAGGGAGGGCGTAAGCGGAACGATGAATCAAGAAGTTGCCTTTAGTTCATCGTTCCGCGTTCATCGTTCATCCTTCCAAACGCCCTCCCTCACGGTCGGGATTCCGCTCTATCTGCATCTGCATCGAACCCGCGCGTGAGTTCGTAGACCAGACGCACGGGCAGACCCATGACGTTCCAGTAGTCTCCCTCGATGCCTTCGATGAAGAGGGCTGCGCGCCCCTGCACGGCGTATGCGCCCGCTTTGTCGAGCACGTCGCCCGTTAAGACGTGCCACTCGATCTCCTCATCCGTCGTCTCGGCGAAGCGCACGCGCGTCCTCTCCAGATCGACGACCACGCGCCCCGTCTCGGCGCGCACCAGCGCCACGCCCGTCAACACTTCGTGCCAGCGACCGCTCAAGCGTCGTAGCATCCTCCGCGCATCCTGTGCGTCGCGCGGCTTCTCTAAAATCTCGTCGTCCACGAGAACGGTCGTGTCTGCGCCGAGGACGAGTCCGAACAGACGCGTCCGCGCCACCGCTTCGGCCTTCTCGCGCGCAAGCCGCCGGACAAAATCCTCGGGCGCTTCCGCATCGAGCCGCGTCTCGTCCACGCCCGCCGGATGTGTCTCAAAGGGCCAGCCGACCGCCGTCAGAATCTCAGAACGTCGAGGACTCGACGACGCCAGAATCAACGGGGTCATCCCCGCCAGACGCAGCCCGCCCGCGCCGCTCCACGCTTGTGACACACGTTCGTTTTCCATTACACTCCCCTTGAAATTTTAGATTTTTGATTTGCGATGTAACAGTAGTCAGTAGTCAGTAGTGGCTCCGCGTCTTGCGCGTTGACGCTTAACTCCTAGCCACCGGCAGAAAGTGTTCTTCTACTGTCTACTGTCTACTGTCTACTCTTAAATCGCAAATCAAAAATCAAAAATCAAAAATGGACGACTTATTCAAAGCGCTCCCGAAGCTTCTGCGCGCGGCGGGCGAGTCCGAAGAGGTCTCGGAGGCCGTGGCCTTCGCCGCGTGGCGGCGCGTGGCGGGCGAGGCTCTGCGCGGTTGCGCTGTGCCCTTCCGGCTCTATCGCAAGACGCTCATCGTCGCGGTGCCGGATGCGACCTGGCGCAAGCAGCTCGAACAGGTAAGCCCGCAACTCATCTTCCGGCTGAACTCCATGCTCGGGCAGGCGCTCGTCACATACGTCGAGTTCCGCATCGACCGCCAGACGGTCAACGAGGAGCGCGCGCGCATCAATGAGTCGCGGCCCGACGGCCTAGACCACGATGAGGATGCGCTCAAGCGCGCGGGCGAGTTGGACGAAGCGGCCCACGCCATCCACGACGAAACCTTGCGCCGTCGCTTCCTCCTCGCCGCCGGAAGCTGCTTGAACAGGAGTAGTAGTCAGTAGTCAGTAGTCAGTAGCGCTCCGCGCTACGACCGTTGACGCTTTCAACCGGCTTCACGGCTGAGAAGGGTTTTCCTACTGACTACTGTCTACTGTCTACTGTCTACTTGAATCATGCCTATCACAGAAGCCGATATACAGAAGATTGCCGCGCTGGCGCACCTCGAAATCACGGACGAGGAGTTGCGCACGCTCGCGCCGCAGGTCGCGGCCATCGTCGCTTACGTCGAGCAGTTGAACGAGCTTGACACGAGCCGTGTCGAGCCTGCCCTCGGCGGTCTGACGCCCGAGGGCGAGCGAACAGCCGCCACGCGTGAGGACTCGACGCGCCCCTCGCTCGGCCAGACGCTCGCGCTCGAACAAGCGCCCGAACCCTCGCACGGACACTTCCGCGTGCCGAAGGTCATTGCCAGCTCGGAAGAGAAAGAGAACTTCTGAAGCCCGCCGGATGAGCAAGCCCGTCATCATTCTAATCACGATAGGCGCGTGGCTCGTCGGGTGCGCCTATACCGCGTATCATTACGTCACCTCGATTCTCGCGCTGCCTGACATGGACGCGTACGCACGTAATTGGGGCTTTCAGCTACTGATGTTCAGCATCTTCCGGCTTCCTTTCTGGGTCGTCGGGCTGCTCGTGGTCGTCTCGATGGAAATCGTGATGTTAAAGCCGTCGCCTCGGAAGCTAAAGTGAGGAAGGCGCGCAGGTGATTTGAAGAACCTTTTATGACCGTCCCCGAAAAAACCATCGAACTCATCTCGTCTCAACTCTCCGGCGGCGACTCGAACGCGCGCGGCATCGTACATCGCTCGCTCGCCGCCGCCGAGCGACTGAACGACACGCTCAACGCCTTCCTGCAAATCGACCGCGCGGGCGCTATGTGTCGCGCCGAAGAGTTGGACAAGGAGACGTGTGACGGCAACGCACAAACCGATGCGTCGCGGGCCGAGGACGCCGCCGTTCGTTCGCCGCTGCGCGGGATTCCGCTCGCCGTCAAGGACAACATCTGCGTGCGCGGGATGCAGGCGACGTGCGGCTCGCGCATACTCGCGGGCTATCACCCGCCTTATGACGCGACCGTCATCGAGCGCCTGCAAGCGGCGGGCGCTGTCATCATCGGCAAGACCAACTGTGACGAGTTCGCGATGGGTTCGTCGAACGAGAACTCAGCCTACGGCCCGGTCAGAAACCCCTGGGATACGGAGCGCGTGCCGGGAGGCTCTTCGGGTGGTTCGGCGGCGGCGGTTGCGGCGCGCATCGTTCCCGCCGCGCTCGGCTCTGAGACGGGCGGCTCTGTTCGTCAGCCCGCCGCGCTCTGCGGCATCGTCGGCGTCAAGCCCACCTACGGGCGCGTCTCGCGCTACGGCCTCGTCGCCTTCGGCTCGTCGCTCGATCAGGTAAGCGTCTTCGGCCTGACCGTCAAAGACGCGGCTCTCGTGCTTCAGACGATTGCCGGGCGCGATGAGCACGACGCGACGACCGCGGACGTAAGCGTGCCGGACTACGCGGCGGAGTTGGCGGGCGATGTGAAAGGCGCGCGCATCGGTGTGCCGCGCGCACTGCTCGGCGAGGGCGTTGATGCGGACGTGCGCGCACGCGTCGAGGAGGCCATCGGAGCTTACCGTGAACTCGGCGCGGAGATCGTAGACGTTGAGCTGCCGCACGCCAAATACAGCATCGCCGTCTACTACATCATCGCGACCGCGGAGGCTTCGTCGAATCTCGCGCGCTACGACGGCGTGCGCTACGGCTTTCGCGCGGAAGACCCCAAAGACCTGCGCGATATGTACCGGCGCACGCGCGAAGAGGGCTTCGGCGTCGAGGTGAAGCGCCGCATCATGCTCGGAACCTACGTGCTCTCTTCCGGCTACTACGACGCCTACTATCTCAAGGCGCAAAGAGTTCGCACGCTTATCCAGCGCGACTTTCTCGAAGCCTTCGATAGATGCGATGCCGTCTTGACGCCGACCACTCCGACGCCCGCCTTCCGCCTCGGCGAGAAGACCGACGACCCGCTCGCGATGTACCTGTCGGACATCTACACGTGCATGGCAAACCTCGCGGGCATCCCCGGCATAAGCGTGCCCTGCGGCCTCTCCTCGGCGGGACTGCCCGTCGGCTTCCAACTGATGGGTCGCCACTGGGGCGAGTCAACCATACTCAGCCTCGCACACGCATACGAACAGGCGCACCCGCTCGCTGTGCGCCCCAGCGTTATGGCTGAATAGGGTATCGAGCGGACGCGCGTGACTCTTAGCTTAGAGAAGGAAAAATTAACATGGATAGACAGGATGGATAGGATAAGAGATTGAAGATTTAAGATTTGTAATTTGAAATCTGAAATCTGAAATCTGAAATCTGAAATCCTTCTTTTCTTATCCTATCCATCCTGTCCATCCCTGTTAATAAATTTTTCTGACCTCGCGACCCGGTCAGGGAACGGCCGTATCCTTTCCGACTCTCACGGTAACAATAGTCAGCAAGGCGAATCTTGAAGGAGGGGGCACACGCCGAGCCTCGTCGAATGACGGACGAAAAGCTCCTGCAAAAAGCGGGTCGTGGCGACGAGGCGGCCTTCCTCGCGCTTTACGAACGGCATCGCGGAACGGTCTTCCGCTTCGCCTATCGCATGCTCGGCTCCGTCGCGCTCGCCGAAGAGTTGACGCACGACTGCTTTCTCTCACTCGTCCGACGGCCCGACGGCTTCGACCCCGCGCGCGCGGCGCTCCGGACTTACCTCTATGCCATCGTTCGTAATCTCGCGGCCAAACACTTCAGGCAGCACGGCGGCGAGTTCGCGTTGGACGAGTTGGAGGACGAGCCAGCGACGGCTGAGCGCGAAGGGCCTCTGCGCCGCCTGCTCGACGCGGAGCTTTCAGAGGAGGTGCAGAAGGCGGTCATGGCGCTCCCGCCTTTGCAGCGCGAGGTCGTCGTGCTCGTCGAGTTCGAGGAGTTGACGCTGGCCGAGACGGCCTCGGTCGTCGGCGCTGATCTGGGCACGGTCAAGTCGCGTCTGCACCGCGCGCGCAGGCGGCTCAGACGCGCACTCTCCTTCTACTTTAAAAGTCACGGCGGAGGAGTAGCCTCCGCGGGGAAGGTCTGACGAGATGAGTGACGAAAAGAGACAGACGCGGCTTCTGCCGTTCCGGCTGCGGCGCGCTGAAGGCGTGCGGCGCAACGCACGCGAAGAATTCGACCGCAACGCACGCGGCGAGTTCGGCGATGCGGAAGACTTTTCGGCGGACTTTGAGCTGACGGCGCTGCTGCGTTCGTGGGATGCGCCGCCCTACAGGCCGCACGCACGCGCACGACTGCTCGCGGACTTTCGCGCAAGCGTCCGGCATGCTCCGTTCTGGCGGCGCGCGCTGTCTGCGGAGCTTCGTGTGCCGCTGCCCGTCGCGGCGTGTGCCGTCTTCGCGCTCCTGCTCTCCCTCTTCGCGTTTGGCACGCGCGCTCTGACACGCAACGCGCCGTCCGACTCTAAGACGGAAGCGCCTGCCGTCGTGAAGCTCGTCGAGGTGCCGGTCGTCGCAGAGCGCGTCGTAACGCGTACCGTCTACGTTGAGAAAAAGGAACGCGGCACGGGACGCGGCGTGTCAGCACGAATGCAGCCGCGCGAAGAAGTCGCGAACGGCGAGGGCGGGAACAGACAGTCTGAGCGCCCTTCTAAACAAGTGACGCCAGCGGCGGGCTACTTCACGCGCGTTGACATGGCCGACTTCCAACCGGCGGATGAAATGAAGATCAGAATCGTGAAGAAAGGTAAGGCCGATGAGAAGTAGGCCGATGAGAAGTAGTTTAGCGGCGCTCATCGCGCTGACGTTCTTCTGCGTGCCGTGCCTCTGCTCGGCTGCTCACGCACGCGCCAAAGAGTCTGACACTACGGGGTCGCACGCGGCGGATGCAAAGTCGTCTGATGTTAATCGGTCGGACGCGCAGGATGCGAAGTCGCAGCTCATCGTGCCGATGCAGAGCGGAGCGTTCGTACGCATCAGGACTGAGGTCGTCCCGCCTTCCGTGCAGGACGCGACGAGCAACCTTCTGGAGTCCGAGGACAAGCCGAACCTGCTCCATCGCGTCTTCGTGGATAGCAAGAACGAGCTGTTCTTCGGCTACGAGCTGCTGGTCGAGCCTGTCGCATCGACGCGGCAGTTCCGCGTCACCGTGCGCCCCTTAAGCGAAGAGTACCTGCAACAGCTACGCGCGCGCCCTGCGTTCCAGAAGCGCCGTTTGCATCCGAGCTATAACGCCTCGGTCTTCTCCGCCGTGCCGCAAATAGTCAGCGACGGCGACACCTTCGCGCTCGACGTGCTACATAATCCGCGCACGGGCACGAAGATCGTTGACATCATTCAGGTGACGTTCACCGACCCCGGATTGCAGGAGGCTGAGAGCGACCGCCCGCCCGCCGACTTCGCGCTCGAAGACGTGCAGTTGAAAGTCTCGAACTACACGCTGAGAGTCAACGGCGAGATCGTCAAGCAGAGGCCGAGCGGGGGCTGCGCTGGTGCGCTTATCTGGTTTGCGCTGGGCGAGCGCGGGCGCTTCATTCTCTCGCTCGTGCCGCGCCCCGGCTACCAGTTCCGGAAGGTCGGCGTCGTCCGTCACAACACCATCTCGTTTGAGTGGGAGGGCGAGACGTACGAATGGGAGTCGAGCCTCCCCGTCGTCGGGACGGGTGGCAACTGGAACCTCTGGGTTTTGCACGACCCCGACTACAGCCTCGACCTCTTCGAGCGTCCAACGGCCCCACCCGGCGAAGGCGATAAGACTTTCGCGCAGCAGCACGAAGAGGCCGTGCGGCAGATGAGAGAGCGCAGTACACAGGCCGAGTTCGGCTCGCCGCGCGCGGGCGACGAGCCTAAAACGGATAACAAGAAGCGCGCGGTGCGTATCATCATCGGCGCGGCGGACGGCGTCGATTACCTTTTCCCCAAGCAGCAGAAGTAGCAATCCTTCAGCCTTCAAAGGCCAACGATCCGGCGAAGACCTCAACTCCCCTTGAGAGACTTCGACCGTGTGGGCCGACGTGTGCGCGCAGTCTTTCGGCTTCGGCGGCAGCCACGCACCACACGGGCAACCGAACTGCCGAAAGCATAAGGAGACACACTCGCGATGAATAGCCGCACCCTCTTCAAGTCAATCGCTTTGATTTTCGCCATGCTCATCACGTCAGCCGCCGCACACGCGCAGGAGCACGACGCGCCGAAGGTCGAGGTCGGCATACAGTTCTCCTCGCTCTCTATCAACCTGCCCGGCTTTCGCGGCACAGAGAACGTCGCGGGATTCGGCGGGCGCGTTACATATAATCTAAACGACTATTTCGCCGTCGAGGCCGAGGGCAACGTCTTCCCCACGGGAACGCTCGCCGACTACGTCACGGGCGGCGCAGCACAGCAGATGCAGTTCGGCGCGAAGGTCGGCAAGCGTTGGAAACACTTCGGCGTCTTCGCCAAAGCGCGCCCCGGCTTCATCAGCTTCAGTCGCGTCGCGGCAGTCACCGGCTCCGAGACGTTCACCTTCGACGGAGAGACATTCACTTTCCCGACGTTCGGCGAGAAGCGCAAGAACTATTTCTCGATGGACTTGGGCGGCGTGCTTGAGTTCTACCCGACGCGCCGCATCTTCACGCGCTTCGACCTTGGCGACACGATCATCCGCTACGGCGAGCGCGACCAGATAGGCTTCTTCTTCCCGTCAACGCCCCTGAAAATCCCCTCCGAGATTCGCCATAACCTACAGTTCACCGGAGGCATCGGCCTGCGCTTTTAAAGCGAAGACGCTCGATTAGTCCGAGTAGTCCGAGGCTAGACAGCTCAAGGCTCAAAGTTGAATCAGAGATCAACTTTGAGCCTTGAGCTTTTTTAACTCTAACTCTCTAATCCTGAGCTTATTTCTCCAGCCGTGCGCGGGCGTGCTTGAGGAAGGATTGGAGCATTTCGGTGACGCCCTTCTGGAGCGCGGCGCTCAGGCGGCCTTCACCTGCAAGTCCGGCGAGCGTGTGCAGCTCGCGGGCGGAGGCGCGGCGCAGCTCGACGCGCTGTTCGATGCGTATGCGTGTGGTCGCGCCGCGCTCCTCGAAGCTGGCCGTGTAGCGCAGGAAGTTTTTACTCTCGCCCGCCGCCGGACTCCACTCGATACGCGCCGGTTCATCTACCGACTGCGAGACGCTGAACGCCTGTCGGATGGCTCCGACGACGGGAACCTCCGCGCGTATGAGCCAGCGCGCGATGCCTTCAGCGTCAGCCGTGATGCGCTCGACGCCCGGCATCAGCTCGACGAAGTTCCTGAGGTCGCCAAAGAACTCGCGCGCCGCCTCAGCCGTCGTCCTCCACTCTACCTGCTCGTTGTAAGCTGCCCTGAGTTGAAACATATTCTTCAGTGATAAGTGATGAGTGATAAGTGATGAGAGTTGCTTTCTCTTATCACTCATTACTCCTAAAGGATGGGTTGAAAAAGAAACGCGTTGAAGAAGAGCCGCGTCGTCGAGCGCCAGATGGCGCGGAAGTTCGGGTCTTCGGCGAAGAGGACGACGTGGCCGCGCCTCGTCGGCTCGTCGATGACATAGCTTGTGCCGCGCAGCAGGAATTCGGTCGTCGGCCAGACGAAGCCCGCGACGCGGAGCGGCCTTTCGGTGTCCGCACTGAAGACGACGGCGTTGGTGCCCTCCTTTGAAGGGCGGAAGAAGAAGCCCGAGTCAACGAGCACGGGCAAGGTCGCGTCCTCGTAGCCGTATGTGAGCGGCGTGCGCCTGTCGAGCGTGGCCCTCATGATCGCGCCGGGCACGCCCTCGGGCACACGTCCGGGTCGCGCCGAAGGCGAGGCGATGGGCGGTAAGTCCGGCGACGCGCCCTCCATCTTCTCCGTCTGAGCCGAGGCGACTTCCGCCTGCTCGGGCGTCGAGGCCGCGGGCTGTTGTCCCTGTCTTCGCACGCGCCGCTGCGGGGTCTGGCCCGCTGTGCCTGCGACCGCCGACTCATCCGCGGGATTCGGCGTCGGCGTGTGCGTCGGCTTCACTTCTGCACCCACGGCGTCCGGCTTCTGGTCGTCCTCGTCGCTGCCGACCAGACGCGCGGAGGTGAAGTTGACATCTTTCAAAGCGCCGAAGACCGCCGCGCCTTTGACGAGGACGAGCGTGCCGCCGCGCTCGACCCAGCCACGTAAGGTTTCGACACCGCTCTTGCCGAAGCGCGCGAAGTAGCCGCCCGCGCTGCCGTCGGGCAGAATGATGACGTTGTAGTTATCGAGCCGCGCGCTCTTGATGGCTTCAATCGTCATCGGCGTGAAGTCAACACCCATGCGGTCGAACGTCCACCACATCGCGCCGTACCCAGTCGTGCTCACGGGGTCGTCCGCCGCGACGATGATTTTGGGTCGGCGAAGACTTACAACAGTCTCCGAGCCGACGCCCGTCTCGCCCGTGTCGGGAAAGCCGGAGTTGACGGCCGTCACATCCACGCCCGTGTCGCGCGCAAGCTCTATGATGCGCTCATGCAGCGTGTCGGGGTTACGCGACAGACGCGCGACCACAGTGCCGCGCGGCCAGTCGCGCCCGCCCGCGTTCAGAGGCTTCGTCGCCACAGCCAGCTTGAAGCCCTCGCGCAACAGACGGAAGACGAGCGACGCCGCGCCGTTGCGTTCGTACGGGATGATGTATGCGACCTGCGCGCGCCCCGTCACGCTGCCCGGAAGCGTGAGTGCCGTTCCGAGGACGTTCGTTTGAAGTTCAGAACTCGTGAACGTGATGCCCGTCTCCGTCACCGTCCTCGTCCCCACCTGCGGCGGCGGAGGCATTCGCACGGGCGTGGCTTGAAACTGCGCGTCATCCTCCGTCCAGAAAGCCTCGACGCCGAAGGCAATTGGCAAAGACCATGAGGTGATGTCGTAGAAGCCGTACTCCTCTTTCGCGCCGCTGCGGCCACGGCGTTCGTTGCGCGCGAAGCGTGCGAGCTGTTCGTGCTGGAAGGCTTCGTCCTGCGGCGTGTGAACTTCGAGCAGAGCCTTGGCGATGCGCTTGGCGGGCTGTGCCAGATCGACGACGTACGCGCCCGCCGGGAAGTCGCGCGCCGAGGCGGGCGAGCCTTCGCCCGAATAGTCGTGCGCGCGAAGAGCGCGAAACGGCGCGGTCGCCCGCTGGACTTCGACGCCCGCACGCAAGAGGTTCTCGATTAGTTCGGCGGCGCGTCCGGGGTCGCGTCCGGGCAGGATGACGAAGCGTCGGACGCGACCTGTCCGGCCCTCTTCAATCGCTGTGCGCTTGAACTCGTAGAAGTCGCGCAGACGCGCCTCGCGATTCGCGGCGGCGGTCGCGAGCGTCGTCAGGGAAGCGACGAAGTGCTTGGCGATGCCTGAGCGCAGTGTGACGATGGTGTCGTCGTCGCGCTTCCAACGCAAGCCTTTCCAGCCGCCTCCGTCCGTCTCATACGTCATCCCCGTCGCGCCCTGTAGAGAAGGCCAGGAGTCCCAGTAGCCCGGATAGAAGAGGTCGAAGATGTCGCGCACGTAGAAGTCCCATTTGCGCTGGTCGAACTGCGCGGCGTTGGCACGTCCGAAGACCGAGAGCCAGCGCTCGGTCTGTTCGGGCGGCAGGTTCGGGTTCACAGGCAGCGCCGCGGGCGGGAAGAAGAACTGCGAGGGCTGGCCGTGGTGATCGACCGCGACCTGCGGGTTCCATTCGAGAAAGGCGCGCTGCATGTTGCGCGTCTCAACTTGCGAGGTGGCGATGTTGTCGCGATTGAGGTCGAAGCGGTATCGGTTGACGCGCCCGTAGACCGACCAGGGTTCGTCGTGCTCGGCTGCCGAAGGTTCGGGGTCGCCGACGCCGAAGGAGTTGTACCACGTGACGAAACGCTCGTGCCCATCCGGGTTGGCGCAGACGTTGATGAGCGCCACACTGTTTCGCAAGATGTCCAAAGTCGCAGGCTCGTTCGATGCGGCAAGCTGGTAGAGGACTTGCATCATCGCCTCGAACGAGGCCGACTCGTTGCCGTGAATCGTGTACTGCATCCAGAGCGCGACCGGCGTCGTGGAGATGAGACGTTGCGACTCTTCGTTGGAAAGCCCGCGCGGGTCGCTCAGACGTTTGAGGTTGGCCTTGATCTCGTCGAGCCGCGCGATGTTCTCGGGCGACGAGACGACGACGAGATGCTGCATGCGGTACTCGTTCGTCATTCCGATGTCGAAGACGCGCACGCGGTCGGGCGCGGCCTGCGCGATCTGTTGGACGACGCGCTCCATCAGTGCGTAGTTGGTGTGGAAGTCGCCCACGTCGTAGCGCAGCACGGTTTGCGGTCGCGGCACCTGCTCGCGGTAAGGCCCGCGCGTGTAGAAGTCGAAGCGTTCGCCGCCGACTTGCGCCGCCGTCGAGGCGCAGAGCGAGAGCAGAAGCAGCATGAGGGCTGCGAGCATGCGTGCGTTCTTCGTCATGTCGTCGTCAGGCTTTCTCTTTCGGCTGCGGGTGTGCTAAAGACAGCGGCGATATTAACTCGCCGCGCGCCTTTCTCAAACTCGTGCGGCTGAAGGAACATCACAGGGAGGAGAGCGTATGAGCGACGCCGATTACACGACGAGCACGCAGGGCGAGGGTCTCTGCCCGCGCTGCATGGAAGGGACTCTGAAGGCCTGGTATGAGTTGAGCGAAGACGAGCGCGAGGTGGCGCTCAGGCTGCCCGGCTCCGCCGACTTTACAACGACTGAGCGCGCCGCACGCCATCTCTTCTGCACGCGCTGCTGGTATGAGCAGACGGCGGGCACACCGCGCCACGCGTAATAATCTTCAACATATCCTCGGCAACTGCTCGCCCGCGAGCATGTCAACGATGCGTGTGCCGCCGAAGCCCGTCCGCATGGCGACGATGCCCTGCGGCTCTGCCTTCACTTCACCGATGATGCACGCGTCGCGGCCATATATGTTCTCTCGCATGCGTGCGACGAGCGAGTCGGCGATGGCGGCAGAGACTATCGCGACCAGCTTTCCTTCGTTGGCGACGTAGAGCGGGTCAAGCCCCAGAATCTCGCATGCGCCCTTCACCTCCTCGCGCACAGGGATGAGGTCTTCCTGAATCTCTATGCAGACTTCGGAGCTGAGCGCGATCTCGTTGAGCGTCGTCGCCACACCGCCGCGCGTCGGGTCGCGCAGGCAATGAATCGCATCCGTCGTGGAGAGACGCGCGGCTTCCTCAATCATCTCGCGCACAAGCAGGTGAAGCGGCGCGGTGTCGCTCTCGATCTCGGTCTCAAGCTCAAGCTCGCCGCGTGCAATCATGATCGTCGTCCCGTGGTCGCCGATGAGTCCGCTCACGACAACCTTGTCCCCCGGCACGGCATGCGTAGCGGAGAGATGCACGGGTGCTTCAATGATTCCGATGCCTGAAGTGTTGATGAAAATCTTGTCCGCGCTTCCCCTCTGCACGACTTTCGTGTCGCCCGTGACGACCTCGACTCCGGCCTCCGTGGCTGCGGCGCGCATCGATTCGAGTATCCGCTTCAGGTCTGCGATGAGGAAGCCTTCTTCAAGGATAAAGCCCGCGGAGAGATAGAGAGGCCGCGCGCCGCTCATCGCGAGGTCGTTGACGGTGCCGTGGACGGCGAGGCGACCGATGTCACCGCCGGGGAAGAAGACGGGATCGACGACATACGAGTCGGTCGTGAAGGCGAGCCGCACGGGAGCGCGTCCCTCGGCCCCTTCGCCGCCCGTCCCTCCGACCTCGAAGACCGCCTGATCTTCGAGCAGCTCAAGCATCGGGTTGCGGAGGTATTCGAGAAACAGACCTTCGACCAGCTCGTGCATGGCACGGCCCCCGCTGCCGTGCGCCAGCGTGATGTGCGTGTCTTTGAGCTTGTGCTTTCTGCGCCGTGCCCGCTCGACTCTCTCGAAGAGCGGCGAAGGCGTGAACTCAGCCGTCATAGTTTAGCTTTCAGACCTTCACAGCTTTTGGCTTTCAAAGCTTCACAGCGCGGCCTTCGCGCCGGAGCGTTCGGCCACCTTCGAGAGCCGCCCGAAGTTATAGTATGCGGCGCACGCGCCTTCCGATGAGACCATGCAGGAGCCGATGGGCGTCTCGGGCGTGCAGGCCGTGCCGAAGACCTTACACTCCCAGGGCTTCTTTACGCCCTTCAAAATCTCGCCGCACTGGCACGCCTTCGGGTCTGCTATCGACAGACCGGGCACGCCAAACTTCAACTCCGCGTCGAACGCCGCGTACTTGGCCTTAAGCCTCATGCCGCTGTGCGCGATTGACCCCAATCCACGCCACTCGAAATACTCGCGCGGCTCGAACACGTCGAAGAGAGCTTCGAGCGCCTTCTGGTTTCCGTCACGCGCCACGGCACGCGCGTACTGGTTCTCGACTTCGGCGCGGCCTTCCGTAATCTGTTTGACGATCATGTAGACGGATTGCAGAACGTCGAGCGGCTCGAAGCCCGTCACGACCAGCGGCTTGCCGTACTCTTTGGTGACGAACTCGTAACAACGCGTGCCGATGACCGTGCTGACGTGCCCGGGCCCGACGAAGCCGTCGAGCTTCAGGTCGGGCGAATCCAACATGGCCTTCAGCGCAGGGATAATCATGATGTGATTGCAGAAGATGCTGAAATTCTCGACTCTGTCCTTTGCCGCCTGCTGGATGGTGAGCGCCGTCGAGGGCGAGGTCGTCTCGAACCCGAGCGCGAGAAAGACGACGTGGCGTTCAGGATTCTTCTTCGCGATCTTCAGAGCGTCGAGCGGCGAATAGACCATACGCACGTCCGCGCCGTCGGCCTTCGCGTCGAGCAGGCTTGTCCGGGAGCCGGGCACGCGCATCGCGTCGCCGAAGGTAGTGAAGATCACACTGGGCTGCAAAGCTATCGAGATGGCGTCGTCAACGCGGCCCAAAGGAATGACGCAGACAGGGCAGCCGGGCCCGTGAATCATCTCGATATTAGGCGGGAGCAAGTCCTCGATGCCGTACTTGAAGATCGTGTGCGTGTGCCCGCCGCAGACCTCCATCAACTTGAGCGGCTGGTCGGTCAGGCGTGCAATTTGCTCGGCCAACTTGAGTGCGATGTCGCTCTGCCGGTACTCGTCTATGAACTTCATCTGTCCGCTCCTTTAAGAAGTCTGAAGTCTGGAGTCCAACGATGAAAGCTGAAAGCTGTTCCGTCTTGACATCAGACTCCAGACTTTTCACCAGACTTATTCAACCAATGAACTGTGCTGCAAGAAGGTGTGAACCATGTCCCACATGACATGATAGAGCGTCATGTGGGACTCCTGTATCCGGTGAATGCTCGAAGTGGGAACGGTAAGGCAGAAGTCGAGCAGGCCAGCGGCGCGCATCTCGTCCATCTTGCCGCCGTCGCCCCCGGCATAGCCCACCCGGACGAGTTTCATCCGGCGCGCGGTCTCGAAAGCATGAAGCAGGTTCTCGGAGTTGCCGCTCGTCGAGATGCCCAAAAGGATGTCGCCCTCTTTTCCGAGCGCGATGATCTGTCGCGCGTAGACATCATCAAAGCCGACATCGTTCGCCACAGCCGTGACCATCGCGATGTCGTTGTTCAGACAGATCGCGGGCAGCGCCTTGCGCCCGACCGTGACCGGGTGCATGAACTCGACGGCGATGTGCTGCGCGTCGGTCGCCGAGCCGCCGTTGCCGCAGACGAGCAGCTTGCGCCCGCGTTGGAAGGAGCGCGCCATCTCAAGCGAGGCGGCGAGAATGGTATCTTTGTTCTCTTCAAAGAATCTGGTCTTGACTTCAACGCTCTCGCGCGCCTTCTCCAACAAAGAGAAGCGCAGCTCTTCCATCAACTCCTGCGGCGGACGGCCCTCTTCATCATGCAGGAACGGATAGAAGGCGCGAGAGAAATCCCCGATGGTCTTCGACATGTCACATGACCTCTTCTTCCAGAGAGCCTTTGAACTGGTCAAGCTCCGGGTCGAACTCTCCCAACTCCTGAAGCAGACGCAAGGTCTCCTCGGCCTCGTGCTCGTCGATCTTGCTCATCGCGAACCCGACGTGAATCAAGACGTAGTCGCCGACGCGCGTGTCGTCTATCATCCCCGTGTTGATGTTGCGGCGAACTCCGCCCACCTCGACCTTTGCAATCTGATTCTCTACGTCAACGATCTCAACGATCTTTCCGGGTATCGCCAGACACATAAATTCAAATCCTCCCCGATGCCAGTCGCGCGTTTGCCACCGCGGCCTGACCGAAGCTGATGCCGCCGTCGTTGGTCGGCACGCGGCGGTGCGTGAAGACCTGGAAGCCGTCGTCTTCGAGTAGACGGCAGGTTCTCTCCAGCAGGAACCTGTTTTGAAAGACGCCGCCCGAGAGCACGACGCGGTTGAGTTGTCGCTCGTCCCTCAAGCGGAGCGCAAGAGTCGAGATCAGCCGAATGATTCCGAGATGGAAACCGGCGGAGACTTCCCCTTCGGGAACACCGTCGAGCAGGTCTTCCACCGCGCGCCGAATCAGAGCCTCGGCCTTGATGGTATGCCCATCAGCGCCGATTTCAAACTCGTAGTTGCGGGTAGAACTGCGTGAGACCACAGCCTCCAACTCAATCGCCGCCTGACCTTCATAGTTGACCGCGTTTCTCAGACCCAGCAGGCTCGACACGGCGTCGAAGAGCCGGCCCATGCTCGAAGTCTCCGGACTGTTCGTCCCCGTGGCGCTCATCCTGCGAAGCGTCGTCCAGACTTTGCGATCCATGTTCCGAACGAACGGCAGGTCGAGATTTAAGAAGTCGTCACCGAAGGCGCGTTCGAGATAGACGGCGGCCATCCGCCACGGCTCGCGAATAGCTTTCGCGCCGCCGGGCATCGGCACGTAATCAAGATGCGCGACGCGCTCGGCATCATTGAAGTCGGCGACGAAGAACTCGCCGCCCCACAGACGCCCGTCCGCGCCGAAGCCAAGCCCGTCGAACGCCACGCCTACAATCTCGCCCTCAATCTGGTTGTCCGCCATGCAGCTCGCAATGTGCGCGTGATGATGTTGGACGCCGACTTTGGTCTCGATGTCTTCGAGCGCCAGCGCATACTTCGTCGAGAGATATTCGGGGTGCAGGTCGTACGCGATCACTTCCGGCTGAAGGTAGAAGAGACGCTTGAAATGCTCGATGCCCTGTTGGAAAGAGCGCAACGTCTCTAAGTTCTCAAGGTCGCCGATGTGATGGCTGATGAAGGCGTGGCGTCCGCGCGCGAGACAGAATGTGTTCTTTAGCTCCGCACCGCAGGCGAGAATCTGCCGCTCGAACTTGAACGTGGTTTTGACGGGCGCGGGCGCATAGCCGCGCGCGCGGCGCAGAATCGTCTCGCGGCCCCGGCTGACGCGTGCGACGGAATCATCCGTACGCATGTGTACGGGGCGGTCGTGCAGGAGCAGATAATCGGCGATGCCCCCCAGACGACAGCCTGCCTCTTCGTCGCGGTAGCAAATCGGTTCGTCAGAGACGTTGCCGCTCGTCATCACCAGGGGCCCGTCGAAGTTTTCCAGAAGCAGATGATGCAACGGCGCGTATGGAAGCATGAAGCCGAACGTGCCGACACGTGGCGCGATGGTCGGCGGGAGCGACGCTTCGGGAAGCTTTTCGAGCAGCACGATGGGGCGGCGCACGGATGAGAGCACGTTCTCTTCCGTCTTTGAGACGAGACAATACTCGCGCACCACTTCGACGGAGCGCGCCATCAAGGCGAACGGTTTGTCTTCCCTGTACTTGCTCTGCCTCAGACGCTCGACCGCCGAAGGGTCGCGCGCATCGCAGACCAGATGAAAACCGCCGATGCCTTTGACCGCCAGAATCTTCCCCGCCCGGAGCAGCGCGCACGCGCGGCCAATCGCGTTCTGTCCACCCATCTCGTCGCGGATGATCTCTTCTCCGCTCTCGTTGTGGAAAATCTCCTGCCCGCTTGGGTCAGCCAGATAGACTCTTGGCCCGCAGAAGGCGCACGCCGTCGGCTCCGCGTGGAAGCGCCGGTCGAGTGGATTCTCATATTCGGCACGGCACGCTGCACACATCTCGAAGTGGCGCATCGTCGTCCGAGCGCGGTCGTAAGGAACGTCTTCGATAATGGTAAAGCGCGGGCCGCAGTTGGTGCAGTTGATGAAAGGATAGCGGTGGCGTCGGTCTTGCGGGTCGAACAACTCGCGCAAGCAGTCCGCGCAGGTGGCAACGTCAATCGAGATGGATGGAGCTTTCTCCCCTTCGGAAGCGCTCTCGACGATGCGGAAGTCTTTGTAGTTCGCCGGGTCTAAACTGTCGCTACGCTCGACCGATTCGATGAGAGAAAGTGTCGGCGGGTTCGTCGTCAGGTCGCTGATGAACTGCTCGATAATCGGGTACTCGCCCTCAACGTCGATGAAGACGCCGCTCCCGTTATTGAGCACACGACCCTTCAGAGCGCGACGGCGTGCCAGCGAGAAGACGAAGGGACGGAACCCCACACCCTGCACCGTGCCGCGCACAAGTAGCTGGACGCGTGTGGTTGGCAAATCATGTCCGGCGCTGTGCATAAGAGTCGCCTTGCCAAAGTCGGGCCATCGAGTCAGAGCTACCAGAGTCGAATTATAGAGCTATCCGGTCAGGTTATCGAATGGGGCTTTCAGCCTGCCAAAGCCTTTTCCGCTTCGACGCGACGCGCGGCGAGAAATCCTAAAAGCTCATCCATCCCTGCGCCCGTCTTCGACGACACGCGGAAGACCTGCATGCCGGGGCGAACTGCTTGAATGTTTGCGTCCGCCGCCGCCGAGTCGAATTCGACGGCTTCCGCCAAATCCATTTTGGTAATCAACGCCACGTCCGCCGTGTTGAAAATCGTCGGGTACTTGAGCGGCTTGTCCTCACCTTCAGTCACCGAGAGCAGCACGAGCCGTAAGTCTTCGCCGAGGTCATAGCTCGAAGGGCAGACGAGATTGCCGACGTTTTCGATAAACAGAATATCGAGGTCTTCGAGGTTCCAGCCTTCGAGCGCACGCTCGACCATCTGCGCGTCGAGATGGCAGATGGTTCCGGTGACGATCTGTCTGACGGGGGCCTCGCTGCGTGCGAGCCGAGCCGCGTCGTTCTCGGTGGCGAGGTCTCCGACGAGCGCGGCCACGCGACAACGTGGACGGAGCAGCGTGAGCGCTTTTTCCAGAAACGCAGTCTTGCCGGAGCCGGGACTGGAGACAAGACTAATGACGCAGACGCCCGCCTCCTGAAAACGTCTTCGCAACTCGCGCGCGAGCAGATCGTTCTGCTTCAACACGTTCTGTCTGACTTCCACAAGGCGAGGCTGAGTGCTCATCCGTTTAACTCCAGTGCGAAGACTTCGAGTTCTTTCCCACGCAAGACCTCAGAGGTCGGCGTGCCGCAGACCGAGCAGCAGAAGCGCTGTAAAGAATCGAGAGTCCGTTCCGACTCGCAAGCGGGGCAGAAGACCACGACCGGAATCTCTTCAATGACCAGACGCGAGCCTTCAAGCGTCGTGCCCTCGCAGGCCAGCTCGTAAGAAAAAAGCAGGGCGTCCTTGACCACTCCCGAAAGTTGGCCCAAACGGAGATGTACCGCATGGACTTGAACACCACCGCGGCGCGCGGCCTCTTCCGCGGCCATCTCCACCATGCTCAGGGCAATGGAAAGCTCGTGCATGATTAAAAGTAGACAGTAGGCAGTAGGCAGTAGTCAGTAGTCAGTAGTCAGTAGTCAGTAGAAAAATTTTTCTTAGTCGAGCCGTCACGATGTCAGTCTCGACGCCCGAAACGCGGAGCGCTACTGACTACTGTCTACTGTCTACTGTCTACTGCTTCTGCGCCGCGATGTCGAAGGAGAGCTTCAGTTCATCCTTCATTTTGAGCGTGCCCCCTGCGACGGAGACCGGACGGATGTTGTAATCGGTCTGCCGGAGCGGAAACTCGCCACGGGCGCGCAGACCGTCTTTGCCGAGCGTCAACTGCGCGTCGATGGTGTGCTCGCGCGTGACGCCGTGAAGCGATAGGTTGCCGATGATTCTCGCACGGTACTGGCCTTGAGCTGTCTGGTTGGCCGCGACCTTCGTGCTCATGAAAACTATCTCGGGGTAGCGCGCAGATTCGAGCAGGTCTTCCTGCATGGCTCGCTCCATCTCGCGTCGATCCTTGTCGCTTACTTTGTTGACGACCGCGAGCGAGCCTGCCTGGACGAGCATCAGCAGCGAGCTTGATTCGAGCGCTTCCGGGTCGAGCCGCACGTCGCCGCCGAATCCGCACACCGCGATGACAGGATCGTGCCCGAACATAGAGAGCAGCCCGTCCGCCGACCCCTGCACGGTGAAACGGCTCTGGCTGGCATCCAGTCGATAGCGAACGGCTGCTTGATTAACGCTCATAAATATTCAGCCAAACGGGAGTGCTTCAACATCTCGGCTAAACGGGAGTCGCTCTAATATTCAGTTAGCCGCGAGTCGCTTCCGTTCACATCGCCGCGCCTCTTAGTGCGACTCCGCGCGGGATGTCGCGGCGCGTCTCACAAAGCGCTGCGAACGGCGCGGCGTACAAGCTCCGTCGTCAACCCGTAGACCAGATGCGAGGCGAAGGCGTATGCGTGTATCGAGAGCGGATACTCCGTCGCCGACTTCGAGAGTCCGGCGGCAGGCACAACGCCTTCGTCCGCGACGAGCCAGACCGCCGCGCCGAACGGCAGGCCCGCGCCCGCCGTCACTCCCGAGACGACTTCCGCCGCCGCGCCGTAGATCGCGCCCGACACCCCGCCCATCGCGTAATGGACGGCGACGCCCGCCTTCTCCTTCTCCGGCTTCGCCAGCTCGTAGTCGAAGACGCCGACCGAGATGGCGTTGGCGAGACGTTCGGGCGCGTCGTCTTCGGGGTCGTCCTTACCCTCGGCTGCAAGCTCGCGCCCCAGGCCCTTTTGCGGAGAGCCTTTCTGCAAAGACTGCGCGCCGTGCGATTCTTCTTCGTCCGCGAACAGCTTGCTCAGAAGGGACTGGAACTGGTTCATCACGGCGGACGCGACGAGGCCGCCGACGACACCCGCCGCCAATCCCTTCAACACATCGCCTCCGTCATCCCCGCGCTCGCTCTTCTGTCTCTTTCGTGTGCTCATCACATCGTGCTGATCTTGATGTACCGCTTGATGTCGGGGAGGCTCACGATCACGACGGCGGCCATCGCCACCAGTGCCGCGCCTCCTACGATTGACCAGATATTGATACCCATACCCGTCGGCCTCCTGTCTCTTCTCTCCAGAGCTTGACTGCGTTTCATCTCAGACCGTCTCCTTTTCCCTTGAATGTAACTCACGCCGTTGCGCTCCGGCGCTCCTCTGCGAGAATCTTCTCGATGAGCGACTCGACCAGACCGACCGCTTCAGTGGCGGCGGCCTCGACCGGCTCGCTCAGACCCATGTGACCTTCTTCCGATTCGAGCGGCGCAGGCTCGCACCCGACCAGAAGGATGCGCCCAAACTCGCCGCCCATCGACTTGACCATGCTCAAGACCTTCAAAGGGTTCATGCCGTGCGTCTCGACCAGCGCGGCCTCGGCGTCCGACCCGTCAAGCTCGCCGAGGTCAGGCTCGATAGTGTAGAGCGTGCCGGGCGCTTCACCGCGCGGGGTCGCATCGACGAAGATCGTCACCTCGTAACCGTCGAGGAGCGCATAGGCCAAATCGAACCCGCGTATCCCGAAATCGACGACGCGCACTTCGTCCGGCAACTCGCGCACGGCCAGACGCCTCGCCACTTCAGAGCCGAATGCGTCGTCGCCGAGGAAGATGTTGCCGATGCCTGCGACGAGAATGCGCGGCTGCGCCGTTGCTTGTTCCCGCGGCTGCGTCATTGGTTGCTCTCGTCCTCGCCTTCGAGCTTCAGCGGCTCAACCTCTTCGCAAGAGAAAAAGAAGCGGTGGCCGGGCTGCCTGAGCATCCCGAGGTCACGGCCCGGGTCGTCTTCGAGCACGACGGCGAGGTGAACTTTGTCCTCGTAGTCCTGCTCGATTGATTCGATGATGGCGATCTGCCCCGCGAGCGCGAGGTCGAAGATGTCGCCGCCCGCGCGTGGGCGCAGGCGGACGCGGTCGCCTGTTCTGACCTGCGTGCCTCCGACGCTCACTCCTTCGAGCGGCGTCTTCTCTTCCAGCAGCTGCCACTCCCATTCGTTCATCGCTCGTCTTCCTCACGGGATGGAAGACTGCGCATCGCGCCGTGGAGCTTCATCAACTGCTCGATGGGAAGCGTCTCAGTCCTCTCAAGTATCAGGCGTGCGCGGTCGTCCACGCCGCGCATCTCGCGCTTCTCTTCTTCCGTCAGCGTCATGATGCGAAGGGTTAGAATCTCGTCTATCTCCGTGCCGTCGAAGAGGTCGCCCGCGCTCTCCGGCGCGATCTGCGGGTAGTCGTAGAGAATGATGGGCGAGGACAACAACAGATTGCGTGCGCCCTCTTCGCCGACCAGAACCGGCCACGTCCCCACGTTGCTGCACGAAGCGGCAATCTCGCTCAACTCGCGTGGCGGTTCGAGCAGCGAGACGAACTCGCCGCCGCTCACGCCGAGGATAGTGTGCGTCGAGACGAGCGAGCGCATCAGCGCTTCATCTCGACTCTTGAGTGCGGCGTCTTCCAGTGCCGTCAGGTTCAAGATACGCGCGGTGAGCTTGAACAATCGCTCGCCCGCTGGGAACATCTTCTCGCCAACCGAGAACGACTGCTCGCCCGCTGGCAACGACTGCTCGCCCGCGGGTTCGGCTGACACTTCAATCACGCCTTCGATTGCCTGCTGCCTGCGGACGATCACTCCGATGACTTGTTCGCCCGGCTCGCGCAGAGGCTCAAGCTCTCTCTTTGAGGGAAAGCCGAACGTATGTCGCAGCCCTTCTCTGACGAGCTGATGCAAATTCAAGTCCGGCAGGATGACCTCGCGCTCGACCGCTTCCTGCCACGTTTGATAAAGACGGCCTCCGACTTCGAGCGCCGCGACCGTCTGGAAATCCGGCTCCGAGCCTGCATTCAACTCGGGCCGCGTGGTCGTCAGCCGTCCCACCTCTCTCGACACCAGATGCAGAAAGCGCACCTTCACTTCGCATGTTGTGCTTCTGTCTCCCGCGACCAGACACTCGGTCTGCATGACGCACGCTTCCGTGCCGCCCTGCGCCTGACTGTATGAGGGCGGGCACAGTGCGCCGAAGTTCCAGCGCTGCTGGTTCTTCACAGACGACGGACGGTACGGGTAGAGGATGTACCCCTCGTAGAGCACTGCGTCGGCAATCTTTTCCACGCGGTCGAGGTTCATCATGTTAACTTATGAGCTATGAACGATGCGCGATGAATCAGGAGCCTGTTCTTCCGGTTCCGCGTCCCGCGTTCTTCCGTTCAGTGTTTCGCGTTCATCTTTTCGCACTGCGCGTTCCGCGTTCATCGTTCCGCCTTCATCTCTGAGAAGACTCTCAAGCGCCTGCTCCCAGGTCGGAATCCCGCTCCGCATCTTGAAAAGATTCAGCCGGTCGAACACGTCGCGGCGCAGAGAGAGCCAGACACTGTTCGGATAATAGAAGTCCATCATCTCCTGCCACACGCGCACGGGCAGACGATATTTCGCCTCTTTTTCCCAGGAAATCTGTGAAACCTGCAAGGCTCCGTCCGGGGCTTCATAAAAGACAGTCCCGCTGAAGAGCAGGCAGAGCGGCACTTCGCCCGTTTCGAGTCCGGCGAAATATTTCGCGGCGGCCACGTTGAAGTCGAACGTACAAGGCACGGGAAGCTCGACGTGCGTGCTCCCCTCGAAGGGCCGCACGATGACACTCGCGTGAGTCCAGAGCATCGTCCGGAGCGTCTGTCCCCAACGCTCCGGCTCGCCGTACAGGTCGAGCAGGCGCTTCTGTTCTTCGTCGTTATAGCGTCGTCGCGTCGCCTCGATCTGAATCTGGCAGCGCAGCGCGACGGTCTGAATCCTCTCGCCCTCGTCGGCGTTCGTGACGAGCAACTTGAACGCGATGAGAGGGGCCGCCGCGTGTGCGACCGCCTCGGCCCCTTCAACCTGAAAATTCAAGTCAGGCACGCGTCGTCTCTCTCGCCGGACTGGAACGCTCTTTCAGCCTTGCAAAGAACTGCCCGATCTCGCGCCAGACCTCCGTGCCGCCCGAGAGTCCGCGCCAGTGCGCGCGAATCAGGCCGACCAGTTTGTAGCACTCGTCAATCGGCACAAGATAATACTCGCTCACGCCGCCCACACGCTTGATGAGCAGAGCCTCCACGTCCGGCTCCAACTCTTTCAGGATGGGATTGTCACGCACGATCTCTTCCCAAGAATCGAGCGCGAGCAACGACTCGACGGGGCCCGCCGGACTCGGGTAGAGCGCAAGGACTCGTCCCGCGGGAGTGCTGTCGAAGAGGAAGGCCAACTGGATCGGGATCATCAAGCTATCCCACTGCCCGTCCGTCATTTGAAAACCGGGAAGCGAACGGATGCGGCGCGGGACGCGCTTGTATTTCATCTCGGCCTGACCGCTGAAGAGAATCGCGCATGGCTCGCAGGCGCAGACCATCGCGCGGCTCGAAGGCTCGACCAGATGTTGATGTTCGGCTGCCAACTCGGCGCTGCACAACTCGCAACGCTCCACTGCCGCCGAGCGCGGGCGCACGAACCGCCGGAGCGCGGCGAGTGGCGACTGCGCCTTGTCACTTGGACTCTGACTCATCTCGGAATCTGCTGCCCCGTGCTCTCTTGTGCCTGACGACTTGCCCGCGGCGGTTTCAGGGCGAAGGCATGTTCGGGCTGTCCGGGTCTATCGGGTTCCGGTCATCCGGGTTGATGCTCGTCGAATCCCTCGCCGTCGAACCGCCCGCGGGGCGATCAGCGTGCGTGTCCGCGTGGTCGTGACGGCCCGCCTCTTTTCCTTCAAACGAGGATTTCTCCTCGCCCTTGCCCGTGCCCGCGTCATGCGAGGGCGAATGGCTCGTACTGTCATGCTCTTCCATCTTCAGTCCTCCTCGTCGAACTCATGGCCGCCCCGTCAGTCTCACCAGAGGCACGAGACCCGTTGGAGCGGGTGGCTCCAAAACCCCTTCGGCCTCAATCGCGCTTACGTCGGGGGCCGCTTCAAAGATGGCCTCTTCAATGGCGAGCTTGAGCGTCATGGAGGACGAAGGACAACTCTGGCAGCTTCCCTGAAGTCGCAGCCTGACCACGCCGTCCTCCACGCCGAGCATCTCGACCTCGCCGCCGTGCGAATGCAGATAGGGTCGGACTTTATCCAGAGCCTGCAACACACGCGTCTCCAACGCGACCGGGTGCAGCCCGTAGAGCAGCAGCATCCCTGCGACCAACTCGTCACGCCCGAAGTCGTCAATGACGGACTGGCCCGCCGCTCCCCCTTCGGCGGCGATCTCCAGCATCCGCTCGATGCCTGCGCCGTGAAACTCCATCAGCGATTGCAGAAGCTCAAGCGCGCTTGCACGCGCCTCCGCGTCGGCCAACGCCTCGACCTTGCGGGTCAACTCGTCAATGCGCTGGATCAGTTGTTGAGATTCCATAAGAGGGTGATGAGTGATGAGTGATGAATGATGAGTGTTAAGAAAAGACGGCTGCCGCTGTTCTTTCTTATCACTTATCACTCATCACTCATCACTACTTTTTACTTCATCGCGCCGAACATCGGCGAGTGGCGAGTCTCCAGAACCTTGCCGTTGCCGAGGTACATGTGTACGCCGCAGGGCAGGCACGGGTCGAAGCTGCGGACGGCGCGCATGATGTCGATGCCCTTGAAGTTGTCGGGGCCGTTCTCCTCGAAGATGGGCGTGTTCTGCACCGCGTCTTCATAAGGCCCCGGCGTTCCGTAGAGGTCGCGCGGGGTGGCGTTCCAGGGCGTCGGCGGGTACGGGTGATAGTTTGCGATCTTGCCATCGCGGATGACGACGTGATGCGAAAGGACGCCGCGCACCGCTTCGTGGAAGCCGCAGCCGATGGCGTCGTCCGGCACTTTGAACTCAGACCAGGTCTTGGTGCGCCCCGCGTGCAGCTCTTCGAGCGCCTTCTCGGCGAAGTGTAGAGCGGCAGCGGCGGCGTAAGCCTGGAAGTATGTGCGCGCGCGGTCGCGCTCGATGGCGTTCGACCACTTCGGAATCTTCCACTCGAATTCGACTTCGGGCTTGAGGGCCGTCTGCGGCAGGTAAATCTTGACGCTGTGACCCGTGGCCTTGATGTAGCCGATATCGACCGTCCCGGCGAGTGCCGTTGACCAGAGGCGCGCTATTGGGCCGCCGCCCGTGTCGAGCGCGAGATATTTACTGCCGTCGCCCTGTTCGCCCTCGTGATACCAGCGCGGGCACATGACCCAACTGTACTTGTCGTCGAAGTCGCGCTTCTGCGGTCTCGGCGTCGTGGTCTGGTTCCAGGGGTGGCGCTGGTCTACCGGGTTGCCGAGCGGGTCTGTCTTGACGAAGGTCTCGCCGTCCTGCCAGTCGTCGTAGTAGGAGTGGCCGAGCAGGATGCGTATGCCGAGGTTGATGTCAACCAGATCGTGCGTGACGGCCTTGCCGTCTACGATGACGCCCGGCGTGACGAACATCGCCTTGCCCCACTTGCCCATGTTCTCGTAACGATAGTCGCATTCCGCCGGGTCGTTGAAAGAACCCCAGCAGCCGAGCAGGATGCGTCGCTGTCCAACCTTCTCGTAGCCGGGCAGCGCGTCGTAGAAGAAGTCGAACAGGTCGTCGTGCAGCGGCACGACCTTCTTCATGAACTCGACGTAGCGCATCAGGCGGACGATGTAGTCGGTGAAAAGCTGGACGGTCGGGACAGTCCCGACGCCGCCCGGATAGAGTGTAGAAGGATGGACGTGGCGGCCTTCCATCAGGCAGAACATCTCGCGCGTGTAGCGGCTGACGTGCAAGGTCTCTCGATAGAACTCGCCCGTGAACGGGTTCAAGGCCGTCATGATGTCGGCGATGGTCTTGAAGCCATGGTCTTCCGCGTGCGGCGCAGGGGTCGTCTTCGCCTTCTCCCAGACCGAGGGGTTCGTCTCCTTGACCATCTGCTCGCAGAAGTCAACGCCGACCAGATTGTCCTGAAAGATGTTGTGATCGAACATGTACTCGGCGGCTTCGCCGAGGTTGACGATCCATTCGGCGATGGCGGGCGGGCGAACGTCGAAGGCCATGTTCTGCGCGTAGGTGGCGCAGGTCGCGTGGTTGTCGCCGCAGATGCCGCAGATGCGGCTGGTGATGAAGTGTGCGTCGCGCGGGTCTTTGCCCTTCATGAAGATCGAGTAGCCGCGAAAGATCGAAGAGGTCGAGTAGCACTCGGCGACCTCCCGGTTGGCGAAGTCGATCTTGGTGTAGATGCCTAAGGAACCGACGATGCGCGTGATCGGGTCCCAGTTCATGTCAACCAGCGTGCGGGGTTTGGCCGGAGCCTGCGTGCCGACTCTCGTTGTCGTACTCATTAGTTTGTCGCTCCTTCTCAGTAGCTCTTGGGCTTGTAGCCGGTTGTCAGTTCAGTACCCTTGTGCCGCCACTTCGGCTCCTTGTTGACCGTCGTGTTGGTCACGCCGCGCAAGCGTCGAATCATCCTGCCGTAGACGCCGATCATGCCCGCGGAGAGTTTTGCGCCCGGCGGCTCGTCCATGAACGGCATAAACTTATCGGGGAAGCCGGGCATCGTGCAGCCGATGCAGATGCCGCCGACGTTCGGGCAGCCGCCTAGCCCTGCCATCCACCCGCGCTTCGGCACGTTGCAGTTGACGACCGGCCCCCAGCATCCAAGCTTGACGATGCACTTCGGCGAGCCGTACTCGGTGGCGAAGTCCGCCTGCTCATAGTATCCCGCGCGGTCGCAGCCCTCATGCACGGTCTTTCCGAAGAGCCAGGTCGGACGCAACTGGTCGTCGAGCGGAATCATCGGCGCAAGCCCCGCCAACTGGTAGAGCAGGTAGAGCAGCGTCTCCATGAAGTTGTCGGGCTGGACGGGGCAGCCGGGGACGTTGACGATGGGGAGACCCGCCTTCGACTTCCAGTCCCAGCCGAGATAGTCGGCGAGTCCCATCGCACCCGTAGGATTGCCCGCCATCGCGTGGATGCCACCGTAGGTCGCGCAGGTTCCGCAGGCGACGACGGCCACGGCCTTCGGTGCAAGGCGGGTGATCCACTCTGTCGTCGGAATCGGCTGGTTCGTCATCGGGTCGTTGCCCAACGCCGCCCAGTAGCCTTCCTCTTTAATATCCTCGTTCGGAATCGAGCCTTCGACGACGAGGACGAAGGGGTCGATCAAGCCCTGCTCGGCCTGATACCAATACTTCATAAAGTCGTCGCCGACCTCGTAGGCGAGCACCGGATTATGCAAGTGTACTTTCGGAAGTCCAGGTATCGCCCCCATCACCACATCCTCGATGCTCGGCTGAGTCGCCGCGGTGATCGAGACCGTGTCGCCGTCACAACTGAGGCCCGCCGTGATCCAAAGAATGTGGACTTCCTTGACCGCAGGTGCTCGCTGCGTCACCCGCCCGTATGGAGCCACTTCTGCTGCCATGACTGCTCCTCCTCTTTTATGTTTAGCTTGTTTGCGGGTTGATGTTGGTGGGCCAATCGGTCGCTTTCGCAACTCAGGGCGCTAGCATCAGCCTCTGGTTTGACGACCGGGGCGGGTTCTATCTTAAGGGTCATAACCTTCCCCGGCCCGATCCCTTCACCGTGCGATGACAATCCGCCGCCTTGCTGCTTCGGCTCTACGTCAGAGCGGCGACTGACAGGCCATTTGGGACAAGCGGCAACGGGCGAACATAATTTCTTTGGCAACCGGGGGAGTTGCGGCCAGCGGGGGATGCGCGTCAATGAAGGGTTTCGGCGCAGCTTGCTTCTACGGAGTGGGTCGGGGTCGCTTCGTGCCAGTCCTTCGTCTGGAAGGACTATCTAACTTCGCTACTGCCGAATGCTTTTTTTGACGTGGCCGTAGTCTACGCCGCGCTATATGCGGTGTCAAACATATTCTTTGGAGAGCCTGAAGATGCGCTGATCGGCTGGAAACCTCGTGCATTTCAGCCTGAGCGAGCTTGAGCCGGAAGCGCCTTTCGACGCTTAGATGGTGCTCGTCTTTGGGCAGCGCACGGCGGCGTGCGACTTCGCCGTCACTCTTTGACTACTACGACCGCCAAACTACGGGGCGGGCGCAAATTAATAAGCGTGCGCGCGGCTTTGAAACAAAGCCGCGCGCACGCTCTTTCGTTACTTTCAGATTTACGGGTGGCGTCGTCGCTTCACACCGACTGCGATTTAGTAGCCGTTGTAGCCGTCGTTGTAACCGTTCTCGTACCCTTCGCGGAAGTAACGTCGGTACAGTTCCTTATCGCCGAGGCGTGAACTGTAGTCCTTCGTGGCGTTCCGGTAGGCGCTGTTGTCGCGGAAGTTGGAGTTCCGCCTCCGGTTGCGATCCTTGCGCGCCTCCTTGATGCCCTCGTTGTAGCCTGCGTTCAGAGCGGTCTGCCGGAGTTGGAAAGAGCCGCCGTACTGGCCGTAGCGATCCCAGTTGCGACCGCGGCGATCATCACGCCTGTCCTGTCTGTCGTCACGCCTATTTTGTCTGTCATCACGCCGCTGGTCGCGATTATCGTCGCGCTGGTCACGATTCTGGTAGCTGCCCTGCCCGGCGAAAGCCGTCGCGCCAAGCGCCAGAGAAGCGACCAGCGTCAGCATGAACGTCCTCGCTAGAAATCCTCGACTCCTGTTTTTCATCATTCCTCCCTCTCACTCCCATCAACCTTATTGATGGCCGTCTATGAACTCTTCTCGCATACTCAAAATAGGCCGAGCAAGTCGCCGTGCCTTCATAAAGCTCGGTGGGAGAGTACGACCTAACAGGTAAGACACCGATGATTAGCGAACGGTTACAACCACCTCGCTCGTACGCGAGAAGCGTTCGAGTGCGAGAGTCTCTCGAAATGGGTGGATGCGGTCGTCAAAACGCGCGACGGCTTCAAATGTCACGTCAGTAGCTCGCGAGCGCTTTTGTTGAAGTCTCTATCCCCTGCGACGGTGCCTTCGATTCCTGTGCCTCTGGACGAGATAGCCAGTTCCCGCGCCCGCGCCCGCACCGATAGCCGCACCCTTCTTGCCGCCGATCAAGGCTCCGCCCGCCGCGCCCGCAACGCCCCCGACGATGGCCCCTCTCCTCCGGCTATGGTGATGACGACGCTGAGCGGCGTAGCCTGTGCTCAAGAATGCCCCGAGCATTAAGGTGATGCCGAGAAGCATCACAACTATGCGTTTACATAGGATGGAACGTACCATTTGTTTACCCTTTACCTCCGAAAAGATTGTCTGCTGCGTTAAGGTGCAATACCCGTGCCCCGCAGGATGACTTTAGGTAAGACGACAGCCCGGGTTGTGTCAATCAACTTGCAGGGTCGGCAAGTTTGGCGGATGCCTTCACATTCGACTCAGACGGCGAGGGTGTGCGGAAATAGCGGAAGAGATACCAGCCGAGCACGGCCACGAAAAGCAGCCCGACGATCATCCACACGAAGTCACCGAGGAAACCGCTGATGGCCTCGACCTCATCGCTGAAGAATTTACCCAGCAGGACGTAGAGGACGACCCACAACGCTTCGCCCGCGATGTCGTAGAGAAGAAAGCGCGGCCAGGGGTAGCGCGTCAGCCCGGAGGTGATGTTGACGACGGGGCCCAGCGGGGTCAGCAGCCAGCGGCTGAAAAAGATTCCCGCGCCCTCGTGCCGCCGCAGCCAGTCCTCCGCGGACTTGAGACGCTCCTCGCCGCCGACCCAACTGCTCAGACGTAAGGCCAAACGCCGCCCGCCCCAGCGCCCCAACGCGTACCCGACATTATCGCCCAGGATGGCCCCGGCACTCGCCAGCAAGAGCACCGGCCACAGCTTCATGTCGCCCTGTTCGACGAACGAGCCGGCAACGAGCAGCAACAGACTCGCGGGCGTGGGGACGCCCATGCAGCCGACGAGCAGAGTCCCGAATAGAACGGGCAGGCCGTAGACTCCCAGCGTGCTCAAAAGGTAGTCGCTGAGATTCATCGTGGTGGCGTGCTCCCGTTCGGCGGGCCTTCGTCGGGCGGAGGTGGCGGCGGGTATGGCGGGCGCGAATGAACGATGGCTTCCTGTAGCTCCGAGATCAGGGCTTCGACGGGACGGTTCTGCGCGAGCGCAATATCCCTGAGTGGCCGCCTGTCGGGCGGCCCCGGCGGCAGACCGATGGCTCTGTCGAGTACGTGCGGCGGCACACGGTAAGAGTGCGCGACGTAGTGGACGTTCATCCACGCGCGGATCGGCTCGTCCCTGTGGTTACGCCAGTAGACGGCGCGTCGTACCGTGCGTACACCGAAGAGCACGGTGAAGAGCAGCGCCACCAAAAAGGTAGCCAACAGAACCCACTGTCGCCAGCCGAGCTTTCTCATTGTGGTTTATTCGGGCACGAGCGCAACGCGGAAGCCTGCCAGCGACCACTCCTCTTCGCCTTCGACCACACGGACGTATGAGAAGTCGCCCGGCGCATTCGAGCCGACGGCGAAACAGGTCGCATTGCCCTGCTCGTCACGATAGAAGCCAAGCTCCAAAGTCTCTGTCTCGCTCCACTCCGGATGGAAGACCGTGCCGACGAGATTGAAGACGGCGGGCGGGCAGACCGTCGCGCGATAGCCGTCGGGCAGGAGTGCGCGTGCGCGCCAGTCTTCATTGAGGACGCGGACGAATTCGCGCAGAGAGAGATAATTGTGTGCGTAGCGCGTGCCGTTGACCATGCCGGCCCGCCCCACGTACGGCGCGAAAGGGTCTGCGAAAGGGTCATGGCCGTAAAGGCTTCCGTAAGCCTGCCGGTTGCCCGGAAGGTAGTGCGGCTTCCGCGTCGTCTCGACGCCGATGACGCGGCCCTGTTGGCGCGCGTGCCCCTCGAAGATTCGTTCGCGGTAACTCGGCGCATGCTCGCGCGCACGCGCAAACTCACGCGAGGCCGTCGGGTAGAGCCGCGCCGCGTAAGAGTCGTCGAGCGGCAGGGCTTGCGCCGAAGGAATGATGTGCCATTCAATGTTAAAGTGACTCAGGCTCTCCGCCACACCCGGACGCAACTCAAACTTCGAGTCAGAGGGCGCGAGCACCTCCGCATCCGTCTCAAGCCCAAAGAACTCTCGAAGCCTGCCCGCACGCTCCTTCGTCCAGTCGCCCATAAGGCTCGTCCCTCCTGTGACATATTCGACACCGTAATACATTTCAATCACAAATTTATCGTGATGCCGGTCGGTAAGGCACTGGATAAAGTTCAATCATTCATATCCCACTCGGGGCAAGAGTCAAGCATCATAAAGTGTAACCGACAAACGCGGCCCGGCGTCTTAAATTAAAGGATCAGTGATCGAGTCCGCCTATGCCTTTTTCATTTTACACGCACAAGCTCAACGTCGCCGCGCTTGCCGTATGTTTGCTTGCCGCTACGCTCGGCGGTGCGGCCTGCGGTCGCTCCGAATCCAGCGCCAAGACCAAAGACAATTCCGCGAACGCCAGGGATAATTCCGTGAAAGGGGGGACAGAGGAAGCGCCCGCGCCCGTCGCAATCACCACGGCGACGGCGGTCGTGCGCGAAGTCCCTTCATACGTACAGGCCACCGGGAGTCTCGTCGCCGAAGAGACTTCGGATGTTTCTTCGCAGGCATCGGGGCAGGTCGTCTCGACGCCGGTCGGCGTCGGCGCGTTCGTGCGTCAGGGCGATGTGATCGCGCGTGTGAACGACCGCGATGCGCGCCTCCGCCTGCAACAGTCGCAGGCCGGAGTGCAGCAGGCCATCGCCGGAGTCCGACAGGCCGAGGCGCGTCTCGGGCTTCGACCCGGCGGTAACTTCGACGCCGTCACGATTCCGGAAGTGCGCGCCGCTAACTCAAACCTCGAACAGGCGCAGGCGCAACTCCGTCTGGCCGAGGCTAACGAGAAGCGCTACCGCGAACTTGTCGAGACGGGCGACGTGGCCTTGAGCGTCTACGACCAGTACCGCACGACGAGGGACACGGCGCGGGCGCAGGTCAACGCCGCGCGCCAACAGCTCGAAGCCGCGGTCAACACCGCACGCCAGAGCAATCAGGCCGTCCAGAGCGCAGAGGCTGCGGTCGAGTCCGCACGCGCTCAAGTAGCCATCGCGCAGAAGGCCGTCTCCGACACGATCATCCGCGCGCCCTATGCCGGATACGTCAGCAATCGCCCCATCGCCGTCGGCGAGTACGTCACGCCCGCCTCAATCGTGGCGACGGTCTTGCGCACCAACCCGATCAAGTTGCAGTTGCAGGTTCCGGAAGCGGACGCGCCGCACGTCACGCCCGGCATGGGCGTCTCGCTCGAAGTCGATGCTTATCGCGACAGGAAGTTTGCGGGCCGCGTGTCGGCGGTCAATCCGGCCATCGACCCGGCCTCGCGCTCGGCGACGATTGAGGCGCTCGTCGAGAACGGCGACAACGCGCTCCGCTCCGGCATGTTCGCCACCGCGCGCATCGTGCGACAAGGGGGCGGACACTCGGTTTACGTCCCGCGCGCCGCAGTCTTCTCCGACCAGAACACGCAGTCATACCGCGTCTTCGTCATCCAACCCGACAACACGGCCAAGCTGCGCGTCGTGCAGATCGGCACGGAGGAGGGCGACACCATCCAAATCCTTTCGGGCGTCAACGCGGACGAGGTGGTTGCAACAAGCAATCTTCAGCAACTCTTCGAGGGCGCACGCGTGCGGGTCGAGTAGGGAATTTAATCTGCCACAGAGACACGGAGACACAGAGAAAATGAATGACAGAATTTATAAAAATCTCTCTCTTCTACTCTGTGTCTCCGTGTCTCTGTGGCTAATTCTTCCGGTTTCTTAATGCTCCACGGTTTGAGTTATGCAGAAGCTCGCTGAAATCTGTGTCCGGCGTCCGGTCTTCGCCACCGTCATCATCCTTTTGCTGACGGTCGTGGGCGGCTTCTCTTTCTTCACGCTCGGCGTTGACCGCTTCCCGAAGATAGACCTGCCGACCGTCAACGTCTCGACGACGCTTCAGGGAGCCGCGCCCGAAGAGATGGAGACCGAGGTGACGGACGTGATCGAGGGTGTTGTCAACACCGTCCCCGGCATTGACGAGATGCGCTCGACCTCCTCGCAGGGGCGCTCGCAAGTCACCATCACCTTCAACCTCGAAAAAGACCCGGACGTGGCGACGCAGGAGGTGCGCGACAAGGTTTCGACCGTCATCAACCGCCTGCCCGAGACCGCCGACGCGCCCGTCGTCACCAAGTCAGACCCCGACTCGCAGCCTGTTATCCAATATGCCATCAGCGCGCCGCGCTCTTCGATTGAGCTGACCGACCTTATCCAGAACCAGATTCAGAAGCGCATCGAATCGGCGGACGGCGTCGGCGAGGTCTTCCTCTACGGCGGGCGACAGCGCGAGATCAAAGTCTATCTCAACCCCGAACGCCTGCGCGCCTTCAATCTTTCGGTGACTGACGTGGTCAACGCCCTGCGCGCACAGAACCTTGAACTGCCGGGCGGGACTCTCAACGAGGGAGCGACCGTGGTCGCGCTGCGTACGATCTCGCGTGTGCAGAAGGTCGAGGAGTTCAACAACATCGTCGTCGCGAACCGTAACAAGTATCCCGTGAAGGTCAGCGACGTGGGGCGCGTCGAGGACAGCGGCGTTGACCCTTCATCGGCTGCCGCCCTGAACGGCACGCCGTCGGTCTCGCTTGCCGTGCGCAAGCAGTCGGGCGCTAACACTGTCGCCGTCATTGGCAACATCAAGCAGCGCATGGCGGAGATTCAACCGCTGCTTCCGCCCGACCTCAAGATCGCCGTCACGCGCGACCAGTCGGAGTTCATCGAGACTTCGCTCCACTCAATCGAGGAGCACTTGATCGTCGGCGGCCTGCTGGCGGCAACGATCGTCTTCCTCTTCCTGTGGAACTTTCGCTCGACCTTGATCGCCGCGCTCGCCATTCCGACCTCGATCATCTCAGCCTTCGCGCTCATCGCGGTGTTCGGCTACTCGCTCAACCAGATGACGATGCTCTCGCTCACGCTGATGGTCGGTATCGTTATCGACGACGCGATTGTTGTCCTGGAGAACATCTACCGCTTCGTCGAAGAGAAGGGCATGCACCCCTATCAGGCGGCCATCGAGGGCACACGCGAGATCGGGCTGGCCGTCATGGCGACCACCCTGTCTCTCCTCGCCGTCTTCATCCCGGTCGGCTTCATGACGGGCATCGTTGGGCGCTTCATGTCTTCGTTCGGTCTGACCTCGGCGGCGGCCATCGCCGTCTCGCTGATCGTTTCCTTCACGCTGACGCCGATGCTCGCCGCGCGCTGGATCAAGCCTCCGAAAGAGGCAGTCACGCCCGAAGGCATATCCGCGGGCGGCCTTGTTGACCACGGCACAGGAGATATCGTGCGTGAAGCGCATGAAGAGCCGGGCGGGGCGTCGGCGTCGAAGGCGCACGGCTCGAAGAAGGAGGGACACTCGTCCTCGAAGGAGGGACGCTTCTACAAGCCGATTGACCGAACCTACACGTGGCTGCTCAAGTTATCGATGGCGCACCGCTGGGTGATCGTCGTGCTCTGCATCGTAGTCATCGCCTCGATCTGGCCGCTCTTCCGCTTGGTCGGCTACAACTTCCTGCCAGACGAAGACGAGTCGGCCTACCAGGTCTCTCTGCGCATGCCGCAGGGGACGAGCCTCGCGGCCACGCAGTCCGTACTGGAGCGCATCGCGCGCGACATACGCGAGCAGATTCCCGGCGTACAGGATACGCTGGCGCTCGCGGGCTTTGGTCGCGGAAACGGGTCGAACACCGGCACCGTCAACGTCAGTCTCAAGCCGGTCAAGGAGCGCGACTCGTCGCAGACCGACCTTATCCAGCGCACGCGCCAGATGATTCAAAAGCGGAAGTACCCGAAGGAGTTCCAGATCAGCGTGTCGGGCACGTCCTCCATCGGCGCGAGCATCGGACTGGGGCGCGGAGGCTCGTCGGTCGGCTACTTCATCAGCGGCCCCGACATGCAGAAGCTCGACGACTATTCAAAGCGGCTTGTCGAAAGACTCAAACAGGACGACAAGTTCCGCGAGCCAGACCGCTCGCTTCTGCTCGGCAACCCCGAGTTGCGCGTCCTTATCGACCGCCAGCGCGCCGGAGACCTCGGCGTCAAGGCGGGCGACGTGGCGCAAGCCTTGAACATCCTCGCCGCGGGGCAGCGCGTCACGACCTTTAGCGAGAACTCCGACCAGTACGACGTGGTCGTGCAGGCCGAGGAGGAGTACCGGCGCACGCGCGACAGCCTCAAAGACTTCACCGTCGCCTCTTCGACCGCAGGTACGGTCAGTCTCGACAAGGTCGTCGAGTTGCAGGATGGCAACAGCCCGGCCTCGATTGACCGTCTGAACCGGCAGCGACAGGTCACGGTCTCGGCGGGCGTCGCACCCGGCGCGTCCGAGTCGGATGCCGTCGTTGCCATCGAACGCTACGCGCAGGAGTTGAAGATGGAGCCGGGCTACCGCACGGGCGTCACGGGGCAGTCAAAAGAGCTTGCGCGTGCGAACCAATCGTTCATGCTGGCGTTCCTGCTCTCGTTCATCTTCATGTACCTGATTCTCGCCGCGCAGTTCGAGTCGTTCATCCATCCCGTCACCATCTTGCTGACGCTGCCGCTCTCGATTCCCTTCGCGCTGCTCTCGACTCTGATCGCAGGGCAGCGGCTCAACATCTTCTCGGCGCTCGGCATCCTGCTCCTGTTCGGCATCGTCAAGAAGAACGCGATTCTCCAGATCGACCACACGAACGAGCTACGCACACACGGCATGGAGCGTTACAGCGCCATCATTCAAGCGAACCGCGACCGTCTGCGACCCATCCTGATGACGACCATCGCGCTCGTCGCAGGCATGATTCCGCTCATCCTAGGAAGCGGCGCGGGTGCGGCGACGAATCGCTCCATCGGCGTGCTCGTCGTCGGCGGTCAAAGTTTATGCTTGCTGCTGACGCTTCTGGCGGTGCCGGTCTTCTACTCTCTCTTCGAGGACGCGAAGGAGTCGAGCGTGTGGGCGCGCGCAGGCGCGGGCTTTAACAATTTCGGGGGCGGCTTCGGTCGCCGCGTCTCTGACGCTTACGCTTCGGTTGTCAGTAGCTTCTCCCGCAAACCGAAACCGGCGGACGGCTCTCTCTCCCGGCAAAAGCAGAAGGACAGGTATGCAGATCAAGCTTCAGGTGATTAAGCACGAAAGAAACGCTGAATGCGGAATGATGAACGATGAACTGAAAACTTCTGACTTCCGATTCAGCGTTCAGCGTTCAGCGTTCAGTGTTTCCAGAGTGGTCGCGCTGCTCGTCGCGGTGTCTCTGTTGGCGACGCCCTGCACCGCGGCGCTCGCGCAGAGTCAGACGCAACAGCCGCCCGCGTCTTCGACGCCGCAGCCATCGCCGCCCGCTGCCACCTCGACGCCGCAGCAACAGAACCCCGGCTCGCCTCCGCCGCCGACCACGAGTCTTCCGCCGAACGCTTCGTCCGCGCCCATTCGTCCCGGCAACGAGGCGCAGCAGAGCACGCAGCCACAGACGGGCCCCGAGCAGGAGCGACAGCAGACGACGCCGAACACGCAGGGGCCGCGACCGCCTTCGCCGCAGACGCCGGGGCAGCAACAGACAACGCCGGGTCAGACGCCGCAGACGGCCACGCCCGCCGGAACTGCGCCGCCGCAGACGGGCACGACGCCGGGCGGCGCGCCGAACGTCGGAACAACGGGCGCGCAGCAGACTCCGGGGCAGAACGTCGGCACGAACGGCGGCATCGCACCCGCGGAGCTTCCGACCGAGCCGCCGCCCGTCGCGCCGAACTTTGAAGCGCCCGCGCGCCCGCTGCCTTCGGCTGAGCGCATCGGCGTTGACATGTCCGAGCAGGCGGCGCTCAGTCTGAACGACGCCATCGCTCTGGCACTTCAAAACAACAACGACATCGACGGCTCGCGCATCGACGTGCAGGTCGCCGAGTACAACCTGAAGGCGGCGCGCGGCGTCTACGACCCGGTCTTCTCCTCCGAGAACTACTACGAGAGCCGCACCACTCCGACCAGCTCGACCATCGCGGGCGGTCTCAACGGCTCCGTGACGCAGAAGGACTTGACCGGCTCGACACGCTTTGGCGGTTACTCGCCGAAGGCGGGCGGCGCTTATCAACTCGACTTCTCAGCGACGCGTCTCGTGACGAATAACCAGAACGTCACGCTTAACCCGCAGTTCCCTTCGGCGCTCACCTTCACATACACGCAGCCGCTCCTGCGCGGCCTGCGCTTCGACAACAATCGCCGCCAGATCGAGATCGCGAAGAAGAATCTTTCACTCACAGACGCGCAGTTCCGCCAGCGTGCCATCGAGACCATCACGCAGGTCGAACAGGCTTACTGGGATTTGGTCTTCGCGCTCCGCAACTTACAGGTGCAAATCGACGCCGTCCGCCAGGCGCGCACGCAGGTCGAGAGCAACCAGCGGCTCGTCGCGCACGGCGTGCTCGCGCCCATCGACATCGTCGCCGCCAACACGCAGGTCACGACCTTTGAGCAGAACGTCTACACCGCGCAGGAATCGGTGACGCGCGCCGAGAACACTCTGAAGACTTTGATACTGCCCGACCGCAACGCGCCGCTCTGGTCGCGCCCACTCACGCCCGTCACGCCCGTCGAAATCCAAGCGCCGCGCGTGCCTCTGGAGCAGGCGGTCAAGGCCGCGCTCAACAGTCGCCCCGAACTGGCGCAGCTTCAGACCAACGCAGAGATCAACCAGATCGACACGCGATACTTCCGCGACCAGACGCGTCCGCAGTTCGACCTCGTCGGCACATACACCGCCGCGGGACTCGCCGGAGCGCAGGTGACGCCGAGCGGCAGTTCCTCCACTAGCTCGAACGCGCTGCTGCGCGCGCGCGTCAACGAGCTTTCGGCCATCGCGGGTCTGCCGCCGCTCGACACGACGACCACGACCAGCACCGTGCCGCCTACCCTCGTCGGCGGACTAACGAAGTCGCTCTCGAACCTCGCCGCTCAGGATTTCCCGACCTACCGCGTCGGCGTGCGCGTCGAGCTTCCTCTGCACAACCGTACGGCTGAAGCAAACTTCGGTCGCACGCTCGCTGAAGGACGGCGCATCCAGAACCAGCGCGCGCAACAAGAGCAGCTCATCGAGGCCGACGTGCGCAACACTTTGCAGTCGCTTCGTTCATCGGAAGCGCGTCTTGCTTCCGCCGCCGCATCGCGCGCCTCCGCCGAGCAACAGTACGCGAGCGAGCAGCGGCAGTTCAAAGCGGGCACCACGACTTTCTTCCTCGTCCTGCAAAGGCAGACCGAGCTTTTGGCCGCACGCGGACGCGAGCTTCAAGCGCAGACCGACCTCAACAAAGCCATCGCCGAGTTTCAGCGCGCGACCGGCAACACGCTCGAAGCCAACAACGTCGCCGTCCGCACCGACACGCCCGCGCGCGAGCTTGAAATCCGTCCCGCACCCGGCGCGGAGTCGTCCGGCAACGCACTCGTCGGCTCCGAAACCAGACCCACCGCCCCCGCACACGGCATCAACCCGAATGAGAAATAAAATTCCGACGCCGCCCTTATGAGAAATAACATTCCAACATCGCCTTCGTGTTTAAGAAAGCGCGCGCTCGTGCTCGCTTCTTTACTGCCGGTCTTGTTGGCCGCGCTCTTGGCTTCGACCGCTTGTCGTTCGGGTGAGAGCGTCGGCACGGGCGAGGCGCGTGGGGTCGTCATCATCAATGCGCCCGCGGCGGGCGAGGTGCGACGCGTGCTCTTGAGCGAGGGGATGAAAGTCGAAGAGGGCGGCGCGGTCGTCGAGATCGTCGTCCGAGCCGAAGGGCAGAGCGCACAGCCCACGCCAGCGGAAGACCCTCTGACGAGCGCGGGACGAAACGTCGCGGCGGCGCAGTCCGAGATCGAAGCGGCGCGCGCCGAAGTGGTACGCACAGAGGTCGAGGTGCAGCGGCTCACGCCGCTCGTCGCCTCCGGCCAGGCGTCGCAAGGAGAACTCGACGGCGCGCGCGCGTTATACGACAAAGCACAGCAGCGCTTGCAGCATGCACAGGCCGCGTCGCAGGGCGCACAGGCCGGACTCGTTGCTGCGCGCCAGCCCTCGCACGTTGCCGCGCCTGCATCGACTCCTTCGGAGCAGGTCGTCTATGCGCGCGCCTCTTCCGCCGGGACGTTGAGCGTCGTCAACGTGCGCGTGGGTGCGCGCGTCACAGCCGGGCAGCCGCTCGCAACCCTGCGCGCGGAGCAGTAGACGATGACTTCGACAAATGCTGAGGCGAGTAACATGGGCCCGCGTGAGCGACGCAAGCGTCGTCTGCTCGGCATCGTGGCGCTGACCGTCTCGGTCGGAGTCGCTTTCGTGCTCGTCGTCTACGGAGCGCCGCGCTGGTCGAGGCTCGTCGTCTTCTTTCCCGTGTGGATGGCCGGACTCGGACTGCTGCAAGCCCGTGAGAAGACCTGCATCGCGCTGGCCGCGCGTGGTGTGTGCAACATGGATTCGGGTGAGGTGGCTCTCGAAGATGAAACCTTAATCGACGAGCTACGCGCCAAGGCCCGCAGGATTAACCGGCGCGCACTCTACACCGCCGCCGCCATCACGGTGGTGGCGCTCGCCTTTCCCTGAAAGTGCAGAGGCGGAAGCCCGACCGTGAGGGAGGGCGTCTCAACTCCCGCCACACGCATCTTTAGCAAAGCTCTACGCCCTCCCTCACGGTCGGGCTTCCGCCTCATTACCTTCTCGCTTCTAAAAAGTAACTCTTATACTTGGATGAATCCTTACCGTCCGCTGCTGACGGCAAACTGTGTGCGCGTGTCCGCCTCTCTTCCTTCCGCGCCGGAAGCCTTCGCCAGCTTGAACCAGTCGAGCACGAAATTACCGGCGCTGAAGCCGAGCGCGGCGTCGAGTGTGAAGAGTTTGTGCGACAGCTCGCGCCGGACGGCCATCTCGAAGGAGCGTTCTATCTGCGCGCGCGCGCCGCTGAGTCCCTCGACGAGCGTCGTGCCCAGATCATGCCCGTCGCGTGCGCGCCGCCAGGCGAACTCGTAGAGCCGCAGTCGCCCTTCATCCTCGGCTGCTCCGGTAATGACGACGACGAGTTGCGTCGCCTCAGTCTCTTCAACGATCTCGGCGACGCGTCGGCTGAAGGCGGGCGTCAGGTCTCCGTCTCTTGTGACGAAGAGGAAAGAGTTGCCGCACACGTCTACGGCCAGATAAGACTCGCCGTGCGAGGAGGCCGGGCCCGAAGCGATCTCGCTGTCGGGGATGCCTAAGGTTCGGATGATCTTGTAGATGCGATTGGTCAGCCAACGGCCATCTTCCAAGAGCGACACGGCGAGGCGCGAGGGGTTGATCGTCTCCTCGATGACCTCGTCCGCCACGGGCGCGGCGCACTGGCTGCACTTCGCCTTGCTGATGGTGATGGCCGCGAGCGAGTCGGGCGTCGGCAGATCGAACAGCGCGTGCCCCGACTTCCGACAACTTACACGCACCTCGCGCTCCAAAAGCCCTGCGTCCAACATTCTCTCGACCGAGATAGTGCCCAGCGTGCCCGCCTCCGAGAAAAGGCGGCGAGGCGTGTAACCCTCGCGCCGCATCTCCTGCACGCGCCGCAGAAAGTGTCGCACCGCCTGCTCCTCCAACAACTCGGAGGCGCGTGTCAACTCGCGACCCCCTCGAAGCGCGGCGGCAGCGCGGACGAACTCCACCGGCTGAAGCGCCATGAACCGCGCAAGCCCGTTCGGCGAACTTCCCCGACGCGTCTGCCAGAGCGGCAGATCGGCGGGCGGCTGCTTCGGACTCTCGGGCGAAGGCTCGCCCTCCATCTTGCCTTGCTCACCCTGCGTCTCGCCTTCTACGTCTTCACGCATCTCGGCCAACGCTTCGCGCACGTCCCGGCAGAAGCGTTCGAGCTTTGCCAGCGGCTCCGCCGTCTCGACGCTGTAAACCACACTGGCGCTCAAGCCTTCGTCCGCGCTCTCGCCGAAGACGAGCGTGAGCACGCAGTCGCCCATGCAGAAGAGTTCGCCGGGCACGTAGGCGGCGTCTCCCTTGGACTCAAGACGCGCCGCGCACTCGCGCTCCAACTTCGACGCTGCCGCTGCGTCAAACGCGCCGTCAGAACCCTGCGCCGCGAGCATCTGAAAAAAACGTTGGCGCGCCGAGCGGATGAGCGGAGCCGATTGTCCCCTCGCCGCCAGAGCGTCGAGAAAGCGGAGGCGTTCGCCACTCGTCAAAGAGAGCGCCAGACCGTTGCTTTGAATGAGCAGCATCTCTGTCCTTACGGCCCGTGCCCGTCGGTTGCTTCGCACGTCGAGGCGCAACCGAGCTACCGTGTAATGGAGCTACAGGGTTACGGCTTTACCCTGATCTTCAACCTTTCGCCCCCCGTGAAAGCGTCTGGGTAGCGGCGCTCCTTCGCCATCTTGAGCGCGATTGATTCGTAAGCGCCCGCGCCGGGACGTGGGTTCCACACGCGCGCATCCGTCACGCGCCCGTTCTTCACTTCAACGAGGACTTGCACGACATACTCGCGGCGTGCGGCCGGTAATCCGTCGGCCCTTCTAGTGCCTATCACCGACGCCTCGGTCGGCACGGGCAACTGCGTCTGCTCCGCAGGGGTTTCGGACTTCTCGTTCGAGTTGGTCTTCTCATTCGAGTTTGACGGCTGTGACAATCCGCCGCGCACCGCTGCCGCCGCAGGGACGCCGCCTTTCTGTTGCTCGCTCGCTACGGGCCCTGTAGCAGACGCTTGCGTCCGGCTCGAAGGGCTGCGGATGACGTTGAGGGTCGTGATTAAACTCAGTCCGGCCAGAAAGCCGATGACGACCGCGTAGAGCAGACGCTCGCGCGAGAAGCGATGAGAGGTTGAGATGATGGCCTCTTCCACCGCCGTCAGGCGCTCTTCTAAAGGAGCCATCAGTTCGGCGGCGGGCGGCAACTGGAGCGGCGCATTCTGTGGAAGCGTGTGCGTCGGCGCGGCAGGCTCACCGCCCGCAACTTTGATTTCCGCCAGACCTTCACGCCGTGGGGCTTCGATCAAGTCCCAGATAAATTTCTGCCCCTGCCTGTCGATGTTCCGCTCGGGCGGGCGGACAAGCGGATTGAAGTTGAAGGACGCGCCGTCGAGAGTGAGCGCGGCGTAGAGGGCTTCGACGCCTCGGAGTGCGCCGAGCTGTGCGTCAACCAGTTGTCCCTCCTCGAAGAAGAAAGAGCCGGGGCCGTCCGTGTATTCGACCTGAAGCCGCCCCGTCTTTCTCTGCACGCGCAGCCTTCTGATGAGATCGGGCAAGGGCTGTTCGTCCAGATGGCCGGTTAAAACCACGAACTGGTTTCGCTCTATGTTTTCCACTTCCTGATTCCTAACTTAAACAGGTTGGCCGGACAAGCAATTTATACCACCAACTCGATTTCCAGTAATGTCTAAAGCGATTTCACTTGAATGTAAAGTGGAATTTCACCACAGAGACACCGCAGGCACAGCTAAAGACTTAAAGCCGTGCTTCTGTGTCTCTGTGGTGAAATTCCTGACGGTTTACGCTCAACTGCAAAGCGCTATAAAATCCGCGACCGGATGTTTCTTGGACAATCGAGGGGCGCTTGAAATATAATCCGTGACACTGTCAGGTTAAGTTACTGATACTCTCCCGCTGAAAGCTTACGACCCCTAAAAGATAGTCTGTTGTAGACCACACGTTGCGAGCAAACAAACGGATGCAGCACCCTCGCGCTGTGAACGCCACGCCACTGAAGAAGCGCCCGCCCGGCTTCTCTCGGTCGCCCGTGTGCCTGTCGGACTGGGAGATGTCTATTCGATGAAGAAGATTCTCTTGCTCGGCTTAGTTTTATGTGCCACCGGCGCGGCGGCGTTCGCCGTTGAACCGGGCGCGACCATCGCGCAGGGCGGCGGGCGGGCCGACGTGTATTACCGCGACGGCGCGAGGTTCGCGCTCGAAGGTCGTTTGACGGAAGCGGCGAACGCTTTCGAGCAGGCCGTCGCGCTCGACCCGACAAACGGCAATGCCTTCTATAGCCTCGGCAACGTCTACTCGGAGTTAGGGCGCTGGGCCGACGCCGTCAACGCTTACTACAAGGCCATCAGTCTCAAGAAAGACGACATCGAAGCCTATAACAATCTCGGCATCGCGCTCAGCAGGCGAGGTCAGAACGTGCAGGCCGCCGCAGCCTTCGAGCGCGCCATCAAAATCTACCCGAAGTGGGCCGAGCCTTTCTACCACCTTAGTCAAGTCCGACGCGAGCTACACGAGGACGCCGCGGCGCAGCAGGCTTACGACCGTGCTATACGCCTGCGACCCGACTACGCCACGCAACCGCCCCGTACATTTATGACGGCGGGCACGAAGACCAGTATGACTGTGAGCACGAAGGCCGTCGCTTTGCCCCGAAGTAAAGGGCCGGAGACGGCAAGCAACGTCAACCTCGGCAGCGTGGTTTCTGAAAACATCAACGCGGCCCCACGCGCCACGCCGGACTCGGGCGCACCCGCGCGCGCTGCTTCAACGGTGACGGGCGAGACAGTGAGTGCGACGGGCCAGACGGCGAGTGCGATGGGCGAGACGGCGAGTAACTCCGTCCGCTCCGATAAGTCTTTGGACACAAGGGCCGAGCCTTTGGACACAAGGTCTTTCTACGACCTCGGCTTGAGAGAGGCCCGCGCGGGTCGTCATGACGAGGCGGTCGCAGCCTTCCGGCAAGCCATCCTCCTCGACCGGAAAAACGCCGCGGCTTATCTCGCGCTCGGCGACGAATATGCCGCGCAGGGGAACTGGCGCGAATCCGTTGACGCATACGAGCAGGCATCGCGTCTCAACCCGAACGACGCGGAGACTTATCAGAGGCTCGGCAGGTCTTACGCGAAGCTGCGCGAGACCACGCCCGCGCCGGAGACGGGCAGAGGCGCGTCTGCGTCCGGCTTGAAGACCGCCGCACCTTCCAATGCTACAGCCGATGTGGAGGGAACCCCGAGGGTGGAGAGCATGCTTGCGAAGACGCACGCGCCCACCGCGACGACGGAAGACGACGTTGACCCGACGGCCCTCTACCGCGTGGGCCCCGGCGATGTGCTCGACGTTAGCGTGCTCAACGGGCGTGAGCACCGCACGACCTCACATCAGGTCACACCCGCCGGTCTGCTCGACTTCTCAAAGCTCTCGACGCCGTTGAAGGTCGCGGGGCTGACGACCGAACAGATAGCCGCGCAGGTGCGCTCGGAGTTGATGCGCTTCAACGACAGCCCCACGCCCGAGATTGCCGTCGGCGTGCGCGAGTACGTGAGCCACGCCATCATCGTCAGTGGTATGGTGAAGGAAGCGGGCACGAAAATTCTGCAACGCGAGGGCGTGCCGCTCTACGTCATCATCGCCTACGCGCAGCCGTTGCCCGGAGCCGGGCAGGCGCTCGTCGTGGCGCACTCGACGGGGCGAAGCACCGCGGTCGATCTCTCGGACGCACGCGCGCTGAAGATGCTCGTGCGCCCCGGCGACGTGATTGATGTGCGAACGCGACCAGAGCAGTACGTCTATATCGCGGGCGCAGTCCGGCAGCCCGGTCAGAAGAGGTTCCATGTCGGACTCACGCTGACGCAGGCACTCCTCGCGGCGGGCGGCGCTCTGCCTTCGGGCACAACAGTCGTTGCGGTCACGCGACAGGACAGCGACGGACGCCTTGAGACGACACGGTACAATCTCCCGGACATCAATGCCGGAAGGACGCCCGACCCACTCATCCAGCCGGGCGACCGCGTGGAGGTTCTAAGGTAGATGCCTTTTTTTGGCGGCATGACCGCGCCCGACGGCTTCGTTTGACGGGACGGCAGCGCACAAGGCTTCGGTTTGAAGCCGTATCGGAATTTTTTTCGTCGTACGCCCGTTGAGTTTTGAAGGAGACGCCGAATGACGAATGCTTCGACGGCACAAAGCCGGGAGCCGATTGACACGCCAGAGACGGACGCGGCAATGTTTTTCCCTACGGAAGGAACGTTTAGTCCCGTCGTCCCGCTGTCAAAAATTAATGAGTCGCTTGAGTTGTCGGACGCGTCCGGGGAGCCAGCGACAGAAGAGCAAGAGGACACGCTCGTCCCTTTGCGCGTAAGTCACGCGACCGAGACGCGTGAGACGCGCGCCTTGACCCAGACACGACCGAGGTCAATCCTCCGGCCAAAAAGCGTCCGGCAATCATGGCCCGTGACGGTAATCGCCATCGCCCTTTCAGTCATCGCGGGACTGATCGCCGGTGCATACTTGGTCGGATTCAGGCAGCCTGCGGGGACTCTGGGGGCCGCCCCGCTCGCCGTTGACGCAACGCACGCGACCGTTGACGCGACACCGCTGACGGAAGTCGCGACTCAAGCTCCCGAGCCTCAGCCCGCAACGGCAACGTCTGACACTCAAGCATCAACGGCAACGGTAACGTCTAACCCACAAGCTTCTCAGCCCGCGACGACGCCCGCACCGCCGAACAGCGCCCCGGACACACGTCGCGAGCACGCGTCCGCGCCGACGGCTCGCGGTGTCGCGAACGCGGATGCACACGCCGAACGCCCGACACGCACGCCGAGCGTGGAAAGGGACTTGCCCGCGACGAAACCCGCGCAGCGTGACGCGGCAACGACGACGACCGTTCGCCGGACACGCGTCGCAGAGGAGCGTCCAACCACACCCGCTCCGCCAAAGCAATCCTTCCCTGTCTCTTCGCCGCCACCTTCCGCCAAATCGAGGAAGGTCATCCAGTGGCCTTGAGGTTATCCAGTGGCCTTGAGGTCTTTGACGCCGGGCGCTGATTCGCTCGCCCGATTTAAAAGCTCGATTGAAGCAGGAGAGAGTTCGAGCTTTGTCGCTTCGACAAGATCGCTCAACTGTTCAAGACTCGTGGCGCTGGCAATCGGCGCGGTGATGCTCGGGCGTGCGATCAACCACGCGAGCGCGACCCGCGCGGGAGTCGAGTCGTGCCGGGCAGCCACCTCGTCGAGCGCCTGAAGAATTCGGAATCCACGCTCGTTCAGATATTGTTTAATCCCCGCGCCGCGTACGCTCTTCGAGAGATCAGACTCCGTCCTGTACTTCCCCGTCAAGAATCCTCTGGCTAAAGAGAAGAAGCTGATGACGCCTACCCGCTCCTTCACGCAGACTGCTTCGAGTTGCTCTTCGTACTCGGCGCGGTCGAAGAGATTGTATAAGGGCTGAAGGCTTTCGTAGCGCGGAACTGCCTGCTCTTCGCTGACCTTTAACGCTTCGGTCAGACGCTCGGCGCTGTAGTTCGACGCGCCGATGGCCCTGACTTTTCCCTGCTCGATCAACTGCGCGTAAGCCGCAAGCGTCTCTTCCAGAGGCGTCTCGGGGTCATTCTGGTGCGACTGGTACAGGTCGATGTAGTCGGTCTGAAGCCGCCGCAGAGAGTCCTCTGCCGAACGCAGGATGTAATCTCTGGCGAGACCCTTCTTGTCGGGACTCATCTCCATCCCGACCTTCGTGGCGATGATGACGCTTTCCCGTCTGCCGCTCCGCTTGAGCCACTTGCCGATGATCGTCTCCGAATCACCGCCGTGGTTTCCCGGAACCCAAGTCGAATAGATGTCCGCCGTGTCGATGAAATTGAGTCCGGCGGAAACGAACGCGTCCAGCAAATCGAAGGAGGTCGGCTCGTCCACCGTCCACCCGAAGACGTTGCCGCCGAAAGCCAGCGGCGCAACTTCCAGACCCGATTTTCCCAGTTGACGTTTCTTCATCCTGACTCTCCTCCCTTATCTCTCTTGGCCCGAAGGCGGGCCGCCTTCCCTCTTATAAATCAATTCACATGGATGGACAGGATGAACAGGATAAGAGTTTTCAGTTTTCAGATTTGAAATTTCAAATCTCTAATTCTTCATCCTGTTCGTCCTGTCCATCCATGTGAAATATGCTCTAGCCTTGCGGCCCGGCGTCTTCACTCACCGAGCGATTCCATGTCGATGACGAAGCGATAGCGAACGTCTGCTTTGACCGTACGCTCGTAAGCCTCTTCGATGCGCTGGATGGGAATCACCTCCACATCTGACGTGATGTTCTTCTCCGCGCAATAGTCGAGCATCTCCTGTGTCTCGCGAATGCCCCCGATCATCGAGCCCGCGAGCGTCCGCCCGTTCGTGATGAGCGCGAAGGCTTGCACCTCCAGAGGCTTTTGCGGCGCGCCGACGAGCACCATCGCCCCTTCGCGACGCAGAAGGTTGATGTACACGTTCGGGTCGTGCGGAGCCGACACCGTGTCGAGGATGAAGTCGAACTTACCTGCGAGAGGTTCGAGTTGCTGCGGGTCTTTCGTGACGACGAACTTATCCGCGCCGAGGCCCCGCGCGTCACGCTCTTTCTCGGGCGACGTGCTGAAGACCGTGACCTCCGCGCCCATCGAAGCGGCGAGCTTGACGCCCATGTGCCCGAGGCCGCCCAGTCCCACCACGCCGACGCGACGGCCCGGGCCCACCTTGAACCGGCGCAGCGGCGCGTAGGTCGTGATGCCTGCGCACAGCAGCGGGGCGACGTTCGCGAGCGGAAGCGTCGTCGGGACTTTCAGCGTATAGTTCTCGTCAACCACTATCCTGTTCGAGTATCCGCCGTAGGTCGGTGTCTTCTCGTCTCTCTCGGTGCCGTTGTAGGTGGAGACGAGATGATTCTCGCAGAACTGCTCCTCGCCTTCTTTGCAGTTGGCACAGACCCGGCACGAGTCCACGAAGCAGCCGACGCCCGCGAGGTCTCCCTCCTTGAACCGCGTGACCTCCGCGCCGACTTGCGCGATGCGGCCCACGATCTCGTGGCCGGGAACCATCGGGTAACTGGAGTTGTCCCACTCGTTCCGCACCTGGTGGATGTCTGAGTGGCAGACGCCGCAGTAGAGAATTTCGATGAGCACATCATGCGCGCCCGGCTCGCGGCGCTCGAACGAGAACGGCGTGAGCGGCGAGGCCACGCTTTGGGCAGCATATCCGTTAGTCTTAATCATAAATAATCTCCTTCTTGACCGGTCAGGTTTGTACCTATACACAATCGTCTATCTAGTGTGCGAAAGATTGTCATTGAGGTTTCATGTTTTTGCCTGAGCCGCGCTCCTCAAATGTGGCGTGCTCGCTTAAGCGCGCCTAACGGGGCGGGCTGCCCGCATGCGAGGCGGCTAGCTCACGCATGGCGGCGGCAGCGCACGCCGCGACCGACGCCTCGTCCTCGTCGATGTTGGCGAAGAGCCAGAGCACGTTAGGCCAGTCTGGTCGCCGGTAGAAGCGTTGCATCGCGTCGGGGTCGAAGCCTCGCTCGTCTTCAAACAGGTAGACGAGTCCGCGCGCGACGAATGCGTGGAGGTCTCTGGAACCGTAGTCGAGGCCCGGCACATAACCGGCGGGGCGGCCTGCTGTCACAGCATCGACGAGCACGCTCGAATTACCCGCGAGGACGATGTCTGAGGCTTCGACATCGCGGAACACGGGGCCGCCCGTGCTCCGTCGCACGCGCGGGTCGTTGAGCGATGTCACCCACGAGTCGAGTCCCAACCAGAGATTCTTCGGATGCGGGCGGACGAGGATACGCGACACACGCGGGTCGCCGTTGAGACGCTCGACTATGGCGCGCAGACGCCCTTCGTTCACGTCCTTACAAAGAAATATCCCGACGCTCAAACGCTCGGCGAGCGGCGCGGCGGGCATCGGGGCGTAATGTTGTCGGCGTCCGTGGACGAGGACGCTATCCATCCGGCAGCCCGCCTCAAGGTACGTCTGCCGCGCGGCCTCGCAATGGACGACCGCCAGATCGTAAGAGAGCTTTGCGACGGGACGCACGGGCATGCCGTGTGTGATGAGCACGACGGGCACGCCGCATCTACGGGCCGCGAGGTTGAAGGCGATGCCGTGCGGGTTGCTGTGGCTCGACATCAGAGCCAGACGGAAATGTCCTTCGCGAAAGATGCCGACGTATCGCGTGTAGTAGCCGATGAGATCGACGACGCGGAGCACCTTGAAGAACTCGTGCCGCCGGTGAAGCCGCCGCGCAATCTTCGGAATGCGCCGTACGACCGAACCGGGGCTTGTCCTCAGAATTCGGGCCAGCGCGGAGAGCGCGGCGGCGTTGGGACGCCAACGGAACATCAATTCAGTCCAATCCAATTCGGGGAGTAACGCGGGAAAGGTCTCGACGGCACGGCGCTCGTTGTCGAGGCGTGCGACCCAGACCGCGCCCCCTTCGTGCTCACCCGCGCGCACTTCGAGAAATCTCGTCAACGCGCCGAGCAGAGCCATGAAGGCCGGGAGCGGGGTTCGACGCGTCCGCCGCATCAACGCCGACCCGAGCCGCAGACTGCCGTGTTGTGACATGACGTAGCGAGCGATGCCCTGCACTACTTCGGCCTCATCGCATCGGAGCAAACTCTTGATGCCGCGACACAGCAACCACACGCCCTCAACGTTCGCGCTCGTGTCGCACGCGTCTCGCGTGGTTGGCCGGATGGTCATCATCTCGCTTCTCGAAGTCCACGCAGGAGATTGGCGACTGTGGACTCGTGGACTCGCCCGCGTGCGGCGAGACCGCTGTTCGCGTTGTGCGGCGCGAGCAGGCAGTCATCGAAGCCGCGGAGCGGGCTTTCAGCCGGGAGCGGCTCGACCTCGAAGACATCGAGCGCGACCCCGGCAATCCGGCGCTCGCCGAGCGCGCGGGCCAGCGCACGCTCGTCAATCAAAGCGCCGCGCGCCGTGTTGATGAGATACGCCGTGGGACGCATGGAGGCCAGCTCGGCGTGGCCTATCAAGTGAAACGAGGTCGGGTTGAGATCGCAGTTGAGCGAGACGAAGTCTGACTCCTCCAACAACGCGCGCAGCGGCACAAGGCGCAGCCCCGTCTCTTCGACAAAGGATGCGGGAACCGGCGCGGGGTCTGTGCCGAGCACCGTCATCCCGAACGCACGCGCGCGGCGCACAAGGGCCCTGCCGATGTTACCGACCCCGATGACCCCGAGAGTGCTCTCTCCGAGCGAGACGGCGTCCGGCTTCATCCAAAGGCCGCGGCGCACATCCCTGTCCATCTCGACAAGCCTGCGCGCGAAGCAGAGGACGTATCCGAGCACGGTGTCCGCTACCGGGCCCGTGAAGGCGTCGGGCGTGTTGTAGACGCGAATGCCCAACTCTGCCGCCGCACGCGTGTCGATGGAGTCGATGCCGGTTCCCCATTTCGAGATTACCTTCAGACGAGGCGACGCGCGCAGAACTCGCTCGGTGAACTGGTCATCACCGCATATCGCGCCGTCTATCATAGCGACGACCGGGAGCAGTTCGTCTTCGCTTAGACGCTCGCTGACATGCGCGCAGATGATCTCAACGCCTTCGGCCTCAAGGCGCGAGCGGAACTCCTCGATGACCGGAAGCATGTACGGCGCGCTGACCAGAACTCGCCAAGTCATACGCGTGCCCTCGCGCGTGGCGCAAGCGGCTCTCCGTCGCGCCCATACAGGCGGACGAGCGGGTCGTCTTTCATCAGCGACTCGACGAGGCGCAGGTCTTCGGGCGTATCCACCGCGTGTGTGTCCGCCTCCGTCTCTACCATTCGCACATGGCCGCCGTGCTCGATGATGCGGAGCATGTCGATGGACTCTGCGCGTTCGAGTGGAGTGGAGGGAAGGCTTGCGAACTCGCGCAGGAAGTCGCGCCGGAAAGGAATCACGCAGACCTGTTTGAAGACCGGCGGACACATGCTCGCCCGACCTGTGAAGTCGTGTGCGAAGTCGTGTGCGAAGTCGAGCGTGGGGATGGGTGAGCGAGAGAAGTAGAGGCCGTCGCCGTGGACGTTCATCACGATCTTGATGGTGTTGCGGTCGAGGTACTCTTCCCGGCTGACTATCCGGCGTGCAAGGTTGACACACGACACGGACGGGTCTTGAAGCATGGGGGCGACGGCGGCGACGATCATGCCCGGAGTAGACATCGGCTCGTCGCCTTGAATCATCACGACGATGTCGGCCTCGATGCGCTCGGCGGCCTCCGCGACGCGGTCGCTGGCCCGCTCGTGCGCGGCAGAGGTCATGAGGACAGACCCGCCGAATTCTTCGACCGCCGCGCGTATCTCGTCGTCGCACGTCGCGACGTAGACCGCTTCGAGGCGTTCGCACATCGCGGCGCGGCGAAAGACGTGCTCGATCATCGGTCGCCCGAGCAGAGGGGCCAGCGGCTTGCCTGGGAAACGAGACGAACCCATCCGCGCCGGAATCACTGCGACGATCCGCACCATTTGCACTCCTCATCGCCCGCGTCTCGACGGCGAATGAAACCTGCTCGGGTCGATGACGGACGAAACTTACTCGGGTCAAAGGCGGACGAAACTCTCTCAGATTTTCTTGATTACGTCGCCGACCCGAATCACGCCCGCTCGCACGACTCTCGCATTGATGCCGCGCAGGTGAAGCTCTCTGCCCACCGGCGAGTTGACGAATTTCATCGCGTCGAGTCCGAAACGCGCCACGAATTTTTTGCAGCCGGTGTGCGGCTGGGCGGTGACTTCAATCATGGCCGAGCCGAGAGCCAGTTGTGTCCCCGGCGGCAAGTTCGCGGTGCTCAAGTCCATGTCGATGAAAAGCTGGTCGCCCGACAGTTGCCAGCGGTCTCTCTCCTGCGCCACAAGGGCGACGGCGCGCGAGTTCATAATGTTGAGCTGCATCTCTGGATGCGACGACCCGTCCGGCGTACGTGAGCTTCCACGCTCTCTCCAACCGTCGCCTACGAGACCTTCGACCACGTCGAGTCGTCCTTCTTCCAGAACCTCTCGCGCGTCTACCTGCGGACGCCGCACGATCAACTCCAACACGCCTTCGTCTCTGGGCGATTGGCGAATCTCGTTCAACCCGGCTTCAAGCTCTTCGGTCGTCAAATGTTTCACCACGGCCAACGTTATTCTCCTTCATCCCCAGAGTAAAAGAAGAGTAAAAGATTGCGGGCTTCACAGCGTCTTCTTGCTCCGCAACAACGTCTCCAACTCTTCCGCCGGAAGCGGGCGGCTAAACAGATACCCTTGCGCCTTCTCGCACCCGAGCCGCCGCAGAAGGCTCAACTGCTCTTCCGTCTCCACTCCTTCCGCGATGACCTCCAGCCGAAGGGTGCGCGCCAGCATGACTATCGCCGAGACGATGGCCGCGTCTTCATCATTGTTCGCGGCGTCGGAGACGAACGACCTGTCGATTTTTAACGAGTCGATAGGGAGCCGCTTCAGATAACTCAGGCTGGAGTAGCCCGTGCCGAAGTCATCGACCGAGACGCCCACGCCCTTCGACTGGAGAGCGCCCAGCGTCTCGACGGCGAACGCCGCGTCCTCCATCACGCAACTCTCGGTCAGCTCCAGATTCAGGTACTCGGGCCGGAGGCCCGTCTCCTTCAACACGCGCGCGACGAACTCCGGCAAATCCCTCTGCCGGAACTGTCGAGCCGAGAGATTGACCGCCACGGGCAGCGGCCCGAAGCCCGCGTCCTGCCACGCGCGAGCTTGCGTACAGGCGGCGCGCAGAACCCATTCGCCGAGAGGAAGAATCAGCCCCGACTCTTCGGCCAGAGGGATGAAGTCGGCGGGCGAAACCAGCCCGCGCTCGGGGTGTCGCCAGCGCACGAGCGCCTCCAGCCCGACTATCTTCCGGGTCGAGGTGTCGATCAGCGGTTGATAATGAAGCAAGAACTCGCCGCGCTCTAATGCACGCCGCAGACCCGCCTCCAGCAGCAGACGCTCGACCGCCCTGACGTTCATCTCCGCCGTGTAGAACTCGTAGTTGTTCCCGCCCTGTCCGCGGGCGCGATACCGGGCCGTGCCCGCATTCTTCAAGAGCGCATCGCCGTCATGCCCGTCGTGTGGATACATCGTGATGCCTGCGCTGGCGGTGATGTAAAGGTCGTGCCCCTCGTAAGCGAAGGGCGGCGCGAGCACCTCCTTGATTTTCTGCGTGACACCGACCACGTCCTCCGTGCGGCGGACATCCGTCAGGAGGAGTGCGAACTCGGTGCCGCCCCAATGCGCGATGGTGTCGCTCCCGCCCATCTCGCCTGAGAGACGCCCCGCGATGTCTCGCAGCAAGGCGTCGCCCGCCACGTATCCGAGGGTCTCGTTGACGGGCTTCAGCCGGTCGATCCCGAGCAGCATGACGGCCAGGGGCCGACTTTCGCGCGCGGCTGTTGTCAACGCCTGCGCGAGTCGGCCCTCGAAGAAGGCGCGGTTCGGCAGTCCCGTCAGCGCGTCGTGGCTTGCCAGCCGGTCACGCTCCGCCGTGCGGCGCTCGACCAACTCCTCCATGTCCCGCGCGTAGCGGCGTTTTGTCACCAGCAGGTAATGATGTTGGAGGGCGCGGCTAACAGAGGTCTCGACGTAACGGGAGTCGAACGGTTTGACGATGTAGTCGAAAGCGCCCGCACGCATAGCCTCGACAGCGCTCTCTATTGTTTGCTCGCCGCTGATCATGACCACGACCGTGTCGGGTGAAGACTCTAGGACGAACGGGATCATCTCCAGTCCCGTCATCTCCGGCATACGGATGTCGCTCAGTACAAGGTTGTAGCTCCGCGACTTGAGCAGCGAAAGCGCTTCGCGTGCGGAGCCGACGACGCTGCACTCGTACGTCTCGCACAGAAGGTCGTGGAGTATGCTACTGACGGCGGGCTCGTCGTCCACGATGAGAATACGGGGCTGGGCCGGGTTTGCTTGAGACATCACCTGACACGGAAACGATATGGATTTTCAGTCGTCAAAATTTTTAACTACAACCGGCAGATGAGTAGTTCGCGTTCGTAGATCATCTCCGGAGGCAGGCGGTCGTGCAATTCGATGAACAGCTCTTCGTGCTGAATGACTTCGGCACGCCACGCCGCGCGGTCGAAGGTTTGTAGCTGCTCGAACTTCTCCTTCGGGAAGTCGAGGCCCTTCCACTCCATGTCCTCGTAATGAGGCATCCAGCCGATGGGCGTCTCACGGCCCACGGCGCGACCCCGTGCGCGGTCAACGATCCATTTCAGCACGCGCATGTTCTCGCCAAAGCCCGGCCACATGAACTGTCCTTCCGCGTCTTTACGGAACCAGTTGACGTGGAAGATGCGCGGCGTCTCGCTCAAGCTACGCTGCATCCTGATCCAGTGACGAAAATAATCGCCCATGTGATAGCCGCAGAATGGCAGCATCGCCATCGGGTCGCGTCGCACCTTGCCGACCGTGCCTCCGGCGGCGGCAGTCATCTCCGAACCCACGGTAGCACCGACGTAGACGCCCGTGCTCCAGTTGAACGCCTGGAAGACCAGCGGCACGGTCGTCGCGCGTCGGCCACCGAAGATGATCGCGCTGATGGGGACGCCTTCGGGGTTCTCCCAGTCGGGGTCAATCGTCGGACATTGCGAGGCGGGGGCGGTGAAGCGCGCGTTCGGGTGCGCTGCTTTCGCTCCGGTCTCACGAGCAATCTGCGGCGTCCAACGGTTCCCCTGCCAGTCGAGACATTCGGCGGGCGGCTCGTCCGTCATGCCCTCCCACCACACGCCGCCTTCGGGCGTGAGCGCGACGTTGGTGAAGATGCTGTTCTTGGCAAGCGTCGCCATCGCGTTCGGGTTCGTCTTGACGGAAGTGCCCGGCGCGACGCCGAAGAAGCCCGCCTCCGGGTTGATGGCGTGGAGGCGACCGTCGGCGTCCGGCTTGATCCAGGCGATGTCGTCTCCGACCGTCCAGACTTTCCAGTCCTCGAAGCCTTTGGGCGGAATCAGCATGGCGAAATTCGTCTTGCCGCAGGCAGAGGGGAAAGCGGCGGCGACATAAGTCTTTTCGCCTTTCGGGTCTTCGACCCCGACGATGAGCATGTGCTCGGCCATCCAGCCTTCGTCGCGCGCGATGTTCGAGGCGATGCGCAGCGCGAAGCACTTCTTGCCGAGCAGAGCGTTGCCGCCGTAGCCCGACCCGTAAGACCAGATTTCGCGCGTCTCGGGGAAGTGGACGATGTACTTCTCCTTGTTGCACGGCCACGACACATCCTCTTCGCCGGGCGAGAGCGGCGCTCCGACCGTGTGCATGCACGGCACGACGCGCTTGTAGTCCTTGTCGATCTCGGCCACGACCGCTAGGCCGATGCGCGCCATGATACGCATGTTGACGACGACGTAGGGCGAGTCTGTCAGTTGCACGCCGATCTGCGACATCGGCGAGCCGACCGGGCCCATGCTGAAGGGCAGCACGTACATCGTGCGCCCGCGCATCGAGCCGTCGAACAGCTCCTTCAGCTTGCGGCGCATCTTGAAGGGGTCTTCCCAGTTGTTGGTGGGGCCCGCCGCCTCCTTCGAGAGAGAGCAGATAAAGGTTCGGTCTTCGACCCGCGCGACATCCGTGGCGTCCGAGCGCGCGTAGAAGCAACCGGGCCAAAGCTCTTCGTTGAGTTTGACGAAAGTGCCGCCCTCGACCATCTGCGCGCAGAGTGCTTCATTCTCTTCCTCGGAGCCGTCCACCCAGTGGATCGCTGCGGGCCGAGTCAGTTGAGCCATCTTCTCAACCCAACGGAGGAGATGATTGTTCCTGCTCAAAGGTAGAGCCGGATTACGGGAACCGTGCGGCGTGACGACTTCCTTTGCGGCGGGCGCGGTCTTGCCCTGTGAAATACTCATGTTTCTAACCATCCTCTCCTCTGGAAATCCGGTCTCGACGTACCGGCAGACTCTACCTGCTTTCCTCTATCCTATCTCAATTTGCGTTTGAATATAAATCATGAGGCATGCACCGCCACAGACACCACAGGGAACGCTCCAGAGTAAGAGCACTTTTCAGGAGGGCGTGAGGCGGAAGCGCGACCGTGAGGGAGGGCGTCTTGTTATATCAAGCTTTGCCCGGAGGAAGTTGAGACGCCCTCCCTCACGGTCGGGCTTGCGGCCTCGCTGTCATCCAGCCAATTGAAAATTGCCGTGAAGCTGTGCCTGTGATGTCTAATGCTTTAACGCTTCTCAGTATGCTGCCTGTACGCGATGACCGCTTCGATGGCTCCCTCGTGCATCCGCTCGGGGCGGACGTAGGGCCAGTGCTTCTCGAACTCTTCATCCGTCATGGACGTTTGAAGCGCCCTCTCTTTACTCTTTAACCATTCCTCGGCCCACTGCCGGAGTTCCGCGTCACGGTTAAGAGCCGTCCGCGCCGCGTGCATATTAATTGGCATGCTCATCGGATATTTCCCTTTCACTGTTCCAGGTAAAACTTCAAGAGACGATCAGCCTTTGCCGAGCCGTGTGGCGAGATTAGCCACGACCGCCACCAATTCAGCAGGCTCGATTGGCTTCGGCACGTGCAACTGGAAGCCGGAGCGGAGCACACGCATGCGGTCTTCCGCCCTGACGTACGCGGTCAAGGCAGCCGCGGGGGTCTGTCCCCCGTGCTCGGACGAGAGGGCGCGCACTTTATCAATCAGAACATAGCCGTCCTCTTCCGGCAGCCCGAGATCGCTGATGAGCACGTCGGGGCGAAACTGTGCGAGTGCCTCCAACGCCTCGGAAGCCGACCCGACCGTGACGACTTCTGATTTGCAATGTTCGAGCACCGCGCGCAGCAGCTCGCGCGTGTCCGCCTCGTCATCGACGACCAGAACTCGCAAGCCTTGAAGAGAAGGCGGGCATTCAATCTCCAGCGGGTTGATGGCAGTAGGGAGCGTGCGCTCTGCCATCACCGGCTCTTCCCTGAGAGCGACGAAAGGCAGGCTGACGACGAAGGTCGTCCCCTTCCCTTCGCCCTCGCTCTCGGCCCTTACCGTGCCGCCGTGCAGTTCGACCAGTTGGCGCACGATGGACAGCCCCAACCCCATTCCGCCGTGCATTCTGTTGGTGCCGGGATCAGCTTGACGGAAACGGTCGAAGATGTGCGGCAGAAACTCGCGGCTGATGCCGATGCCGGAATCCTCCACCGTAATCTCCACCTGCGAACCGACGCTCTCTAACCTGACCAGTATCCGTCCGCCGCCGGGCGTAAACTTGATGGCGTTCGTGAGCAGGTTCCAGATCACCTGCTGTAAGCGGTCGGCGTCGCCGTTGATGGGCCCGGCGCGCGGGTCGAGTTCCGTAGTAAGGAGGATATCTTTCGCGTCCGCGGCGGGGCGGGTCGCCTCGATGGCGGCTTCGATGATTGGGGGAAGCTCGACCGTGCGCAGGTCGAGCCGCAGCTTGCCGCTGATGATGCGCGAGACATCGAGCAGGTCACTGATGAGCTGGTTCTGCGACTGTGCGTTGCGATGGATAGTTTCGAGCGCGCGGTCGTGCGCCTCCGCGTTGAGCTTGCCGGTGAGAGCCATATTCGACCAGCCGAGAATGGCCGTGAGCGGCGTACGTAGCTCGTGCGAGACCGTGGCGAGGAACTCGTCCTTGAGATGGTTGGCCTCTTCCGCCTCGCGGCGCGCAACCTTCTCTCTGGCGAGCGCCTGTGTGCGCGCCTCGACCTGCGCTTGCAGTTCCGCTTCGCGCGCCACGCGCTCGGTCACGTCTTCGATGACGGTGATAGTGCCGATGACGCGTCCGTCGTGAATCAGCGGCGAGATGCGCGCCGTCTGCTGCATCTCCGTAAAGCCGCTCAGACTCGTGTCGGTCGGGAGCGGCAACAGATGGCCGTGCAGGCGCTGCGAAAGCACTCTGGTCTGTCCTTCCAGCACCCACTTGTAATGTCGATCCAGACGCCTCTTCTCAAGCTCCGTATAGACTTCGAGGATGTTGCGCCCGATGACTTCCGCCGCGCTCACCTCGCTGTGCTCCTCCAGCCAGCGATTCCAGGCGCGGATATTCAAATCGGCGTCCGTGATGAGAATGCCGTGCCCCGCGAGGTCATTCATCCAGCGCAGCAAAGCCGCGTCGAGCAATGTCTCTTCATTCGGGCCAGTTTTCGTCATAGCTTTAATGCTCGGTCTATCACTCATCAGCAAACTTTCAAGCTTGTCCCTGTCGCTCTTCCCACGCCTCGACTTCCTGAATCAGACGGTCGAGCGAGGCGACGCTCAAGACCATCACGAGGAATCCCCGGACGGCGCTGTCGCGAATCTGGAAGGCCGTGTAAATCACCAGAGCATACTGCGGCTCGCCCTTGCCCGTGAGGAGAGAGTCGAGCAATTCGTCGAGCGTCTCAAGATGTAGGCGCGGGACTGAAAACGAGACGTGAACGTCGAGGAGATTGCCGAACATGCCCAGACAGGCGTTCAACAGAATGTTCCCCACCTCGGTTAAGACTTCGCGCGCCGACTCGTCGAGCCGGCTTGAAGGCGACTGCCCGTCCGTCAGCAGATCGGTCAGTCGCACCGCGCCGTCGTGATTGAGCAGCAGCAGCGCGTCGCCCGCGACGGGCCCGGCAAACACTTGATGGATGGAGGCGATTTCGCCGGGGAGGAATTTGGCGAGCACTTTCGGCAGCTCTGCCGTCGGATGCATGGAGACCTCCGGCGCGTTGAGGATGACTCTCTGCCCGGTCAGCTCTGAGAGCGCCGCGCCAGTGCGCGCGAAGGCGATGTTGATTAACTCCGAAACCGCATCGCTCTGGCGATCAGTCAATTCCATTGCTCTACTTCCCCCCCAGCGCAGAGTTAACCGCTCCGAGCACGTTTTCAGTGGCGAACGGCTTGTTGATGAAAGCGCACGCACCAGCTTCTTCGACCATCGTCCGCGTCGAACTCTGAATGTCCGCGCTGGCGACGACAACGCGCACCCCTGCATCCATCTCGCGCAGCTTGGACAGAACATCCAGCCCGTTCATGCCCTTCATCACCAGATCGAGGAAGACCACATCGGGCTTCTCGATAAAATAGAGTTCGAGCGCGGCCATCCCCTCTTCCGCCTCGACGACATTGTACCCGGCTGTCTCAAGAATGCGCCGCAGAGTCCTGCGCGACAGAGCGGAATCGTCCACGACCATTGTTTTTTTACTCATACTACCTCCCGAATCGCCGCCGCCATTTTGTCGAGCGGCACGCTCCTATCGCTCAAGCCCGCTTCAACCACGGAAGAGGGCATGCCGTACACGACGCACGTCTCTTCGCTTTCGGTGTAGACAAGGCCGCCCTGCGCTTTGATCCAGGCCGCGCCCGCATGGCCGTCCGAACCCATCCCCGTCATCACCACTCCCAGAACTCTCTGCCCATATACTTCCGCCGCCGACTGAAAGAGCACATCGACCGAAGGGCGGTGCGGCATCTCGAAAGGTCTTGAGTCGAGGTGCGCGACCACCGCTCCGTCCGCCTGACGACGGCATGTCATGTGCCGCCCCGCCGGGGCCAGCAGCACCACGCCCGCACGCAGCGCGTCGCCTTCGCGCGCCTCACGCACGTCGAGAGGCGAATGCTCACTCAATCTGCGCGCGTACATCTCAGTGTATCCGACCGGCATGTGCATCACCATCGCCAGCGGGACTGGGAAATCCAAAGGCAGTTGTGGGATTAACTGTCTCAAAGCCTGTGGGCCGCCGGTGGAAATACCGATGACCACGAGGTCAACCAGAGCCTTGCCCTTGACCGTAGCGGTCGGCAACGACGGCTGCTCCGTAGAAACCGGCGAGGCGATTTGGACGCGCGCCATGTGAATGCTCGCGGCAGCTTTGACCTTCTCAATCAGCTCGTCGCTCACCTCAAAGATTTTCTCGGTCGCCAGCGCCGTCGGCTTCTGCACGAAATCCACCGCGCCCGCATCCAGCGCGGTCAATGCGGCCTCTCCCGTCTCGTTCGCGATGCTCATGATGATGATGGGCAAGGGTCTGCGCGCCATCTGTTCGCGCACGAACCCGACCCCGTCCAACTCGGGCATGATGAGATCGCAGGTGACGACATCCGGGTCGAGCTGCGCGACCAACTCCAGCGCCTCCCTGCCGTCGCGCGCCGTCCCCACCACTTCGAGGAAAGGGCTGCGCGAGAGCATCTGCTTGACGACTTTCCGCACGTATGCGGAGTCGTCCACCACCAGAACTTTTAGAACTCGATCCATGAATAATCCTCGAAGCGCCGGGCGACCGTCAATCCGCGTCAGGTCGCTTCACGTAGACGAATGCGTCCCCGATTTCCTGCAAATCGAAATCCGCCGACAACCTCAAAAGGGATTCCGAGGCCGCGACGAACAGATAGCCCGGCGGGCGTATGTGCGCGGCGAAAGAGCGCACCGTCCGGCTGATCGTCTGATCGGAGAAGTAGATAAATACGTTGCGGCAAAAGATAATATTTGCCGTCACCAGAGGCGCGACCTCCGCTTCGTTCATCAGATTGACGACCATCCACTTGATTGCTGTGTGCAGCCTGTCATCAATACGCCACGTTTGTGTCGCGCCCACTTGCGTAAAATATTTGGCGCGCAAGGTCGGCGGTAGATTGCGAAACGAACGCTCGCGGTAAATCCCACGCCGGGCACGTTCGACGGCGGAAGTGCTGGCGTCGCTGGCGTGAATCTCAATCGGCACGCGCCCGAGCCACCCCGCCTCTGCGAGCGCCAGCGCAATGGTCAGCGGCTCCTCTCCCGTCGCGCACGCCGCGCTCCAAATCTTCAAGGGCCCTGCGTCGTGTGCGGCGAACCAACGCGGCACGACCACTTCGACGAGCGCGCGTATCTGATCCATCTCGCGCCAGAAATAAGTCTCCGGGACGGACAGCGCGTCCATCACATTCAGCCATTCGTCCCGCGCCGTCTCGTCGTATTTCAGTAGATAGTAATAATCCAGAAGCGACGTGAACCCGCGCTCGATCACGAGCGGCGACAACTTATCCGTCAGCAGATCGCCTTTCCCGTTGTCGAAGAACAGCCCTGTGCGCTCGTGTACAAGATCGCGCAACAACCTGTCCGCACCGCCCGTGACACCTAAGTTCCCCGTATTGAAACCCATTGTTCTTTAGCTCGCCGCCCGTCGGAAACTCTCTACCATTAACTGTAATCTTCAGGCCGTGCAATCAACTGTAATCTTCAGGCCGTCTGCCGAAGGCTGACCGCCGGTATCCTCTCGCCGACGCACGCACCGAAGCGTCTGCGTCATCGAGTGCCCTGCGCAGAAGCTCCGAGGCGCGCTGGCTTTTCATCCGACCCAGAGCCTCGACGACCGCGCGCCGCACCTCGACCGGCTGCCGGGGCAACAGCCCGCGTGCGACCTCTTCGAGCAGCGCCTCTTTCGTCTGCGCGAGCGCGGCGACGACCGTCTCGCGGCGAATCGCGTCAGCCGTGAGAGACACGAGACCGGCAATCGCTTCCGGCGTCCCCAAACGTTTGAGCGCGTCACACGCCGCCGCAAAGACCCTTGGCTCGGCGTCCGTCGCGGCCACGCGCCGCAACTGCTCCAAGGCTTCCGCGCCAACGCGCTCTCCGAGGGCGACGACGACTTCCGCACGGACTTCCGCGTCCGTTGAACGAAGAGCCTCGAAGAGCGGCGTCTGCGCGTCGGGGTGCGAGATTCGACCGAGCGCAGCGATGGCTGCACGCACAAGGTCAGGCTCGTCCGACTTGACCAGAGGAGCGACGAACCGCGCGGCGCTCTCCCCGCCGATGTAGCCCAGTGCCTCGATGGCCGCGATGCGTACGTGATTCGATTTATCCGCCTGTGCCAGCCTCGCCAGCGCGTCCGCGCCCTCCGCAAACATCTGCCACCCGAGCGACCGCGCGGCGAAATAACGAACCCACGAATCTTCGTCCGCAAGCGCCTCCAACAGATACGTCGAGACCTCGGGCCCTTCGGCCTGTGCCAACGCTCCGGCAGCCGCGGCTCGCACCTTTGGCGTTTCGTGTCGCAGCGCGTGAACGAGCGCAGCCGTCACACGCTCGTCTTCGAGATACGGAAGATGCTCGATTGCCGCACGGCGCACGCGCTCGTCTTCATCAACGCATCGCTCCAACAGAAGGTCTGTGCATTCCGCGTAGCCAAAGTAACCGGCGATCTTCACCGCCGACTCGCGCACGTTCGCGTCCGGGTCGTTGAGAAGCGGCAACACACGCCCCGGCATCTCGGGCGACCCGAGCGAATTGAGCGCACCCGTGACGGCCTGTCTGACCGCCGCGCTCGGCTCGCCGACCAGAGCGAGCAACGCCTCGAAGGCGCGCGGGTCGCCAATCTGTGCCAGCGCGTTGGCCGCGACGATTATCAACTCCGTATCATCTTCGAGAACTTTGATTAGCGCGGGAGCCGCGCGCGCATCCCCTATCCGACCCAACGCGACGACCGCCGACTTTCTGATTTCGAGGTCTTCCGACCCCAACTGTTCGATCAATAAGTCGGTCACGCGCGAGCCGTGACGGACTAACGCTTCGACCGTCTCGCCGCGCGCATCCCCGTGCCCGAGCAGGCGCGTCAGAGCGCGCTCGACCGCCGCTCCCTCCAACCACCCGACAACCAGCGCAAGCGGGCGCAAGTCGGCGTGGCTTGACTCATTCAACGCGTCGAGCAGGTTCTGTGCGCCCGTCGGGTTGATCGCGTTGCGGCTCAGGTCTGCGATGTACGCGCCCTCGCCGAAGAGTTTCGCGTAGCGGTCATGCAACGCGGCGAGCGCTGTGGCGACTGCCTGCGTGGGCGCGTTCGGGGTGTTCAGTAGCGCGGCCAGCGGCGCGATTGTCTCTTCATCGCCGAGATGCCCGAGCGCGTCCGCGGCAGCCTCGCGCAGAAGCTCGTCTTCAAGCAACGGCACGATGCGCGGGGCGACGCTCGCATCACCGATTCGCGTCAACGCGTCGAGTGCGGGGAACGCCAGGAAGAAGTCGCGCGTCTCGGCGACGCAGGCGAGCGCGGCGGCGGCTTCGACCGCGCGCAGCTTCCCCAAAGCTTCGATGGCGTGGTAACGCACGTTGGTGTCCGCATCATCGAGCGCGCCGAGAAGCGCGGGAATGGCACGCTCGTCGCGCTGCTCGCCCAGTGCAAGCGCCGCCTGCATGCGCAGGTCTGCGTCCTTGTCGTGCAAAAATTCGACGAGCGGCGAGAGCGTGTCCACGTCGCTCATCGCGAGCACCTGAAGCGCGCTGTTGAGCAGACCGAGATGATGATGATTCTCGCGCACAGAGGCGAGGAGTGCCGCGATGGCTTCGGGTGCGGCGCGGCGCGCAAGTCCCTCGACGGCCACGCGCCGAACACGCCAGCTCTCATCTTCGAGCGCACCGAGCAGAGGCGGGGCGGGTTCGAGCGACTCATCTTCTGCCAGCGTCCGTGCCGCGCCGAGGCGCGTGTCTTCGTCGGCATGGGCGAGTTGTTCAGAGAGGTCGCGCTCGCGTTCTATCCGCGCGGTAACGTCTTCGATTGTGACAAGTGCGCCGACTACGCGTTCGTCCTCGCGTAGCGGCGCGATGGTCACGCGCTGCTGCATCCTGTCGAAGCGTTTCGAGGGCGCGAGCGTTGGACATGGAATCAAGTAGTGATGGAAGGCGGGCGCGAGGACTTCGACCGTTCCCTCGTCCAACACTCGTTGGAAGCGCGCGAGCAAACGGCTCTCTTCTAAGTTTGGGAGAAGCGCGACGAGCAGCTTCCCGCAGGCCGCATCCGCCGGGATGCCAGTCAGGCGTGCGAGGGCCCCGTCCCAGATTTGAATAACGAGACTCGCGTCGGTGGTAAACACGCCGATTGAATTATCTGAAGGAGTCAAGTTACCCATCTACGATTACACCAACGACCTCCATGCTCAAGTTCGTACCCGCCCGGACGCGAAAAATTTTCTTCATTGACCGGAACTGTCCGGCTCGTCCTTGCGCGCAGTTTCGGCGGCGGGGGCGAGCGCCCTGTTCTGCTTCGTGCGTCGCGGTCGTCCGTTTGAACGTGGTCTGCCGGTAGAGTGATGCGCCCCATTTTCGCCAGACTGATCCGCGTTCGTGTCAGTCACAATTTCGACGAGTTGTTGCGCCCGCTCAATCAAACCGGCGGTGCTTTTCAGCGTGGCTTCGACTCCCTGCGCGTTGCGCTCGGTAATCTGACGGATGTGGGTCAGCGTGCCGAGCATCTGCTCCGAAGTGGTTAACTGCTGGCGGTTCGAGCGCGTGATAAGACCTATCTCTTTGGAGATGCTCTGGGTGGCGCTGGTCATGTCGCGTGCGGCGCGCGCCTGCTCGTTCATCGCCTTGGCGACCTGATCGGATTGCTGGCGCATGTTCTGCGCGGCGGCGGTGATCTGTGTGGCAGCGGTCGCCTGTTCTCCCATCGCACGGCTGACGCCCGCAATCATGCGTGCCAGACGCTCCGACTCTTTCGAGACCTCTTCGCCCGCCGTGGCCTGCTCTTCGAGCGCGCGAGAGGTCGTGGCCGCCCCGCGGCGCATCGACTCGACCGCCTGTGCGACCTGCTTGGCGGCGACTGCCTGCTCGCCTGAGGCTTTGCGCACCTGCGACGCCACGGCGGTCGTGCTCTGCGCGGCTTTGATGATCTCGCGTGCGGCGCGTCCCTGCTCGCCCATCGCCTGACTCACTTCCTTCGCGGTCTTGCGCATCTGCGCCGCGGCCCTGACGATCTCCTGTGCGGCTTTGGCCTGCTCGGCAGTGGCGACGGCGACCTGCTTGGCCTGTGTCGCGGTCGTGTCAATCGCCGTTACGACATGCGCGCCTGCGCTTAGCTGTTCTTCGGTGGCACGCGCTATCTGGCCGACGATCTGATTGGTCTCGTTGATGCCGGACAGGATTCTTTGCAACCCTTCCGACCCTTCTTCCGCGAGTCGGCCACTTTCATCCGCGATGCGTACCCCTTCGGTTGACGCCGTGATCGCTTCCTGCACGACATCCTGCAAAGCCTTGATGATGGCGGCGATGTCGGCGGTCGCCTGCGCCGAGCGGTCAGCCAAGTTACGCACTTCTTCGGCGACGACGGCAAAGCCGCGGCCCGCTTCGCCCGCGCGCGCCGCTTCGATTGACGCGTTGAGCGAAAGCATGTTCGTGCGTTCGGAGATGATGTTAATGGTGTTGACGATGCTGCCGATCTCGCTTGAGCGTTTGCCCATCTCGCGGATGACTGCCGCCGACTGCTCCATTGAAGTGCGGACGCGACCGATGCCTTGAATGGATTTCTGTGCCGCCGCGCCGCCCTGCTCGGCCTCGCGCGACACGCGGCTGGCGACCTCTTCAGCGCCTTTGGTCATCGCGGCGACCGAGCGCAGAGAGCGATCCATCTCCGTGGCGCTCGTCGCCGCGCCCGCCGCCGCCTCGGTGATCTTCTCTGTATTCTGCGCGACGCCCTGGACGGAACGCGCCATCTCCTCCATCGAAGTGGAGACCTCTTCGACGGTCGAGGCGAGATTTTCAGACATCGCCGAGACCTCCTCGATTGAGGCAGCCATCTCATTGATGGACGAGGCCGTCTGTTCGGCGGAGACGTTCAGGTCGTCGGCGTTTCCGGCGAGACTCTCAATCGAGCGCGACACCTCTTCGATGCTGACGGCCGTTTGGTTGACCGACGCGGAGAGGGCTTCCGTATCGTCGCCGACGCTTTTGATAGAGGCCGCCATCTCGTTCATCGCGCCCGTCACTTCTTCAGCCGAGGTCGCCATCTCCTGCGTGCTGCCGGTGACGCTCTCGATAGAACGGGCCGACTCCTCGATGGCGGCAGCCGTCTCGTTGATCAAAGCGGCGAGGCCCGACGCGTTGGCGCTGACCTGCTCGATGGAGGCCGCCGTCTCGTTGACCGACGAAGCGAGCTGCTCGGTCGAGGTCGCTATCGACTCGGCCTGCGTGGTCGTCTCGCCGAGCGAGGCCGTCATCTCGTTGGAGAGACTAACGGTCGAGTCGAGCGAGCGTATCTGCTCGTCCGCCCCTCCCGCCGTTTCGTCCGCAATCCGCGCTATCTCATGCGCCGCGTCCGCCACCTGCCCCGCCTGTTCGCGCACGCGCCCCGTGTTCAGGTCGATGCGTCCGCCCGGCGCATTACTCATCTGTGTTGCCATGTCCGTCTCCTGTTAACCGTCAGCTTCAGGCAATCACCTTAAAGTGACTCGAAGCTTCCCGACACTTTGAACTTCGCTCCCTCAAGACACCTTCGACCTCGTCCCCCAACGTCACACCTGTCCCTGCTGATTGCCTGCTGTCGTTTGCTGTTCGCCAATATCAATCACTTCGTCGAGGTCGAGAACTAAAATCATCCGGCCCTTGATCGTCGCGATGCCTTCCAGGTACTTCCCGCTGAGTCCGGTGATCGCCTCCGGCGGGGGCTTGATGGCCGCGTGCGGGATTGGAAGAAACTCACGCGCCGCGTCTACGATCAGGCCGAGCGTGCGCGCGCCTTTGTTGACGACCATCAGGCGCGAGCGCAGGTCGTAAGGAATCTTTTCAAAGCCGAAACGCACTCGCAAATTCAGCGCCGGGATGACCTGTCCGCGCGCGAGCACGACGCCTTCGACGGCGGGCAGCGCATTCGGAACCGGCGTGATGTGTTCGATCATCTCCATCTGCTGGACGAAGCGACTGCGAACGCCGTAGGTAGTTCCGGCCAGCTCGAAGAGGATGAAGGGTTCCGTGTCGTTCTGTTCCGTGTCATTCTCAGTATTCGACATGATTGTTCAAGTCATTCGCTCCGCAGCAGCCAACGAGCGAGAGCCTTTCCAAAGCCGTCTCACAATCTTTCCCTGACAGAGAACTAGCCTCTCGCGTCTCCGGCAGCGAGTTCGCCGCCGAGCACCGAATGCTTCAGCGCGGCCACGTCGAGGATGAGCACGACGCGCCCGTCGCCGAGGTCGGTCGCGCCCGCGACACCCCTGACCTTCACCAGAGGGTCATTCATGCCGCGCACCACAATCTCTCTCTGCCCGATGATGCGTTCAACCACCAGCCCCAGAGCGTTCGCGCCGCTGCCGATGACGAAGACGTGAAAGGCAGGCGCGGCCTTCTCTTCAAGACCGAAAAGACGCGCCAGCCGCACCAGCGGCAGAACCCCTTTGCGATACGGAACGATCTCGTTGTTCTCTAAAACCCTGACCGCCGAAGCTTCGACTTCGATGACCTCGCGCACAGCCGTCTGCGGTAAGGCGAAGCGCTGGCCGCCCACGCTGCCGATAAGCGCGTCGGCGATGGCGAGCGTCAGTGGCAACTCGACCGTGAAGTGCGTCCCGCGATTCTTCTCCGTCGCGAGCGCGAGCGTGCCGCCAAGCTCCTCGATGGTTCTGCCGACCACGTCCATCCCGACCCCGCGTCCGCTGGCGCGATCCGCCTCGTCGCGCGTCGAGAAGCCCGGCGTGCAGATCAGTTTTAATAACAGCGCCTCGTCGAGTTTGACATCACCGGCGATCAAGCCTCGCTCACGCGCTCTGACGGCGACGCGCTCCGCATCAATGCCGCGCCCGTCATCCGCAATCTCAATCACCACGTTATCGCCCGCGGTCGAGGCGCGCAGAGTGAGTCTGCCCTCGGGCGACTTGCCCTGCGCGACGCGCTCCTCGACGGTTTCCAATCCGTGGCTGACGGCGTTGCGCACCAGATGCAGGAGCGGCCCCATCATGCGCTCGACGAGAAACTTATCTATCTCCGTCTCGCGGCCCAGCAGTTCGAGCTTGACGTTCTTACCACTCTCGCGCGCCAGATCGCGGACGACGAATCTCATGCGCTCAAAGATTTCGCCGACCTGCACCATCCGCACGTGCATGACGCCTTCGCGCAGGTCGCGCAACTGTCGCGCCATCGCCTGACTCGTCTCTTGCAGCACACGCCACTCGGCGGGGGCGACGCTTCGTTTCAAATGCTTCAGGCCATCATCCAGGCGCGCACGGCTCGTAACCAGCTCGCCGATGAGCCGCATCAACTCGTCGAGCCGCGCCAGATCAACCCGCACGACGTTTGAGGGCGCGTGCATTGACGCGGGCGGTGCGGTTGAGATCGACGCGGAGCCGTCGGCCACGTCCGTCGTGCCCGAAGCCGGGACGGTCTGTACGGGCGATGTCGGCGGACGGGTCTGGCCCGCGTCTGCTTCTTCGACCGGCGTGTAAGTCAGATTGTCTTCGTGCCATCCCGCGAACAGAGATTCTTCGACGCCGGTCGAAACGATGAACTCAAAAACAATCCCGCCCTGCTCCCTGACGTGCGGAGTCGCCTGGAGAAGCTCGCCGATCTCTTGCAGGCGTGCGCGCACGCTGTTGACGTTGACTCCACGTTCGGAGAGCGCAGGCGTCGGCACAAATTCAAATCGCCACTTCCGAACATCTTCCGTTCGACGTGCGTCCGTTGGCGCTTGCGTCAGCTTCGACTCTGTATCCGCGCCGCCCGCTTCCACACTCTCCACGTTCGCAGGTCGGTCGGCCAGTGACGCAGGTTCGGGGACTAAGACGCGCAGACGCTCGACGGTCGCATCGATGCTCGCGGCCGTCTCCTTTTTGCGGAAGGCGTTGATGACCTGCTCAAGCACCGTCGTGCCCGCCATGAGGGCTTCGACGCCTTCCACATCGAGCGGCGTCTCCGCGTGGCGCAAGGCCCTCAAGAAGCTCTCCATGTGATGAGCCAACTGCTCGGCCTCTTCCAGACCGACCATGGCCGAGATGCCCTTGAGCGTGTGGAAGCTGCGGAACAGCTCGTCGAGTGAAGACGGCTCGACGAAGGGACGGCCGACCTGCTCTTCGAGCGCGAGCAGGTGTCGGCGGACGAGCGTCAGGTGCTCGTCACACTCGGCGAAATAATCGTCGAGGAATTGCGCGAAAAACTCGCCGCCGTCGTCGGGGTTCGGGTTGGACACTCAAGCCCTTTCCGGATGAGAGGTCAATAAGGCCCGTGCCTGCGCGGCCAGTGCGTGCGGCGCGAACGGTTTGGTCAAATAGAGAGAGGCCCCGGCGGCGAGTGCGTCCGCACGGCTCGCCTCGTCGCCTCTGGTCGTTAAGACGATGACGGGGATGTGACGATACACCTGATGGCGGCGCAGAAAATCCAGCACCTCAAGGCCGTGCATGTCGGGCATGTTCAAGTCGAGAATCATCAAGTCCACGGCGGCGAGCGCCAGACGCTCGATGGCTTCGAGGCCGCTCGCGGCTTCGCCGAAGCTGACGCCCGGCAGAGCGCGTAGCGAAGACATGACCATCCGCCGCATGGTCGGCGAATCGTCAACTATTAAAATATGATTCATACGGCGGCCCGCTCGCTCGGTACTTGAAGGACACACAACTTCTCTTGTTATTGGCTGAGGTTAATGATAACAGCCGTTCCTTTATCAGGCCATGTGGTTTGAAGTCTTCCGCCCCGGCCTGCGTCATATCAGCAAGGGCCGACCCGTACTCCCTCACGGTCTTTATAAAACCCTTATGAACCTTTTATGTCGTCCTTATGCAGGGGAGAGTACCATTCAGCCATTGACAATTCGTCTGCCGAAGTTGCTCCTCCTGAACAGGGCATTGAGGAGCAGCACGGGGGAACCACTGCTCCGCTGGAATATAGTTTGGAGCACGGGGCTAATCGTGAAAGGTGATTGTCACCTTCACGAAGGTACTTCTCGAACCTAGCCCGTCAGCTAACCTCGTAGGCTCAGAGAAGCGCGACGCCGGAACCGAATTATGAAAGGGCACGGAAGGACTACTCGCTTCCGCGCCCTTTTCCGTTTGGCGTATCACCGGAGGATTCAAACATTGTCCGTTTCAACTTGTACCCCGGAGGACTACGGCGACTCATGGCTACATCCATCAAGCGATTTTTAGTCGGCAACCCCTTACGTTCCGAACAGGCGGCGCACGAGCGGCTCGCCAACAAGACGGCGCTCGCCGTCTACTCATCCGACGCACTCTCTTCCGTCGCCTACTCCACGGAGGCGATCCTGCTCGTGCTGCTCGCGGCGGGCACTGCGGCCATCGGCTACCTCGTGCCGATAGTGATCGGCATCACCGTGCTCCTCGGCATACTCGCTCTCTCTTATCGTCAGACGATCCACGCCTACCCCAACGGCGGCGGGGCCTACATCGTCGCCAAAGACAATCTGGGAACTAATCCGGGGCTGGTCGCCGGCGCATCACTGCTCGTCGATTACATTCTGACCGTCGCGGTGTCGGTCTCGGCGGGCGTGGCGGCCATTACGTCAGCGGCGCAGGGGACGCGCTTCGGCTTTCTGGAAGACCATCGCGTCGTCATCTGTCTAGGCTTTGTCGCCTTCATCGCCGTCATCAACTTGCGTGGGGTGAAGGAATCGGGGGCGATTTTCGCAGGGCCCACATACCTCTTTATCCTATCGATGTTCGCGCTCATCATTGTCGGCTTCGTCCACTACTACGCGACCGGAGAGGTGATGCCGACCCCGCCCGCCGATCAGATCAACGTCGATTCGTCCGTGGCCGTGACGCCGCACAACCTGCTTACAGGGGGCGCGGTCATCTGGCTCGTGCTGCGGGCTTTCGCCTCGGGTTGCACGGCGCTGACGGGTGTCGAGGCGATCTCGAACGGCATCCCTTCGTTCAAGCAGCCGGAGTCGAAGAATGCGGCGGCGACGCTGACGTGGATGGCCGCGATCATGACGGTGATGATTCTGGGCACGGGTTTTCTCGCCTACAAGTTGAACGCGCATCCGCTCACGAACGGTGAGACGCTCGTCTCGGGGATGGCGCGGCACACCTTCGGCACAGGCGTGATCTATTACATTATCCAGGCATCGACCGCGGCCATTCTCGTGCTCGCCGCGAACACCTCCTTTGCCGACTTTCCTCGTCTATCTTCGCTCCTCGCCGCAGACCGTTTCCTGCCGCGCCAGTTAGCCAGCCGGGGCGACCGCCTCGTCTTCTCGAACGGCGTCGTGATGCTCGCCATCTTTGCCTGCGTGCTGATTATCATCTTCAAGGGTTCGGAGCAGGCGATGCTGCCGCTCTACGCGCTCGGCGTGTTCATCTCGTTCACGCTGTCGCAGTCGGGGATGGTGATTCACTGGCTACGGGAGCGCAACGCGGAGAAGGCCGAAGCGCAGATCAGACAAGAAGAGGAACTGCACAACAGCCAGATCGTCAACGTCGGCGAGTTGGACATCACGCAGGAACGACTTGTCGCCATCGAGCAAGACCGAGGCTCGCACTGGCTGCTGCCGACGATCATCAACGCGACGGGTGCAGGTATCACCTTCGTCGTCCTGATCGTCATTGCCACGACCAAGTTCACGCGCGGCGCTTGGGCGGTGCTCGTCCTGATTCCGCTGCTGGTCTTCCTGTTCCGTGCCATCCACCAACACTACGTGGATGTCGCAAAGCAGTTGACGACCGAAGGTCTGGATGACATCAGGCCGCTCCATAACACAGTGATCGTACCCGTCTCGGGCATTCACCGGGGTGTGATTCACGCCCTGCAATACGCCAAGTCAATCGCCCCTGACAACGTCATCGCCGTCTACGTGGATTTGGATGAGGAGGCGACGCGGAAACTGCGGCAGAGGTGGGAGAAGTGGGGCGCGGGAATCCCGCTCCACGTGCTGCCCTCGCCTTACCGCGCCCTGACGCGCCCGCTGCTGCGCTACATCACAAAGGTGGACAGCCAGCGCGACGACGACATCGTGACGGTCATACTGCCGGAGTTCGTGCCCGCGAAGTGGTGGCATCAACTGCTGCACAATCAAAGCTCGCTGCTGCTCAAAGGCGCTCTGTTATTCAAAGAGAACGTGATCGTGACGAGCGTCCCGTATCACCTCAAGCGCCGTAAATCACACAAGCCACGGGTTGAACGTGTAGGACGAAAGGATAATTAAGACCTCCGGCAACGGAAAGGCGACAACATGGCGCACACCTGGACGATCATCTTTGTCACTATCCTCGTAGTCGCGTTCGGCCTCGCTGCCTGGCTTGACCGGCAGGATAGGCGGAAGCGAGAGCGAAGGGGCGCGTCGCACGAGGAAAGAGACGAGCCTCAGGATTGAGTCCGGGCCGAGGGCCACGTCGGCCAACGTGGGGGCCGCGTCGTGTTCGCGCTACCCGTCGCTGACGAAGAGGAAAAAGGAGCAGGCGTTTCTGATGATGAGCGACAAGCAGCGCATCCTTATCGTTGATGACGAGCCGCAGATCACACGCGTTCTGCGCCGCAGCCTGACGACGCACGGCTATGAAGTGCGCGTCACCTCCGACGGATTGGCCGCCCTCCAGACCTTCGGCGACTGGCCCCCAGACCTCGTCGTCACAGACCTCTCCATGCCGAACACGGACGGTCTTCAACTGTGCCGCAACCTGCGCGCCATCTCTCAACTCCCTATCATCGTGCTCTCCGTCCGGGGCGAGGAAAGAACCAAGGTTCAGGCGCTCGACGCCGGTGCGGACGACTACGTGACGAAGCCCTTCGGGATGGACGAGCTGCTGGCGCGCATCCGTGCGGCGCTCAGGCGAGCCTGTGTCGCGAAAACGGATGATGTCCTCTCACCCGTGCTTGAGGTCGGCAACTTTCGCATCGATTTGGAGAACCGCCATGTCGCGGTGAAGGGCACGGAGGTGCATCTGACACCGAAGGAGTATGACCTGATGGTTTACCTCGTGAGCCATCCCGGCAAGGTTCTGACGCACCGCACGCTTCTGACTTCCATCTGGGGCGGGGAGTCGATGGAACAGACGGAGAACCTGCGCGTCTTCGTCGGCCAGTTGCGGAAGAAGATCGAGCCAGAGCCGGCGACGCCGCGCTACATCCTGACCGAGCCGTGGATCGGTTATCGCTTCGACCCCGGCGCTTAGAACACCGCCTTGCTTGCTGCTCCTCAATCTCGATTGAAAAGTTAATAGCGGGGGCGTGACTTGAACACGCGACCTTCGGGTTATGAATCCGACGCTCTAACCGGCTGAGCTACCCCGCCTTGGTGGAGGAGTGAAATTATAAAGGTTTGGTTGATAAGGTCAAGCAGGGTACTTTCTTAAAAAAGACGGGTTCGATCACTTTTCTGCTCCCGAAGAAAAGTTCCGGACGCGTCAGTTACAGTGGTCGAATGTGACGGGCGAGCGCAAGCTGCCGGTGACGGGTTGCGCTCGCGTCGAGGGCGTTTGCGCGGGGCGCAACGGAACACGTATGATTCTCTTCGCCAGCCTATTACTGCGAAAGTGAGTTCACTCCATGTCCAATCTGGTTCATCGTCCGAGACGCCTCAGGCGGCGCGAAGGCGTGCGCGCACTGGTGCGCGAGACACGTCTGTCGCCTGAGAATCTAATCCTGCCGCTGTTCGCCTGTCCGGGCGAGGGCGTGCGGCGCGAGGTGGCGTCGATGCCCGGCGTCTTCAATCTCTCGGTCGATCAGATCGCGCGCGAGGCGGCCACAGCCTTCGACGCGGGCGTCCCCGGCGTCATCCTCTTCGGCCTGCCAGAGTCGAAGGACGAGACGGCTTCGGGCGCTTATGCCGAGCGCGGCATCGTGCAGGAGGCCATACGCGCCGTGCGCCGAGCCGTCCCGGAGATGCTCGTCATCGCGGACACGTGCCTGTGCGAGTACACATCGCACGGGCACTGCGGGGTTGTGCGCGAGGGCGAGGTCTTGAACGACGAATCGCTTGAGCTGCTTGCGCGCACCGCCATCAGCCAGGCGCGTGCGGGAGCCGACATCGTCGCGCCGTCGGCGATGATGGACGGGCAGGTGGCGTCGATACGCGAGGGGTTGGACGAGGCCGGACTGGAGCACGTGGCGATCATGTCTTACGCGGTGAAGTATTCGTCGGCCTTCTACGGGCCCTTCCGCGAGGCTGCCGACAGCGCGCCCACGTTCGGCGACCGGCGCGCATACCAGATGGACTCGGCCAACGCGCGCGAGGCGCTACGCGAAGCGGAACTCGATGTGATGGAGGGCGCAGACTTTTTGATGGTCAAGCCCGCCACGCCCTACCTCGACGTGCTGCGGATGGTGCGCGACCGCTTCGATCTGCCGCTCGCCGCCTATCACGTCTCGGGCGAGTACGCGATGCTCAAGGCAGCCGCCGAGCGCGGGTGGATCGACGAGCGGCGCGCGATGCTTGAGACGCTGACGAGCATACGCCGCGCCGGTGCCGACGTGATACTGACATATTACGCCGTCGAGGCCGCGCGCGAGTTGAACCGGCGTCGCAGCGACGTGTGAAGAACTCAACGCCGAAAAGAAAGCCTCTCGCCTGTTAAGGGCGAGAGGCTTTTTCTTTTGCGGAGAGTGGAAGCGTGAAGGCGACGACGGCGTCAGTCAACTTCTAAGGCGACCGCGGCTCGCGCATCGTTCATACGCATGAAACCTATGACGGCACAGACCGCGCCGAGCGCGACGAAGATGTTGAAGAAGGCGGCCATGCCGAGCATGTTCTCCGCGTTACTCTCGTTCAGACCGTAGACGGCGAAGACGACCCACTGCACCTGATTAAGCAGAAGGCACACGGCCGAGATCGCGAACCAGCGTGGCGACTCGCCGAAGGCGCGCGCGCGCGCAAACCCCAGCACGGCGGCGATGAGCCAGCCAAGCCCGCCGACGCCGAGCGATCCCATCGCCACCCATGGGAAGTAGGCCGGAATACGCATGGGCCCGGCCTGCGCCAGTCCGTGCATGAAAGTGGAGAGCATCTGACCAGTCCTTTCCTGTCTTGTAAGCGAGGGGAAAAGAGCGAGGCGTCGCGCGCGCCGTCACTACCTTTAGCG
>JAVRON010000021.1:0-10034 GCA_032162705.1 Acidobacteriota bacterium
TGAGAACGCAGAGGGGGCGCAGAGAGTAATTCAAGTCTCTGCGAGTCTCTGCGTTCTCAGCGCCTCTGCGGTAAACAGCACCGCGCGCTACCTATCTACTCGCGGAACACTCGCTTACTTCTCAACCGCGCGACCGAGGCCGACGGCGGCGAGCGCGCGGCGCACGAGCCAGACAGGGCCGACGATGAGATAGGCTGGATTGCTAAAGAAGGCGGGGCTGTTGCCCTCAATCGCATGACCGACGAACTGAAAGACCCAGCCCACGACGAAAAGCCCGAGCGCCCAACGCCAGTTCCAGAAGAAGAGCGGCAGGCTGACGACGATCAACGGGATGCCGATTGAATGCGTCAGACGGTTCAAAGGGTGCCGGTGCTTCGCCTTGTATGTCTCTACGAAAGAAGTCGGCATAGACATCTCCTCAAAAGCGATAAGTGATAAGTGATAAGAAAGAGCGGGGTGGCTGTCTTCATCTTATCACTTATCACTCATCACTTATCACTTTCCCATCCCACACGTCTACGAAAATCTCCATCGTGCCACCGCAGACCATTCCTTCCTCGCTGGCCTCGTCGGCGGTGAGCGTGAAGCGGTGCAGCGCCGCACGCCCCGTCCGCAAAGCCTCGCGCGCCTCCGCCCAAACCTCCGCCTCGACGCAGCCGCCTCCCACCGTGCCCGCTACCGCGCCGCCCTCGAAGAAGAGCATCTTCGCGCCGCGCCGCTGCGGCGTCGAGCCGCGCGTGTGCGCGACCGTGGCGACGACCACACGCTCGCCGCGCGCCGTCGCCTCCTCAATCAGGCAGTAAAGCTCTAGCCGTGTAACGGAAGACATATGAGTGATGAGTGATGAGTGATGAGTGATGAGTGATGAGAAAAAGTATTGCGTTTTTACTTATCACTCATCACTCATCACTCATCACTTCTTATACCGGTGGTTGTGCCGGTGTCGGGGTCGGGCTGGGTTGGGGCGTCGTGTTCGTGTTGTTCGCATTGTTCGTCGCGTCGGGCGCGGCGGCGGCGGGGACGGAGGGCTGCGTCTGGTCGGCGGCCTCGACACGCTGGCGCAGGCGCTCGACCTCTGCGTCCGAGGCGGCGACAGAGGCTTCGAGGCGCGTGTGACTACTGCCGAGCAGTTCGAGCTGCTTCTGTATGCGCGTGCGTTCACGCTCCAACTGCTGCTGGATGGCTTCGCGCACCGCCGAAGGGTTGAGCGAGCCGACGAGCGCGGCGCGGCGCTGGATCGACTCGGGCTGCGACTCGTAGTCGATCTCGGCGAGCCGTTCCTGATACTGGAACTCCTTGTCGGTCACTTCGCGTAGCTGCCTGCGCAAATCCTCCGCGCGCTGCTCCGCGCGTGTCAGTCGTTCGAGGTCGAACATCGCGCGCTGGTCGTTCTTCATCTGGTTCAACTGGCCCGAGAGCTGATCGACCTGCGATGAGAGGTCGCGCACAGTCCCATGCAGTCGCTCGTTCTCGGCCTGCGTGTTCGCGTTCTGCCGTGTGCGCGCCGTCGTCGTGCGGCGCGGCGTCCCCTCCTGCTGCTCGTCGGCGGTGCTGACGACGCTCGGCTCGTCAGATAGCGCGGGCGTCTGCACGGGCTGCGGGCGCGCAGGGTGCGTCGTGCGTCGCGAAGTGCGCCTGCGCTGCTGCGCCTGTGTGCCCGACAGGCACAACACGAAAACCAGAACCGCCAACAGCAATCCGCTAAAACTCTTTGCCAGCCTTGCTCTCATCATAACCTCCCGTCAAACACCTGCCGCCCGTGGCTTAGGGAAGAACTTACATGGATAGACAGGATGAACAGGATAAAGAGATGGGGATTTGAAATTTCAGATTTGAAATCTGAAATCTAAAATCTGAAATTTCAAATCTCGAATCCCGAATTGCTCCTATCCTGTTTATCCTGTCCATCCATGTGAATTGAATCTTTCACCCGCCATATCACTCCTCTACAAGTACACGCCCCACCGCGCGGGTTGTTCCCGCTCACGCCGACTGAATCTTGAAGCTGATGTCGGTCGCGCGCGCGGAGTGCGTGAGCGCGCCGATGCTGATGAGATCGACGCCCGCCTCTGCGTAGGCGCGCACGTTCTCAAGAGTGATTCCGCCGGACGCTTCGAGCAGGATGTCGGCCTTCAGCCCGCGCGCGATCTCGACCAGGCGGCGCGTCTCGTCCGGCGTCTGGTTGTCGAGCAGGAGAATGTCTGCGCCCGCTTCGACGGCGTCGCGCAGCTCACGCTCCTTCGATACCTCGACCTCGACCTTGTGCAGATGCCCGACAGCCTTACGCGCGCGCCCGACCGCCGTCGCCACTCCGCCCGCGAGCGCGATGTGGTTGTCCTTAATCAGCACGCCGTCGTCGAGTCCGAAGCGATGGTTGCGCGCGCCGCCCGTCAGCACAGCGTACTTCTCAAGCATACGCAGCCCCGGCGTCGTCTTGCGCGTATCGACGATCTGCGCGGGCGTGCCCTCGACGGCGCGGACGAACTGGCGCGTGAGCGTCGCGATGCCTGACAGGCGCTGCATCAGATTGAGCGCGAGCCGCTCGCCCGCGAGCAGAACGTCCGCGAAGCCCGTGGTGCGCGCGATGACTTTGCCCGCCTCGACCTCGTCGCCGTCCGAGACGAACGCCTCGATCTGCTGCTGCGAGTCGAGCGTCGAGAAGACTGCCTCCGCCGCTTCCAGCCCGCAGAGAATCATCGACTCTTTCGCGATGAAGCGCCCCTTGGCGCTCTGGCTGCGCATCACGGTTGACTGCGTCGTGATGTCGCCACGTCCGATGTCTTCGTTCAGGAACGCGCCGATCTGCGAGAACAGCGCCCCCTCGTCAAGCCAGCTCATTCGCCTAGAGCCTCCAACATCTCTCCGAGCGCCTTGATTCGTTGCCCCGTGTCAGCCGCGCGTTGCCGGAGTTCTTCGACCTTCTCGGCGGGAGCGCGCTCGACGAACTGCGGGTTCAAGAGTTGCGCCTCCGTCTTCTGCAACTCCTTCTCCTGCTTCTCGCGCTCGCGTGTGATGCGCGCACGCTCCTGCTCGAAGTCGATCAAGCCTTCGAGCGGCACAGCCACCTCGGCTCCGCCCGCGAGCGCAGCACGAGCCGAAGCGCGCGGCACCTCAATCGTTACCCCGGCGCGACCCGGCCTCCTCATTCCTTTGCCGGCTCGTGTCAGCCGCATGATCTGACCGCTCGTCTCCCCTAACACTTCAAGCAGTCTCTCGTCTTCGGTATTGAGGATAATCTCGATCTCCTCACTCGGCTTAAGACCCAGCTCAGTGCGAATGTTTCGCACGCGCGAGATCAACTCGATGATGGCGCGCATCTCCGACTCCGCGCGTTCGTCAATTTTTCTTGTGTCGAACTTCTTGCTGAATTGCGGGTAGCTCGTCAGCATGATCGTCGGCGTTACGTCCGCAGTCTCGTAGGCACGGTGGTGCAAGTCCTTACCGACGCCCGGCAAACGCTGCCAAAGCTCTTCGGTTAGAAAAGGCATAAAGGGGTGTAGCAACCTGAGCGACTGTTCGAGGATCGTAAGCAGGCGGCTGCGCGCGCCGCTTCGGGCCGGCGTGTCTTCGGCTGCGGTCACGTCCGCTTTCGTCAGCTCTATGTACCAATCGCAAAAATCATCCCAGAAGAAGTGATACAGGGACTGCACGGCCTGGTGAAAATCGTAGCCGTTGATTGCTTCGTTCACGTCGCGTGCTGTCCTAAAGAAGCGCGAACGTATCCAGCGGTCGGCAAGCGTCCAATCTTCCGCATGCGCCCAACCCTTACCGCTCATATCCGCGCCTTCGGAGTTGAGGAGGCAGAAGCGCGCGGCGTTCCAGATTTTGTTGGCGAAGTTGCGATAGCTCTCGACCTGATTATCGTTCCAGCGCGTGTCGGTCGAGCCGATAGAAGCGAGCACGAGACGCGTCGCGTCAACGCCGTACTTGTCGAACACGCCGAGCGGGTCAACGCCGTTGCCCTTCGTCTTCGACATCCTCTGCCCATGCTTGTCGAAGATCGTGCCGGTGATGAAAACATCGTCGAAAGCCTTGCGCCCCTCGAACTTCATGCCCGTCATCATCATGCGCGAGACCCACAGGGAGATGATGTCGCGCGCCGTGACGAGCACCGCCGTCGGGTAGAAAGTCTTCAAATCGGGCGCGTCCTCATCCGGCCAGCCCAGAGTAGAGATGGGCCACAGCGCCGAAGAGAACCAGGTGTCGAGCACGTCCGGGTCTTGCGTGAGCTTGTCCGTCCCGGCCTTCGCTTTAGCGTCCTCTTCCGTGCGGGCGACGTAGACGCCTCCCGACTCGTCGTACCACGCGGGGATACGATGACCCCACCAGAGTTGTCGCGACAGAGTCCAGTCGTGGAGATTCTCAAGCCAGTTCGTGTAGGTCTTCTCGTAAGGATTCTCGGGCACGAAGCGCGGCTCGTGCTTCTCACGTATGAGTTCGAGCGGCGCGCGGCCCAGCTCGGCCTGCTTCAGAAACCACTGCGTCGAGATAAGCGGCTCGATGACCGTCCCGCAGCGCTCGCACTTCGTGATCGCGAATTCGTAATCGGCAACCTTCTCCAACAGCCCGAGGTCTTCAAACTTCTCGACGACCTTCGTGCGCGCCTCGTAGCGGTCTAAGCCTGCGAACTCCGCGCCTGCGTCCGCCGTCATCTTCGCGTACTGGTCGATGACCTGCACCTGCGGGAGATTGTGGCGCTTGCCTATCGCGTAATCGTTGGGGTCGTGCGCGGGCGTGACCTTCACAGCGCCTGTGCCGAACTCGGGGTCAACGAACTCGTCGGCCACGATGGGAATCTCACGGCCCATAATCGGAAGCACGAGCGTCTGGCCGACGAGGTCTCGGTAGCGTTCGTCGTTCGGGTTCACTGCGACGGCCGTATCGCCGAGCATCGTCTCGGGGCGCGTCGTCGCCACCGACACGCGGCGCTCGCTCCCCTGAACAGGATATTGCAGATAGTAGAGCTTGCCTGCCTGTGACTCCTTATCGACTTCGAGGTCGGAGAGCGCCGTCTGATCCTTCGGACACCAGTTAATGATGCCGGGGCCGCGATAGATAAGCCCGTCCTCGTAGCAGCGCACGAAGAACTCGCGCACCGCGCGTGTGAGGCGCTCGTCCATCGTAAAGCGCTCGCGCGACCAATCGACCGACGCGCCCTCGCGCCGCATCTGCCGCGTGATCTCGCCGCCGTACTGCTCCTTCCACTTCCACACGCGCGCGTTGAAGTCCTCGCGCCCGATGTCGTGCCGCGTCAAGCCTTCCGCTTTCTTCAACTGGCGCTCGACCATGATCTGTGTCGAGATGCCCGCGTGATCCGTGCCCGGCAGCCAGAGCGTGCGAAAGCCACGCATGCGTCGGAAGCGCGTGAGCACGTCCATGATCGTGTGCTGGAGCGCGTGCCCCATGTGCAGAGAGCCTGTCACATTCGGGGGCGGGATGACGATTGCGTAGACCGGCGCTTCGGCGTCGCCGTTGATCTCGGGCGCGAAGCACCCCTCTCGTTCCCAACGCGCGTAGTGCAGTTCCTCCGCCTGCTTCGGGTCGTATGTCTTCGGAATCTCCATTACCTTTGATTATACGAAGCGAACAGGCAAAAGGAAAAAGGAGAGCCGCTCACGCGGAAGGCAAAAGGCAAGAGGCAAGAGGCAAAAGTGAAGGGGGATGAGAGCCACGCTGCTTCTCTCATCCCCCTTTTAACTTTTGCTTCTTGCCTCTTGCCTTTTGCCTTCTAGGAGCGCTTCTCCTCGTCAAGCCTCTGTTTAATCAGCGCCTCGGCGAGTTCGGGGACGACATCCCAGGCGATTTCGCGGACAACGTGGTCGGACATCAGCTCGACGACGCGGCGCGCGATTGCGTCAATCGCCTCGGGCGAGAGCTGGTCTGCGCGCAGAGGCTCTTCTAATCCGACGCGTGCCTCGCCGACGGCGTAGCCCGCGACCGCCGAAGGCTCGGACGGCGCTGTGTCGTGCGCTGCGGCCACATCGGTCTCGGTCATTTCGGTCGCGGCCATCTTGGGCGCAGGCTGGTTCGTCGCTACAGCGAAGGGCATCGTGTCATAGCCGGATGGCGCTTTGGGTACATCACCCTCGACGCTGCCGTCCGTGAACTCGCCCTCGACGACTGCCGGGGAAGGCTCGTCGGCGGGCACGACTTCAGGCTCGACGAAGCCGCGCGAAGCAGTCCCCACTTCCTGCGGCTCTGTGTAAGAAGCGAAGCCCTGCGGCCCGTCCTGCATGAAGACTTCGGCCACATCTGTGTCCTGCACATGAGCCGTGCCGGACGGAGCCTCTGAGAACTCTGTCTGCACGAAGGAGGCGGCGGACTCGTCAAACGAAGAAGCAGACTCGTCGAACGAAGAGACAGGCTCGTCCGAGGACGGAGCGTGCTCCGCATAAGACGGCTCTGTGTAAGAGTATTCCGCGTAAGAAGGCTCCGCGTAAGACGGGGTTTGCTGGTCGAAGGGCGCGGCTGATTCTGCAAAGTGCCGCGGCTGGTCGCCGTGCGCGGCTTCTGCGAAGGCGCTCGGGGCATCCGCCCAGACCGGGGCGTTCACGCCCGACGACACTTCCGTGCCGGAGGCTTCCGTTGCCACAGCGCCATAGCCCGCGTGCGCGGAGGGCAACGCTAGTTCGTCTTCAAAGTCGAGGTCGAGGACGAAGTCGTCTGCCTCCGCGGCGTCCGTAGCCGCGTGCGACCCGAACTGTCCGAGGTCGAGCAGTGAGTCGTCTGCGGCGGCGGCGCTCGTCGCGCGCGTATCGAGGGAAGGTTGTTCGGGCATCTCTCTGTCTTCGGTCTGCTTTGTCAGCATCTCGTCCGTGTGATTCGTCAACGTCTCTTCAGTCTGGTTCGTTAATGCCTCTTCCATCCGGCTCGATGCGCCGAAGGATTGCGGCGCTGCCGGTGCTGCGCTGCCGCTCGCCTCGAACTGCGACGCGGAGAGTTGGCTGGACTCGTGCGCCTCAGAGAAGGTTTGGACGCGTTCGCTTCGGACGGCGTGAACGGCTGGAGCGCCGAAAGCGTCGGCGGATTTTGCCTCGATCAGTTCGTCGTCCGCGCCGAGGTCTGCGAAGGAGGATGCGGCGTCTGCGTGTGGCGCGTCGAAGTGCTCTTCGTACGCCGAGGCGACCGGCGGAGCAGCCTGTTCCGTCTGCGCATGAGAGTCAGTGCGGAGGGACTCCTCCTGCGCCTCTTCCGCCGGTTCGACTGGCCGGAGGCGTTCTTCTTCGCGGGCTGGCTCCCGCTCCAGCTTCGACTCGCCGCCGAGGAGTGAGCCGACCTTGCTGACCAGATCACGAATTGATTGGAAGGGTTTCGTCAAGACTATATCCGCGCCAACTCTGCGCGCCTCCGCTTCGTTGAATGGTTCAAACATGCCGACGAGAAGAACTACAGGGATGTGACGCAAACGCTCGTCGCGCTTGACGCGCTCGCACAACTCATAGCCGTCGGGGCCCGGCATCGACACGTCCGCGAGCAGGATGTCGGGTGGCCGCGACTCTTCCAGAACACGAAGCGCTTGCGTGCCGTCGCCGACCGCGACTACCTCCATCCCTTCGTCGCCGAAGGTGAGGCTAATGACCTTCTGAATCGTCGGCGAATCGTCGGCGAGGAGCAGTTTCCGGCGTCCCGAAAGCAAAAGAGTTCTCCTTAGTCTTCAGGGGGGCCATCCCATCGGGGGGCAATAAAGGAACGCTTTCGCGTGGAGACCGGATGGCAGGACATGCTGCTGGCGGCCACTCGAAAAAAAACCTCACACGAGCGCCGCAATTCAAACCTAACACCCACGCTGATAACACGTCAAGCTGATTTTCCCGCACGCTTTCAGGGCACGCGCGCGGCCACGTCGCTGGATTTCGGCGGCGGAGTGAAGCATATTATCCGCGCCGCGAGACCGAACTTCAGACAGGATGGGGAAAGGCTCCGACCGCAGATGGCTTCGACGAAGAGAACCTTAAACGCCTCGAAGTACGACACGGACAAGGCGCAGCACACGCACTACCTGCGCAACTACGAGGAGTATTTTCGCCCGCTCTTAGACCGCGATATACGCCTGCTCGAACTCGGCGTCCTGCACGGCGGCTCGCTCCAGCTCTGGCGCGACTACTTCGAGCGTGGCCGTATCGTCGGCCTCGACCTCAACCCGGTCGAGATCGAAGACCCGACGGGCCGCATACGCTTCTATCAAGGCGGGCAGCAGGACACAGTGCTTCTCGACCGCATCGCGCGAGAGTGTGCGCCCGAAGGCTTCGACATCATCATCGACGACTGCTCGCATGTCGGCGACCTCGCACGCGTCAGCTTCTGGCATCTCTTCGACAATCATCTCAAGCCGGGCGGCCTCTACGTCATCGAGGACTGGGGCACGGGCTACTGGGACGCTTGGCCCGACGGCGTGCGCTATCGCCGACGCGGCTTACATGACCGGCACAGCAAACACAGCTATATCCGTCATCGCCTCAACCGCGCCGCCACGCGCCTGCATGAGAGCGCAGCGGGACGGCTCCCGCTCGTCGGGCGTCTGGCCTCTGCCGCCAAGCGTACCCTCCAGCGCGGACTCTTCCACAGCCACGACTTCGGCATGGTCGGCTTCATCAAAGAACTCGTCGATGAACTCGGCATGGCCGACATCACGCATCCTCAATTCGGCCACGCCCCACACCGCACCTCAAAGTTTCGCGAGATGCGACTCTCGACCAGTCACCTGTTCGTCGTGAAAGCTTAAAAGCTGAAGTTAGAGATGGACGGTCACGTCGTCCGCCGTGCCCTGTTTGCTGTCGGGGCCGTCGGAGCCGAGCGTGAAGGCGGTGGCCGTGCCCGCGTAGCGGTATGGGTTGTGCCACGGGTCGAGGCGAATGATGTGCTTGATGTAGCGCGGGCTGAGATGATCGAGGAGGACTACCGAGTCTTTGGCGACGACGTAGAAGCCGCGCTCGCGCTTGAAGGCTTCGAGTGCGTCACGGAGCGCCGAGAGGTCTGCGCGCGCGCGTTCGGCCTTCTGGGAGTTGACCGAACGCCAGAGCGCTTCAAAGTCACCGACCTTCTCGCCGCCAAGCGAGACTTCCGTCACGCGCCACTTGCCCCCCTCGTCCTTCGACAGGCTGAAGGTAGCTTCGACGACGATCTCCGCGACTGCCGAAGACCCCATCAGTGAGAGCTGCTTGATGGTGAGGGGCCCGCGCTGCAAAGGTTCGTTACTCTTACTGTTGTCTTTACCTTTATTTTTGTCTTTGCCCTTGTTTTTGTTCTTCCCTTTATCTCTATCCTTGTCCTTGCCGTTGGTCTCGCGCTTCCGTTCGGCCTCGCTGTCGTCCTCAACTTTACTCTCGCCGTCGTCCGTGACCTTGCTTTCGCTCTGCCGCGCCGCGAACTCGGTGACCAGTTCTTCGAGCACGCGGCGCGCGGCCTCCGTTCGCTCAGCGCCGACCGGGGCAGTGAGTAAGTCGAACTCATCCCACGCGCGGTCACCCGTGCGGAACTCGAACGCGCGCCAGCGCTTCTGCTTGAAGACTCCCGTGTTCTGCGTCGCGCTCTCGTCCTCGACCCACGTGAGCCGGAAGGCTTCCGTCACGTCGGCTGAGACCGTCACCGGCAGCGAGCCAGCCGGGCTGACCTCTCTGACTTTGACCGCGCCCGTCTTCAGACCGAAGCCCTGCGTCGCCGCAATCGCACGCCGCGCCTCCTTTGCGCTCAACGCCGGTTTCGGCTTCTTCTGCGCGACGCAGACCGAAGACAACAGACATGCCAGCCACGCACAGAAGAGCGCCATCAAGGATGCACGCCCCGCGCGCCCGGGAGTTAACATGAAGAGCCTCGGATTCAAAGTGGAGCGACCGATACCAATTGTCAGTTGAATGTTTGGCAAGTTGTCAGTTGAATGTTTGGCAAGGAATAGTTAATTGCCGAAGGCACGCAGTTCGCGGAAGATCACAGAGGGACGAACCATTCATCCCTCATCTCTCATCTCTCATCCCTTAGTTGTCCGGCGGGGGAGTTATCTGGAAGCGCGAGAGCAGCCGGTCGGCGGCGTCGCGCGC
>JAVRON010000022.1:0-27929 GCA_032162705.1 Acidobacteriota bacterium
TGATCCGAGTGAAGTCAAGGCGGGTCCCGCGCCGAGACCGGCACGACGCCGGGGTCATCGCGACGACGATGAGGAGTAGGAGTTAGAGACAGACCCGCGCCGCTTGTGTCAGGCGGCGCGGCCACAATCTAGCGGTTTTGCGCAATACGATGGTATAGCATTCCTCCTGTCGCAATTGCGCTTTGGCGGGGTGAGACTTGCGGATCTCACCCCGTCATTTTTATATCGACGGTCACATCCCACTGAACTCAGAACTGAAATTTACCGACGAGCTGAATCGTCCTCGGGGGAGTGCGCGTGCTGATGGATGTGCCGAACGCGGGCGACTCCAGTATACGCACAGGAATGCCGTAGTTCGCGCGGTTGAAAAGGTTGAAGAACTCCGTGCGGATGATGAAACGATTGTGATCCTTGAAGCTGATGGTATTCGTGACGGAGAAGTCGAAAGTGTCGAGGCCGGGGGCGCGGAACGTGTTGCGACCGACCGACCCGTCGAGTCCGTCCGGGGCCAGAAGGTCGCGCGTCGAAAGACCCTGCGCGAGGCGTAACTGCACGCGCCCGCTCGACGGTTCGCGGATGATGCCTGCGATGTTGTTGAGCCTGTCGGTCAGGTTGCCGTCGCGGTTAATGTCGATGGCGCTGTTGACCGTGTAGGGCTGCCCCGTCTGTGCCGTGAAGATTCCCGCCAACTGGAATCCGCCCAACGCACGACCTAACCATTCTTTTCTTGTGCCCGACCATCTCCTGGCTCCGAACCATCCCTTCTGAAGGTCTATGACGAAATACGTGGCCGAGCGCAGACGCACGTCGAAGTTCGATGAGGCGCGCTCCGAACGTCGGAGGCTGTCCTGCGGCAGTGCGAAGGCTCCGGCGCTATCGAAGAAGTCAGAGGCATCGTCAATCGTGTGCGAGTAGGTGAAAGCCGACCCCGTGAGAAAAGCGTGGCTGTAGCGCTTGCGGAACTCGACCTGTAAGGAGTTGTAGACGGACTGTGCGCTGCTCTCGAAAAACGTCCGCGCGATGGTGAAGGATTGCGAGATGAGATTCGACTGCGGGGGCCGAATCTGTCCCTGAAAGAACGGGAACGGCTGGGCGGCGGTGAGCGGGCTGACGCTGACGGGGCCCGCGAAACGGCTGTCGTTCAGACCAAGGTCGGGCGTCGAGACTCGCAGCAGTTTGACGCCGCGCGTCCCGACGTAGGCAGCCGAGAGTAGATAGTCATTGCGGAACTGGTGCTCGACAGTGATGCCATACTGGAGCGCGTAAGGCGTCTTGAGTTTCCTCTGCGGCAGGACGAGATCGAGGCCGAGGACGGTCGGCGAGATCGAGAGCGAGCCAAGGTTGAAGAACTGGTTAGCCAGTAGTGCGATGGGGTTGATGCTTGCGAACTCGTTCAGCGTTCCCGGCGTGATGACGTTCAAGTCGGGCGACAACTGTCGCAGTTGTGGATTGGCGAGATTGAAGATGAAGGTCTGGTTGCCGGAGCGCGGCGAGAAGTTTGCGAGGTTGAGCGGGAGAAAGTCAGAGAAGGCGTTGCGTGACTGGTCGATGACGATGCCGGGGTACTGACCTGAGAAGGCTCCGAACCCGCCGCGGATGGAAGTGTTGCCTGAGTGTGGAGGCGTCCAGGCGAACCCGAGTCGCGCGTCGAGGTCGCTGCGGTCTGCGCCGAAGGAGACTTTGAAGTCGGCGGGAAAGGCAGAGGTTAAGGCTCCGACAAGGTCGTTGCACCGCGCGCTATTGCAGAAGCCGACGGCCTGTTGCGCCTGCGTCCTGAGTTCTTCGGGGTCAAAGGCTCTCTCAAGTCTCTGGCCAACCGTGTCGGGCACGGTGTTGAAAGAGTAGCGCGCCCCGGCCGTCATGTGAAAGCTCGGGCGCAGACGCCATTGATCCTGGAAGAAGAGATTGACCTGCGTGAAGTGGATGGCGATGAAGGAGTCGGGGACGGAGGCGAGCGCCTGGAAGAGTCCCGTGGGCACGCCCGCGGCGGCGAGCGTCGCGCCGGTCAGAGAGCCGCCGGATACTACCGTGGCTACGCCGCCGGGACGCAGGAGCGTGTTGGCGAAGGTCGTGCCCGGCAGCCCGTTGAAGACTGCGCGCGGGCGGAAGTTGCGGTCGAGCGTGCTGTTGATTCTAGTCTTACGCATGTCCACGCCGAAGGTGAAGACGTGGTTCTTGTGAATCGACGTGATGGTGTCGGCAAGCTGATATGTGTTGTTGGCGCGCTCCTGCGGAAAGTTCTCTACGTCCACGCCGACGGGGCTGAAGCCAGCGATGAAGACCTGTCCGAGCGGGCCCGTGATCTGCTCTGTCTGCGTCACGCCCTGATAGCCGAGCGAGCCGAGCAAAGCCGCTCCTTGCGCGCCCGTGGCCGAGACGAGGCTCGGAGCGTTAAGCGTCCCGTCGGCGTTCGGCCTTGTGACGTTTAAGAGCAGCGGTGCGTTGAGCAGGAACGGCACTTCCGGCAACGCCGAAGACGAGAGCAGAGACGCGTCTCTGTTCTCGCCGAAGAAGAGACGCGTGCGCCCGAACGAAAAGCGAATGGTGTCGGCTGTCGAATCGGAGAGCGACCTGTTGACGAAGAACGCGAGGTTCTGCGTCCGCACCTTCGGGCGCAGAGAGGAGAAGAGCGCACCACCCGTCACGGGCAGAGTGCTCAACTCGTCTGTGAAGTTGTAGCGGCCCGTCAACTGATCGATGTGAGCCTTGAGTCTGAAGATCGTCCTCCACCAGGGCGCGTCCGGCGGCTCGCTCTTGAACTGGCGATCGAGCTTGACTGAGAAGCGCGTGCCGTGTCCTTCAGAAGGGAGCACGGTCGAGTAGGTGTTCTCGCCGTAGGGCCCGCGCGGGTTGTTCGGGAAGGGATAGAGGCTGAAGATTGCATCGCCGGGGACTGAGGCCGGATAGAGCGGCGTGTTCGGCGCGGCAGAAAGCAGAAGCCCCGTGTCGCCCGATTCAAAGGCCCCGCGCTGCCCCGTGGTCGGCACGGCGAAGTGCGCCTCGTGGTCGGCACGTATGTCTTGGCGCTCCGCCGAGACGAAGTAGAAAGTGTCGCCGTAACGCTTGAGCTGCCCGCCCGCCGCCAGCCCGAGCTGGGTGTGCCTGAACTGGTCTTTGCCGCCAACCGGATTCAGTAAAGTAAGCGGCTGGCCGTCGAGGAGCACGGGCATGCCGTCTGTGGCGCGGCGCGGCGTGAAGACGGGCGGCGCGTTTGAGGCGGTCTGGTCGAATGGATCGCGCGCGTTCAGGTGACTGTCGGTGACGTATGCGTAGAGCGTGCCGTGAAACCCGCCAAGCCCGCCGGTCTTCGTCAGCGCGTTGACCTGCGCGCCGATGTTGCGCCCGAACCGAGCATCACCGAGCGCCGTGACGACCTGCAACTCCTGTACTGACTCGACCGGCTGCGGGACGGTCATGACGAACCCTTGACGGCGCGTGCCGATGTCCTCGTCGTTGTTGTCCGAGCCGTCAACGGTGAAGTTGTTCTCGCGGCTACGCAATCCATTAACCGAGAGCTGCCCGGCGGTGCCGACGCCCGCGCTGACGCCCGGCCCCACGCCGCCGAAAGTCTCCGGGGGCGGCAGCACGCCCGGCGCGAGGAAGGCAAACTGGTCGAAGCTGCGTGTTCCCTGTACGGGCAGCGTCTGCATCACCTCCGGCTTGAAGACGTGCCGCCGCGTCGCCTCGACCGTCTCTACCAGAGACTCTTTACTCTCGTAGAGTTCGCCCTTGCGCGTGAGAGTAACAGTGGCCTCACGCACCATGAACTTCTTCTTCCCGTCCGGCGCGGTCTCCTCCTTTCCCGGTTGTTCGAGGATGTCGTCGAGCGACTCGATGTGCGGACTGAAGCCACCAATCGTCACCGAGAAGATGTACGTGCCACTGTCGTCCAACTCCGGCAGCGTAAGAGAGAAGAAGCCAGTCATGTCCGAAGTGGTCTTCACGACGGCGCTCGACTCGCCCCCTTCTTCAAAGGTCGAGACGGAAATATCCGCTCCGTTCAAGGGTCTTTGATGGGCATCAACAACGCGGCCCCGCAGGACGCTTACTTCGGCCTCCGTCTTGCCCGCAGCGAGAGCGGCCTGAGCGGTCTGTTGCGCTTCCGGCCGTGGACGCTCGTACAGGGTCAGCACGATACGCGCCGCCCCCGCGTCCGTGTCTGCTTGGGCATCGGCTGCGCTCGTTGCCTGCACGCTCCACGTCGCATCGTCGGCCCCGTTAAGCTGCGACCTCCTGCCAGACCCGAACTTGAGCAGTGCCGCGGGAGGGTCTAACTCACCATTCTTGGCCGTCACGACCGAGAAGTCCTTTATGTTAGCTTGACGGTAGCCCGTTTTTTTCGCCAGGAAGACGTAGCGTTCAGGCTCCAAGTCCTGCACCTGGAAGTATCCGTCACTGTCAGTAACCGGCCTTCCGACGCAGCGATTTCTGCCGTGCGGGTTCCAATCGTCGTACCGGACAACGCACACCGGAATGTCTGCTTCGTAGCTTGCCTCGTTGCCCGACGATACCAGCCTGACTATGCCCTTGATTGTTCCCGGCATCTGAGCCAACGCTCCCGATGACATCCCGAGCAGCATCCAGAGGAGACAAGGAAGTGCGACGCTGAATCTCACTTTGGCAATCATAAACGTCCTCCAAGTGCCGGGCTGCGCTCGGTGCTGAGGGTTTCAAGGTGGCAGGGTCATGCGGCCGTAAGAATCCCGATTCAGTTATGTACGGCTGAAGGTTCTACGACCAACTTTTCGACCCGAAAAGCGGTCACGTCATCGTCGGCGAAAAACCCGATCTGGCCGAAGTGAAAATATTCTGCCCCATCATCTTTTATCGCGCAGCCGACTTCTTTCGGATGTTGAATGATGTCCCGCTCGTCGTCCTGAGTCGGGTTCTCAAGGGTAAAACGGTAATCGAACACATTCTCGCTGGCGATCACTTTCACCATGATGTAATCGTCGGGCTTCTGGTACTGGGTGATGTCTATCAAGCAGGCGGGCGGTGACATCTTATTCATCGTCTTGCCGACCGCTTTGGCGCTCAGGTAGAAACGCCCTTCCTGTTTTTCAAGGACGAAATAGTAACCGGAGCGACCGCCCGGCTGTGGGCCGCCCGCACGCAGGAGCCAACCCGCCCGCGTGCCCTGCATATAAGAGACTGTGAACCGGGCCACGAAATTATCGAACACTTTATCCCTGACTACTCCCGGAGCCTGACCCTTCACGACGAGCACCCCGTGCTCCTTCATCTTCGAGTCGTCCGCTTCGGGCGCGGTCTCCCACTGACCCTCCGCGATATCCCATTCATCCCTTTTTATCCAGACGTATTGACCCTTATCGAGCATACGATCAAAGGTGTCAGACCAGGCTTCGGTTTCTATCTTCGGCGTGGGCGTCGGCGTCGGAGTTTGTCGCCTTGACGGCGGGAGAATGCCCCACCGAAATAGAATGGCAGTGATAACTATGACCGATGCAGCGACGATGAGGTAAAGCGGAATCCGCAGATGTTGCTTGTGCGTGGTGGCCGTGGCCTCGTTCGAGTAGTCCGATTCGCCGCCTTCGTTGAAGGCACGCACGCGGTAGGTGTAGCTCGTCTGCGGCGCAAGCCCTGTGTTCAGGAAGTTATTGATGTCGGAGCCGACCTGCCTGATCTGAACAAAGTCTGTGCTGCCCGCGCCCTGTCGGCGCTCAATGCGGAAGCCCTCTTCGTCGGGTGAATTGTCCGTCCACGTCAGGCGTATCTGGCTCGGCGAGACGGCCTCGGCCAACAGCCCGCTCGGCGCGACGGGGGGCTGGATTCGCGTGTGGAACGCGCTGTCGATCTGTTCAAACGGACGCACTTCGGCGAGTTCCGAGAGGACAGGCTTCGAGGCCACAGCCTTTATCTTTTTGGCGAGATGACTGACGAAGGCGTCATACTCGTCTTTATATTTGGCTCTGCTCTTTAAGTAGTAGTACAGCCCGCCTGCTTTGACGATGTTCCCTAGATACTCGTTCTTGTAATCGATCTTTGACACGGCGCGCGGGAGCGTGCGTGGGAAGTCATCGGGGACGACCCAGATGACGGGCAGAATCAGCGGCGGCCTTTGTCTCTTCGGCGGGCCTTCGGCGTAGGCGTCTACGCGGGAATTGAAGATCGTAAACTCCTTACCGCAAGGAACACTGTTGAAATATTTTCCCGAATAGAGGCAGACGAGGACGCGGCACATCCGCAGAGACTCTGCGAGGGCCTCCGGCCAGACCGTCCCATCGCCCATCCCCGTCTTGGCGAAGAATCCGATCTCCGTGGCGGGCACACTCTCATCAAGCTGTGCGGATGTGCGCAGCTCTTCGATAAGATCGGAATAGAATTGCTCTACACAGACATCGTTGGTTGAGCCGGAGCCGATGCTGGCATAGCTGAGGAAAAACCAGGGGGTGCTCATTTTGTTTGAAACCTTCCCCTTGAAGGAGCACTCGGGAAGCGTTTGTATTTCAGAGTAGGTGACGGACGCGCGGCCTTTTTGAGTGCGCGCCATTTTCGCCCTTGCAGGCTGTTTTGGCAATGATTTTATCGGCGGGACGTGTAGGACTGTGAAGAAAGAGGGGGCGGCTCGCGCGGGCCGCCCCCTCCTTTGATTGGAGAGCCGTATCACTGAATGCCTGTCTATTTCGTGTCTGACTTTTCCTCCACTGCCTTAAAGCCAGTGCCGTTGATGACCTCGCGGAGCTTGGCTTCGGTCACTTTCTCGTCGTCGTACTGGATGACGGCTTCGCCCTTCTCCGCGCTGACCTCAACCTTCTCGACGCCAACCGTCGCTTTCAAAGCCTTCGTGACCGAGGCGGAGCACATCTTGCAGTGCATCCCCTCGACACGGATCGTTGATTTCCTGGTGGCCGCCGAGACGCCCACTGCGCCGAGCGCCAGCACAAAGGCCATGACGATGGTTGAGACAAACTGTTTCTTCTTCATTTAATTTCTCCTGATTTGTGTAGTCGGTTGACGGGCCGGTCAGAGAGGCTTTGATGCGCCTTCACCGTCCACGGGTTACTTGAGCAGAGGTTTTATCTTCTGCTCAAACTCTTCGGGGAGCAGTATCCCCTCGATGCGGTCTCGGATGTTCCCCTCGCGGTCGATGACGATTGTGAGCGGCAGCGTCTCACTCTCATCAAAGAGGCTCTTCGTCTCTTTCGTACCGAGCGCGATGGGGTAGTTGACTCTGAGCTGTCGGGTGAAACGCTGCACACCCCTAACGGTCTCCGGTGGGTAAGTGATTCCGATGACCTGAAGTCCAAGGCTTCTATACTCGCGCTGCATCTTCACAAGGTCTGGCATCTCCGCACGGCAGGGCGGGCACCACGTCGCCCAGAAGTTCAAGAGCACAACCTTGCCCTTGTAGTCGCTCAGACGAACGACGTGGCCTCGTATGTCTCTGAGCGACAGCGATGGGGCCTTCTGAATGGTCTGCGCTTGCACAAACGTCGCCGCCGTTAGAACCAAGGCGAGACAGAGTATTGGTTTCATCTCGAACCTCAAAACAGATACCTCACGCCGAGCAGCAGACCGCGGTCGGTTTGCAGCGCTTGCGGCCCGGTGTTGCGGACTAAGGGGAACTGATAGCTCCCCTCGATGACGAACCTCGGCGCGGCGGCGTACTGCAAGCCCGGCGCGAGGTAATACTCGGTCGAGCGGCTTCCCTGCACGGGCACATCCCCGATGCGCCCCATGCCCCTTTGGATGAAGTTCGTCTCAAGAATGGCGAACAGCTCTCCTCCGGGCTTCGGGTAATCCCTCGGCAGCAGAACGTATTCGAGGTCGGTGTTGACGCGTAGCTCGTGACCCGTGCGGAACCCTGCACGCTCCGAGCGCAGTACGGCCTCGCCGCTGGCTCCGAAGATGACACGCCCACGCGCCTGCGAGTAGCTCAAGTCGAAGTGGGGCGCAAGTCCACCATTGATTGGAGTGAGTTGCTGACGCACGTACTCGGGAGCATTTAACTTTCGCATGCCGGGCCCGTCTTTCTTTCCCGTCGGCAGCTCTAGCCCGAAGCGCACGGACGCCTGCTTGTCGCCATACGTCTCCACCGTGCGGAAGAAACGGTACTTGCCCCAGAGCGTAATGTTCCCGAGTCCCGTTGCTGCTCCCGAAGAAGTGCCGTCGTCGAACGCTGTGCGCGAGAAAGGGACTTGTGCCTCCAACTGCACTCTCTGGCTCGGCGTGTAAGAGACGCTCACATCGAGCACTTGCCGGTTCACTTTTAGATTGCCGAGGTGCTGCCTGATAAAGTATAGACGCGGGACGACCGCGCCTCCCTTGTAGACGGTCAGCCCGGGGCTGGTCGTGCGAATCGGCGCTAGAGGTCGAGTCATCACGGGGAAGGTGTCAACGAAGAAGGGCATGTTGTCCACGTTGGATGGCGCGGGCGCGGCGACAAAGCTCGCACGTTCAAACCGCACACTGCTCATCTCGTCAGCATTTGCAAAGCTGAAGGCCGCCGTCTTCGGAGCGCCTTCCGCCTTCTTCAAGGAGCCTGGCGAGATGACTTCACGCGCGGTCGTTCCCGTCCCGACAGTCTTCCAGCCTCCCGTAATCTCAACCTTATCGCCCGCCGTGGCCCCGGCTAATGTTTGGTCAAGAGTCGAGCCTTCGAGCGTAAAGCGCTGCCCCGAAGTTTCGGCGACGAGTCGCCACTCTTTGCCTTCACGTTCGAGCACGCCCGCAATCGTAATCTGTGCCGAGTCGAGCGTGTACCCGGCCTTCTTCAGTGCAATCTGGAGCGCCGCGAACGAGACGGCACGGTCAGCCTTCGGCGTAAAGACGCCAAGCCCACGCTTGATGTCCGTGATCTGAATCTCTTTCAGTTTTGGTGCGAAATCTAGACGGCTCACGGCCTTCTGGATGTTGTACACTCAATTGCCGCACAGGTAGCCCGCGATGTGCATCTCGACGCGCTTCACTTGGGCCCTCGAAGTCGCCGCTCCTCCGAACAGCAACACCAAACCCAACACTGCCATCAGAGTATTTTTTCTCATCTCGAAATCCCTCGGAATCAGAAGTCAACAGCCTTTGCGCGCGCCCGTCAATTCATAGAAACAGTGAACGTCAAGCACACGAATCCCATAACTGTGCGTGACCTACTCGACGTGTAGGCACACTTCGGCTGTGGTCTTCTAGATCAGGAGTGCGAGATGGAGTATGTATGCGGGATTTGAGTCCTGCCGTTGGCCGGGCGTCGGAGATGAGCGCGCCGGAATGGGATTCTGAAGGAAGGAGATGCGCGGGACAAGAACGCTGCCGAGGACGACGGCCAGTTGCGTGGATATTCTGAAGGAAGCCGTTGGAGTCGTCGTGCCCGGCTCTGTGCAGTTTAAAGCGCAACACAAGCGCGAAGCCTTGACCTCCGGCCTGTTGCTCCTCATCCGGGCCTTGGCGCAGCAATCCATCTTGCCGCTCATGTGGCATTCCCTCTCGCCCGAGTGCGTGGGCACACCGGCCAGCGTGCTGCCGGTCAGCAGCAGCAGAAGGAAGAGAGATGTGAGCCGCTTCTTCATCGCTGGTTTGAGACTATATTGAGCAGATGAGATGCCTGTCAAGCAAGTTCCAGGCGACACCGCCATCTTGTCTGAAGAGTCAGCTTACGAACAGACGGTCAACTGAATACGCTTTGATCGGGTTGCAGTCACATTTAGAGGAGCGGGAGATTTGTCTGCGGAGTATACGTGTGAGATTTTTGTAAAGGCGAGCCCAGCTCCGGGCTGAGAATTATCTCTCTCAGGCGACCTAAAGATCGTTCGTTCGGTTTGCAACAAGTTAGGAGGGAGTTGACCTTCGGACTCGCCTCACCCGGAGCTGGGATTTATTGAACTAGCCGCGCGAAACTTAACACGCGCCGCACCAACTGTCATGGTCACGAAGTTGGAGCACGGAACCCAACTTTAGATTGAGTGGCGTGGCTTCTCAGAAATGTGGAGTCGTTAAGGTAAATGGACGATGCCACGTTGGAGAGCTTTGGTGGCGGCCTGTGTGCGGTCGGCTGCGTCGAGCTTACTTAAAATATTATTGATATGACTTTTGACCGTGGCCTCGCTGATGCCGAGCACGGCTGCGATCTCCTTGTTACTCCCGCCCTTGACGATCTGTTTGAGAACTTCCAATTCCCTCCCCGTCAGGTCGGAGCCACCCATCCGCCCCGCCAATCTCTCGGCCACGACGCCGGGGATGCGACGGCCTCCGGCGTGTATCGTCCTGATCGCATCCTCAAGCTCCTCGAAGAACATGTCTTTCAGAAGATACCCTTGCGCGCCTGCTTGCAGCGAGCGATAGATGTCCTCGTCGCCGTCGTAGGTCGTCAGGACGATGACGCGTGCCGCCGGGAACTCACGCCGGAGCGCCGTGATGGCCTCGACGCCGCCCATGACGGGCATGCGCAAATCCATCATCACGATGTCTGGACTGTGCAGGCGGTACAACTCGATGGCCTGCTGCCCGTTCGTCCCTTCGGCGACAACGGTCATATCGGGCACGGTATTAATCAGCGAGACAAAGCCCTGCCGTACGACCGCCTGGTCGTCAATCACGATGATGCGAATCTTGTCGCTGCTCACGAGAAACCTCCCCTGCTAAGTCAATCCATAATAACAGGCCGACTATATTACTTTTCACTTGAGAGTAATGTGAATAGAGTTCACCGCAGAGGCGCTGAGGACGGAGAGGTTACGCAGAGAGTTGCATTATCTCTGCGCCCCCTCAGCGTCCTCCGCGCCTCTGCGGTGAATCTCCCCTTACTCTTCACTCAGGTGAAAATTGATAGAAATTTCAACTCACCAAGTAGGCCGAGGCGCTTAGCCTTCGACGGGCGCTCATCCTTCAATCGGGACACTCACCAGCACCTCGCTCCCGACGCCGGCGCTGCCGCTGATGTGTGTCGTGCCGCCCATCTCTTCGGCGCGCTCGCGCATCCCGACGATTCCGAAGTGGCCGTCTGCGCCGTTCGAGTGGGGTCGCGGGTCGAACCCTTGGCCGTCGTCCTTGACGCTGAGCCGTACGCTGCTCGCGTCGTAAATCAGATTAACCGAGATCGTCCGCGCACGCGCGTGTCTGACGGCGTTGCCCACGGCCTCCTGCCCAATACGCAGAAGATTATTTTCGATTTGTTGACTGAGCGGTCTGAAAGTGCCGCTGACTTGAAACTGCGTCTCGACGTTGCTATCGGCGGTCAGCCTGCGCGTCATCTCTGCGAGCGCGGTCGGCAGGTCGCTGTCTTCAAGTGACTGCGAGCGTAAATCCCAGACGTAGCGTCGCGCCTCTGCGATGCTGCTCCTGACGAGCGAGCGTGCGCGGTCGAGATGAGTTCGGGCCGATTCCGAAGAGACCGACATCAAGCGCGCAACGATTTCAAGCTGTACGGAGATACCCAGAATCTCCTGCGCGAGATTGTCGTGAATCTCGCGGGCGATGCGATTGCGCTCTTGCAGCACAGCACTGAAGCGCGTACGCATCCGCCTGACGCGCAGCGCGTAAAGCTGCCACGCGAGCAGGCCGAGGCCGATGGTGCAGAGGGCATAGAACCAGTACGTACGATAGAAGTGTGGCTTCAGCCTGAAAGCGAACAGCGCGGGCGTCTCGCTCCAGACGCCATCGTTGTTGGATGCGACGACGAGAAACCTGTAATCGCCGGGCCCGAGGTTCGTGTAATAGGCGACGCGGCGGTCGCCGCCGTCAACCCAATCTGTGTCGAAGCCTTCGAGCTTGTACCTGTAACGAACCTTCTCCGGTGCGACGAAACTCAGACCGACATAGTAGAAATCGAAACGGCTCTTGCCGGGCGGAAGCTCCGCCGGTGCGCCGACAGCGACGAGTTCACCGTCAACGCGCACTTGCTCGACCACGACGGGCGGCGGCTCTGTGTTCGGCGAGACCTTCTCGGGGTCGATCATCGCGACGCCTTTGATGGTCGAGAACCAGAGCCGCCCGTCGGTTCCACGCCAGCCCGAAGGATGCCCGCCGCCGCTGCACTCGCGTGTCGGCATGCCGTCCGCCGTGCCGTAGAGAACGGGACGAAGCGCATGCGCCTTGCCTTCGGCGAACTCTTCCAACTCGGACTTCGCAAGGCTGAAAATGCCCTTGTTGCAGCTCATCCACAGTCGCCCGCGCCCGTCTTCAAGGATGCGATAGAGTGTGTCGTTCGGCAGACCGTCGCGCGTCGTAAAGGAGTAAAATTTCCCGTCCTTCAAGAGATTCAACCCGCCGCCGTTGGTTCCTATCCAGAGCCGACCTTCCGCGTCGCCGTGAATCGAGATGACGACGTTGTCCGAAAGCCCGTCCTTCGTCGTGTAGCTCGTAAAGCGCCCGCCCTCAAACTTGCTCAAGCCCCCGAGCGTGCCGACCCAAAGGTTCCCCTTTGCGTCTTCGTAGATCGTCCCGATGAGATCATCGGGCAGACCGTCGCGCGTCGTGTAGGTCGTGAAGACGCCGTCCTTCAGACGCGCGAGTCCGCCGCGCGTGCCGACCCAGAGGCCGCCGCTATTCGAGTAGATCGAGCGGACGAAATCGTTCGGCAGACCGTCGGCGGAAGTGTAGGTCGTGAACCTTCCGTCGCGCAGGCGGCTCAGTCCGTCGGGCGTCCCGACCCAGACGTTACCGTCCGCATCATCGTAGATGGCGAGCACGATATTGCTCGCAAGCCCGTCCTTCGTCGTATAGGTCTTGACCTTGCCGCCCCGCATAAGGTTAAGACCCGCGCCGTAAGTTCCGACCCACACGTTGCCCGCTCGGTCTTCGTAAATCGCCTTGACGAGATCGCTGGAGAGACCTTCGCGGGTCGTGTAGGTCGTGAACTTCTTGCCCCTCAATTGATGAAGGCCGCCCGACTCGGTGCCGACCCAGAGGCTTCCTTCACGGTCAGCGAAAATCGAAAGGATGATACCGTCCGAGAGTCCCTCGACGGCATTGAAGACGCGGAAGCGCCCTTCACGCAGGCGGCTCAAGCCTGCGGCGGTTCCGACCCAGAGACTTCCTTCACGGTCGGCATTGAGCGAGATAACGCGGTCGTTCGGCAGCCCTTCGCGGGTCGTGTAGTTGACGAACCGCCCGTCTTTGTAGCAGCTCAACCCTTCAGGAGTGCCGAGCCAGAGGCAGCCGTCGGCTCCGCGCTCGATGGCAACGACACTGCTGCTCGCGAGTCCGTCAGCCGTTGTGAAGTTCACAAACTTTCCGTCTTTAAAGCGACTCAGCCCTTCGCCCGTGCCGACCCAGAGAACACCATCCGCGTCTTCGGCGAGCGCTTGAATGTTGTTGCCCGCCAACCCGTCTCTGGTCGTGAAGGTTGTGAACGCACCGTCCTTCAAACGGCTCAACCCCGAGGTGGTCGCAACCCAGACTGTGCCGTCGCGTCCCTCGTAGGCCGACACGACATCGTTGCCGCCAAGCCCCTGCTCGGTCGTGAAGTTAACCCACTGACCGGCGTCGAAGCGTGCCAGTCCTTCCGCCGTACACGCCCAGAGAATGTCTCCCTTCCCCGTCGCAAGCAAGGCGCGCACGTCGTTGCTCTTGAGCTGCGGCGTGTTCTGTTTATCGAAGACTGAGAAGCCGAGTCCGTCGAAGCGCGCGATGCCCTCTTCGGTCGCGACCCAGAGATAACCGTCGTTGGTCTGCGTGATCGAGTGGACTGTGTTCTGCGGCAGCCCCGTCTCGGTCTGCCAGACGCGACGACTGAGCTGATTGATGTCGCTTTCGGGGTCGAGTGCGTAGGCACTCACACAGCAAAGCAACAGCAGCGGAATGAACAGGCTGAAGGGATGTGCGCCGCGCTTGAAGGAGAAGCCTCTTTGACGCATGGATCGGAGCGGACTCGTTAAGGAAACGGACTTGGGACAGCGACGATTTTACTGACCGCGCCGGATTATAACGGAAGCGGGGCGGCGAACGCCCGCCAGCTTAGAGCACTTATCACATGAATGTAATGGGAGCACAATTAACCGCAGAGGCGCTGAGGACGCGGAGGGAGCGCTGAGATAATTCAAGCCTCTGCGAGTCTCGGCGAACTCCGCGTCTCGGCGGTGAATCGCACGATGCTCTGCACGCAAGCGAAAATTACTATAGGCTGTGCGGTGGCCGCAGCTCGCGAAGAGAAGCAACGGACGGCGGTGAGGTCGTTCGCCGTTGAAATTTCTTCCCTGAGTCGGTTAACCTTTTGGCACGATGAAGAACTCGACGCTGTTGGGAGTTGTGCTGTCCTCGTCTCTCATGCTCTACGCGGGCGCTGGGAGCGCTGCTTCTTACCGCGTCGGTGCGCGCTGGCGCTCAGCCGCCGAGCCGGAGTTGCGAAAAGTGATTCCTGCACGCGCGCCCGTCATCAAGGAGAACATCGAGACGGAGTTTCGTACCGCGTCGGGTGTGACCGACGGTCGGGGCCGCTTTATCGCGGGCGTCGTCATGATTACCGCGGGCTATTCGGCTGAAGGCAACTACTCGCACTTCCTTATCACGCAGGTCGCGCTCCGCATGGGCGACTTTAATCTACCGCCCGGCCAGTACGTCTTCGGCTACAAACGCGCGCGCGAAGATGCCATCCACATCAGCTTCTATCGCGCCGCCACGGGCGAGCCGGTCGGGGAAGTTGACGCGCGCCGCAGCAAGAGCAGCATGGTGCGCTCTCTGCTCATCAACCCGCCGGTCGGGGGTAAGGCGACCATCCAGATCGGACGTTTCCTGCTGGAGTACAGAGTGGTTGACTAGAGAGAGCGCCCACATCATTCCGAGACCCTGACTATATCGTTGAGCAGTTGCGTTTAAATCAGGAGGGGTTCACCACAGAGACACAGAGGCACAGCTTTTGTCTTTAGCTGTGCCTCTGTGTCTCTGTGGTGAACTTTCGGTTTACATTCAAGGGAATATTACTTTAGAACGAAACCCGCGCCCCGAGTTGGACTTCACGTCCCGGCGTCGCCGCTTCCGTGATAGTGCCGAACTGCGGCGTGTTTACGAAGCGATTCGGCGTGCCGAGATTCGTGTGATTGAGAGCGTTGAATAACTCGGCGCGAAACTGGAAGCGCATCTTTTCCGTCAAGACGAACTCGCGATGCAGCGCCACGTCGAGCGTCTGCATGCCGGGGCCGTAGACTGTGTTTCGTCCGACGTTCCCGAAGGTGAACGCTGCGGGCGTGGAGAAGGCCGCGGGGTTGAACCAAGCGTCGGAGGTGCGTGTGCCGGGGCCGAACACTTCAAGACCCGTGTAGTTGGCGCGGATGGGATTCTCTCCGAGCAGAGTCCCGGAGTTGGCGGTGTCTCCGAAAACAGAGATGGTCAGAGGGAATCCGCTCTGCGCCTGAAAGACGGCGGCCAGTTGCCAGCCACGCGTGAGCGCATTCGTCAGTCCTGACTTTCCAAATCCGGGGATGTCATAGACCGTGCTCAGAGAGAAGCGATGGCGTATGTCGCAGGCCGGGCCTTTCTCCGAGGAGAGGTCGCTGTTGTTCTGCGGGATAGCGGACTCGAACATCGTGGAGCGGAAGTCGGGCGCGTCGCTGAGGCTCTTGGCGAAAGTGTAGTTGGCTAGAAACGTCCAGCCGCGTGAGAAGCGCCTGCGGACGTTTGCGTAGCCCGCGTCGTACCAGCTCCGCGCGGTGTTCTCAAGCAGGTTGATGCCGCTGACGGGGAACGTCGTGTTCGCAACGGTGATGTTGTCCGGCAGAACGACGCCCGGCAGAAAGCTCAACGTCGTGAAGGGGCGGCGCGGGCCGATGGCTCCGGGCCCCGGCGCAGCGTTGTTAATCAGATGCGAACGCTGAAGGTGCATACCGCGCGAACCGAGATATCCTATTTCAAGTGTCGTTTCGGGGCCCAGGCTCTTCTCGATTGCAAGGCTCCACTGCTTGATGTACTGAGCGGGTGCGTGCGGGTCGAAGGCCGCGAAGCTGACAGTCGTCTGACCGAGCACGGGCTGACCGAAGTTGAAGTGTGAGGCGACGATGCCTGCCGCCGGAGTAAAGTTGTCGCTCTGCTGCGTCTCGGGGAAGACGAAGGGTACGTTGTGACGCTGGTTGCACCAGGTGTTCATGTCAACCGGTGTGTAGAAGATGCCGAAAGCTCCGTGCAGCACGAGTCCCATGCGGGGGATGTTCTGCGAGATGCCGAAGCGCGGGGCAAAGTTGAGCTTGTTCGAGTAGAGAAGGCCGGTCGGAAATCCAAGCTGTCCGCCAACGAAGACGAAAGGCTTTCCGTTCTGAAAAATCAGATTCGTGTTGGCGTAGCGAATGTCTGTCAGAGGACTCATGTACTCGTAACGCAGGCCCGCCTGGATCGTCGTGTTGCGTGTGAGCTGAAAGCTGTCCTGTACAAACGCGTCCGCGTACCACTGGCGCAACTGCATCTGCGGGATGCCGGCCTGACGCTGCTTCACCGCCGGAAGACCGAGCAGGAAGCTTGCGAGCGCCGAGCCTGTGCCGTCGTTCGTGGCGGTCTGTGTGGTGAAGCCGTTCGTAAACTGGTAGTAGCCGCGATTCTGAAAGAACCCCCACATGGGCCAGATGAAGTTGCGATAGCTGCCGCCGAGCTTGAGGCTGTGGCGACCGACCTGCCAGCTCAAAGTGTCGCGCGCTTCAAGAATCGTGTCCCACGCGTGCATCGGCGTGGCGACGAACGAGTCGCCCATCGGTGAGTAGCCCTGTACGTTGAAGTACGGAGCACCGAACGCGCCGGGCCCGCCGAAGCCGACCCCTTGAATCCCAAGCTCGGAGACGATGTCGCCCGTCTCGCTGTTCTCGGAAGAACGATGCATCGAGAGCCGCGAGATGGTGATGGCGGCCATGTTCACGACATTGGGGCCCGCGACGCGTGTCCACCCGACGCTGCCGTGCTGTGACATGTTGTCGTGGAGTGCGCCGAAGCCGGGCAGGTTCTGCGGCGTGAAACCGCGCTCGCTGCTGAGAGAGTAGCGTGCGAAGAGCGAGTCGCCGCCTTTGAACGTCTGGTCGAAGCGGAAGGTGGCCTGGTCGGTCGTGTGGTGCTCGTCGCGCACGTCCTGATAGTTGTTACAGTCCGCCCCCGCGCCCGTGACGGTCGGCGTCCCCATCATCGTCATGCCGCAGCCATTCATTCCCATATCCATGTTTGGGCGGGGCACATACTTCCGCAGGAACTGCGCGGCGACGGGGTTAATCAGACTCGACGGGATGACGTTGTTGAGGAACGGGTCGCGGATGACCTGCGGGTTGCTCGGGCTGACAGGTTTCTTCGGGTCGAAGTTCGGGTTCGGGTGCGAGCTGAACGGGTTATAAATCGTCGTGCCGCTCATGGAGAAGTCGCCGCCGATCTCTTCAGCCGTGGGCACTGTGTCGGTCATCGACACGGCCTGCGTCAGCCGCAAGCCTTCGTAGTTGGCGAAGAAGAAACTCTTGTTGCGAAAGACCGGGCCGCCGAGGCTGCCGCCGAAATTGTTCCGGTTCAGGTGCTTCGACGCCGAGTCCATCTGATTGAAAGTGCGTGCGTCGAGCGCATCGTTTCGCAGGAATTCATAGAGGGTTCCGTGGAACTGGTTCGTGCCGGTTCGCGTCACGATGTTGATCTGCCCGCCGCCCGCGCCTCCCATCTCGGCGGAGTAGCTGCCGGTTTGAACTCGAAACTCCTGCACCGCATCCGGCGACGGACTCAGGTTCAGTGTATTGAACGTCGGGTCTGTGTCGGTCGTGCCATCGAGAAGAAAATAGTTCGCGTTCGGGCGATTGCCGCCGATGCTCACAGCCGAGCGCTGCCCTGGTCGCCAGTAGAGCGGACTCATATCGCCCGACTGTGCGCCGTGGCTCTCGTGCGCCCCCGGTACAGTGAGCACAAGGTCTATCAACATGCGCCCGTTCAGGGGCAGGCTGCGGACGGACTTCGATTCGACGACTTCGCCGACGCTCGCGTCAGTAGTCCGCAGCACCGCCGCCTCACCTTTGACTTCGACGCTGGTGCTGACCGAGGAAATCTTGAGGTCTATGTCGAGCGTCATCTGCTGGCCGACTTCGACGCTTACGGTCTCGGTCAAGACCGCAAACCCTTTAGCCTCGACCGTGAGCTTATATTCGCCCGGCAGCAGACCTGTAAGCTGAAACGCCCCCTCGTCGTTTGTGTCTACCTGACGCGCGGCCTGTGTGCTCGCCGACGTGGCGCGAACGGTTGCGCCGGGGACGGCTTGCCGCTGTGGGTCGAACACCGTCCCGCTCAGGGTCGCGTAATTGCTCTGAGCCGAAACGGGCGAGACGGCAAAGGACAACAGAAGAATAAGGGTCAGCAGGGCGAGCTTGGACATAGACTTTACCTCTGACGGTGCATTAAGGAATCAAGGGCGACCGCTAAAATTTGCGAGGTGTTATCGGCACAGCGCAGGCCGCCTTACGCCGCGGTAGAGTGAAGTTGATAAACCTTTCCCATGCGTCGAAGGATGGGCGCAGCTTGAAGACCCGGGGGAATCAGCGGGGCTACCTTCCCGGCTCCTCAGCATAGATGTTATGGAATATCTACTGCGCGGCGAGTGTCGCTTAAACAGCGGATAATGTCATCGAACCGTAGAAGGACTTATGTCTCCAACTAAAGTTGGAGACTGGCGGGCAAACATTTCATTGATGTCTTGAGAATGCGTCTCGCTGCTCGTCGTTGATTAATCTGAGATCAGTTTCGCCCCGGCGCTTCGTCGCTGTCGGGGCGAACGCTCAAGGTGTCTTGACCAGAGGCAGTTCGATAAAGCTCGCCTGTGCGGGCGTGTGATAGACGCGTTGCACGGCCTTACGATAGTCCTCCGGCTTGGCCCAGAAGATGTTGGGCACGAACGTCTGCGGGTTGCGGTCGTAGAGCGGGAACCAGCTCGATTGGATTTGAACCATCATCCGGTGGCCGGGCAGAAAGACGTGGTTAGCCGTGGGCAAGGCAAAGCGGTAAGCCAAAGGCTTGTCGGGCTGGATGGGTTTGGCCGTCTCCAAGCTCTCTCGATAGCGGCCACGGAAGATGTCCGCCGAAACCATCAACTGATAGCCGCCCATCGAGGGCTGGCCCGCGACTTCGTCCGGGTAGAGGTCGATTACCTTCACAACCCAATCCGAGTCGCTGCCACTGGTCGAGGCGATAAGATTCACGACGGGCTGTCCGCTAATCTTTACCGGCGCGCTCAAAGTGTCGGAGACGAAAGCCAGAACGTCGGGCCTGCCCGAAGCTTCGCGCTGGTCATCGACCAGCCAGCGCGACCAACTGCCGCCGTCGATGGGGCGTGCGCGATAGGGGACGGGCTTAGAGGGGTCGGAGATGTATTCCTCAAACGGCGTGTCGCCCGCTGTCGGAGCAGTAAAGCCAAGCTTCAAGCCTGTGTTGAGATAGAGCGGTGTCGCTCGCACAGTGCAGCCGGTCGTGCAGCCCGCGGGCCACGACTGTAGTCGCCGCCAAGTGTTCGTCCCGGTTTCAAATGCCGTGACGGGCGCAACATCCGCTTTGGGCGCGTCGTCCTTGAGGTAGTGATCGAGAAACGGGCGCAGGATTTCCCTTCGGAATGTGAGCGCGGTGTCGCTGTTGAATTTGACAGCGCCGAGCGTGCTGGCCTCCCTGATCTCCTGACCGTGATGCCACGGGCCCAACACCAGAAAGACCTTGTCGTTATTCGTGTCCTTCGGCTCGATGGCCTTGTAGACCGCGATTGCGCCGTAGATGTCCTCCTGATCCCAAAGGCTGTGTACCAACATCACGGGAACCTTCAAGGGTTGGGCCCCGAGTATCTTATCGACAGCCTGCTCGCGCCAGAAGGCGTCGTAAGCGGGATGCTCCAGAAGCTTTCGCCAGAACCCGACCTGTTCAAGCCCACGCCGACGCCCAAGCTCGCCCGCCGACCCGGCCTGCATAAACATATCGTAGTCGTCGAAGTGGCTTGTCCACCACTTGATGTCGTTCGCGCGCGTCGCCTCCTGATCGTAGATGTAGGACATGCCCTGTTGACGAAACGCGCCGTTGTGAAACCAGTCGTCGCCCATCCAGCCATCGACCATCGGGTTCATTGGCACAGAGACTTTGAGCGCCGGGTGTGGATTGACGAGCGCCATCAAAGGGAGGAAGCCGTCGTAAGAGATACCGAGGATGCCGACACGCCCGTTGCTCTCAGGCGTGTTCTTCACCAGCCAGTCAATCGTATCGTAGGTGTCGGTGGCGTGATCGACCGGCGTCGGATTCTGCGGCCCGTGCAGAGGGCGATTCATAACATAGTCGCCCTCCGAGCCGTACTTGCCACGTATGTCCTGCACCACGCGTATGTATCCGCCCTCGACGATTACATCCGTGGCGTTGTCATAGCCGGTCAGAATCGGGCCCAAGTGAGAGCTTTCGGCATGGCTCGTCAGAGCCTTGGCGTCGTAGGGCGTCCGCGTCAAAAGAATCGGCGCACGCTTTGCGCCCTTCGGGACGAGGATGACGGTGTGCAGCTTCACGCCGTCGCGCATCGGGATCATCACTTCGCGTCTGACGTAGTCGAAGCTGTCGTTCGTCGGCTCAAACGTCTTCGGCGTCTCGCTCTGTAAGGTTGCGGGCGCGGGGGCGGACGGAGATGTCTGCGCCGCCGCCGGTTTATTGAACAACACACACACTACGACAAACGTCGTCGCAAGCGAGATCAACGTGCGAACACTCTTTATGCTCATCAGTCTTTTACCCTCGTTAGAGTTTCTTTAGAAGCGCGGGAAAACAATCGGCGAATCACAGACCGGGACGGGCGCATTCTACTTCCCTTCTTTCCCGAGTTGCACGCCCCCGGTCGCCGCTTCCTTCGGCGCGGGCACTATTTGAAGTCGTACGCGAAGCCGAGGTGTAGGCCCGCACGCGGGCTGGCCGCGAAGCGCCCGCCGAGGATGCCAAAGGTCAGAGTCAGGTTTTCACTCAGGGCATAATCCCCGCCGAACTGAGTTGTGAACTGCCCCTTGCTCAAACGAAAGTTGTTCGTTACGGCTCCGAACATCTCCACCCCGAGTTGGAGCTTGTCGCTGAAGTTCCGCACGAGTGAGCCGTTGCCGGTGAAGACCTCGCCCTTCGTGGTGCGGATGCCGATAAGCCCCGTCGAGCTGTTGCCCGAAAAGAGAATCCCGCCGTTGAGTCGCCCCTTCGTCCGCTTGGTCAGAGACTTCTGCGCCACGCCGTAGAGCCAGTAGTCAGCCACCCCCGACCCCAGTTGCTTCTCAGTGCTTCCCGTCGGCGCTTCGATGTAGAAGACGACCGCCAGCGCGGGCAGCCGCGAGCCTTCGCGCTCGTCGCGGAACCGATACTTGACGCCGAACTGTGTGTCGCCGACGCCCGTTGGATTCCCCTGCGGCGAGGTCTTCGCGTTGAAGATCGTCAGGACGGGGAAGTTGACGGCCAACTCCACGCGACTGCTCAGCCCGTAGTCGAGCGTGAGGTTGGCGGTGTTCTGTCTTTTGCCGGGATAGCCGGATTTTTGCAGTACGTCGTGCTCGTCGAAGAATTCTAAGTGGAGCTTGCCCTTCTCCGTGGTGTCCGCGTCGTCCGTGTAGAACGGTATCTGCGCGCGGACTGTGGAAGATAAGAGCAAGAGCAAGACAAAAGCGAAGAAGCTAGCTTCCAGCGAATAACGGCCCATGCAATTCAACCCCTCGCTGCTTTGCAAATGTGGCTTACTGCCTTGCAAATGTAGCACAGGTCGGCGCTCACAGAGACGTGCATCGAATTGTAGACCGCGCCTTCGGCGAAACTCTATATCACCTATCACTTGAATGTAGAGTGAAATGAGCTTCACCGCAGAGGCGCTGAGGACGCAGAGGAGGCGCAGAGGGATTCAACTCTCTGCGAGTCTCTGCGAACTCAGCGCCTCTGCGGTGAATCACACTTCCGCATTCACTCAAGTGGTAAGTGAGATAGGCGTGTGCGCGAGGCGAAAGGCTCTGTGGCTCGCTCAAGGCTTCTGTCGTCTGAGCAAAGAGGCGGGTTGCGTCAACATTGCCTTGACGAAGCTGGCGAAATTACGTCTGAAGATATAGAAGGAGACTCTCGCGAGATAGATTCTGTAATGGATGTATCTGTCCACACCGACATACTTCCTGATAAGACCGGGGAAGTCGTTCTTGAAGTGTGTATCTTCCTCTATATCGCTGATCCCCCACCCCTCGAAGTCGGCAACGACGAAGCCGAGATAGAGCTTTTGGAAGCGCGGGTCGGCGAAGCACCTGATGTTGAATGCCCAGTCGGCGAAGACCTTGTACTTGAGGTCGAACTCACCCATCAGATCGAAAATAGTTCTCTCGTAGAAGATAGCCTGCTGGCAGATATTCGTTCTGATGAAATCCGCAGGCTCCATCTTACCGGCTATCGCCTCCTCGTACCGCTCAAGGTAGGCGTCCCCGTAGACGAAAGAGGGCCCCTCGGGCAGCATCGCCGCGACACGCCCGAGCACGCCTTCGCGCAAACGGTCGCCCGACCCCAGAATGAACACGTACTTCCCCTTCGACATGCGAACGCCTTTGTTAATAGCGTCGTAAACCCCCCGGTCATGTTCGGAGACGAGTGTCAGATGGGCGGCGTACTTCCCGATAACTTCGAGGCTCTCGTCGGTCGAGCCGCCGTCAACGACGATCAACTCGTACAACTCCGCCGGTTGTGACAACACGGACTCTATTGTCACCGCAAGCTTCGCCCCGCAGTTGTAGCTCGGGATGATGACGGAAACCAGTGGCTGTTTCATCGCCTCTCTCTCATTCGCGGGTACGGGTCGCCGCACCGCTGCCGACCATCCTTTGAAAGCCCTTTATGTCCCCTCGACTTCGTGCAGGCATTCGCGCAGGCGTTCGCAAACGTAGACCACATCGTCGCGGCTCAGCCCGGCCCAGGTGGGAAGGCTTATGCCGCGCCGCGCCACACCTTCGGCGACGGGGAACTCTTCGCCGCGCGCAGACTCGCGGTACGGCGGAAGCAGATGCACCGGATAAAAGATGGGGCGCGTCCCGACGCCCGCCTCGTGCAGACGTGCCATCACGCCGTCCCGTCCCGCCGACCGCTCATCGTCAAGGAGAGTGGTGAACATCCAGTAGGCGTGTCGCGTCCACTCACGCTCATCCTGCCAGCTCAACTGCGATACGCCCCGCAGGAGTCGCATGTAGTCTTCCGCGACCTCGCGGCGGCGGCTGATGTGCCAGTGAGCACGCTCCAACTGCGCCAGCCCGATGGCGGCAGGGATGTTCATCATCCGGTAGTTGTAGCCGACTACCGTGAACCAGTAGCGCCGCTCCGTGTCCATCCCCTGCCCGTGCAAGAGCCGCACGCGTGCGGCCAGCGCGTCGTCGTTCGTGACGACCATGCCGCCCTCGCCCGTGGCGATGATCTTGTTGCCGTAAAAGCTGAAGGCGGCCACGTCTCCGAGCGAGCCTGCGCGCCGTCCTTTGTAGAGAGCACCGTGCGCCTCCGCCGCGTCTTCGAGGATGAAGAGTCCGTGGCGGCGTGCGACTCGGCGGAGCACGTCCATCTCTGCTGTGTGCCCGTATAGGTGGACGGCGATGATGCCCTTCGTGCGCGGTGTGATCTTTGCCTCGACCTGCTCAGGGTCGAGGTTCCACGTCTCCGGTTCTGAATCTACGAAGACCGGACGCGCGCCGCAGTAGTTCACGGCGTTGGCGGTCGCCACGAACGTGAGCGTCGGTACGATTACCTCGTCGCCCGCTCCCACGCCGAGCGCGAGGAGCGAGAGATGCAGCGCGACCGTCCCGTTGCAGCAGGCGATTGCGTGGCGAACTCCGCAGAACTTTGCGAAGCCTTCCTCGAACAACTCCACATACTTCCCGCCCGACGAAATCCAGCCTGACTCCATGCAGTCAGCGACGTACTCCTTCTCTCTACCGGCGAGGACGGGTGCAGCCACAGGGATAAACGACCTGCCCGCTCCGGAACGTTCGACGCCCTCACGCGCGGTCGCAGAATCAAGCTCCAACTCGGCGGCCATGTGCTCCTTCGTCGGGCGACTTGCCCGGTGCTTTCCTGTTTAAATTAGTCCGTTCGAGATGCCGGTACGATACGCGTACCAGAGGCCGAAGGCAATACTCAGTGCGCCGACGACCACCTGCAACCCATAACTCAAACCGCCGAGGCGTCGCGACCCCAACGCGAAAGGCAGACCTACAAGGCCCGACATCAGCATCATCCCGAGAATCGAGCCGAGGCCGAAGACGGCGAGGTAGAGTAAGCCAAGCACGGCGGAATCTATCTGCGCGAGGACGAGCAAAGTCAGCGCCGCCGAACCCGCAAGCCCGTGCATCGCCCCGACCAGCACAGGCTTCAGGCCGATACGCGTGATGGCGTGCGTGTGCCCCGCTTCGCCTTCCGCTTCCGCCGTATCGTCTTCCGCTTGCGCCGCGTCGTGTTCGTGGAAATGTATGTGCGCGTGCTCGACGCCGCTGTGTCGATGCCGGTGGACGTGCGCGCTGCCGCGTAGGGCGCGCGCGAAAGCGTTGACGCCGAGCGCGATAATCATCAGCGCTACCCCGAACTCCAGCCAGCCCGCGACCATTTCGGGGATGGCGACGCGCAGCGTCAACACGAAGACGCCGACGACGACGAGCGAGGCCGTGTGACCCGCGCCCCACAGGCCGCCGACAATCGCCGCGCGCCAGATGCTGCGTTGCTCGCTCACGATAGTCGTGACAGCAATGACGTGATCGACTTCCGTCGCGTGCTTGAGTCCGAACACCAGCCCGAGGCCGAGCACGGCGAACGCGCCCATTGATACCGGCGAGGGCCCGACGCCTGCGGCGGCTCCGACTGAAAAGGCTCGGGCTAACAGCGCCGCGGGATTGATACCCGCCTGCGCGAGCGCCTCGTAACAGATGGCCGCCCCCGCGCAAGCGATGACCAGTGAACTCAACACGGGCAGCGCCTTCACCAAACGCGACTCGCCCGCCCGGCGACCATTCACAAACCGGCTCGCGTAGACGAAGAGCAGGCCGACCGATGTGAGCGTGGCCGCCAGTCCGACGCTGAAGGCCAGGATGAGCGCGAGGCCGTAGCCGACTCGCCCGAGCGAGATGGCCGACAGCATCACGACGAGCGCAGACGGACATGGCAGCAGTCCGCCCGAAATGCCGAGCGCGAGCAGGCTTCGCCACGTTAAGGGTCTGCCGTCCGCGCCCGGAGGGATGTGCGAGTGCTCGCGCCCGCCGTGCGAATGCGTCAGAGTCTCGCCGATGTGTCCGTGCTCATGTCCGTGGCTGTGACCCGACGCACCCGCGTGAGACTGTTCGTGTCCGTCCGCTTGGTCGTGCGAATGATGTTGGTGGCCTTCAGTCCCCGACAGGCCGAAGGCGGAACGGAGCCGCCGGACAAAGAGCGTCAGGCCGATGGCGAGCACTATCGCGCCCGAGGTCAGACTGAGAAACGGGAAAAGCTTTTCGGGCAGGATGTAGTGCGACGCGAAGAGCGTCAGAAGCCCCAGAGCAAAGACGCTGCTCGTGTGCGTCAGCGTCACCGTCAGGCCGAGGAAGGCGGCGTGCTTCGCAGTGCCCCTCGAACCGACGAGGTATGCGCCCACGACCGTCTTGCCGTGGCCGGGCGACATCGCATGCAGCGCGCCGAGGCCCGCCGCGAGCAGCAGACCGAGGAGCGCGACGAGCGGCGTCAACTCCTCAACTGTGATCAACTCGGCGAAGCGGTCGCGCGTCGGCACAGCGGGTCTGCCTTCCCGCGTTCGTAGCGCGACCGCGTTCGCCGGCGCTGCGCCATGTCGCCAGGACAACTCTGCCTGGCGCTCGTCGAGTGGCGCGGCGAGCTTATCCTGCGGGTATGCCTTCAACTCGTCCGTCACGGCGGAGCCGAAGGCCGTACTGTCGAAGACGGCGACGCCGTCCGCAGGCTCGACGACTATCTCGTGCCACCCGATGCGCTCGCGGTAGTTCGTATCCTCAAAGCGCAGGCGGTGCGTGCTTCCCAACATCAACGTGTCGGGGGCCGCGCCCTGAAACTCGCACTCGATTCGCAAGGTCGGGAGGCCACCCGTGCCTTGCGGCATCGAGATCGCCTTTGCAATCAGACGTAAGGGAATCCGCACGCCGTCGCTCGTCAGCAAGACGCCTTCGGCCAGACGCGGGGCGAGACGTTCGAGATGGGCGGCCAACTCATCATTCGACACTGCGCCGTCGTGATTCACGTCCATCGCCTGCGACTCCTGGAACGTCGGAATCTCGGCCATGTCCAACAGGTAGCGCACGCGCACACCACTCGTTTCGACGTGTATGCGGGAGAAGTTGTTGACGGTGAAATTTCCGAGCGGGTGCGCGACTGCGGCGACGCCACACCAGCAGGCGACCAGCCACACCAGCAGGGCTGGCAGCAACTTCGCCGTCCGTCGCCGCGATAATAATTCAAAGGGGGCCATCAACATTCTTTCCTCGTACCGGAACTGACTTGTTCCTCATGCCGGGACGTGTTCGTCGCATCGGCTTATTTGTCGCGGCTCACGCGGAACGCGCGTTAAGGGTTTGCCTCGCCACGTCTGCCTGTAGAACGTCGAACGAAGGATTGATGGCGAGCGCCTGTTGCAGGTACTTCGCGCTGCCGCGGCGGTCGCCCAGTGCGTGAGCGATCATCCCCGCGTGATAGAGCAGGCGCGGGTCGCGCGTGCCGAGCCGCAGCGCTTCGTCCTCCGCCGCCTTCGCCTCGGCGAACTGTCCCTTCTTGTATAAACACCACGCGAGCAGGTCGGAGCTGTAAATATCCTTCCGCGCCTCGCGCTCGTGTCTCGCGACTTCCAGCGCCTCATCGAGACGTGTGTCGTGGTCGGCCCAGAACATCGCCAACTGCCGCGTGTACGTGCCGCCTTGCGCGCCCGTGCGCTCGACAAACTCGACCAGCTCGTACTCTCTCTTTGCATCCTCCTCGCGACCGAGCTTCGCGTACAGGTCGCCGAGCGCGGCGGCGTAGTCGGGCAGCGGGACGCGCTCGATTGCGCGGCGGTAGAACTCTACGGCAGTCTCCGTGTCGCCCCCCGCGAGCCGTGCGTGTGCCTTCGCCGCGAGCGCCAGGTGGTATCCGGGGAAGATGAAGAGCGCATGGTCGTACTCGCGCTCGGCCTCCACAACCTTGCCTTCGCGCACCAAAGCGTCGCCGAGGTGGACGCGACACCACGCGACCGATTCCGCATCCTGCGGGCTGGCGGATTCGACCGCCAGCCTCATCGCCTCGACCGCGCCCTTCGTATCCCCATGAAGTTCACGCAGGTACGAGACGCGCGAGTAAGAGGCAACGTCCGGGCGTAGATCGACCATCGTCTGCGCCGACGCGACGGCCTGTTCGTATTCGCCCAACTCGACCAGAGCGTCCGTCATCGCGCCGTACACGTCGTGATCTTTCGGGTTCAGGACTTGCGCGCGGCGCGCGACTTCGAGAGCTTCCGCGAAGCGGTGGTAGGTGAGCAGGAGTTTGGCGTGGAGTTTCAGCGTGTCGTAGCTCTCAGGCTCGACCTCAGCCGCGCGCGCGAGTGCTTCTTCGGCCTTCGCATTTAAACCGAAGTCGCCGGTCTCGCGCGCCTTCTGCATGTAAGCCGCAGCGAGCAGGTTGTAACCCTTCGCGTTCGCGGGCTGGCGCTCGATGACGCCCTGCGCGGCGCTCACCAGCCGGTCGCCCGGCATCGCCTGCGCGTTGTTGACGGACGGCGACGGCGGCGCGGTCGCGGACTTCGGCGTCGCTTCCTTCGTGCTGAAGCGGAAGCCGAGCAGCGCCACCAGCCCGAAGACCGCGATTGCCGCGATGATTAGAAATTTCTTTGCCATCAACTTTGTATCTAATCGACTGTATATCTATAAGACTGCTTCGTGCGAGAGACTGGACTTCGCGCGAAAGTCGCGTGCGGTCTGTGTGTCAGTGCCGCCTTGCGAAAGCCATCGGGTCTTTTTGATGACAAGACCCGATGGCTTACGCAAGGCGGCACTGACCCTTTCGTTGATCCGACGCAGCCCGTA
>JAVRON010000023.1:0-16358 GCA_032162705.1 Acidobacteriota bacterium
TCGGACGCGCTCGGCTCGGCGCGCAAAGCGGTCGCGCTCGTCACGCTCGTCGTCTTCATCCTCTCGTTCGTGCCGTTCCCGCTGACCATCAAGTGAGTGTCAGGGCGAGCGACGACAGCAAACAAGAACACACACGAAAGGACACGAAACAAGCACTAAGGCTGTCTGCCCTTCGTGTTGATTAGTGTGATTTCGTGGATAAGCTCTTTCCTTCTCTTTTGTCTACCTGACGTTACAAACGAAAGCCGCCGCGAGGGTTGAATCCTTCGCGGCGGCTTTTCTGTAAGTTGCTTTGGCTGCGACGTGTTTACGCTGCTCCGGCAACGACGCACTCAGGCCGTCGCGGCTGAAGGCAAAAGACCTTTTATCTCTCTCACGATCCTGTGTACATCCTCTTGATCTTTGAGCGCGATCATGAAGAACTTGTAGCCTTGCTGGAAGCAGATTATTCCGTTACCGAAAAGCCAGATGCCGTCAAGCACGGGGTTGCCGCCGAGGAGCCAACTGATGGGCGCGCCGACGATGGGGCCCGGCTGGAGTATCTGCGCCCAGATGGCTACACCCGCAGCGCAACTGAACGCGCCGAGGAGCGGCGCTCCGACATAGCGAACCATCTTGCGCTCGAACTCGACGCGCTTGCGGTCGGCCTCGTCCAGTTCGCCCGCGGCGACCAGCCGCTCGCGCTCGCGCAGGTAATCTTCAAACTTCTTGCCGACCTTGCGCACGGCCCACACGGGAAGCGCGGAGTGCGTGAGCCAGTGCGGGTGCGCGCCGAGCAGAAGGCCGTCGAGGCCGGGGAAGGACGCACCCGCGCGGACGCCCGCCGCGAGCGAGAGCGTGACGACGATGGCCTGCTTCGGGTTCTGCCGCGCCCATTCGTAAGCACGGAACAGCCCCGCGGACGAGGCGGTGGTCAGCCGTGTGGCGCGGACACTAATCCCTGCGACGCGTACTCCCATGCCGGCGGCGCGCGCCGCGCCCTTGTAATACTTCTTCGCGCCGCCGAGAACGTCGCCGGCCCGCTCGCCGGCTTTCTGTCCCGCCTCGCGCACGCGCCCGCCGACCTCGCGTGCGAGGCGTGCAGCCTCTTCCGCCGCGCGCCCGGCCTGCTCGCGCGCGCCTTCGGCACGCTCGCGCGCGTCCTGCGCGTGCTCGTTCAAGTCGAAATCCTCGCCGATGCGTTCGGCCTCTGTGCGTGCGCGCTCGGCACCCGTTTTGACCACGTCGGCTCCGCGCCGCGCCGCCTCGCCCGCGACACGCGCTCCTTCCTCGACGCGCTCTCGCACGTTGTACTTCTCGTCCAGCTCGCGCGCCTTGCGCCGCGCCGCCTCGCTCCACTCCCCAAGCTTGTCACGATAGTCAGCCATAATTGATTCCTTCGGAATAGATGTTAGAGGTTAGAGGCTAGAGGCTAGTAAAGGTTTGTCTTGTAACTAGCCTCTAGCCTCTAACCTCTAGCCTCTGGTTTTATGATACGCCGAGCGCGGGCTTCGGGTTCGTTTCCGCGGGCGCGCAGGCGACTAGGTTGCGCCCGCCGTGCTTGGCGTCGTAGAGCGCGGCGTCGGCAGACGAGCGGAGTCCGTCGCCCGAGCGCGCACACGAAGGGAGTTCGGCGACGCCGATGCTGGCGGTGACGCGCCCGGGCGGCTCAATTTCGAGCGCGGCAATCGCGACGCGCAGGCGCTCGGCGACTTCGAGGCCGCGCACGAGATTCGTCTCCGGCAGGATGACCGCGAACTCATCGCCGCCGATGCGTGCGCCCGTGTCGATGCCGCGCGTGCCCGACTGGATGACGTTGGCAACGCGCCTGAGCGCCTCATCACCCACGTCGTGGCCGTGTGTGTCGTTGACCCCTTTGAAGTTGTCGATGTCGATCAAGAGCAGGCAGAAGGGGTGACCGTAACGCTCTGTGCGCGCCACCTCGCGCTCCAGTTGGCGCTCGAAGCGGCGGCGGTTCGCAAGTCCCGTCAGGTAGTCCGTGAAGGCGGCCTCCTGAAACGAGTCGAGATGCTGTTTTAGTTCGAGCAGCGTTTTGGCGCGCGAGCGTAGCAGGTCGAGGTCTGTGGGGTCTGTCAGGTAGCCGAGCGCGCCCAGCTCTGAGCCGAGCCGCACGTCGCGCCCCTCGACGCGCGCCGCCGACTGAAAGATGACGGGGATAAACTTGGTCTGCGGGTTCGAGCGCACGCGCCGGATCATCTCGTAGCCGTCCATGCGCGGCATCATCACGTCCGTGACGATGAGGTCGGGCTGGTGCAGATCGACCGCCGCGAGTCCCTCGACGCCATCCTCAGCCGTATGCACCTGGTAGCCCTCGTTCTCCAACGCGAAGGCGAGCAGAAGCCGTTTATCCGTCTCGTCATCGACGACGAGGACGCTGAGCTTGGTTGTCATAATAATTGCAAAAAACAGGTCTTGCACCCTTTCGGTCTTCGTGCTATTTTGTGCCCGCTACTTCAAGGGGCGACGACCCGTTTCATTTGGCAGTTAACTTTTCCTCATCGAATAACGGTTTAAGTTTAGTTAACCTCGTGGCTTTCGCGGCACCCGCGCGCGCTTTAACTCCCTTTCCGTTCAAGCAGGTTTATGGGGCAGGAATGCGCCCCTCTTCCGTTCGCGACCGCGCGCGCCGCCAAAAGTCGCATAAGCACTCTTCGAGAATCTAAGACCCCTTAAAGAGGTTCCCCCACGATGTCACACCGACGCGCCTGCAATCTACCCGCAGCCGACCGCGCAGAAATTATACGCCAGTCCGAGGTCGGCGCGTGCCTCTCCGAAGAGACTCTCGCGCTGCTGGCCTCAAGCTCCGAGGCCGTAGACTTCCGCCGCCGCCGCTTTATCTATCGCAGGGGAGACGTGGCCGACGCGCTCTACTGCATCGCACGAGGGCGCGTCAAAATCTGCGCCATCGACGCGCGGACGGCGCGCGAGGCCGTCATCGATATCATCGGGGCGGGCGCGCTCTTCGGAGAGTCGTCGCTCTACTCGGCGGGGGTGCGCGAGAAGTGCGCCATTGCGTACGAACAGGCACGCCTGCTGCGGATTCCCGCGGGGGTTTTCAGGGAGGGAATGGCTGCGAGCCGCGAACTTTATGATTACACCTTCCGCATGGTTGGTCAACGCCTTTCGCGGGCCGAGCGTCGCGTCGCAGACTTTGCGCTCGACGCCATCCCGGCCCGCCTCGACAAGCTCCTCGTAGACCTCTCCGAGCGCTACGGGCGGGCGGAGCCTGAGGGCGTGCTCATCGACCTGGCGCTGCCGCATCGCGAGATCGCTTCAATCGTCGGCTCGACGCGCGAGAGTGTGACCGTCCGCTTGAACGCACTGCGCCGCGCCGGTATCATTGATTTCGTTGATCGAAAAATTCTGATAAAAACTCCCGCGGCTTCGGCTGCGGCGTGAGGTTTGTAAATAGTGAATCGTCAATGGTGAATGGTCGTTGAGTGGTGCTCAAGGTGGAGCGATAACAGCCGGAGCCAATCAACATTCAACTACCATTCACGATTTACCATTCACGATTCAACGTCTTTATGAAGTGTCCCAACTGCCACAAACCTTCCAAGTGGGAGGATAACCCTCATCGCCCTTTCTGCTCCGAGCGCTGCAAGCTGCTCGACTTCGGCGCGTGGGCCAATGAAGAGTACAAGGTGCCCTCGGACGAAGCCGCGCCCCCGCTTGAAGACATACTGCCAGACCACGACCCTTCCAACGATTCAGACCGGGCTTAGGGACTCTATAAAATCAGCGCCCCGCAGGGGAGCTTGATGTTTATAGTCGCCGCCGCTCAAACGGCGGCGCGTGTCCCGCCCGCGCGCGTTCGTGTAGAATGTCTCACACCCTCGCCCGAAGGAGTTTTGCCGAACATGCGTCTGAGAGACCCCGAACATTACAGCGCGCGACACCTGGCAGCGTCGCTCGCCGTCATCATGCTGATCGTACTTACGGCGTCGTGCGACCTCGACGGCGCTTCAAAGAAGAGGGCCGAGGCAGCCGGAGCCGCGACGAAGAGCGATGCGTCAACGGGCGCGAAGCCTCCGCGCACAAACCTGCCGATGCCGCCGGTCGCCACGGCACACGGCAGCGACGCTACGGCTGCTCCGGTCGCCGCCCCGCCCGGCGCGTGGACACAGCTCGATGGACGGCGCGCGAAGCTCGAAGATTTGCGAGGGCAGGTCGTCGTGCTCGACTTCTGGGCGACCTACTGCCCGCCCTGTCGCGAGGAGATTCCGCACCTCGTCCGCCTCCAGAAGCAACTCGGGGCGCGTGGCTTCAAGGTCGTCGGCCTTAACGTCGGCGGTGAAGAAGACCGCCCGAAGGTTCCAGACTTCGTCAGGCAGTACCAAATCCAGTACCAACTCGCGGAGCCGGACGGCGAGACCGTGCGCCTCTTCCTCTCAGACGACGACGCCATCCCACAAACCTTCGTCCTCGACCGCCGTGGCCGTCTCATTCGCCACTTCGTCGGCTACGATTCGGAGGTCGCCACCGAACTTGAACAGGCCATTACCGAAGCGCTTTCAGAGAAGGCGGACTGAAAGGAAAGAAGTCAGTAGTCACTAGTCAGTAGTCAGTAGACAGTAGTCAGTAGAAAAACCTTCTTCGGCGAGTCGTCAGGGTGAAAGCGCAACGTCCATCACGCGGAGCGCTACTGTCTACTGTCTACTGTCTACTGTCTACTGTCTACTGACTACTTCCTCGCGTTGACTAATTGCGGGTGGAGGTTTACAAACACAGTATCCCGCGAAAACACATCAGAGGGGTTTTTGAGTTGAGGAGAGCCAAGATACTAGCCACGCTCGGCCCGGCTTCGCGTGAGCCAGCCGTCCTTGAGTCGCTGCTCGCTGCCGGAGCCAACGCCGTGCGCATCAACATGTCGCACGGCTCGCAAGAGGAGCATGCCGAGACGATCCGCCGCGCGCGCTCGGCAGCCGACCGCCTGAAGCGACCGCTCTCGGTGCTCGTCGATCTGTCGGGCCCCAAGATCAGGACGGGGATGCTCAAAGGCGGCCAGCCCGTCCAACTTGAAACGAACGCCCTCTTCACGCTCACGACGCGCTCGGTCGTCGGTGATGCGCGCGAGGTCTCGACGAACTACGCGGGACTCGCGCGCGACGTGGGGCCCGGCGCGCGCATCCTCTTAGATGACGGCGCTATCGAGCTAACGGTCGAATCGACGACCGACACGGACGTAATCACGCGCATCGTCAACGGCGGCACGCTCGCCGAGCGCAAGGGCATCAACCTGCCGGGCGCGTCGCTCCCCATCCCTTCGCTCACCGACAAGGACAGGCGCGACCTCCAGTTCGCCGTGCGCGAGGGCGCAGACTACATCGCGCTCTCCTTCGTCCGGCGTGCCGAAGACTGTGTCGAGGCCAAGTCGCTCATTAAGGCGGCGGGAGGCTCTCAGCCGCTCATCGCGAAGATCGAGAAGGCCGAAGCCATCGACCACCTCGCGGAGATCGTCGAGGCCGCCGACGGCTTGATGGTCGCGCGCGGCGACCTCGGCGTCGAGACGAGTGTTGAGCTTGTCCCCGTCTACCAGAAGCGCATCATCGAGGCGGCGAAGAAGAATGAGAAGGTCGTCATCACGGCGACGCAGATGCTCCAGTCGATGGTCTCTGAGCCGCGCCCGACGCGCGCCGAAGCCTCGGACGTAGCCAACGCCGTCTGGGATGGCAGCGACGCTTTAATGCTCTCGGCTGAAACCGCGGCGGGCAAGTACCCTGTGCTTTCGGTCGCGACGATGGCGCGCATTATCGAGTCGGCGGAGACGGGCAAGACGGCCTCGACGCGCGACATCATGCGCGTCGCAGGGCGACAGTCGGGGCGCGTCAGTCGCGCTTTGTGCGAGGCCGCCGCCTTCGCCGCCGAAGAGATCGACGCGCACACAATCGCCGTCATCACGGCCTCGGGGCTGATGGCACGCCGCCTCTCGACCTTGAGACCCGAGCAGCGCATCGTCGCGATCACGCCCGAGCGCGCCGTGCAGAACGAGTTGTCGCTCGTCTGGGGCGTCGAGACTTACGTCCACCCACACTACGACAGCACGGAAGAGATGTTGAAGAGCTGCGAGCGGACGCTCGTCGAGGCCGGCATCGTCGGGCAGGGCGAGACCATCGTGCTGATGGCGGGCCGCCTCTCGGGACTCGGCCTCTCAAGCTCCGTCACGCTCTACACCATCGGCGGCCCTCTGCCACGTAAGCTCTGAGAAAGCAAAGGGCGGAAGCCCGACCGTGAGGGAGGGCGCAAGCGGAACGATGAATGATGAACGCTGAATGATGAACTAAGAGCAGTCTTCAGTTCATCGTTCATCGTTCATCGTTCATCCTTCCATACGCCCTCCCTCACGGTTGGGCTTCCGCTTTGCCTTTTCCCGGTGGCGGGCCTATCCTCTAGCGCGTGGCGATTGTGGAGGCCCGTGGGCAAAGCGACGAGCAACTGCTGGCGGCGTGCCGCAGCGGCGACGAAGGCGCGTGGGAGGCGCTCGTCGGTCGCTATCAGCGGCTTATCTACGCCATCCCGCGCCGCGCAGGGCTTGACGAGGACGCGGCCTCCGAGATTTTTCAGGATGTCTTCACCGCCCTCTTAGAGAGCATCGACTCCATCGAACAGCCCTCGCGCTTGCAGGCGTGGCTCGTCACGACGGCGAAGCGCAAGACGTGGCGCGCGCGCAGCCGTGCGAGCCTCGTGCGCCCCTTCGCCTCCGAAGAAGGCGAGGGCGAGGGCGAGATGTACGACCTCGCCGACGAGCGCGTGCTCCCGGACGAGGCGCTCGTCCGGCTCGAAGAGCAGCACCTCGTTCGCGCCGCTCTCGACGAACTCGGAGGGCGCTGCCAACAACTCCTACAGATACTTTTCTACAGCGCGGAGCCTCCGCCCTACTCCGAGATCGCCGCCGCGCTCGGCACAAGTGAAGGTAGTATTGGCCCCACGCGCGCACGCTGTTTGAAGAAACTACTCGACGTTTTGAAGAAGAAGGGTTTTTCGTGAACGGTGACGGGTGATGGGCGACAGGTGGAAAACCGGCTTCTTTTGTCGGGACTTGAGGCACACGACGCAAGGTTTTTTCCTGTCACCCGTCACCTGTTACCTGTCACCGCTTTCCATGTATTTTTCGCAGCCGCCCGCGCACTGTTCCGTCGAGCGGGTGCTAAGACTGAGCGCCCGGTGGAGCGGAAAATGAGACTGACCCCACAACACATCCCCTTTGCACGCCTCGCCGATCTGGCCGAGGGCCGCCTGTCGCCCGAAGAGGCCGCACGCGAGCGCACGCACCTCTCTTCCTGTGCGCGCTGCTCGGAACAGGCGGCGCAACTCGGGCGCGTCGCGGAGCTTCTGCGTGCCGACACCTCCGTGGACGCCCCGCCCGAACTAATCGCCGGTGTCGTCCGAATGTTCCGCGCGCGCAAGACCCAAGCGCGCGAGCCGGGACTCCTGCGCCGACTCGTCGCCGCGCTTACCTTCGACAGCAACAGTCTGACCCCTGCCTTCGGCGTACGCTCAGGCCAGCCCGCGCCTGCACGGCAACTACTCTTCAGTGCGGGCGACTTCGACGTTGACTTGCGGCTCGCGCCGGGCGGCGAAGGCTTTACGGTCTCGGGCCAGGTGCTCGGCTCCTGCACCGGCGGCGAGGTCGCGCTCGTCTCAGCCGACGGAGAAGCGACGCGCACCGCGCTCAACGAACTCTGCGAGTTCACACTGCCGCCCGTGCTCGAAGGCGTCTACGCACTCCAACTCCGTCTGGACGAGACGGAGATAGAGATTCCCGAGTTGAGTTTGAAGGCTTAGCAGGCGGACGGCGAACGGCAAGTTCACCACCGCAGACACAGAAGACTCAGAGGAAGCACAGAGGATTTGAGATTTCAACTCTCAAATCTCAAAGCTGAAATTTCAGATTTGAAATCCTCTCTGTGCTAACTCCGTGCTCTCTGTGTCTGCGGTGGTTAATTCTATTTTCGCCACACTCAACTGAGGTAAGCATCCGACGATGAACCGAGCGGAACTGGTCTCGCGTCTGGTCTCGGCCGAAGACGGGACGCAGCGCGCCTCGCTCCTGCGCGAACACACCGCGCTGGCCGACGTGTCGCTGGCACACGCGCTCAAGGATGTGTGCCTCGAAGCATGGAGCGGCGACCCACCGCGCGCCGTGGCCGCCGCCGACGCGCTCGAAGCGCTGGGCGAGACGACGGACTCCGAGGAGGTGTCGGCGCTCAGAGACTGGGGTTCAGGCATCGCCGCGCTCGTCGGTGGACGAATGGAGCAGGCCATCCGCCGTCTGGACGAAGCGGAGGCGCGCTTCCAACATTTGTGCCAGCCGCACATGGCCGGCTCGACGCAGGTCAGCAAGCTCATCGCGCTCGCCATGCTCGGTCGCTACGAGGAGGCGATTGAGACGGGCTTGCGCGCACGCGACGTTTTTCTGGAGCATGGCGACCTGGCCGCCGCAGGCAAGGTCGAGCACAACATCGGGAACCTCTGCGGACGGCGCGACCGCTATGAGGAGGCCGAGCACTACCTCAAGCTCGCGCGCGAGCGTTTCCTCCCCACGAATGATCCCAAGCAGCTCGCCATCATCGAAAACTCGCTTGCTTTCCTCTACACGCTCCGCCACGACTTCCGCTCCGCCGAAGAGCTTTACCGACAGGCGCTCGCGCGCACGGAAGAGGCGGGCCTCGCCGCCACGCAGGCAGCCATCGAGGCCAGCATGGGGAACCTTGCGCTCTTCCGGGGTCGCTACCGTGAGGCGCTCGATCTGCTCGAACGCTCGCGCCGACACTTCACCACGATGGGGATGCCGCACCAGTCAGCCGTCGCAGAGCTTGAACTGGCCGACGCCTATCTCGAACTCAATTTGGCCGCAGAGGCGCGTGCGATCTACCTCCGCGTCATCCCGACGTTCGCGGAGCTTGGCATGCGTGCCGAGCAGGCGCGTGCGCTCGCGCAGGCGGGCCGCGCCGCGGTCATCGGCGGAAACTCCGAAGAAGCGCACGACCATCTCGCACGCGCACGCACCCTCTACGCCGCCGAGGGCAACATGGTCGGTGAGGCTTACGTCACGCTCGCCGAGGCACAGCTTCACCTCGCCGAGGGCGACTACGGCACGACTGCCATGCTGGCCGCACAGGCCGAGGCTCCGCTTCAGCGCGCGGGCACTTGGCGGCGGCTCCTGCTCGCGCGCTGGCTGCGCGGCGAGGCGGCGCGCGCGCAGGGGCAGGAGCGACTGGCGCAAATCCTCCTCGACACGACGCTCAAGGAGGCTGAGTCGCAGGCGCTTCCGCAGATCGCCGAGCGCTGCCACACCTCACTCGGCCTGTTGGCCGCCGCGCGCGGCGAGACCGCGAAGGCCGAAGCCTCCTTCAAGCACGCAGTCTCGCTTATCGAAGATTTGCGCGCCCCGCTCCCGGCGGAAGAGTTCCGTACCGCCTTCGTCGCCGACAAGCTCGCGCCCTACGACGAACTCGTCCGCCTGTCTCTCTCGGACACTGTTGGGGCGCGCGTGACCGAAGCGCTCTGCTACGTGGAGCGCGCACGCTCGCGCGCACTCGTCGAGATGATGAGCGGCGCGCTCGCCGTCCATCCGCGCGCTCGCGACGAGTTCGAGGCCGAGATGTTTGCACAGCTCGACCAGCTTCGGGAGGAGTTGAACTGGTTCTACAGTCGCATCAACCGCCCGCCCGAAGGCGACGCGTCGCGTGGCGCGGCGGCGATGCAGGCGCTCCACGACGCAGTGCGCGAGCGCGAAACCCGCACGCTCGAAATCATGCGCCAGCTACAGCAGCGCGGCGGCAGCACTGCGCTCGGACGCACCGAGCCGTTAGACGTTCCGGCCTTACAGAAGACGCTCGGACATGACACGGCGCTCGTCGAGTACACGAGTCTCGGCGGCGAGTTGCTCGCGTTCGTCGTCACGGGCGATACGGTAGAGGTCGTGCGCGGACTTGCGGACGAGAGGGCTGTGACAGAAGCGCTGAGTCAGTTTCGCTTTCAGGTCGGGAGCCTTCGATACGGCTCGGCGCGCATGCGCTCGCATCTCGCATCGCTTGAGACGCGCGCGCGCAGTCACCTGCGCTCGCTCTATGACCTTCTGCTTCGACGCGTCGAGGAGCGTATAGGCGACCGCCGCCTCGTCATCGTGCCGCACCGCGCGCTCCACTACGTCCCGTTCCACGCGCTCGACGACGGCAAGGGCTACGTCGTCGAGCGGCGCGAGGTCTCTTACGCGCCGAGCGCAAGCGTGCTCGCACACTGTCTTGCGCGCCCCTCGCGCCCCTTCAGGCATGCGCTCCTCATGGGCGTGGCCGACGAGCAGACGCCGCGCGTGCGCGATGAGATTGCGGCGCTCGCGCCCCTCTTCCCCGAATCCGAGGCGCTCTTGGACACTGAAGCGACCATCAGTGCTTTGCGTAAGCGTGCGCCCCACGCCGACGTGCTCCACCTCGCATGCCACGGTCAGTTCCGCCCCGATAGTCCGCTCTTCTCCTCTCTGAAACTCGGCGACGGCTGGCTGACGGTTCGAGACACCTACACGCTCGACGTTGGAGCGGGACTCGTCACGCTCTCGGCCTGCGAGACGGGCGTGAGCGCCATCGCGCCGGGCGACGAGTTGATCGGGCTTGTGCGCGGGTTCTTCTACGCGGGCGCGCCGACGCTCCTGCTGAGCCTCTGGACTGTGGACGACGATGCCACCGCGGAGCTGATGACGGACTTCTACACACATCTGCGCGCGGGCACAAGACCCGCCGCCGCCCTACGTGCCGCGCAGCTCCGCCAGATGAGCGAGCGCCCGCATCCCTTCTTCTGGTCTCCGTTCATCATCACCGGCCGCTGGTAGCTCGCCACGCAAAAATTTATCAGTTTCCGGTGTATTTTTCGGCGCGCGCCGGGCACTGTTTCAAGGGGTGAAGGCATCAAATGTTTAGGACTTTTCCAGAAATGCTTTGGACTTTTCCAGTGCTCCACAGATTCGGTTTTTCGATGCGTCCTGTTTTTACCTCTGGCCCCCGAAGGTTAGCTTTCAGTCCGGAATTTTAAGGAGTTCCCTTTAAGATGTCCCGCAAGTTTTTACGCCCCTTCGGCCTGCTGGCCCTCTTCGCGACTCTTCTCTTCACGGGGTTGCCCGCGTCGCCCGTCGCGCTCGCCTCTTCCGGCTCGGTCGATAACGGCGAGGACTCATACATCGCGAACGAGATCAACGTCGAGCTTCTCCCTGGGGCCGACATCAACTCCATCGCGCAGCAATATGGCCTCCAACTCGTCGAGCAGTTCGGCACGCGCCCGATCTACCTTCTGCACACGCCGACGGACTCAAACGCGCTGGCCACCAAAATCCTCGCCGAGAATCCGACGCGCGTGAAGTTTGCCGAGCCGAACTACAATTCCGGCTCGCCCGAAGGCAGCGGCTTCACATGGAGCGTCGGCAACTCGTGGAACTCGGGCTTCACCTGGAGCGTCGGCGGAGAGACGCAGTACCAGAGTCAGTGGGCGCTCGATAAGATTCACCTGAAGGAGGCGCACAAGGTAACGAAGGGCGCGGGCATGATCGTCGCCGTGCTCGACACGGGCGTTGACCGCCGTCACCCGGCGCTGGTGGGCCGGCTCCTGCGCGGCCACGACTTCGTTGACAACGACGACGACCCGAGTGAGGTTCTGCCGACCTGCCCGCCGAGTCAACCGAACAGCGACCCGCGCGCCTGCGGCCCTTACGGGCACGGCACACACGTCGCCGGCCTCGTCGCGCTGGCCGCGCCCGAAGCCAAGATCATGCCCCTGCGTGTGCTTGACCCGCAGGGCGTCGGAAACATGTGGGTTCTGTCCGAGGCCATACGCTACGCGCTCGACCCGGACGGCGACCCCGCGACGGACGACGGTGCGGATGTCATCAACATGAGCCTCTCGACGCTCCACAGCTCGAATCTTCTGCGCGAGATCGTAGGTGATGCCTGCGACACTGGCGTGCCTTCGGCGTACCCGAAGGTCGTGGTGGTCGCCGCCGCGGGCAATCGCGGCACGACGACGCCGATGTACCCGGCGGCGGAGAACTTCGACGGCGAGCTGTCAATTACCGCGAGCATGTCGGACGACACGCTCTGGGACAAGTCGGAGCGTGATGGCCGCGTCGATTTGATGTCGCCCGGCGTCGGCATCACGAGCAGCGTGCCCGGCAACGCGACGGGCGTATGGGCGGGAACCTCGATGGCTGCGCCGCTCGTCGCTGGCGTGGCGGCGCTGGTGCGCGCGGCCTCGCCGGAGCTGACCGCCGACTTCGTTAAGGATCGCATCAGGGAGACGAGTGAGCGCCCCCAGCCCGAGCAGCTCATCAAGCGAAGAGTGAATGCGGCAAATGCCGTCGTGCCCTTCGTCGCGGGCACGGCCAACCCGATTGACGACACGCGCAACTTCGTGCGGCAGCAATATCTCGACTTCTTTAACCGCGCGCCCGACGCTTCGGGCTACGACTTCTGGTCACACGAGGTCGAGGGGTGCGGCGCGAACGCGGCGTGCGCGCAGTTCCGGCGCGTCAACACGTCCGGAGCCTTCTTCCTCTCAATCGAGTTCCGCGACACGGGCTACTTCGTCTATCGCCTGCACAAGGCGGCCTTCGGCAACCTCGCCGCCGACAAGCCCGTGCCCGTGCGCTACGAAGACTTCATGCCGGACACGCAAGCGATAGGCGAGGGCGTCGTCGTCAACTCGACGGGCTGGGAGCAGAAGCTCGCGGCCAACCGCGAAGCGTTCCTGCTCAACTTCATCACGCGCCAGCGGTTCAAGGATGCTTTCCCCAACGGCATGTCGGCGGTGGACATCACCAATAAGCTCTTCTTCAACGCGGGCGTCCTGCCTTCGGAGAGCGAGCGACAAGCGGTGCTTAACCAACTCTCGCCCAATCCCGATTCGCCCGCCCTGCGCGCCGCGGCGCTCAAGTTGGTGGCCGAGCACCCCGCGCTCGCGCAACATGAGTTCAATCGCGCGTTCGTCCTGATGCAGTATTTCGGTTACATGCGCCGCAACCCGGACGACGCGCCGGAGTTGAACCGCAACTTCGACGGCTTTAACTTCTGGCTCAAGAAGCTTGAAGACAACGGCGGCGACTTCCATCGCGCCGAGATGGTGCGCGCCTTCATCGAAGCCACCGAATACCGCGCACGCTTCCGCGAGTAACAATCGTTCCCGAAACCAAAGACGCTTCAGACCGAACAAGGGGCGGCCACAACTTTTCCGTGGTCGCCCCTCTTCCATTCATCAGAATCAAAAATTTTCGCGCGCTGTATTTTTCCGCGTGCCCCGCGCACTGTACGTGTGTGAGGTCGTCGCCTCAATTCACTCTCGGTAAGGCGGAGAGAATGCGGGTCGTCGGCTTGAAGAGGACAAGGGGGATTTTTAAAGCGTCTGACGGGGCGTTACCGTCACGGGGAGATCGGGCGTCCCGCCAGTCGGGCGGCGTGGTCAGCGATGACCACGCCGCCCATTGTTATTAAGAGATGAGGGATGAGGGATGAATGAAGCGCTGAATGATGAATGATGAATAAAGAGCAAGCCGTCTTCTATTCATCATTCATCATTCATCATTTCTGATTTATCCCTCATCCCTTCATCACGCCGCGCCGTACTTCTTGAACCAGGCTTGCAGGCGCTGCCAGCCGTCGGTCGCGGCCTGCTTGTCGTAGGAGGGCCGGTAGTCTGCGTGGAAGCCGTGGCCCGCCTCCGGGTAGACGATGATCTCGGACTGTTGCGCGGCCTTCTGCTTCGACTTCTTCAGAGCCTCGCGCATCTGCTCGACCGTCTCGACGGGGATGCCCTGATCTTTGCCGCCGTAAAGCCCGAGCACGGGCGCTTTCAACTCGCCGACGAGTTCGATGGGCTGCTTCGGCGTCAGAGGGTTGGGCTTGCTGTTGGGAGCCGTGACCAGACGGCCATACCATGCGACGCCCGCGTCGAGTTCTTTGCTGTGCGCCGCGTAGAGCCACACGATGCGTCCGCCCCAGCAGAAGCCCGTGATGCCGAGGCGCTTCGCATGGGCCTTGCCCGACGCGCGTGCGTAGGCCACGGTCGAGTCGAGGTCTGACATGACCTGCTCGTCCGGCACACGCGCGACGACCTTCATGATGTCTTCCATCTTCAACTGTGATACGTCGCCCTGCCGCGCGTAGAGCGACGGCGCAATCGCCATGTAGCCGAGCTTCGCGAAGCGTCGGCACACATCCTTGATGTGCTCGTGGACGCCGAAAATTTCCTGCACGACGAGCGCGACGGGGAAGTTCTTCCCCCGTGCGGGCATCGCACGATAGCCCGGCATCTCGCCGTCGCGGACGGGAATCTTGATCTCGCCCGCTTCAAGCCCTTCGGCGTCGGTCGTAATCACGGTCTGCGCCGTGACGGGCTGCACGGCCAGCGCGAACCCTGCCGCCAGCGAAGTTACGATGAAGCCGCGCCGCGAAACCTCTCCGGGCAGCAATCCGATAAGTTCTTCGTCCATCTCTTCTCCAGTATTCCTTTCTGAAAGTGGCGTTCGCACAAACTCTAACGCAAGAGCGCGATTGTTGGAAGAAGCCAGCGCAGCACATTTTAGAAACGCTGGACAGCGACTTTTAGAAACGTCAGACAGCCGATGCGCGGCGAGCCTTGAAAAGTGCGAACGTGGGGGCGTAGATTGGCTTCGCTGTTGAAACTCTCTGCGACAAGTGAAAGGAAAACTTATGAGCTTGAGTGAACCGCTCGCGGCGGAACTGAAATACGAGGCGACGACGACGAGGAAGATGCTCGAACGTGTGCCGCAGGATAAGCTTGCGTGGAAGCCGCACGAAAAATCCATGACGCTCGGGCGACTGGCCGGACACATCGCAGAGCTGCCTAGCCTGCTCACTCCGGCGCTGACCACGGATGAGCTTGATTTCGCTTCCGGCAACTTCAAACCTTTCGACCCGACGAGCGTCTCAGAGTTGCTGGAGAAATTTGATAAGACCGTCGCCGATGCAGTCGGACTGTTAAAGGATCAGACCGACGAGCATCTGAAACAGCCCTGGCGGCTGAGAAGGGGCGAGCAGGTCTTATTCGAGATGCCGCGCGTGGCGGTCGTCCGCTCGATGGCGCTCAGCCATGTCATCCACCATCGCGGCCAGCTCTCTGTCTATCTGCGCATGCTCGACGTGCCGCTGCCCTCCGTCTACGGCCCGACCGCCGACGAGCCGGCCTTCTAGCAAAGGCGCATCGCAAGTCTTCCAACGAAGGCGCATCGCAAGTCTTCCAGCGAAGGCGTGTTGCCGCAAGGTCGCTTCGGTCGTCTGTACCGTCAAGGGCTTCTTATGGCTTCGAGCAAGGGGATGATTAAGGTCGGCTGTTGCGGGTTTCGCTCGTCGCGTGAGTCTTACTACGAGCTCCTGCCCGCCGTCGAGGTACAGCATACTTTCTACCAACCGCCGCAGGTCTCCACACTGAAGCGTTGGCGCGAGGAAGCGCCCGAAGGCTTTGAGTTCACGCTCAAAGCGTGGCAGCTCATCACGCACCAGGCGTCAAGCCCGACTTACAGGAGACTCAAACGACAACTCACCGCGGAGGAGAAGGAAGAGGCAGGCTCTTTCCGTCCGACTGAGGTCGTCGCGGAGGCTTGGGAGTTGACGCGCGAGTGCGCCGCGGCGCTCGGTGCGCGTGCGTTGCTGTTCCAGTGCCCTGCGAGCTTCCGGCCCGTGCGCCAGAACGTCGAGCATATGCGGCGCTTCTTCCGCGGAGCGGAGCGCGGAGGGTTAACCTTCTGCTGGGAGCCGCGCGGGGGCTGGCCGGGCGAGTTGGTTAAAGAGCTGTGCGAGGAGTTGGGGCTGTGGCACGCCGTAGACCCTTTCTCGGAGAGGACGACGACGCCCGGCCTTTGCTACTTCCGTCTTCACGGGCGGAAGGGCTGGCGCTACAAATACGAGGAAGGCGAGTTGGAAGAACTCTACTCGATGATGCCGCGTGATGCGGTCTCTTACGTCTTCTTTAACAACATCGAGATGCGAGAGGACGCCGCGCGTTTCAAAGAGATCGTGGATGCCGGGGAGTGACTATTGAATCACGCGCAGGTCGCGCTCGCTGACTATCTTCCAGCCTGCGGGCGTGCGTCGCCAGCGAAGCTCTTGCAGGACTTCGCCGCTGCGGCTGCCCTCGCCGCCGTCGATCTGATAGCGCTTGCGGAAACGCATGACGGCCGTGTGCCCGTCGCGGCTCAGGCGTATCTCGGGCGCTGCGGCCTGAACGTTTACCGAGTCGGCCCGTGCGAAGACTCTCGACTTCTCGGCGCGCACGGCCTCGCGCGAGGCGTTGCGCGAGAGGTAGAACGCGTCAACCGTCGGCGCGTAGAACTGCATCTGTCTTCGCACGTCGCGCGAGTT
>JAVRON010000024.1:0-85583 GCA_032162705.1 Acidobacteriota bacterium
CAGCCTCGCAGAATGATTCTGCGAGGCTGACGAACCGTTCCGTTAAGGAGAGATTTTGCGACGGACTCTCAGGTGTGTGCGGCTTCGAGCGGTTCGGGTGTCTCTGCGACGCTCAGGTCGAACTTGCCTTCGTGGCGCGCGAAGAAGCGTCTGAGGAACTCGATTGATTCGGCGGGGTTCATCGAGTGGAGCACCTCCATGTCGTGGTTGCGCGGGAAGCGCTCGCGGCGGTCTGGGCGTTCGAGATAGCCACGGCGATAGGCCGTCGCGGCATCGAGCGGGCGCAGGCCCTCCGTTAGTTCGCGCGGCGCGATGAAGGCGTTGTTGTATTCAAGCGCGATGAGCGCGTAAGAGTGACGCTCGCACAACTCTTCAAGGCTGGCGATGCTGTAGCCGAAGAAGTGGTATTGCAGTTGGAAGTCCGGGTCGTACTTGACGACGAAGCGGACGGGCGGCGGAATCTTCTCGTTGATCTCGGTGACGACGACGCGCGGGCGAAAGCTTTCAAGAATCGAGTCGAGCACCCAGTAGTCGTAGCTGTCTATGTCGAGACTGAGCACGCCGAAGTCTTCGGGCACACTGTGCTCGCGGAGCAGAGAGACGATGTTCGAGGGCGTGACGAGCGCGCGGCGCGCTTCCACCTCCTTGAAGTTTTTGTACGCGCGTGCGAGGCGTCGTGCGCGCCGCTCGTCGCCCTCGAAGCCGACGCCGCGCCAGCCCTGCCGGAAGAGCGCGTAGGTGTTCGAGCCGCGGATGCCGTCGCCCGCGCCGATGTCAACAGCCGTGCGCGCACGGGCGTCGTGCGGGACGAGGCGCGCGACGAACTCTCCGAGCATGCGCTCCTCGTCGAAGTTCGAGAAGCCGCTCTGCCGGAAGCGCTGCCTTGCGCGCTCAAGGTGGAGTCCGAGCCTGTTGAGGTATCGCTGCGCTTTCTTCGCCATGGAGTTTGAAGCTCGGCGCGTGCCGGGCGGGTACGTCAGAAAGTTCCGAGTCTGACCAGCGTCAGCCAACGTCAGGCTTTTATGCCAAAGCGCCGCGGGCAAGTCAAACGAGGAGTGATAAGTGATGAGTGATAAGTGATAAGAAAAGGCAGGCTCAATTTCTTATCACTCATCACTCATCACTTATCACTCCTCAAATCACGTCGGCGAAGTTCTTGCGCGTGCGTGCGAACCACCAGTAGCCGAGGAGGAAGACGGCGAGGCCGAGCGCGGCGGTGTAGAGGAGTCCAGCCCAGTCTGGAGGCGTGCCTTCGAGCAGGACGCGCCGGTAGCTGCGCACGAGCGGCGTAAAGGGATTGAGTTCGAGCGCAGGGCGAAAGCGCGCGGGCACGACCGTCTCCGGGTAGATGATCGGCGACAGGTAGAGCCAGGCCATCAGGACGAGTCCGAGCACCTGCGACGTGTCGCGTACGAAGACGCCGAGCGAGGCGACGAGCCAGGCCCCGCCGAGCGTCAGAAGCAACTGCGGCACGAGCAGCATTGGAAGCCAGAGCACGGTTGCGTGTAGTTCGCGGCGTATGACGAGCGTGGCTAAGAGGAGCGCGATAGTGCCGAAGAGTTGTGCGGCCAGCGCGGCGAGCGCCTGCGCGACGGGCAAAGCCTCCAGCGGGAAGACGACGCGCTTGACGAGGTTCGCGTGCGCGACGACGACGCCCGCGGCCTGCTGCAAAGTGTCGGAGAAGGCAGTCCACGGCAAGAGTCCGCAGAAGAGATAGAGCGCGTAGTCCCACGGCGTGCCGCCCGGCGTAAACCTCGCGCCGAAGACGCCCGCGAAGAGAAACGTGAAGACCGCGATCATCACGGCGGGCGTCAGAACGGCCCACACCAGCCCGAGCGCAGACCCACGGTAGCGCGCCAGTGTCATCCGCCGCGCCAGCGGCCAGATCAAATCGAAGCGCCGCGGCAACTCCCACAACGGTTGCCACACCGCGCGCCGCGCCGTCTGTGCCGAGATCATGCCGCGCATTGTAACAGGAAATCACGCGGCGGAAGCCCGACCGTCAGGGGGGCGCAGGCGAGGGATGAAGGCGGAGGGATGAGGGATGAATAAGAGTTTGTCTTACTCATCCCTCATCTCTCATCCCTTCCCTTACGCCCTCCCTCACGGTCGGGCTTCCGCCGCAGGTCAGACATGTATGACGTGCGACTTGCGCCAGAGTTCGGCGGGGATGGTTCCGTGCGGGGCCGTGGTGATGAGGATGACGTAGCCCGCGGCGGGCGTCGCAGGCTCGATGCGCTGCCAGAAGTCGCGGCGCTCGGGCGCGTCCGTCGTGGCGCGGCGCGGCGAGACGAGTCCCAAGCGGCGCAAGGAGGCATAAAGGTGCTCGCGCCCGACGCCGTAGCGCGAACCTTCTTCACCGTCGGTCAGGCGGACTTCGGCGCGCTCGTCTATGAAGTGTGCGACGAGCGAAGCGGCGAGCGTTACGGCGCGCTCGAAGCGTACGAGCACGTCCCGGTCGCCCGCCACCTCAACACCCGGCTCCCCGACACCCGCCGCCGCCGCCTTAACACCCGCCGCTCTGACGCCCGACGCCTCTTTATCAATCCCCTTGACGCCCGCTGCCTCTTTACTCGCCGCCTCGACGAATGTGTCGAGGACGATGTGGACGCGGCGCTCGTCCTCGGCGGTGAACTCGCGGACGATGAGTCGCTTCTGTCGCGCGGTCGCCTTCCAATCAACGTGGCGCACGTCGTCGCGCGGCTGGTATTCGCGGAGGCTGTGCAGGTCGTGCCCCGCGCCGCGCCGCTCGGCCTCCAACTGCCCCGCGTCAATCGGCAGCAGGTGCAGTTCGTCGCTCGCCGGTTCAGGCTTCGGGTAGACGACAATCTCCACGTCGCGCGCGCGCAGGCGTCGGCGCAGGCGGAAGAAGCCGAACGGGAAGCGCGTGGAAAGCTCGAAGCCGGTGACGAGCACGCGCCCTCTCTGCATAAAGGTCTGCTCGACGCGCTGCTCGACCTTCGCACGGCGCGGCACGTACATGAAGTATGCGAGCACGCGCTTACGCTCGCGCACGCGACGCCGGAAGAGACGCCGGAAGAGACGCCGTCCCTCCGCGCCTTCGATGCGTGACCGCGCCTCGACCACGACGGAGAGCGACGGCAGCAGACGCTTCGTGTTGTTGACGGTGACGATGACGGGCGCGGGGTCGCCCGCGAAGATGTGGTCGGGGAAGCGCGCCGTGACGACGAGATCGCGCAGAGCGGAGCGCCCCGCCGTCCACGCCACGAAGAGCGTCGAGGTCAGCACCGCGAAGATGAGGAAGAGCAGGTTGTTGCCCGTGTTCCAGGCGGCGAAGGCGACGACCGCGTAGATGCTTAGGAAGACGATGCCGCCCGCCGTGACCTGAAAGGAGAGGTCGAGCCGCGACGCCTCCGCGCGTGCGCTGCGTGCGAGCGGGGGCACGACGAAGATCACGATGACGAGCGCGAAGACGAGCGAAGCGATAGCGCCGAGGCGCGTCAAATCCCAGTCGCCGCTCCTGCGCGCCACGACCGTGAGGATGGCCGCGCCCACGCCGCTCAAGACGACCAGCGTGCCGAGGATCGTGTTACGCCATCTCTTCATGAAATGAGTGATGAGTGATGAGTGATGAGAAAAGACAAGCGTTCGTTCTTTCTCTCATCACTCATCACTCATCACTTATCACTCACTTCAAAGTGGGACGCTCACAGTCTTCATGATCTCGCGCAGGACTTCTTCCGATTCTTCGCTGCGGCGGTGGAGCGAGGAGGAGAAGCGCGAGTTGACGACGAGACGGTGCGCGAAGACGGGGATGATGAGCCGCTTGATGTCGTCGGGCAGGCAGTAGTCGCGCCCTTCGGTTAAGGCGAGCGCCTGCGCGGCGCGAAAGAGCGCGAGCGTGCCGCGCGGGCTGACGCCGAGGTCTAAGGTCTCGGACTCGCGCGTCGCGGTGACGATGCGCATCAGGTAATCGACGAGCGCGTCGTCTACGGAGACGGAGTGGACACTGCGCTGCAAGTCGAGAATGTCTTCGTCCGAGAGCACGGGCCTTAAAGTTTCGAGCGGGTCGCCGCGCTCGCGGTCGCGCAGGATTTCCTTCTCGACCTCGAAGGAAGGGTAGCCGATGCGGAGTCGCAGCATGAAGCGGTCAACCTGTGACTCGGGCAGAGGGTATGTGCCGTGATGCTCGACGGGGTTCTGCGTGGCGACGACCATGAAGGGCGCGCGCAGACGATAGGTCACGCCCTCGACCGTGACGTGCCCCTCGGCCATCGCTTCGAGGAGCGCCGACTGCGTCTTCGGCGTCGTGCGGTTGATCTCGTCGGCGAGGACGATATTGGCGAAGATGGGGCCGTGCTTGAACTCGAATGCGCCCGCGCGCTCGTTGTAGACCGAAAGCCCGATGACATCCGAGGGCAGAAGGTCGGAGGTGAACTGTATGCGCTGGAAAGTGCAGTTGATCGCCTGTGCGAGCGCCTGTGCAAGCGTCGTCTTCCCTACGCCGGGCACGTCCTCGACGAGGAGATGCCCGCCCGCGAGCAGCGCGACGGAGGCGAGGCGGACGGTCTCGGACTTTCCGCGTATGACGCGCTCGACGGCCGTGCGCAGGAGCGCGACGCGCTCTGCCGCCTCCGCCGCAAGCGGCGCGCCTTCCATGTCCGCGGGTTGAAGATTTCTCATGCCTGCATCCATTCTAAAGGCAAAAGAGGTCAGAGGCCAGAGGTCAGAGGCCGGAGGTCGGAGGTTAGTATCAAACCCCTGCCGTGCAGCCTGCTTCTTTCGTCGCCGGTTGCGGCTGCTGTTTCGACTGACCTCTGACCTCCGTCCTCCGTCCTCTTCCTTTGACTCCGATGTGACTTGGAGGGTTCCGTGTAGTAGAATTTTTCCCACTGCGAAGGCCGAGGCCCATTTATCATTGCGCAGTTTTCGTGGAACTCAGCCCGTCCACACACGTGTACTCCGGGCAGTGAGGTTTTGAAATAATGAGTAACAACAGCAAGAGTCAGCACCAGCGAGGTTTTTCGCTCGTCGAGTTGATGATCGTCATCTCGATCATCGGCATTCTGGTCGCCATCGGCATCCCCGCCTGGCAGGCGAGCATGCGCTCGACCAACGAGGCCGCGGCCATCTCGCACCTCCAGCGCATCTCGACCGCGCAGGTCACCTACTACAACACCAAGAACCGCTCCGGCTACGGAACCTTCGACCAACTCTCGCAGGGCGGCTATTTGGGGAAGCAGTTCACAGGCGACACGCCCCTGGTTGACGGCTACATCTTCCGCATGACGCTGACGGCTAAGTCCGGCAACCAGCCACCCGTCTACGCCGTCAACGCCGACCCGCAGAAGCCCACGGGTCTGACCGCCACGGGCAGCCGCTTCTTCTACATCGGCTCCGATGTCGGCACACCGACCTCCAACAACGAGAAGTCCGCGGGCCCCGACGACCCGACCATCGGCGGCGGCTGATACCCGACCCTCTCATGCTCAACAGCGCGCGCACGCCAACGCACCAAGCCAACACGCTTGACGCTCGTTCGCGCGCTTTGTTAGCATCTCGCATCTTAAAAATTAGACTGCCCACTTAACTCAGCGGTAGAGTGTCGCCTTCACACGGCGGAAGTCGAAGGTTCGAATCCTTCAGTGGGCATTTATCTCCCTCGCCAGCCTGTGGAGGCATCTCGTGGCGAAGCGCATCCCAAAACTTCACCTCACGCAACTCAACAGATTCTGGAGGCAGGTTGATCGTTCCGTTGGGCCCGAAGCATGCTGGCTTTGGACAGGTTTTATTCGAGAGAACGGCTACGGCATCATCGGCATCAAGGGTAAGGAGTACAAATCTCACCGCGTCAGCTACTTCATTGAGCACGGACACATCGACAACGACAGGCTCGTGCTCCATCGCTGCGACGTTCGCTCGTGCGTTAACCCCGCACATCTTTTCTTAGGCACGCCCAAAGACAACTCACAGGACGCTGTACGCAAGGGACGCAACACGCGGCTCTACGGCGAACAGAACGGCAAGGCCAAGCTGACGCGCGCCGAAGTTCTTTCAATCCGCCGCATGTGCAAACGACAGGGCGTGTATCAGAAGACGTTCGCGAAACAATTCGGCGTCAGCGAGGCGACAGTCTCTTACATCGTCAACGGCGGCAGGTGGGGTAAGCTCTCGACTGGAAGAAAGCCCTGAGCCTTTCCATTTCTCAATCCTTATTGTCCATCCACAATTACTTCGCCCACAGCGCCGTGTAAGCGTCGGCGAGGCGGTCGCGCCAGGCCGTGTAGTTGTGGCCGACGGCGGCCTCGCGGTAGGTGACGGGGTAGCCGCGTGCGCGGAGCATGACGTTGACGCGGCGTGCGGCGTCGATGATGAGCGGCTCGTAGCGGCCCGCGTCGAAGTAGAAGCGCAGGGGATACTTGCGGCGCGCTTCGTCGTCGAGGCGTGCGAGCGCGGCGATGACGCGCTCCTCATCAATCTGGAAGGCGGAGGATTGGCCGCCGACACGCGCGAACACGTCTGGGTGGCGCAAGGCCGTCCAGACCGAGATGACGCCGCCGAGGCTCGCGCCCGATAGTGCGCGCCCTTCGCGTTCGGCACGCGTGCGATAGCGCGAATCAACCAGTGGGACGAGCGTCTGCGCCATCCAGTCGGCAAACTGGTCGTTGGCCCAATACTCTTTCATCCGTTCAAGGGGGTCGATGAAGATGATGATGAAAGGCTCTATCTTGCCCTCCACGATCATGCGGTCGGCAATCTCGGCGGCGCGACCAAGCTCGATGAACTGCGTGCCGTCCTGCATGTAGAGCACGGGGTAACGCGCGCGTCCTTCGGTGTAGCCGGGCGGCAGATAGACTTGAACCTTGCGCTTGTCGTCGCCCGTCAGAGCGAGACGTTCGAGCCGGCCACGCAGCTCGTCCCGCCCCTGTGCATTAGGAGCGGGGCGATAATCGGGCCCCACGAAGTTTGAGTTCTGGCCGCCGACGCCGTTGTTGTTCCTGCTCGGGTTGAGCGGGTCGAGCATCCATTCGCCGTCGGCGATGAGCTTGTATTCGAGACGCGCCGAGCGGGGGAACTTGAGACGAATGTATTTGACGTTCGTGCCTGGCGCGTCGCGCAGTACGAGACCGGCGGGCGACCAGCCCGTAAAGTCGCCGACCACTTCGACGCGCTTCGCCTCGCCGCGATAGACGAACGTCACGTCCTCGCCTTCGACGAGCGGCGAGGTCTTCACAGACTTCAAGTGCTCGGGCGCATCGGTCGGGTAAGGGTCGCCGTCTCCGGCCCGCTCAAGCTCGCCGGTCGCGTGGCCGCCCGCGTATGCGCGCTGAAAGTAGGTCGCTCCCGACGGCGCGATGACGCCGATGACGACCGGAGTCGTGCCGCGCGCCGCCGCCGTCACGTCGAAGGAGAAGTCGCCTCCTGCGTCCGGCTTCAGTTCGCGCCGCTCGTCGCCCGTGAGCACGAAGGCGCGGCTGCCCTGCGCGCGCGCGCCGCCCGTGACGCGGAAACTCTCTCCTGCCTTCATGCGCTCAAGAATCTCCTTAGCGGGAAAGTTAAAGTCTGCGACGGCGCGCGGAGGCGGCGACGGTTTAGCGTAGCGCGCGGCGACGATGTCGGGCGTGTCGATGTTGCGCCCCTCCTGCAAGTTGGTCGCAAGACGTACGAACTGCGCCATCGACCATGCGAGCGGCGTGGCCGAGCCTGTGCCCTCGCCGAACTTGAAATCAGGGCGCGGACTTTCGGGCCTGTCCCACACCTGCTCCGGAATCATGCGCCCCTCGTTGGCGAAGCCCGCCAGCGCGTCCAGCCTTCGTGCCGCCTCGGTCTTCCGTCCGAGCGCGAGTTCATACTCTCCGCGCTCGCCCGCGAGCAAAGCCCAGAGCCTTCCTTTACCCGTGTACTTCCCGTCCCAGTTCCACTCGCGGCCATCGTCCATCTCGCCGTAGCCGTCGTGATTGTAGCGATAGAAGCTCGCGCCCACGGGCGTGTCAACTTTGATGACCTGGTCGATGACGGCCACACTCTTCGCGATGAGCGGGTCTTGCGGCGGGCGTATGCCGAGGCGGACGAGTTCGAGGAAGCCCGCATCGACTATCTCGCGCTCGTCGTACTCGCCGCCGCCGTTGCCGACGTTAAAGGGCGCACCGTCGTCGGGGTCGTCATTGAAGGAGAGACGCAGGTAATAATTCTTGTCGCCGTATGTGCCGGTGGTCGTCGCCGTCCAGCGCTCGACGTTGCGCGCGAAGTCGTCAGCCGCCGCGATGTAGACGACTGCCGAAGCGTCGTCGCCGTTGCGCCGTGCAATCTCTGCGGCGCAAGTAAGACCCGCAATCTCCGCCGCGATGGTCGAGGGCGAGTAACCACTCTTCTCCTCCCAACGCTCCTGCGGCGTGAAGGGCCCGTTCTTAACGATGAAGTCGGCGGCGGGGCGGACGTGCTTCACGTATGTCTCGTTGTCTGTGCGGCCAAGCTGGTATGCGAGGACGAGCGGGAAAGAGACTTCATCCAATTGAAGCGACCCCCAGAAGGGCCGTCCGTCGAGCCATGAGTTCTGCGGAAAGCTGCCGTCCGCCTTCTGCTGTACGCGGAAGAGATAGTCGAGCGCGCGGTCTGCCGAAGCCTTGTCGCCCACGGCGTAGAAGGCTGTGGCGACTTGATAGAGGTCGCGCGCCCAGACGAGATGATAGCCGCCGACGTTCGGCTCGTTGGCGTTCGAGCCGCCGCCCCACGGGATGCTCAAAGAGGCGATCATCGCGCCGCGAAAGGTCTTGTCCTCGTGCGCCTTCAAGACCAACGCGGCCATGTCATACTGCGCCTGATATTTCGCATCCACATGCCGGAGCGTCTTGACGTAATCATGCCAGCCCGCCTCGTACTCCGCACGCACTTTCGCGAAACCTTTGGCGAGAGAGAGGCGTGCGTTCTTCAAAGCCTCGGCTGGCTCACGCCCAAACGCGAGCGCGAGCGTGAACTTGCCCGCGCCGCTGACCTCGCCGATTTGCACGACGTTGCCGTCGGCTGCGCGCGCGTAGTGCTCTGTCAGGAAGCCGCGCTTGAGCAGGTCGTCGAGCTTGTCGCTTGTGCCGAAGTAGCCGTTCGTCGTCTCGTCGAAGCCGGTGCTTGAGACGAGCGCCGAAGCCTTGTCGGCGTCCGAGGCGAGGAGCGCGCCGCCTTCAGTCCACGCCGAGTCGTGCATCCCGCTGTTGTTGAGCGAAGGGTCATAGTAAACGTAGAGCCTTTGCAGCGCGCGGCAGCGACCCTTGAACTCAACGTCAATGAGTACGACGGGGCGCTCGGGGTCGGTCGTGTAGGTCTTGGTGATGGTGTACGCGTTCGTCTCGCTCGTCTGGCGGAAGGAGAGCGACTGCGTGTCTAAGACCTCGATGCGGTTCGTCGCGCCCTCGCCTTCGACCGAGGTGTTGCGGCAGCCCGTCACGATGAACTGGAGCGTGCGCGTGTTCGCCACGTCAACGGTCGGGTAATAGACCTCGTCGAGCACGCCTCCGCGGAGCGTGAACCAGACCTTCGACTCCACTGTGTTCGACGTGCCGACGGCCTCCTTGCCCGCGTTCGTCCACTGCGCGTCGAGGCCCGGTGCGCCGGGCGCGAGATTGTTGCCGGTCTGCACGCGTTGTGCGTGTGTGTAAGCGGGCGCGGCGAAAATTACGAGCGACAACAGGATTGCGTAAAGGGAAAAGCTTTTATCCATTTTATTTTTCCGGCGCGGTTCTCGCCCCGGCGAGAGGAACAATTAACAGGGATGGACAGGATAAGGGAAATTTTTGATTTGCGATTTTAGATTTTAGATTTGCGAGTAAAGACCCCGGAGCTTCAAATCGAAAATCAAAAATCCCAAATCAAAAATTCCTGTCTATCCTGTCCATCCCTGTTAATTTCCGTCGAACTGAAGGCCATCGGCATGGCGGCTGACCGAGCAGCCTCGGTTAACTCTTCCGGCGTCCAAGCATGTCGAAGCCGACGGCGGCGACGAGCACCGCGCCCTTGACGATGTACTGCGTGTAGTTCTCTACGTTCAAGAGCGACATGCCGTTATCTAAACTCGCCATGATGAGCGCGCCGACGACCGCGCCCGAAACCGTCCCGCGCCCACCCATCAAAGAAGTCCCGCCGATGACGCACGCCGCGATGGCGTCGAGTTCCATGTACGTGCCCGCGTCCGGCGACGCGCTGCCGACGCGCCCCGTGTGCAGGAGCGAAGCGACGCCGACGAGAAGGCCAAGCACGCAGTAAGCGGCGAGGATGTAGCGGCGTATGTTGATGCCCGACAGGCGCGCGGCGTCGGGGTTGCCGCCGATGGCGTAGAGGTATCGACCAAAGGTCGTGTTCTGCGTCAGGAACGCGCCGAGGATGGCGACGGCCAGCAGCACGAGCACGGGGACGGGCAGGCCCGGGTTGTTGCCCGAGTTCATCAAATAGATAAAGGCGACGATCAGAAGCGTCGGCACGATGATGCCAAGCGCGGTCACGCCGACGCCCGGCACCGTCAACCCGTGGCGGCGGCGTGCGCGGTTACGGCTGATGGTCAGGAAGACGACTGCCGCGATGGCGATCAAGGCCAGCACGACCCCGGCGCTCTGCGGGAGTTTGCCGACGCCGAGTTCCCTGAAGAAGGGCTGGCGAACCGGAATGGTCGCGCCCTTACTGAGACCGAGAATCACGCCGCGCCACGCGAGCAGTCCGCCGAGCGTGACGATGAAGGCCGGAATGTTCGCATAGGAGATGAGGCTTCCCTGCACCGCGCCGATGATGATACCGACGACCATCGCCGCGCCGAGCGCGCCGAACAAGCCTCCAGGCTCCTGCATCATCGCCGCCGCCCCGCCCGCAAGCCCCACCACCGACCCGACCGACAGATCAATCTGCCCCGCCACGATCACCAACAGCATCCCAACCGCCAGCACGCCCGTCACGGCCATCTGCTGAAGAAGGTTCGAGAAGTTGTTCGGGTGGAGGAAAAGTCCGTACGGGAACTGCGGGCTGATGGTCTTCCACTGGAAGAAGAGCCAGATGGCGACGAGCGCGATAATCATCGTGTAGGCGCGTAGGGAGTCGGCCTGGATGCGGAAGCCACCGACCTTCGCCTCTACGCCCTCCGGCACAGCACCGGGCGGCGACACGTCGGCTGTCGTCGGCGGTCGGTTCGTCGGCGGCTGATTCCCTGTTTGGCTCATTTCATCACCCCGCTCATAAACGTTTAGCTCAAGCCGCGCGCTGCGTGTGGCCCGTGGCGCATGCCATGACGGCCTCCGGGCTGGCCTCTTCGCGTCTGAACTCGCCCGTGACGCGCCCCTCGTGCAGAACCATCACGCGGTCGGAGAGGCCGAGCACCTCGGGCAACTCCGAAGAGACGAGCACGATGGCGAGTCCTTCTTTCGCGAGCCGGTTGATCTGCGCGTAAATCTCCTGCTTCGCGCCCACGTCAATGCCGCGCGTCGGCTCGTCTAAGAAAAGCACGCGCGGGTTCGTCAAAAGCCACTTGGCGAGGACGACCTTCTGTTGATTGCCGCCCGAGAGCGTGCCGACGATGGTGAAGACCGAGTTTGCCTTGACCCGCAAATCCTTGCGCGCACGCTCGCCCGCCGCGGCCTCTGCGTCAACGTCCGTGACGAAGCGTCCCGACAGTCGCCGCAGGCTCGCAAGCGTCATGTTGTTAAGAATGGTCTGGTCGAGCACGAGTCCGAAGCGCTTGCGGTCTTCGGTCACAAAGCCGACGCCGTGCCGGATGGCGTCCGATGGTCGCGTGATACGCACGCGCTCGCCTTCGACGTAAGTCTCACCCGCGACCCTTCCGGGCCACGCGCCGAAGATCGCCATCAGAAGCTCGCTCCGCCCCGCGCCCATCAGTCCCGCGATGCCGAGCACCTCGCCGCGTCGCACCTTGAAGCCCACGTCGCGGACTAAGAGCTTGCCCGAAACGTTCGGGTCTTCGACCGTAAAGCCTCGCGCCTCGAAGACCACTTCGCCGCGCTCGTGCTCGGCTTCGGGGAAGATGTCACCGACCTCACGCCCCACCATCAAGGCGATAACGCGCGACTCGTCCAGCTCCTTTGAAGGTCGTGTCCCCACCGTCCGCCCGTCGCGCAAGACCGTGATGCGGTCGGACATGCGGAACACCTCGTCGAGCTTGTGCGAGATATAGATCATGCCGACGCCGCGCTCGCCGAGCTTGCGCAGGATACCGAACAGCGTCTCGACCTCTGCGTCGGCGAGCGCCGCGGTCGGCTCGTCGAGGACGAGTATGCGCGCCTCCTGCGAGAGCGCCTTCGCGATCTCGACTAATTGCTGCTGGCCGATGCCGAGATGCCCGACGGGCGTGCGCGGGTCGAGATGAAGGTTCAGCTCGTCGAGCAACTTTTGCGCGCGGCTGTAGAGTTCTTCCCAGCGGATGATGCCGAACCGGTTCGGCTCGCGCCCGAGGAAAATGTTCTCGCCGATGGTCAGCTCCTTGATGAGCGAAAGCTCTTGAAAGATGACGGCGACGCCCGCGTTCTCGGCGTCGCGCACGCTCGCGAAACGTCGCACCTCTCCATCAATCAAGACCTCGCCGCCATAAGAGCCATGCGGGTAGACGCCGCCAAGCACCTTCATCAGCGTAGACTTGCCCGCGCCGTTCTCGCCCACGAGCGCGTGCAACTCGCCCGCGTGGAGGTCGAACGACACGCCGTCGAGCGCGCGCACGCCCGGGAAGGTCTTCGTTATCTCACGCATCTCCAGCAGCGGAGTGCGCGTCTCGGCATTGGTACTCATCCTCGCTCACGCCCTTCTTCTGAATACCACCAGACCGACGAAGAGGAAGCTGATGCCCGCGAGCACAGAGCCGAGAAGTGAATGCTGTGGGCTGACCACGGGCGGCTTATTGTCGGCGGTCGTCTTCGGCCACTGGTCGCGCGGCACGTCTTTGTAAACGTCTTCCATCTTGTGGTAGCCGTCCTTGATGACCGTATCCATCAGGTTGGCTTTGTCCACGGCCTGCGGCTCTTGCAGGATGGCGGGCACGTCGATCTTGCCGTTGTTGATCTTATCTTTCGTGTCGAGCGTCTCGCCGTGCGCGAGCTTGACGGCCGAGTCCACGGCGCTGTCGGCGAGCGGCTTAATCGGCTTGTAAATGGTCATCGTCTGTGAGCCTTTGGCGATGCGCTGAATGGCGTCGAGCTGCGCGTCCTGTCCCGTGACGAGCACCTTACCTGCAAGCCCCGCCACTTCGAGCGCCGAGATAGCACCGCCCGCCGTGCCGTCGTTCGAGGCGACTATCGCCTGAATGTCGTTCTTCGTCTTCGTCAGAGAGTCCTCGGTGATGCGCTGCGCCTCCTCGGCCTTCCACTCTTTGGCGAACTGGTCGGAGATGAGTTTCACGTCGCCGCGGTCAATCGCGGGCTTCAGGATGTTCATCTGTCCCTTGCGCAGAAGCAGAGCGTTGTTGTCCGTCGGCGCGCCGCCGATGAGAACGTAGTTGCCTTTGGGGACGTGCTTCAAGGCGTAGTCGGCCTGCATCTCGCCCATCCGCTCGACCTGATGCGAGACGTAGAGGTCAACGTCGGAGTTCTTGATCAGCCGGTCGTAGGAGATGACGCGGACGCCTGCGGCGTGCGCCTTCTCGACGATGGAGGCGGCAATCTCGCCGTTGTGCGGGGCGACGATCAGAACATCCACGCCCTTCGTGAGCATGTTGTCGCACTGCTTGGTCTGGACGGCGTCGTCGCTGTTGGCGACCTGCACGTCGAGCTGCGCGCCGAGTTCTTTGGCCCTCTGCTCGACGAGCGCCTTATCGCGCTGCCAGCGCTCCTCCTTGAGCGTGTCCATCGAGAAGCCGATGTAGACAGGCTCGCCCGCCTTCTTCGTCTTGAACTGCGAGCCGCCCGTCCCTGTGGACGAAGTGTTCTGCGTCGAGTTACCCGCGCATGCGCCCAACGTCAGAAGCGCCGCCGCCGCGGCCAACGTCACCATCCACCCTCTCACCTGTCGCATCAGTTTCTCCTTTTGTTATCCGGCCCCGGCACGCCGAGCCGCCCGAGCGAAGAGCCGCGCCCTGAGAGTCCGCTCGGAAGCGTTGCATGGGGCGCGGGCGACCGAGACCATACCTTCTTTGACGGGCGCGCGAAAGTTCGCCCCGTCCGACTCGCCGCGCGGGGGTTCAAAACCGGGCGTGCCGATTTTGTCGATGTGGTCAGCGGAAATTAACTGCTTGAACGCGGCTAAGATTAACAGAGGCACGGGGAAAATTGTATTGAAATTTTTCGGCGCAGGTGCTATCTCTTTATTCGTCAGCCAACACAACTAAATCGGAATCTTTCGCCGGACGTTCGGCGCGACTTCAACGGCATCGCTCCGGCAGCGGGTCATTTTCAACGTCGAACCTAAATTGCGGATTCCGCCCTATGTGTGTTAGCGAACAGACGGATGGCTTTCGCGTGGGATTAACTCGACGAAACAAGTCTGACATACGGCGAGAATTGGCGATCCCTCCTTATGCCATAGCCGAGATGAGAGTCTTCTCTATTTGTTCGACAACTAAAAGTGACGCACAAGTCTTCCCCCTCCAAGTCGTTTTATAAGGGCGGCACGGCTGCCGCCCCGAGCGCATCACTCCTCGCGCCGCAGGGCATCTTTCCAAGGGTTCGCTAAACGTGCGACGCTTCCGCCGGTCGCGACAGATGCCGGCACACACGGAGGTCTTCAAATGGGGCATAAATTATCCGCTCTCTTCCGCGCCGTCTTGTGCGCGCTCGCCCTCTTCTCGTTCGCCACTCAGGCGCGCGCACAGTTCCGCGCGGGCATTCAGGGCACGGTGACCGACCCGGCAGGTGCGGTCGTCCCCGCCGCCTCCGTCACGCTCAAGAATAATGAGACGGGGCGCACGCAAACAGCCACTTCGAGCGACGAGGGCTTCTACCGCATCACGGAACTCCCGCCCGGGAAGTACACGCTCTCTATCGAGAAGGCCGGGTTCAAGAAGACGACATTTGAAGACCTCGTCGTCAACGCAGAGCAGGTGCAGGGCGTTGACGTGGTGCTCACCGCGGGCGAGGTGGCTGAGACCGTCACGGTCACGGACAGCGCCACGCCCGCCTTAGAGACCGAGAACCCGAACATCAACAAAGCAATTACGACGCAGGAGATCAAGCAGCTCCCGCAGTTCGGGCGCGACCCGTACGAGCTGCTTCGCCTGACGCCGGGAGTCCTTGGCGAAGGCGCGCGTGGCGGCGCGGGCGGCGCGGTGGGACTACCGAACCAGACGGGGCCCGGCGGCTCGAACCGCTCGATCTTCCAGACCGAGAACCAGCCGCAGATTTCCGCCAACGGCCAGAGAGTTTCGGCCAACAACTTCCAGATCGACGGCACGAGCGTCAACAGCTTGACGTTTGGCGGCGCGGCCGTCGTCACGCCCAATCAGGAGTCGGTCAAGGAGGTACGCGTCATCGCCAATGTCTACTCCGCCGAGTACGGGCGCAACAGTGGCGCGCAGGTTCTGACGGTCTCGCAGAACGGGACGAACCAATTCCACGGCAGCCTCTTCCTCAAGAACAACAGCCCCGGCTTGAACTCCTTCAACAAGTACGGCGGTCTTAACAACGCACGCCCCGTCCGCGTCAACCAGCACCTCAACCAGTTCGGCGGAAGCATCGGCGGCCCGCTCCCCATCCCGCGCTTCGGCGAGGGTCGCCCGCCCGCTTTCAAGCTCGCGAAGAACAAGGCATTCTTCTTCTTCTCCTATGAGGGCTTGCGCAGCAACAACACGGACACCGTCAGCGCCTTCGTCGAGACGCCCGAGTTCCGGCAACTCGTCCAGCAGACTCGGCCCGGCAGCATCGCCGCGCGCATCCTGAACGCGCCCGGCATCCAGCCGCGCATCGTCGGCGTCGTCCCGACGACATGCTCCGCCGCGGGCTTCCCTTCGGGTAACTTCCCTCTGTGTCAGGTGGTCGGCAGCGGCCTCGACATCGGAAGACCCGCCGGTGCTCAAGGGCAGTACCTTCCCTTCAGCAGCCTGAACGGTGGAGGGCTTGACGGCATCCCCGACATACAGTTCGTGCAGTTGGCCGTCCCGACCATCAGCCGCGGCAACCAGTTCAACCCGCGCATCGATCTCAATCCCAACGACCGCAACTCGTTCACCTTCAGCTCCTATATTTCGCACTTCGATGGGTTGGGCGGCGATGCTGCCGGACGCAGTCGCCCGATGGGTGACATACGGACGACACCGACGAACCAGTTCGGGACGGTGACGTGGACGCACACCATCTCGCCGACCATACTCAACGAGGCACGCGTCAACGCCACACGCTTCGCCTTCAACGAGATCAAGTCTTCGAGCGATACCAACTTCGGCATCCCGCGCATCGAGATCGAGAACATGCCGGGCGACCGCCTGCGCTTCGGAGCGCCCTGGGCCGAGACGACGCCGGGCATCTTTGCCGAGAACACTTTCGAGTTACGCGACACGCTCCGCGTGGTGCGCGGCAGTCAGGGCTGGAGCTTCGGCGGCGAGGTGCGCAAGGAGCAGGACAACAACGACCTGTCGGGCGGCTCGCGCCCGCTCTTTACCTTTGCCGGTCTCTTCAACTTCGTCAACGACACGCCGCTCTTCTACCAGATCAACGCAGACCCGCGCACGGGAGGCCCCGCCGAGTCGCAGCGCTACTTCCGCTCCGCGACCTACGCGGCCTTCGGGCAGAACGACTGGAAGGTGCGACCGAATTTGACTTTAAACCTCGGCCTGCGCTGGGAGTATTTCGCGCCCTTGAGCGAGAAGCAGAACCGCCTGAGCAATCTCGTCTTAGGCCCGGCGGGCAGCGAGTTGACGGGCGCGCGTCTCGTCAGCGGCGGCGACAAGCTCTACCCGCCCGACCGCAACAACTTCGCGCCGCGGCTCGGCTTCGCCTACAGCCCGAACTACGGCAACGCCTTCGGCGGCATGCTGAACGAGAACCGTCTCGTCTTGCGCGGAGGCTTCGGCGTCGCCTACAACCGCGTTCCCATCGTGCTCTTCGCCAACACGCGCGGCAACCCGCCCTTCTTCGCGCGCTACGGAATCTGCTGCGGCACTTCGGCGCAGGACTTCAGCACGCCCTTCAACAACGGCCAGATTCTCTACGCGCTCGGCGCGAACAACTCGCCCTTCAGCTACCCCATCAACCCTGCGCTCAGGGCGACCTTCAATCCGACCACTGGCTTACCAGTCCTGCCGCCCGGCGCGCAGGTCGAGCTTTACGGCGCGCCGCCCGAGGTAGCGACGCCCTACGTCTACACCTACTCGCTCGAAGGCCAGTACAGTCTGCCGGGGCACTTAACCGCCGAGCTTGGTTATCAGGGGAGTTCGAGTCGCAAGCTCATACGCCTCGTCAACGAGCGTTTCCTCTTCACAGACCCCGGAACTTTCTCCGGCATCTTCTTCCCGACGCCCGACGCCAGCGCCAGTTACAACGCCATGATCGCGCGGCTCTCGCGTCGCCTGAGTGGCGGCCTCCAGTTCGACGCCGTCTACCGCTGGGCGAAGAGCATCGACGTGAACTCAAACGAAGGCCCGGGCGGCGCGACCAACCCGACCTTCCCGCTCGACGTGCGACAGGAGCGCGGCCCTTCGGACTACGACGTGCGCCACAACTTCGTCGCTTCGAGCGTGTGGGAGTTGCCGTTTTTCCGAAACCGAGGTGACGCGCTCGGAAGCGTTCTCGGCGGCTGGCAGGTGAGCGGCATTCTGACCGCGCACTCGGGCTTCCCCTGGACGCCCGTCATCGCCGACTGCGTCAGCACGCGGGGCCCTTCGCTCTGCCCCGCGCGCCCCGTCGCGTACTTCGGCAACGTCGGCAACGACAGCTCGGATGATGCCTTCATCACGGGGAGCAACACGGCGGCCTGCTTTGTCAGGGACGCGTCCGGGAACATCATCGGGAACCAGAATCGCTGCTTCAGTCTGGCCTCGCCGGGCACGCGTCTGCCCGGCATCGGGCGCAACTCGTTCCGCGGCCCGCGCTACTTCGACGTGGACATGAGCCTCGCCAAGCGCTTCCGCGTGCCGCACGTTCTCGGTGAATCGACGTTCCTCGAAGTCAAGGCGAACTTCTTCAATGCCTTCAACCTTCTGAACCTTCAATCGTTCGCCTTCGCCAGTTCGAGCACGACCGTCAACAATTCGAACTTCGGCCGCTCCGAGCGGGGACTGGCCGGTCGCGTCGTCGAGCTGCAAGGCCGCTTGACGTTCTAACTTTGAGATAAAGGCGCGGGCACGAGCGAGCATGTTCGTCGTCATGGCCGCGTTGTGAGGTCGAAACGAACATTCACATGGATGAACAGGATAGGCAGGATGAAAGCAGTTAGGCAGGATGAAAACATTTAGGATTTGAGATTTGAGATTTGAAAATTTCAAATCTCAAATCTCAAATCTGAAATCGACAATTCTCTAATCCTGTTCATCCATGTGAATTTCCCTTTTCTGAGGTAACGCACACCCGCCCGTTCGCCGTTCATTTCCTTACGGCTCGCCTTCGCTCGACGGTGGCGTTGGCAGAGCGTCCTCTATCTGCTCTTCTTCGCCCGCCGTGCGTCGCGCTTTGCGCTCCTCGTCGAGTCTCTTGAACAACGAAAGCTCGCGCTCGGCCTCCTGCTTCCGGCCCAGACGCGAGTAGGCGATGACCATCTGGTAGTGTACGCCGGGGTCGCGCACGCGTATGCGCGCCGCACCTTCGAGCACCTTGAGCGCCTCTTCGTAGCGCCGCCCGCGCACGAGCAGCCGACCCAGATCGTAGTTGGCGTAGAAGTGGCGCGCGTCGCCCGCGAGCGCACGTCGCAAGAGTTGTTCGGCCTCCGCCTCTCGCCCGCGTTCGCCGAGGACGAAGCCGAGTTGCGCCAGCGCGTCCACGCTGCCGGGTCTGAGCGAGAGCGACTTGCGCAGAGCGGCTTCCGCCGTCTCATAGTCACCAAGCCCGCGCGCCGCGATGCCGACGAAGTAATGCGCCTCTGCCGAGTCTGGGAAACGCTCGGCAGCCGCGCGGAAGACTTCCGCAGCGCGGTCGAAGCGTGAGAGCAGCATCAGTACGCCGCCGAGGCGCACGCGGTAGACTAGCTTGTCGGGGTCTTCCGTCAGAGCACGCTCATAGAATTCTGCCGCGCCCTCATAACGACGCTGCCTGCGCAACTCCTCTGCCAGCGCGAAATGCACCTCCGGGTAATTCTCTCGAAGCGCAAGCGCCTTCTGCCAGAACTCAGCCGCCTCTTCCGCGCGTCCAAGCGCCGCACTGATAAGACCCAGATGGTAGTAAGCCTCCGGCGCGTTCTGCGAAAGAGCCGCCGCCGACCCGAGCAGCACCGCGGCCTCTTCATAACGTTTGAGATTGAAGAGCGCGAGGCCCAGATTAAAGGTCGCCTGCGGATGACCGGGCGCATCACGCAGCACGGCCTCGAACAATGGGGCGGCCTCCGCAAAGCGTCCCGCGCGCGCGAGCAGCACGCCGAGATTCGCACGCGCCGATACGGACTTCGGATTGAGCCGCGTGGCCGCGCGGTACTCGGCTTCGGCCTCTCGCAGTAGTCCACGCTGGTCGAGTATGACGCCGAGTAGCGTATGCGCGTCCGTATTCGCGGGGCGCACCGCGAGCGCGCGCCGGACAAGCGGCTCTGCCTCGTCCCTTCTTCCCGCCTGCAAAAGCTCGACCGCGCGCACGAGCAGCGCCGCAGCCTCTTCATCCGCATGCACGTCCCGGCCCGCCTGTGAACTCTCCTGTGTCTTCTTCCGTCGCACCTGCGCCGACGCACGCAACGCAGGCGCGTACAGAGAGAGTGCTGTGAGACAGAGCGCCGCGCAGAGTTGTGGCGAGGCTGAGAAGAAGAGGCGTGCCGATGCCAACGTACGGGCCGAGACCGACGGAGAGGCAAAGGCCGACGAACAGACAGGGGCCGACGAAGAGGAGGCAGCATACATGCCCTTCAATAGTCGCCGCACTTGTTCGACGAAACTGTATGGCTTTCTCATAAAGCGTCTCAAGCCGTCTCTTGAATTCTCCCGATGCGTGGCGTGCTAGTATAATCCAGCCGTGTTCGCCGCCAAAGATTTCGTCTTCCGAGAGGCACGACGCATGCGACGCTTTGCGCTCCGACTTCTTTTCGCCGCAGCACTCTGCGCGCACGCCGCGCCTCGCTTCGCATATGCCGCGCCTCGCTTCGCGCATGCTGCTCCAACGGCGAAGCGAGTTGGCGACACGCAGAGGCATGTCGATTCGCTGAAGCGCGGCGATAACGATTCGCTGAAGCGCGGCAGCTACATCCTGACGCGCGAGGACAAAGTCTTTCTCGAAGACCTCTCGCAACGCGCCTTCCTCTATTTCCTCGAACACGCAGACCCGCACACGGGGCTTGTCCTCGACCGCGCACGCACGAGCGGCGAGGCGCACCCCGCCGGCCATCCCTCTCACAACATCACTTCGAGCGCCGCCACGGGCTTCGGCCTCACTGCTCTCTGCATCGGTGCGGAGCACGGCTGGATTTCTCGCGATGATGCGCGGCGGCGCGTACTCACGACGCTTCACTTCTTTGCGGAGCGCGCGCAGCAGGAGCACGGCTGGTTCCTGCACTGGATGGACGCCGAGACGGGCGAGCGCCGCTGGCAGAGCGAATACTCTTCAATCGACACGGCACTTCTGCTCGCGGGCGTGCTGACGGCGCGGCAGTTCTTCCGCACGGACGCGGAGGTCGTCCGCCTCGCCACGCGGATTTACGAGCGCGTTGACTTCAAGTGGATGCTTGCTGCGGCGGTGGCAGGCAATCCCCTTCAACTCTCGCACGGTTGGCGACCCGAGACGGGCTTCATCGAGTCGCGCTGGGATACATACAGCGAGCACCTCATACTTCAACTGCTCGCCGTCGGCTCGCCGACTCACCCCGTTACGCCGCGCGTCTGGCGCGCCTGGTCGCGTAAGCGCGTTACCTACGGCGGCTACACGTACATCAATGACGGGCCGCTCTTCACACACCAGTACACGCAGGCGTGGGCCGATCTGCTGGGCGTGCGTGAGAGCTGGTATCCGTTCACGAACTACTTCGCGAACTCCGTGGCGGCCACACGCGCGCACCGACAGTTCTGCATCGACCTCGCGGCAGAGTTCCCCGCTTATGGCCCCGAAGTGTGGGGCATCTCGGCCTCTGACAGCGAGCGCGGCTATGTCGCTTGGGGCGGCCCGCCGCGCGACCCCGCGATTGACGGCACGGTCGTCCCTTACGCGTCCGCCGGCTCGCTCATGTTCACGCCCGACATCTCGCTCACGGCGCTGCGCGCGTTGAAGGATAAGTTCGGCTCGCGAGTCTTCGGCCACTACGGCTTCGCCGACGCGTTTAATCCGACGACGGGCTGGGTCGATACGGATGTCATCGGACTCGATCAGGGCATCACGCTGCTGAGTGCCGAGAATCTGCGCGACGGATTTGTCTGGCGATACTTCATGAGGAACACAGAGATAACAAGAGCGATGCGACTCGTCGGCCTGCGACGTACGACGCCGACAAGATAAGAACGGAAGCCGCCGTAGGTGGCGTAAGAATGTAGCCCACGGCGTCAGCCGTGGGGCTAGCCGAAGATATAAAAAAAGCGAGCCCCGGAGGGGCGAAAGAAGTCCGAGAAGCGACCTTCTCAAGTTCGATTTCTTTCGCCCCTCCGGGGCTTCTACGATTTTCGTTGCTTGCGGCCCACGGCTCACGCCGTGGGCTACATTATGTCGCCCCTGACGGGGCTTGTCTTCGGCTCCTGAGATGGCTCCGTCTAGACTACCTTATTACTTCTGCCTCCTGAAAATCCTATATCCCCACGCGTCGAGCGCGACAGCGGGAAGGCCCGAAATCCGCACGCGCGCGGCACGCTCGGACGGCGGAGCATCCGGCTTCATCGGCTCAGGCGTATCGGGCGTGATGTCCGTGAATGCTGCGCCACCCGGTACTTCGACCGTGCCGACGAACGGCTGCGTCGAGAAGTTTATGGCGACGACAATCTCCTCGGTCGCGTCGCGTCGCATGTAAGTTGCGAGGCGCGACTCGTCGGAGTTGCGTAGCCACTCCACACTCCCACGCGTGAGCGCCGCATGGCTTTTGCGAAGCGCGATCATCTGACGGTAGAAGCGCGGGAACTCCGGACGCCGCTTCTCAATCGGCCAGAAGACGGGCAGGCGGTAGAAGAGCGCCGGGTCGCCCGACTCGGTCGTGTCACCCACCTCCATGCCGTTGTAGAGCATCGGCACGCCGTCGAGCGTGAACATCAAAGCGGAGGCGGCAAGCGCGGCAGGCTCGCCGAAGCGCGCGATGGCTCGCCGCTCATCGTGATTGTCGGAGAAGCGCATATGCAAAGCGCCGCGTGGGTACTTCGTCTCGTCCGAGTCCCAGGCGACGCGTAACGCCGACGCGTTTTTGCGTCCCTGCAAAACGTCCGTCAACGTGGAGTGCAGCGACCAGGAGTAGTCGAGGTCGAAGGCGCGCAAGAGAAGCTCCGGATTGTCTGCTTCTGCGAGCATGACGATGTCGGGCTTGACCTTGTTGAGTTCCGCGCGCGCCTGTTCCCAGAAGTCCGTCGGCACTTCGCCTGCCACGTCGCAGCGGAAGCCGTCGAGGTCTAAATCCTTGAGCCAGAACTTCAGCATGTCGATCATGTAGCGACGCAGCGCGGGACTCTCGTAGTTCAACTCGGCCACGTCCGACCAGTCGTGCGGGTACGTGATTTTGCCGCCCGAGTCGTGGACGTAGAACTCCGGCGTCTTCATCATCACGCTGTCCCAGGAAGTGTGGTTGGCGACGATGTCGATGATGACCTTCATCCCGCGCCGGTGCGATTCGGCGACGAGCCGCTTGAGGTCTGCCGCCGTCCCGTAGTCCGGGTTGATGGCGTAGTAGTCGCGCACGGCGTAGGGGCTTCCCACGGGCCCCTTTTTCTTCTCCTGACCGATGGGGTGAATCGGCATCAGCCAGAGAATATTGACGCCCAACTCTTTCAGGCGGTCGAGCTGCGCCGTGACGCCGTCGAAGTTTCCCTGCTCTGAGAAGTCGCGCGGGTAAATTTCGTAGATGACGCCGCCGCGCACCCACGCGCCCGTGCCCGCGCGCGCCGCCTCCTTCGACACGTCGCGCTGCTGCGCGAGTCCGACGTTCGTGAAGAACGCGACGGCAAGTAGCGCCGTGAGCATCAACAGCCCTGGGAGTTGTCGTGGTTTAAGTCTCATAAATGAAGAATTCACATGGATGGACAGGATGGACAGGATGAAAGCATTTAGGATTTGAGATTTTGGGAATTTCAAATTTCAAATCTTCAATTTCAAATCTCGAATCTCAAATCCTGTAAGCTTTTACCCTGTCCATCCTGTCCATCCATGTTTGAATCTGCTCCTTCGTCTTAACCTGTGCCGAGGTAATAAGTCTTAGAGAGATAACTTCCCATGCAAGCACGCATCCTTCACTTCCAGTCCGAGTCGTCAATCAGTCCGGTGCTTGGCACGGGCTGCGCCACACCCGGTGTCGTTAACGGCTCGTGCTCGTCGCCGCGCAGCACAGCGCCCAAAGGCACGCGGTCGGCCACATCCTTAACCAACAGGACGGTGAGCGCCGCGGCCACGAGCAGGCACACGCCGCCGAGCATCACCACGTACAGAGGGTTATTGTTGAAGACGTGTTTGACGAGCGGCTGGAACGTGAGCGCGGCGGTGATCTCCGGGATGACGATGAAGAAGTTGAAGACGCCCATGTAGGTTCCCATCCGTTCGGGCGGCAGCGAGCCTGCGAGGATGGCGTACGGCATCGAGAGAATCGAGGCCCAGGCGATGCCGACGCCGACCATCGTCAGCAACAGAATCCATTTGTCGTGGATGAGATAGACCGAGAGCAGGCCGATGCCGCCGCAGACCAGAGAGAGTGCGTGGACGGTCTTGCGGCTCGTCGCCGCCGCCACCTTCGGCAGCAGGAATGCCACGGCGAAGCAGACGACCGAGTAGATGGCGAAGCCGAAGCCGCCCCACTCGTTGCCCTGATCCTTCAAAACTCTCTGTGCCGGGTCGTCGAGGTTCGTCACGCCGAAGACCTGCTGCGCGGTCGTCAGGCCGAAGAAAATCCACATGCAGAAGAGACCGAGCCAGGTGAAGAGTTGCACGACGGCAAGCTGCTTCATCGTCGCGGGCATGTTCCTGATACTGTCGAACATCTCGCGGAACCAGTTGCCGAGACCCCGCGTCTCTGCGCGACGGCGCTGGAACTCCGCCAGGTCGTCGGGCGGATACTCCTTCGATGTGAACACCGTCCACAGCACGGCGAAGAGCAGCGCGAAGGCTCCGACCTGAAACGAATACTTGACGGTCAGGGGCACGCCGCTCGCCGTCGAGTCGTTGACGCCGAGCTTGCGGAACATCAAAGGGAGCGCGCTGGCAATCGCCGCGCCCGCGCCGATGAAGAAGCTCTGCATGACGAAGCCCGTGGTGCGCTGCTCCGGCACGAGCTTATCGGCGACGAAGGCACGGAACGGCTCCATCGAGATGTTGACGCTGGCGTCCAGGAGCCAGAGGAAGAGCACCGCCATCAGCACGAACGATGAATAAGGCATCAGGAACAGGGCGAGCGCGGTCAGGAGCGCGCCGACGAGGAAGTACGGGCGTCGTCGTCCCAGGCGATTCCACGTCCGGTCGCTCATCGAGCCGATGATCGGTTGGACGATAAGTCCCGTCAGCGGAGCGGCGAGCCAGAGAATCGGGATGTCGTCGGTGCTCGCGCCCAGATTCTTGAAGATGTTGCTCATGTTGGCCTGCTGCAAGCCGAAGGCGAACTGAATCCCGAAGAACCCGAAACTCATGTTCCAAATCTGGCCGAAGCTCAGGCGCGGTTTCTCACCCATGTCCCTTTTCGCTCCTCTCAAAGGAGAGGTCAGAGGTCAGAGGTCAGAGGTCAGTAGAAAAGCTGTCTTCTACTGACCTCTGACCTCTGACCTCTAACCTCTGGAGTAGATGCTGATGTCTTCCAACACGACGTTGCGGTCGAGCGAGAGCGCGTACAGAAGCGTCCTCGCCATGTTCGAGATGTGGACGAAGCCGGGGCGTGCTTCCGTCTCCGCGCTGGTCTGCTCCACGTCCACGAGGCCGGGGCAGAAGTTGAAGACGCGTACGTTCGCGCCCGTCTTACGCACATGGTCGCGTACCGCTTCGGCGAAGCCGAGCAAGCCCCACTTCGAGGCGCAGTACGAGGGCACGTCGGCGTAACCGTTCTTGCCCGCCTGCGACGAGACGTTGATGATGTCGCCGAACTGCTGTGCGCTCATCAGGGGCAGCGCCGCGCGCACAAGCCACATTGCGCCCTTCAGATTTGTCGAGAGCACCGTCTCCCAACCCTCGTCGGTTATCTCCTCGACCGTCTCCGGCACAGCAAGCCCCGAATTGTTGACGAGCACATCCAACGACCCGAAGCGCTCGACCGTGTGACGCACCAACGCCTCGCACTGCTCGCGCACGCGCACGTCGAAGGCGTACGTGAAGACTCGCTCCGCGCCCAACGCGCCGTTCAGCTCGTCGGCGGTGCGTCGCAGAACCGTCTCGCTGCGCGAAGCGATACAGACACGCGCGCCCGCCCCGGCCAGCGCTCCGGCGAACGCGCGCCCGATGCCTGTGCCGCCGCCCGTGACGACGGCGACCTGCTCAGAAAGTGGTTTTGTTATCAATGTCATCAGTGCCCTCGGCTACGCAGACTGCCCGTGTGAATTATCGGCGGTGAGTTGCCCTGCGTGGCGAAGATGCACGCCGAACGCGCGGGCAGCGTCACCTTCGCCCTGCCGTTTGCGACACGCGTCATGCCTTCGATCACGCCGAGCCTGTCCGCGAGATTCATGCCGTCAGGGATATTCGCCGCGGCGGCGTCGAACTCGAAGGTCGCCGGTTTGGTGTCGTTGTTAAAGGCAATGACGACTGCTTCGCCACCGAGCACGCGGGCGAAGACGGTCTGCTGCTCTTCGTCATAGAGTTGGATGAGCGAGCCGCGACGCAGCGCCGGGAGTTCGGCGCGCAAGCGTGCCAGCCGCTTCACGTGCTCGAACACGTCATTCTCGACTGCCGTGCGTCCTGCCTTCGTAAAGGCGTTACGCTCGTCGCCCGCGAAGCCGCCGGGGAAGTCGCGTCGGTTATCGGGGTCGCCGCCGCCGGGCATAGCGAGTTCATCGCCGTAGTAGAGCAGGGGCGTACCGCGCGTCGTCATCAGGAAAGTCTGCGCGAGCTTCAGGCCCTCGACCGTCGCGCCCTTCTCCGACATAAAGCGCAGCATGTCGTGGACGCCGATGAAGGGGACGAGCGTTTCGGGGTGCGGGTAGAGATAGTCGTGCGCGAGCACCTGTTCGAGCTTGCGTATGGAGTCGCCGTGCGCGAAGGCGTCGCGGATAGCATAATGAAGCGCGAAGTCGTAGACGGTATCGATGCCTGTGTCGATACCGTCCTGGCCGACTCTTCCCTTCTGGAAGTATGAGAGCAGCGCGGGGTCGCCGTCGAAGAGTTCGCCGAGGACGTTGACGTTGGGATACTCGCGCTTGATCGCCGCAGACCAGTCGCGCCAGAAGGGGCGCGGGACGTGCGGCAGAGTGTCCATCCGTACGGCGTCGAAGCCGACGGTGCCGAGCCACCAGAGAGTGTTCTGGATGAGATAGCGGCGCACCTCTTCGTCATCCTGATTGAGGTCGGGCAGAATGTCTATGAACCAGCCTTCAAGGTTGCGTCGCCGCGTCTCGTCGCTGGCGTGCGCGTCCATCGTCGTCCACTTCTGCCAGTTGTTCGACAGGTGACTCTCGACAGTGCCGTAGAACCAGGTCGGCGTCGGGCGGTCTGTGGCCCAAGGGTGATAGGGGCTTGTGTGGTTGGCGATCTGATCCTGTATGACCTTGAACCCGGCGGCGTGCGCCTTGTCCACCAGTTCGCGCAGCTTCTCCATCGTGCCGTAGTGCTCTTCGACGCCGTAGAAATCAATCGCGCCGTAGCCGTGATACGCGGTCGTCGGCCTGCGGGGCCCGCCTTCAACCTCGGGGTACATCTCACGCTCGTCGAGGCGGTCGGTGTTGTCGTAGACGGGGTTGATCCAGATGGCCGTGACGCCGAGTTCCTTAAGATAAGGCAGATGGTCAATGACGCCTTGAAAGTCGCCGCCGTGATAGTAGCGCCCCTTCGTGCGGTCGTAGAGGCCGGGCGACTTGCGCGGGTCGTTGTTCGAGGGGTCGCCGTCAGCGAAGCGGTCGGGCATGATGAAGTAGATCACGTCGTCGGGCGTGAAGCCTTGAAAGCGCCCGGCGTCCGGGAGCGGCTCGGAGATTGTGAAGTACGTGTCGGTTGATCCTGCGGCAGTGCTGACCCTGAGCATTCGCACGCCCGGCTTCGCGTCGCGGTCGATGGAGACATCGACGAAGACGTAGGTTCCCGCCTCGTTGACGCGCACAAGCCCCGTCTTCAACCCCTGACCGACGGCCTCGACGCGAGCGCCGCCGAGGTTCTGCCCGTGCAGGAGCACGCGCACGGGGTTAATCGAATGACCGGCCCACCAGTTCGGCGGCTCGACCTTAAAGACGGAGGGCAGGCGTTGCGCCGCGCAGACCGAGGCGGCGGCACAGACGAAGACCAGCGTGAGCAGAAGATGTGCGGCCCGGTTGTTAGCGGTTCTCGCTGGGTTGTTGGCGGTTCTCATGTTCTTTGCTTCGGCAATTCTGCGATAAGCATGACGATGTGGAGCGTCTTTTCTCCACGCTTATCACTCATCAATTCCCCTCATCCCCAGGTCTGCTTCGTCTCGTAGCTCTCCGCTGTGTGCTCGGGTCTGTCTTCCTGTCGCAGCGCGGGGTAGCGACCGTAGACTTCGGCCAGATGGCGCAGACGCGCTCCCAACTCATCTGTGAGCGCGCCCTCTTTGAAGCGCCAAGACCAGTTGCCGGACATCGTGGCCGGGATGTTCATGCGCGACTCCGAGCCGAGGCCGAGCACGTCCTGCAAGGGCACGAGCACCGTGTCTCCGGCGGAACGGTAGACGGCGCGGATAAAGTCCCAGTTGATTTCCGAGCCTTCGGAGTCGAGATAGTCGAGACAGAGTCGGCGTTCGCGCTCGACCTGTGCGGCGCTGCGCACGGAGGCTCCGCCCGAAGGCTCGCTGCGAAACCAGCCGACCGCCGTGTCGTTGTCGTGCGTGCCCGTGTAGACGACCGTGTTGCGGACGTAGTTGTGCGGCAGGTCTTTGTTCGTCGGGTCGGTCGAGAAGGCGAACTGGAGAATACGCATGCCGGGGAAGTTGAACTCATCGCGCAACTCAATCACGTCGGGCGTGATGAAGCCGAGGTCTTCGGCGATGATGGGCAGCTCACCCAACTGTGCCTTGATCGCACGGAAGAGTTCGCGCCCCGGCGCTTGGGCCCAGCGCCCGCGCTCGGCTGTCTTGTCGCCGCCGGGTATCTCCCAGTAGGCCGCGAAGCCCCGGAAGTGGTCGATGCGTATCACGTCAACAAGCGAGAGCATCGAACGCACGCGCTCGACCCACCAGGCGAAGTCGTCCTCGCGCATACGCTCCCAATCGTACAAGGGGTTCCCCCAGAGCTGCCCCGTCCGGCTGAAGTAGTCGGGCGGCACACCCGCGACAACCGTGGGACGGCCCAGCTCGTCTAGCTCGAAGAGTTGGGGCTTGGCCCACACGTCAGCCGAGTCGTGTGCGACGAAGATGGGTATGTCGCCGATGATACGCACCTGCTGGCCGTGGCAATATTCGCGCAGGCGCGACCACTGGTCGAAGAAGAGGAACTGCTTGAACTTCACCTCCTCGATCTCGTCCGCGAGGCGTGCGCGCGCATCCCTGAGCGCATCGGGGTCGCGGCGGACGAGCGACTCCTCCCACTCCGTCCAAGCCGCCTCCTTCCGCTCACGCTTCAGCGAGCGATAGAGCGCGTAGTCTTCGAGCCACGCGGAGGCTGAAATCTTGAACGCCTCGAAGGCCGTGCAAACAGCCGCCGGTTCGGTGCGCTCGAAGTTCTTGAAGGCTTTCGTGAGTAGGGCTTCCTTGTACGCGAAGGCGTCGCCATACTCGACGCGCTCTTCCGAGAAGGAGGGTGCGCCCTCGACCGCCTCGGGCGCGAGCAGACCCTGTTCGACGAGGAGGTCTGGGCTGACGAGCAGAGTATTTCCGGCGAACGCAGAGAAGCACTGATAAGGCGAGTTGCCGTAGCCCGTGGGCCCGAGCGGCAAGACCTGCCACAGGCTTTGCCCCACCGCGACGAGGAAGTCCACGAAGCGGTACGCCTCGCGTCCCAAATCGCCGACGCCGTAGCGGCCTGGAAGCGATGTCGGGTGCAGAAGAATGCCGCACGCTCTTGGGAAGCTCACCTGTCACCTCGCAAGTTTTGGGATTACGAGCAAGCTACAACAAATGACGCGGCGTAGCAATGGAAATCAGCAACGGAGTCGATTTTAGCGGCTGGCAAATCAACTAAGGGCAGGACAGCACGACTTGTAGCCGCGGGCGGGTTCGAGGCAGAAGCCCGACCGTGAGAGAGGGCGTCTCAACTCCCGCCCGTCGCTTCCTGATGAAGGCTCTACGCCCTGCCTGACGGTCGGGCTTCCGCCTCGTAGATTTCAAGGCGTCGAAAGCCTATAGATGACAGCCGACCTCGCAGGCACACTCAGCTTGAAAGACCCGGAAGCGACCGCAGGACGGTCTTTCGCGACGAGCAAAGGTTCGAGGCGCGCGCCTTCGCCCGCGTCGAGGTAGGAGGCCGGAAACGTCAACTCCTTTGGCACGGCGGCGCGATTGATGGCGACGATGATTGTCTCTTCCGCGTCGCGGCGCGCGTAGGCGTAGGCGTCGTCGTCGAAGAAGAGATCGACGAGAGAGCCGCGACGAAGCGCCGTGTGTTCGCGGCGCAGGCGCAGAAGGTCGCGCGTCCACTCGAACATGCGCTGCTCGGTGGCGGTGCGTCCCGTCCGCTCGAACGTGCTGCGCGCATCATTGGGGAAGCCGCCCGGAAAGTCGCGACGGTTGTCTGGGTCGTCGCCGCCCTCCAACGCGATCTCCTCGCCGTAGTAAATCTGCGCCGTGCCACGTACCGTCAGGATAAAGGCCGTGTGCAGCATCGAGCCTTCAAGGGTTGCGCCTTTGAGCGACATGAAGCGGCGCGTGTCGTGGTTGTTCGCCATGACGGTGAGGCGCGAAGGGTCTGGATACATGGCGTCGGAGCGCAGCATCTCGCGGAGCGCGCGCACCGGAGCCTGACCCGTGAAGACGCGCAGCGACGTGTCCCACAGTGGGAAATCGAAGACCGAATCCATGCGCGTGTCGATGCCGTCCCAACCCGCCCGCCCGCCGATAAAGAAGCTTGTATGGACTGGCTCTGTGTTCCAGGCCTCGCCCACCATCCACATACGCGGGTACTCGCGGTCGAGCGCCGCGTTGAGGTCGCGTATAAAAGCGCGCGGCATGTACTGAACCGTGTCCTGTCGTACGCCGTCGATGCCGGTCATGCCGACCCACCAGAGCGAGTTCTGTATCTCGTAGCGCGCAACCTCCGGCTCTTCCTGATTCATGTCCGGCAGGTCGTCCGAGAACCAGCCGTCGAGCGTCTCTCGGCGCGCAGACTCCGCGGCATGCGGCGAGAGGAGCAGGTCTCCGCGGAAGGGGTTGCGCGTGTGCTGCTGCAAAGTGCCGTGGAACCAGTCGTCGAGCGGCGGGTCTTTGACCCACGGATTCTGCGAGCCGACGTGGTTGGCGACCTGATCCTGTATGACCTTCAGCCCGAGCGCATGTGCCTTCTCTACAAGCTCGCGGAGCGTCTCCAACGTGCCGAAGCGATCTTCGACCGCGTAGTAATCAATCGTGTGATAGCCGTGATAATAGGTGTTCGGACACCAGGGCTTGTCGCAGCGGTTGACGCCGTTCCAGTTGTCGTACCAGGGCGTGAGCCAGAGGGCGGTGACGCCCAAGTCCTTCAGGTAAGGCAGTCGGTCGATGACGCCGCGAAAGTCGCCGCCGTGCCAAGAGCGCGGGTTGCGCCGGTCGTTCGCCTCGGGCGGAGAGTCGGCGGGCGAGTCGTTCTTCGTGTCGCCGTCAGCGAAGCGGTCGGGCATGATGAGATAGATCACATCGTCCGTCGTGATGCCCTGAAAATTAGCGGCAGGGTCGAGCGGCCGGTTGATGCGGAAGGGGAAGGGGCGCTCGCCTGTGCCGTTTGAAAAAATCAGTTTGTAGTCGCCGGGATGCGCCGTAGGACTGATGCGAAGGTTGACGAAGATGTATGTGCCCGCGGCGTTCAACGTCTGACTCAAGACCTCGAACGGCGCTTCCGGGTCGGCGCGCACGCGCACATCGCGCAAGTCTCTGCCGCGTATGAGCAGGCGCACGGGGTTGACGGTGTGCCCGGCCCACCACGAAGGCGGCTCTATCTTATCAACTTGCGGAACGCGGTCTTGCGCACGCGCGCCTGCCGAGACGAGCAGCAAGACGATGCACGCGGCCAGAGCCTTGACGACGCACGCGGCGAAGGCTTTTGTGATGAGTTTTGACGCTCGTAGTTTCATCCCCGTTAGCGCTTGAGCGTACGCACGTATGCGACGGCGGCGGCGATGTCCTGCCGGGAGAGTTTCTTCTTGAAGGCGGGCATCTGGCCGCGCCCGTTCGTGACCGACGCGAGCATGCGCGACGCGCTGCGGCTTCTCTGCCAGGAGGCGTCCGACAAGTCCGGGGCCTCGACCATCTCGCCCGTACGCGTGTGTCCCTGCCCGTCAGCGCCGTGGCAGCGACCGCAGTTCTCCGTATAGACGCCGTGGCCGCGCTCAATCACCGCCGCCTTACCCCTCTTCGTCTCGGCTGTCGTCGAGATGCCCACGTTGGAAGCCAAAAAGATAAAGACTCCTGCACAGAACATGAAAGCTTTCATTCTCTTCATGCGCGGCTCTAACCCCTTGAATCTATCTTGAGCTAATGAAGCTGAAAACCCCTCAACGGTCTTCCGAACCCGCGACCTCGCCGCTTCCCTTCGTGAGATCGTGGATGTGGAAGGGCACGCTCTCGCCCTTCATCTCGGGATGACGGCGCAGGAACTCGCTCGCCACGGGCAGAGCGCCGGGGTCGTCCTTGAGGTCTTGGAAAATCTTCGCCTCGGCGCGCGACTGCTCGTTCATCCCGAGCTTGCGGTAGATGAGCATCAGATTGTAGTGCGAGCCTGCATCCTCCGGGTCGATCTGAAGTATGCGCTCGAAGCAGTCGCGCGCCGTCTGGAAGTCGCGCTTAATCTTCGATAGCTCGCCGAGCTGCTGCAAGGAGAGACGGTCACGCGGGTAGGCTTCGAGCACGCGGCGTATGTCGGCTTCGGCGTCGGCGAGCTGGCCGCGCTTCGTTCGTATGCGCGCGCGCTGGAAGAGCGCACGATGCAGGTTCGGATTGAGTTCGAGCGCGGCGTCGATGAGCTTCGATGCGTCGTCCCAGCGGTCGATCTCGATGAGCGCGAGCGCGCGGTTCGTGAGCGCCATCGGTCGATAAGTCTCGTCAAGCTCGGCGACACGCGCGAACACGTCCGAGGCGAGCGCGAACTGGCGACTGTCGAAGAGCGCGATGCCGTAGTTGTTCCAACGCCGCCAGTCGGGCATCGAGCCTTTGATGGGAGCAAGTGCCGCGTTATCGCCGACTTTTAAAGTGTACTCGGCGGTCGCCATCGTCACCACGGGGAAGTCCAGCGCCTTGCCGAGCGCGTAGTCGGCGAATACCTTTGTGAAGCGCCGGTAGCGCAGGCGCGCTGTGACCTTCACGGCATCGCCCACATCATGCGGGATGGAGAAGCGGTAGCGAGCGATGTCGGAGCGACCCGAGCCGATCTGGTTGTTCTGCGCGATGACGCGCGTCTTCCAGATATGGTGACGGTCGTTGTAGGTTCCGTCGGCCATCACGAGGTAGGTCTTGTAGTTGTGCGCCGACTCGTCGAGAAAGCCGTCCGGCTTGATGAAGCCCGACTGAAAGAGCACCTTGCCGGTCGCTGCGTCCGAGACGGTGAACTCGACGTGCGCTTCGTAGAAGTCGCGCAGCTCCGGCGGGAACGAGTGGCCGAGATTCTTGTTCGTCAGAACCACGTCTGCCGTTAACGTGTCGCCGCGCTCAATCTTGAAGTTGCTCCGGTTGAGCGGCGCGATCAACTCTTCACTGCCTGCTCCCTTCGCCTGCCGTCGGATGGCGAAGATGTCCACGCCCATCACGTCGCCTTCGAGGAACTTTGTGACGGCGTCGAGCTGCTCGTTGAATTTGTAGAAGAAAGGAATAGCCGTGTTCGCCGCCGCCCAGCGATGCGACTTGACCACTCCGTTCTTGGCCGACACGTCGAAGAGCGGCGCGGCCTCGGGCTTCATGTGGCACGTGTTGCAAGTCTCCTTGTCGCGCACGTAGAAAGGATGCGGCGACTCTTTCGAGAACGAAGACATCTGAAGCTCGTCGGCCACCATAAAGGCACGCAGAAACTTGTAGTCGTTCAGCTCTTTCGGAACCTGCGACTTGTGGCACGCGCCGCAAAACTCGGGCGACTTCAAGACGGGTCTCATCATCGCGCGGCGGTGCGAAGACACGTCGTCTAAGATCATCTGGTCGGTCACGTTCTCCAGAAGGCGCGTGCCGTCCTCTTTGACCAGAAGCGCAGGCTCGCCCATCACGTAGCCGCCGATGCCGTGCCGGTTCACGTCCTGAATCGAGTGACAGGCGATGCAGGAGACGCCGTCCTCGTCGAAGGGACGCTTCTTGAATGAAGGCTTGTCTGTGAGCGCGCCGGAGAAGAGCGCCGCCGGGTTATGGCACGACTCGCAGTGGCGCGTGTGCGCGATGTTCTTTTGCGAGGTGATGTCTTTGACGTTCTTCTGATAGAAGGGTTCGCGGAAGGCGTTGCCGTGCGCCGACTGTCGCCACTGCGCGTGTACGTCTCCGTGACAGTTGGCACAGCGCGCCGCGGGAAGGAACTTCGAGCCGGGGATAAAGGTGCCGGTGGTTGAACTGGCGTTCGACGGTGCGAAAGGATTCTGGCCGAAGCGATAGTCGTAAGTCTTCGCGACGAGCTGTGCGTAGTCGGCCTGCGGCGTCTTCTCTTTCTCGTCGCCCTCGCCCGAGGCCGACGCGAGGCCAAACGAGCACAGGAGGGCCGCGGCCCCGAGCGCGAGAAGCGCTAACTTTAAAGCCGCGAGACGACGGACAGGGGGGAACACCTTACTCATCCTTAAGACCTCATAACCTTTTTCTTCAGTCGGCGGCGGGCGGGCCGGAATGCCACCGCGGCGTATCGGACATACGCGTGTGGTAACTTCCCGCGAGAACCGGTAAATTTATCATACGAAACCCACCGACGAAACCACCTAAAGTTGGATACGCGCAGGCAAATTTCAGCTCCCGACCAGCAATTTCAGCTTCCGACCAGTCAAGGGCATCAGCGCCCCGGCGGCCTGCTCGCCTGTGGCGCGGCTCCTTTAGCGGGCGCGTCGGGCGGGGGCAACTCTTCGCCTTGCGTCTTCGCGCTCGGGGCTGCGCCTTCGGCGGCCTTGCGCGCCTCCTCCAGTTGCTTGAAGGTCGCAAGCTCGCGGTCGGCGTCCGCCTTCCGACCAAGCCGCGAGTAGGCGAGGAAGAGTTGATAGTGTACGCCGGGGTCTTCACTTGAGAGTCGCGCGCCGCGCTCAAGCACGGGCAGCGCCTCTGCGTAGCGCTTGAGACGCACGAGCAGGCGACCCAGATCGTAAGACGCGGGATAGTTATCGGGGTCGAGCGCGAGCGCGCGGCGCAGGAGTCGTTCGGCCTCTTCGTGCTGCCCACGCTCGGCGGTGAGGAAGCCGAGGTTGGCGAAAGCCGCGGCGTTGTCGGGCTGCAATTCTACCGCGCGGCGGAAGGAGGCGAGCGCAGCATCGAAGCGCCCCTCCGCGCGCGCTGCGTAACCGGCGAGGTAGTGGAGCGAAGCGTCTTCGGGGAAACGCGCGAGTCCCCGCTCGAAGGTCTCGCGCGCCTGCTGGTAACGACGCTCGCGGAAGTGTGCGACGCCAAGCCGGACGTAGTAGATGGGCTTCGACGGGTCTTGCTCGACGGCGCGCTCGTAGAACGGGACGGCGCGCTCGTTGCGACGGTTCTTGACCAATTCCTCTCCGATCAGGAAGTTCGCGTCCGCGTACTCGGGCCTGAGCTTTAAGGCACGCTGCCAGAGGCCGAGCGCGTTCTCGCTCTCGCCGCGGGCCGAGGCGACGAGGCCCAGACGGAAGAAGACTTCCGCGGAGTCGGGCTTGAGTGTTGCCGCTTCGCGCAGAACCCTCTGCGCCTCTTCAAAACGTTCGAGGTAGGAGAGCGCGACGCCGAGATTGAAGAGCACTTCGTACGTGTTGGGCTGCAACTCGTTGGTGCGCGCGAACAGCCTCGCGGCCTGTTCGTAATCGCCGCCTTCGGCGACCGCGAGCGCGAGCGAGAAGACAGTGCGTGCATCCCCCGCGCCGTTGTGCTCGACCATCTCGATGAGCGGAGTCGCATAGCTCGCATGACCGCCGCCGAGGTACGCGGTGACAAGCGCCAGTACGGGCGGCAACTCGCGACGCCCCGAAGGCGGCTCCGCAGGACGGCCTTCACGCACGCCCGCCGCGCGTTCGAGCAGCGGTGTCGCACGCGCGTAGTCTCTGCGCGCGAGGTAGAGGAGCGCGAGGTTGTATGCGGCCTGTGCGTGGCCGGGCGCGATGCGGAGCGCCTCTTCAAAAGCCTTTGCGGCCTCGTCGGCGCGGTTCGTGTGGACGAGCAGGACGCCGAAGTTCGTCAGCGCGCCCACGGACTTCGGGTCGAGCCGCAAAGCCTCGCGCAACTCACGCTCGGCCTCATCGGAGTGTCCGCGCTGGTCGAGTATGACGCCCAACAGTGCGTGCGCCTCCGAGTCGCGTGGCTCGGCGGAGACGGCCCCGCGCGCCGCCACCTCCGCCTCTTCAAGCCTTCCGGCTTGCAGGAGCGCCGCCGCGTCGCGCACCTGCGCCGAATCGCCGCCGCGCCGCGTCTGCGTCTGTCCCTTCTGCACTGAGTCTGCCGCAGCAGTCCTACGACGTTGCACGGCGAGCGTGTCCGCGGCGTTAATCAAGCACCCGAGCAGGCAGAGCGCGAGCAGGCACAGGACGCGAGCGTGCATCGCGCCCATCCAACGTTCGGCACGCCGCTTCGGTTCAGTCTGTTCGTACTGGAAAGACACCTGACGAAATTTTACTCCTACTCAATTATCGAGACTTTACTCGTACTCAATTGAAGAGACTTTACTCATACTCAATTGAAGAGACTTTACGCCCGCTTAATGCTTCAGCCGTTCCCGCTCAATGCTCCGGCTGTTCCGGCGTATCGGGGCGAGTCGCACCGACAGCGCGCCGCGACTCGTGTATGCGTTTGACTAGCCCCGCCTCGGCGGCGGCCTCGTCCTTGCGCCCCAGCCGCCGGTAGGCGAGCGAGAGCTGGTAGTGTGGCTCGGGGTTCGAGGGCGCGAGTTCGGCGGCACGCGTGAGATGCGCGATTGATTCCGCCGGACGCCCGCGCGCGACGAGCATGCGCCCCAATGTGACGCGCGCCTCATAGAGGTCTGGATTGATTTCGAGAGCGCGTGCCAGTTCCCTCATCCCTTCGTCGGCCTCCGTCCCGCCGCGCTTGACGAGCAGAACGCCCAGCCCGAGATGCCCTTCTGCCGCGGAAGGCTTCCCCAACGCAAGCTCACGGTAGGCCGCGAGCGCGCCTGCGGCGTCGCCTCCGCGTTCGAGCGTCGTCGCGAGAAAGAAGAGTGCGCGCGCGTCGTCGGCTCTGATCGCATTTGCCGCACGGAAGGCGCGCGCCGCGCCCGCATCGTCGCCCGCGCCGTAGAGTGCACGCCCCAGTGTGAACTGCGCGTCGAAGTGTTTGGGGTCGAGTGCGACAGCACGCTTTGCAGACTCAAGCGCCGCATCGTCTTTGCCGCGCACGGCCTGTATCACCGCGAGCAGGACGAGCGCATCGGCGGCGCTTGAGTTTGCGGCTTTGGCATTGTCATTCGCGGTCTTGACATTCGTGTTTGCAGCGTCGGCGTTGGCGGCGTTGGCGTTCGTGGGTCGTACTTCACTGCCCTGTGCCGCGCGTGCGGCGGCAAGCCTGACATCGACGGCCCTCTGCGCGAACGGCTCGGCCTCTGCGGGCCGGCCCGCGTTGAAGATAGCGAGCGCCGCGCCGTAGAGCGCCGAACCGTCGCGCGGTCTCTTCTCGACGAGCGCACCGAAAAGCTCGGCGGCCTCTGCAAAACGTCCCCCGGCGACAAGCGCGTAAGCGTTGGCGAGCGACCGCACGAAGTCGCCTTCCGTGTCGGCGGACGAGCGCGCACGCTCGATTGTCTGCGTGGCGCTTGCGGCAGACACGGCTACGCCCTGTGGTTGCTGCCTCTGCGTGATGGCGCGTGCGGGCGTGGGTGTCCAGACCGCGTTAAGCAGAACGGCGCACGCACACGCGAGCATCGACGGTCGGAGTGCAGGAGTCTGTGCGCGTGTGCTCATGAAGGACTTGCCGGAGGCAGTGCGCCGACTCTCGTTTGTGCGGCGCGTATGTTTGAAGGGGCGTTTCGGGTCAACTGAAGAGACAGGCGACAAGTTAACGTCTTCCGTCGGCAAACTCAAGCGGCGCTCGGCGGGCCGTCATTGTAAAACATGTCGGGCCGCTTTTCTAAAAACCGACGCCTCCTAACGACCGAAGTGGCGGGCGTCCCGCGTGGGATACCCGCCACTTTCTCGGTCGGTTAAAGCGGACGGCCCGCCGCATGGGGCCGCTTCGTCGGGCTGTCTTAGAAGACCAGCCTGAGTCCGAATTCGAGCTGGCGGCGGCGCTGCTCGGCGGTGTCGATGCCGAAGTTGCCGCTGTTCAGATCGGTGTTCGGGCGGAAGCCGTTCACGTGATTGAACAGGTTGTAAGCCTGCGCGCGCAACTGCACGTTAAAGGTTTCGGTGACGTGGAAGTTCTTGAACAACGAAGCGTTGACGAACTCCTCACGCGCGCCGCGGAAGACGTTGCGTCCGAGGCTGCCGAACTTGGGCCCGCCTGGGTCGCTGGCGAAGACGGGCGTCACCGCCGCACGGAACGCCGCCGGGTTGAGTTCAAGCCCGCGCGCACGCTGCGCGTCGGTCGGCGTCGGGTCGCCTATCAAATCGGCGCGGACGCCGTTGGCGAAGACCGAGTAGGCCGGGCCGCTCTGGACGTAGAGGTCTGTGTTGATCTGCCAGCCGCCGATGAGCAAATCTGCGGCGTGCGAGATGTCGCCCGCGTAGCGCTTGCCCTTGCCGAACGGCAACTCCCAGACGCTCGCGAAGCTGAAGCGATGGCGCACGTCGAAGTCGGAGCTGGCCTTGTCGAACTCAGGGTGCAGCGGGTTGGCGAAACCGCAGGTCGAAGGCCCCGTGCCGCCCGTGCAGAAGTTGCCCGGCGAGTTGTCGAGCGCATGCGACCACACATAGGTCGAGATGATCGACATCCCTCCAGAGAAACGGCGTTCGAGCTTCGACTGGAAGCTGTCGTACCAGGACTTGCCTGTGTAATCAATCTCCTGGACAGTGCCGCGCGTCGTGATCTGTCGCGAGCCGGGGAAGCCGCCCGTGGAGTTGCCGATGTTCCGCACGGTGAGCAGGTTGCGCCCGCGGCTGCCGACGTAGCCGATCTCTGCGAGCCAGTGCGGGTGGAACTCCCACTGTCCCGTCAGGTTGTACTGGTGGAACATCTCGTTATGGATGTTCGGATTGAGATAGACGACGCTTGCGCCCGCAGGCGGCGTGAAGGTCTGACCCGGAGCGATGTTGTTTGTAACGATGGGGAACGGGATGCCCGTGTCGAGGCTGAAGTGCGCCGGGAGTTGCGGGCAGGACGAGGTGCCGTACTGCGTCAGGCTGCACCCGTAGCCGTTGCCGCTCGGCGGGTTGGCTTGAAGGATGCCGGGGATGCCGGGCGTATCGACGGCATACTTGATGGCGTAGCCGCCGCGCAGCACGACCGTCTTGTCACTCTTAAAGCCGCTCCACGAGAAGCCGACCGAAGGGCCGAAGTTATTCTTGTCGCTGTTGACGAGGTCGCGTCCGCCCGGAGCATTATCGCCCGCGCGCGTCAGCGTGTCGTTGATCGGGTTGTAGTTCGACTGCGAGTTGAAGCGCTCGGTGGCCTGCGTGAAGAAGTCCCAACGCAGTCCAAGGTTGAGCGTCAAGGTCGGGCTGACTTTCCAGTCGTCCTGTCCGAAGAAGGACATCTCCCTGTTTGAGAGGAAGGGCGGTGTGCCCGGTGTGCCGCGACTGACGAAGGCCGGGTTGTAGCCGAGCAGCAGGTTGGCGGAGCCGGAGCCGGAGTCCTGCGGCCCGATGGGGACGCCGCTGTAGTTGCCCGCAAGGAAGCCACCCGCGCCCGTGCCGTACTGGTACTGGCCCTTGATGGCTCCGGCGCGACCCGCGTCGAAGTTGGTGTTCTGCCGGATACGCAGGTCGCCGCCGAACTTGAAGGTGCCCGTGCCGCGCACCCACGTCAGGCCGTCGCCGAAGCTGAAGTTGTTCGACTTGAAGTAGAACGGGCCGCCGTCGCCGATGAACTCAATCTGGTTCTGGCGACCACGCTGGAACGGCTCCTCGATGCCGAGCAGGACTGAGCCAGTGCATTCGCCGCAGACGTTCGCGTTGGCGATGCCGAGCTGCGAGGCGATTGACGGGCTGAAACCGAGCGCGCCGCCGACGCCTGTGTTGAAGATGCCGATATCGACGCGTGTCGCGCCGAAGCGAGCATCGTTGATGACGGTCGGCGAGAAGGTGTGCGTCTCGCCGAGACGGACGCCGCGCGAGTTGCCGAACTCGTTGCCCGCGCCGAAGCCCGACGGCAGGTCGTTGCCCGTCGGCGAACTACCGATGGGGAAGTTGTTGTCGCGTGCGCGGCTGCTCTTGTCCTTGCTGTAAGCGAAGAAGAGCGAGTCGGTTCCGCTGACGTTGTGATCGAAGCGCAGCCCGTAGCCGTCGCGGTCATACTTCTCTTTACGACTGGTCGCGAAGTTGTCGAATATCCGGCTCGTGAGCGTCGGGTGTGGGAAGGCTTGCAGGAGGTTCAAGCCCGCCTGCGAGAGCGGCTGGCCGCAGTTGCGTATGTCGTTCGCCACCGCCGCGAAGCCGTTGGCACAGAAGACCGTGCCGATGGGCGCGTTGACCGTGCCGCGGACTGTCGTAAAGGCGCGCGAGGTTCCGGGCTGGAGCAACTCGCCGAAGTCGCCCACGCGCATCCTGTCGGTCGGGACGCTGACGAAGCCGAAGTCGCCCGTGGTCGAAGGCGTCGCGTTGCGCTGCCCCTCGTAGTAGAAGAACCAGAAGGTTCGGTTGCGCCCATCGTAGAAGTAGGGCGTGCCCTCGCCGGGGCGCGGCAGGAAGACCGGGCCGCCCGCGGTTCCGCCGAACTGGTGCGTGTTCCGATTCGTCAGCGCGTTCGGGTTGTCGGTGCGGCTCAGAGCACTCAGCACACGTCCCTGATAGAACTCGTAAGCCGTGCCATGCACCTTATTTCCACCCGACTTCGTCGTCGTGCTGATGATACCGCCGCCCGCGCGTCCGCCCTCGGCGGGTGCGACGCTGGTCTCGATCTTGAACTCGGCGATGGCGTCCGGAGGCGGGTAGATGCCGATCTGGCCGAACTGCCCCTCGTTGTTGTCCGTGCCGTCGAGCGTGAAGTTGTTATTGGTCGGGCGCGCGCCGTTGACGACGAGCACCGACCCGCCCGACTCGCGGAAGCGCGTGGACTCGGTCGAGGTGCCGACGGGGTTGCCGCCCGACTCGAAGTTGCCACCGCCGCCGATAACTCCGACGAAGGGTCGCGTGACGCCCGGCGACAGAGTTGCGAGCAACGTAAAGTTACGTTGCGGAATCGGCAGGTCTGTCACCTGCTTGCCCGAGATCAGGTCGCCGCGCACGCTCGACTCGGTTTCGGCCAACGGCGCTTCGGCCGTCACCGTGACGGTTCCGCCGCTGACGCCTCCGGCCGTCAGCACCACATCGACGGCCTGACGGCTGCTGGTGTCGAGCTTAACCTGCTCGATGACGGACTGACTGAAGCCCTGCGCGTCAACCGTGACGCGGTAGACGCCGGGGTCGAGCGCTGGAATCGTGTACGACCCTTCGTCGCCCGTCGTCGCCTCGTTCGTCTTGCCCGTCGCAACGTTGGTCGCAGTAACCTTCGCCGCTTTGACGACCGCGCCGGCGGGGTCAGTAACCGTTCCCGTGATGGTGCCCTTGTTGGATTGGGCGACGGCCGGGAACACAAAAGCGGCAACGCATAAAAGCGCCGCCGCCCATCTCGAAACGGGAACAGTTCTCCGCAGTGTACTCATGAGTGGGCCTCGCATGTTCAATCGGTTACTGATGGGGCAATCCAACCCGACTTGTTAGAAGAGTCTCCCGTGCGGTCGAGCACAGAAGACTAACAAGCCTGTGGAGCGCAGAGATTCGGCTGATTTTTATGCCTAGTTTATGTACTGAAGACGAATTGCCAGTTTGTTGCTTGTCCGAACGAAGTGTTTTTAATATAAATTCGACCACCCTGTCAATTAATTTCTCGGGGAAAAGCCGTACCGGTAAAATCTCGACGCCACGTCGGATTCGGATTTCCCGCGCACGACGGCTACCGGTACGCAACGAAAATGCCATTCCGGATGTCGCCGGAATTCCGTGTGAACTCGCGTCTTCGCAGAATCTACGGCTGCCGTCTCATTCAAGTTTTCGTTGTCTAATCCGAAAACCTAAACATTGCGCGCGTGTTCGACTGACGTTAGCGCGGGGCTTTGGCAACATGAATTCATATCAACCAATGCCTTACGTCGAACTCACGTTGGTTAATGCCGGTTAGAGTTGACTTCACTCAACGTTAGATTTGATTTCACTCGGCGTCGGGCGGGACGAGTCCGCTTTTCGCTTCATCGATGAGGCGGTTGTTGCGCTCGAATGAATGCGGCTCCGTGGACTCTGTGGACGCGGGGTCGAGGCGGGGCGGGTATGTGTGCGTGCGATAGACGGGGTAGGCTTCCGTTCGCAGGTGCGCGAGCATGTGATGGCCGCGACGCGCGGCGCGCTCGTGCCTGAGCGCAGAGATGTCGATGGGCGCGACGACGATGCGCTCGCCGGGCCCCGGTGAGGCTTCGGCCAGCACGCGCCCATCGAAATCGACGACCATGCTCCCGCCGGGCCAAGAGTAAGGCGGGTAGTGCCGTAGACTCGCGCCCTGATTGGCGGCGACGACGTAGGCCGTGTTCTCAATCGCGCGACAGCGGTTGACGACAGTCCACCAGTCCATCGGCGGCGTCGCGCCCCACGGATCCATGTAAGCCGAGACTCGTATCAGAACCTCCGCGCCGTTTGCTGTGAGTTGTCTGATGGCTTCGGGGAAGAGCCAGTCATAGCAGATGGCGCAGCCGATGCGACCGATCTCTGTGTCGGCGACGGGAAACAGAGGCTCGTCGTAGCCTTCGATGTCGTGCGGGCTGGCATGAACTTCGTAGGGAATCCACGTGTTGACCTTCCGGTATTTATAGAGAACTCCGCTTGGGCCGATAAGACAGGTGGTGTTGAAGACGACGCCGGGGTAGCGCGCGTCACGCTCCAGCATCGTGCCCGACTGGATGTAGACGTTGTGCTCGCGCGCCTTCAGCTCAAGTGCCTCGGTGTGTTCGTTCGGGATGGTCACGGCGAGTTTGTCCAACAACTCCCCCACCGTCGCGAAGACGGGCGCGGCGTGTGCGAACTCTGGGAAGACGACGAGCCGGACGGGCAGGAACGGCGCAGCGCCCGCGACCGCCGAGTCGATCAACGCGAGCATGCGCTCGGTGTTGCGACGCATCTCGCGCCGCTCTAAAGGGTTCGGCAAGTCCGTCTGGCAGGCCGCGACCGAGTAGCGTATGTGATTCATAAAAGTGCTCAATGGGTAGAAGTCTTCAGGCCGCGTCGAATATAACACGTCCTGAAGGCGACGGTGCGGGCACGCTTCCATTGAACTCTGCGCCGACCAACAGCGCGGCCTGAGGCGCGAGATGGTGCTGTTTGACACCCGTGGCGGGCGTTCCTATAGTAGCTTTTTATCTCGTAGTAGCTAGTAGCCCTTTATCTCGACCGGCCCCATCGCGGCAGAAAATCCGTATCCATGCTGTTCACCGAGCCTTTATTCCTTTTCCTGTTTCTACCTCTGCTCCTGTCGGTCTACTACGTTGCGCCGGGGCGCTTCCGCAACCTGATTCTGATTGCCGCGAGTTTCATCTTTTACTTCGCGGGCGAGAAGTTCTTCTCGTGGGTCTTGCTTCTTTCGGTTCTGCTGAACTACTCGACCGCGCGTGCGATTGATCGTCGCGGCGACAAGCGCGCACGGCGCAGGGCGCTCGGCGTCGGGGTGGCGGGCAATCTGCTGCTTCTCGTCGTCTTCAAGTACACTAACTTTCTCGTCGCCAATGTGAATGCGCCGCTCGCACGGCTCGGCCTTCAGACGTTGCCGCTCACGCCCGTACACCTGCCCATCGGAATCTCCTTCTTCACGTTCATGGGCATCGCGTATCTTGTGGACGTGTACCGGCGGCAGTTGAAGGCGCAGGAGAGCTTTTCAAATTTCGCGCTCTACATCATGCTCTTCCCGCACCTGATCGCCGGCCCCATCGTCCGCTACGGGGACATCGCCAAAGAGATCGTCTCGCGGCGCACCACGCGCCCCGAATTCGCCGAGGGCGTCCGCCGGTTCACCATCGGCTTCGGCAAGAAGATGCTCATCGCCAACACGCTCGCCCTGCCGGCGGACACGATCTTCGCGCTTGCGCCTCAACAGTTGACGGCGGGGCTGGCGTGGTTGGGGGTCATCTGCTACGCGCTGCAAATCTATTACGACTTCTCGGGCTACACAGACATGGCGATTGGGCTGGCGCGCATGTTCGGATTTCACTTCCCCGAAAATTTTAACTATCCGTATGTCTCCGCTTCCATCACAGAGTTTTGGAGACGCTGGCACATCTCTCTGTCCACGTGGTTCAGGGACTATCTGTTCTTTCCCCTCGGGGTGCGGCGGCCACCCCGTAGGATTTATCTGAACCTGCTGATCGTGTTCTTCCTGTGTGGCCTGTGGCATGGAGCCAGTTGGAACTTCGTCGTGTGGGGGATGTTCCACGGCGTGTTCCTCGTGCTGGAAAGAATGGGGCTGGTCAAGGCTTTGGAGCGAGTGCCCGCGCCCGTGCGGCACGCATACGCCCTGCTCGTGGTCTTGGTCGGCTGGGTCTTCTTCCGCGCTGAGACGCTTCCGCGCGCGGTGGGTTATCTGGGAGCCATGGCCGGTCTGACGGCCGGGGCCGAGCCGATGTTCAGGCCCTCATTCTTATTGAACGGCGAGGTGCTGCTGGTGCTGGCCGTCGGCCTTGTCGGGTCGATGCCCGCGCTGCCCGCGCTGAAGGAGCGTATGGAGCGCGTGGCCGGGAGGCTGACGGGCGCAGCGGGCTATATCTTCGAGGGCGTGTGGAGGGCTGTGCATGCGGCGGCGTTGGCGCTCGTCTTCTTCGCGGCGGCCACGCAGTCAGCCGCGGCGACTTACAATCCTTTCATCTATTTTCGTTTTTGAGGCGGGCCACAGTCGATGCAGAAGAAGACTATCCGCGCAGCCGAAGAGATTTTCCTCGCTGCCTTTTTCATCGTTGCCATCTCGCTCCCGCTCGGGCTACTGCTCATTCGGGGCGAAGGGACTCCGGCGTGGGAGAACAGGCGTCTGGCCGAGTTCCCTGCGCGTCCAACCAGCGCGTCGGAAGCCTTCCACCTGCCGAGGATGCTGTTTGAATATTTTAAGGATCACTTCGCGCTGCGCGCAGACTTGATCCGCTGGCAGGCAACGGCCAAGGTGGGATGGCTGAGGTCGTCGAGTTCGCCCGAGGTCTTACTCGGCAAGGACGGCTGGCTCTTTCACTCGGGCGAGAAGGAGGTCGAGTTGTTCAGCGGGAGCGAGCCGTTCACGTCGGAGGAGTTGGAGCAGTGGCGTCTGTCTCTGGAGGGGATACGCGACTGGCTCAAGCCGAGCGGCGCGACTTTCGTCCTCACCTTTACCCCGGAGAAGCAGACCATCTACCCCGAGCAACTGCCGGGCAGCCTCATCCGCATGCGCGAGGAGTCAAGGCAGGATCAACTGATCGAATATCTCAAGAAGCACTCCGACATCCGCGTCGTTGACCTGCGCCCGGCCTTACGCGAAGCCAAGACCGCCAATCAAATCTACTTCCGTACCGACACGCATTGGAATGATCTCGGGGCGTTCACGGCCTATCGTGTGCTCGCCGCGGAGTTGGGGCGTGACTTCAAAGCGATACAGCCGATGTCTGCGTCGGATGTTGAGGTCTACGCCGCGCCGCGTAGCGGAGATTTGGCGGGGATGCTCGGCCTGCGCGGCGTCATGACAGAGGCCGGAGTGAAACTGCGTGTGAAGCAGCCGCACGCTCGACTTGAAGGCAACTGCGGCGACATGGGTCAGTGCGTCTCGGAGAGGACGGACGACGACGCGTTGCCCCACCTGGTCATGTACAGAGACTCTTTCTCTTCCTACATGATTCCTTTCGTGGCCGAACATTTCAGCCGCGCCGTCTACGTGTGGGACATCAAGTGGAAGTTCTCGCCCGCGCTCGTCGAGGCCGAGCGCCCGGACGTGGTTGTGCTTGAGATGGTGGAACGCAACCTGATGCGGCCGCCACCCTCGGCCCCGCCCGACGCACGCGCGTTGAGTGGAGCACGCGGGGAGACACCGAAAGATTGATGCTTAAAGTTTAAGACTCACGCACGGCACGGCACAGCCCCGCACCCCACGTGAAGCCCGCGCCAAAGGCCGGGAGCAGGAGCCAGTCGCCTTCACTCACCGACGAAGAGCGGCGCAGCGTGTCAAGTGCGATGCCCATCGAGGCGGATGAAGTGTTCCCGAACTGCTCAAGCACGGAGACGACACCACCCTCCGCGTCAAAGCCCAAGCGACGCGCGACCTGCGACAGGAGATTCGCGTTGGCTTGATGCGGAACCATCCAGCGCACCTGCTCGATGCCGACGCCATTGCGCTCGATGATCGTGCGGCAGGCGGCAGTGATTCTACGCGACGCTTGCAGTATCACCGCCTGCCCGTTCATACGCGGGAAGTAGTCCTCTTCAACTCCGCCGGCGGAGAGGCCGAACTCAGTGCCCGGACGCCGCACGCCCAAGTCGTCAACGAACGAGCCGTTCGCCGACAACAAGATGTCTACGACCTCCAGCCCCCCCTGGCTCCGCTCGCCCGAGACCAGAAGCGCCGAAGCGCCGTCCCCGAACAACATCGAGACGGTACTGGCCTCGGGCGTGAGCCTGAGCCACGGGGACTGTACCTCTGCCAGACAGAGGGCAACGTGGCGCGCTGCCCCTGAAGCAACGAGCGCCTTTGCCAACTGCAAACCGTAAAGCGCGTTGCAACACGTCGCGCGGATGTCGAGACAGGGAATCTCTTTGAGCCTGAGCGCGCTCTGCACCGCGTAGGCGCTGCCCGGTATGAAGCGGTCGGGCGTCATCGTGCCGAACAGGAGATAGTCCACTTCCCCCGCGTCGAGCGCGGCATCGGCCAGCGCGGTCTGCAAGGCGCGTGCGGCGAGCGAGCTGGTCGTAGTCCCCGTTGGGGCCCAGCGGCGACTGCGGATGCCCGAAGCCTTATAAATCCATTCGGGGTCGAGGCCGAGCGGCCCGGCAAGCTCTTCATTCGTGACGACCCTCTCGGGCAGGAAGACGCCCGAGCCGTTGACGAAGGCGCTCACCCGTCTTGCCCTTTGCGCTCGACGGCGTAGCGCTCGATGACCTCGATGGTTTGAAAGTTCGGCGGGTTAACATCCGAGTCGGGAACCTTGATGCCTGTGTGCTCTTCGAGGATGGTGAGAAAGTCTACGAGCGCGAAGCTGTCGAGCACGCCCGCCTTGAAGAGGTCGTCCGTCTCCTTCAGAGGGGCCGCGCCCACGCGCCGCGCGTTGTCGTTCAAGTAGGCCAGTACAGGCTCCGGCAGTGCCATGCGGACTCGTTCGCTCCTTTGCGTTTAGTTGAGAAACCGTTGTGCGGCGTATTCTCGCAACATAAACGAAGCGGTGTCAATTCACGCTTCGCCCCGGCTGCGACCGTTCGGAGACAGTTTCCGGCGCATGTGTGCGCGACAAAAAAATCCGCTCCCTGCCGTGGCGTGCGCCGTGGGGTTTGCCGTAGAATCCAAGTCTCCCTAAACAACGCCGCCGCGTACGCGCGGCTGGCCGAGTAGCCAAGCCGTCAGGAGTCACACATGAACAGGAATCGCCCCCGCACTCTTCTTCTGCTTCTCTGCCTCTCGATTCTTACTGGAGGAATGCCGCGCGTGGCTTCTGCTCAGTCGAATAAGAACATCTCGTTCGACTCGCTCACAGAGGGCAAGGTCGTCGGGGGCTTTCACACCGAGGCCGTCTACCTCAACGACTCGGACAAGCCTTTCGGCGCGCGGCTCAGGCATGTGCGGACAGGCTTCACGCTCGACTTCCTCGAAATCCAGTCCGTTCCGCAGGTCTTCGCGTGGGTCAACTCGTTCCCCACTTCCGAGCGCGGCGAGCCACACACACAGGAGCATCTGCTCTTAGGCAAAGGCAACGTGGGACGCACGCACGCGGGACTTGAGAGCATGTCGCTCGCCGGCTCTTCGGCCTTCACGCAGCAGTGGCGCACCTGCTATCACTTCCACACCGCCGCGGGCCCGGAGGTCTTCTATCATCTCTTCGAGAGCCAGATGGACGCGCTGCTCCACCCCGACTACACGGACGAAGAGATACGACGCGAGGTGAGCCACTGGGGCTTGAGCGAGAATCCTGCCGACAAGACTTTGAGCCTTGAAGAGAAGGGCACGGTCTATCAGGAGATGCGGACGACCTACGACCGCCCCATCAGTCTCCTGTTCCGCGCGGAGAATCAGATGGTCTACGGCGCAGACCATCCGCTGGCACTCTCGTCGGGCGGCTGGCCCGCGTCCATACGCGAGATGCGTGCGGAGGACATACGCAAGTTTCACGGCGACAACTATCATCTCGCCAACATGGGCATGGTCGCCTCGTTCCCGAAGGAGATGCCTCTGGGCGACGTGCTGACCCGACTGGACGGAATTCTGAACAGGCTTGAGCCGAAGCAGCCCGAGCGCCACTTCATCAGCGAGTCCGACATCCCTCGACCGAAGCCTGCGCCTGCTGGACAGATTGAGCTTGTCGAGTACCCTGATAAGAACGAGCAGCAACCCGGCTGGGTCATGTTCGCATACCCGGCTCAACTCAAGCTCGATACAAAGGAGAAGACGCTCCTCAGTCTCTTCCTCTCAAACGTCGCGGGCGATGCGACGACGAACCTCTACAAGATGTTCATCGATACAAAGACGAAAGTAATGGAGACGGGCGCGAAGGGCGTCTTCGCCTTCCTTGACGATGAGATGGTCGAGGGCAATCCCGTCTACATGGGGCTGACCGATGTCGCGCCCGCGAACATGACTGACGAGAAGATCGCTGCTATCCGTCAAAAGATTATGGACGAGATGAAGCGCATCGCAACGCTTCCCGACGGCTCGCCGGAGTTGAAGGAGTTCAACGAGCGTCTGAAGAGCCGCGTCATTCAGAACCGCCGCGCGCTCTCGAAGTTCGTCAACTCGCCGCCGGGCTTCGGCTTCCGCAACACGGACTCAGGCTGGATGACGCATCTCATCGACCTCAACCGCACACCGGGCTTTCGCAAGTCCGTCACCTTGAAGCCCGAACTGGCTGCGGTCGAGCAGTTGCTCTCCTCGGACAAGAACGCCTGGCGCGACCTCGTCGCACGTTGGAAGCTCGCCGACTCTGTTCCCTACGCCGTCGCCGCGAAGCCCTCGCCGCGGCTGCTCGTAGAAGGCGAGCAGCAACTCGCCGCGCGCGAGAAGGCAGAGGCCGAGCGGCTTGAGAAGAAGTACGGAGTGACGGACGAGCAGGAGGCGCTGCGCCGCTACAAGGCGGAGTACGACGCGACGACCGCGGAGCTTGAAAGACAGGCGAAGCAGTCGGCCTCGCTCAAGTTCCTCGAACATCCGCCGCTCACGCTCGACGACCAGCTCGACTACAAGGTCACACAACTGCCGAATGGTGTGCCCCTCGTCGCCGCGAACTTCGAGAACATGACGAGCGCCACCGCGGGCCTCGCCCTCCGTCTCGACGGCGTGCCGCAGGAGAAGCTCTTCTATCTTTCAATGATGCCGACGCTACTGACGCAAGTCGGCGTTATCAAAGACGGCAAGCCCATCCCCTTCGAGCAGATGAGCGAGATGCTGCGCAAGGAAGTGCTCGCCTTGAACAGCTACTTCAGCACGAACCTTCGCAACGGAAGGGCCGAGCTGGTCGTGCGCGGCGCGGGCAACGACGTGGCGGAATCACAACGCGCGCTTCAGTGGATGAAGCTCGTGCTGACTTCTCCGGACTGGCGCGTCGAGAACCTTGCGCGCATCCGTGACGTGGTCGATCAGACCTTGAGCGGCATGCGCAATCGCACACAGGGGCCCGAAGAGAGTTGGGTCAACGACCCCGCGAACGCATACTGGCGACAGGATAATCCGCTGCTGCTCTCGGTCTCTTCGTTTCTCACACAGTCGCATAACGTCCACCGACTCCGCTGGCTTTTGAAGGACGCGGGCGAGGGCGAACAACGGAAGGCCGTCTCCGATTACCTCAAGACGCTCGCGTCGGTGGGACGCATGGGCATTGATTCCAAAGTCGTGGCGACTCCGGAGCCGGCTGCTTCCGCACAGGTGCGTCGCCAGGACATCAAGAACCTCCTCGCCGCTTTGCAGGGCAACAAGGAAGCCGCAGAAAAAGTGCCGTTCAGTGACACCTTCTTTGATCCTTTCGAGAAGCTGCCCGCAGGAGCAAAGTCAATCATTATCGAAGCAGCAAAGGACTTGGATCAGGCGCTCGCGGACATTCCCGACGAGAGTCTCGCAAAGGACTGGGAATATCTCTGTCTTGAAATTCGCCACGACCTGCTCATCCCGCCCGCGCAGGCGCTCGCGGAGTTGAACGAAGTGCGCCAGAGTCTTTTGAAGACCGGCGGCGCGCGCCTCTTTTTGATCGGGTCGGCTGCGACGCATGCGAAGCTCGACGCGGGACTGCGTGAGCTGCACGCGGGGCTTCAGAGCGCAAGCGTCGTGCCCGCGAAGTACGCGTCGGCGCGGCTCGTCGAGTCGCGTGTGCGCGAGCGCAACGGTGACAAGAACGCGCCGGTCTTCGTCGGGCTGGTGAACCCGAACACGCAGGGCGGCGTCTTTCTCAACTCCGCGCCCGCGGCCACATATGCCGACGCCGACAACCGCGAGATGCTTCTCGACTTCCTCGCTTCTCGTCTCTACGGTGGCGGCGGCGCGCACGGCATCTTCATCAAGACGTGGGGCGCGGGGCTTGCCTACTCGAACGGCCTCGGCGGCTCGCCCTCGACGGGTCGCATCAGCTACTATGCCGAGCGCACGCCCGAGCTGCCGCAGACGCTCCGCTTCGTCATCGACGAATTGAAGAAGGCCAAGCCCGACGCGGGACTCGTCGAGTACGCCATTGCCGTCGCCTTCTCGCAGTTCCGCTCGGCCTCCGGCTATGAGACGCGCGGCGAGGCGATGGCCGCGGACATCGCCGACGGCACTCCGCCCGAAACGGTGCGCAAGTTCCGGCAGGGGCTTCTTGATTTACGAAGGATGCCGAACCTCTCGGACGAACTCTTCAAGCGCATGAACAACGTCTACGCGCGCGTCCTGCCCGGCTTCGGCACGAAGGCGCGCGACGTTGAGGGCGGCGTCTTCTACGTCATCGGGCCCGAGAAACAACTCACGGCCTACGAGCAGTATCTCAAGACGGTCGAGGGCCCCGATGCGCGCCTCTACCGCATCTACCCGCGCGACTATTGGATACGTCTGAGGGATGCGGAAGTCTCGAACCGCGCGGACGGGAATTGATTCGCGTCTTGAGCGTGGAGGAGCAAGCGCTTCACCGCAGAGGCGCTGAGGGCGCAGAGATTACGCAGAGGCTTGAGGGATTTTATATCTCAACTCTCTGCGCCCCCTCTGCGCCCTTAGCGCCTCTGCGGTGAACCTCAAGCCACGGCATGTGCAAGCTGCGCGTAAACTCGGCACAGACATAAAGGCCACCCGCAAAACGGGTGGCCTTCTTTCTTTCACTCCGGTGTGCGCGGCTTCAGCCGAAGATGTCGCGCACCTTGTCCATCAAGCCTTTGTCGCCGAGGTCTTTCTCCTCAATCTCGGCGAGTTGTTCGAGGAGCTTGCGCTGCTCGCGCGTGAGGGTCGTCGGCGTGATGACCGTGACCGAGACGAAGAGGTCGCCGCGTCCGCGTCCGCCGAGCACGGGCATGCCGTGGCCTTTGAGGCGAAAGACCGTGCCGGTCTGCGTCCCCGTAGGGACTTTCAAATTCTGCTGACCGTCGAGCGTCGGCACAGATGTTTCGGAGCCGAGTGCGGCCTGCGCGAACGTGACGGGGACGGACGCGTAGAGGTTGCTGCCCTGCCGCTCGAACACTTCGTGCTCCTTGACGTGGATGACGACGTAGAGGTCGCCCGCCGGGCCGCCCTGCGCGCCAGCCTCGCCCTCGCCCGTGAGCCGTAGGCGCGAGTCGGTCTCGACGCCCGCCGGAATCCTCACCTCGATCTGCTTCTCGCGCTCGACGCGACCCGCGCCCTTGCAAGTCTCGCAGGGCGTGCGTATGACCCGGCCCGCTCCACGACACTGCCCACACGTGCGCGCCACAGAGAAGAAGCCCTGCTGATATCTGATCTGCCCCGCGCCTCCGCAACCGGAGCATGTCTCGGGCTGCGTGCCCGGCGCTGCGCCCGAGCCTTTGCACGCGTCGCAGGCTTCGAGCCGAGGGATACGCAATTGCGCGGTCATCCCCGCGGCGGCCTCTTCGAGCGTCATCTCAAGATCGTAGCGGAGGTCTGCGCCGCGTTGCGCCGCACTACGCCGCGCGCCCGAGCTGCGCCCTCCGCCAAACACCTCGCCGAAGCCGAACAGGTCGCCGAGAATGTCTTCGATGCCGCCGAACCCCTGCGCGCCCCAGTTGGCCTGTGCTCCTGCGCCCGCGCCCGAGACGCCCGCATGTCCGTGCCGGTCGTAGCGAGCGCGCTGGTCGGCGACGGAAAGCACGGAGTAGGCTTCGGCTGCCTCCTTGAACTTCTCCTCGGCAGTATGGTCGCCGGGGTTCTTGTCCGGGTGATAGCGGACGGCGAGCTTACGGTAAGCGCTCTTGATCTCCGCCTCGGTCGCGCCACGGCTCACGCCGAGGACTTCGTAATAATCGCGTTTAGCCATCTGTTAAAAAAATGTGACAAGTGATAGGCGACAAGTTAAAAACAAATTCTAACTTGTCACCTGTCACTTGTCACCCGTCACCACTTTGGTTCTTCAGGCGCGGCTCTTGGCCTCGGGTTTGATGGTTTTCGTTTCGTTGATGGGGTTGAGCATCGCGAGGGTGAGCTGCGCGGCGATTCGTTCAAGCCGCTGCGCGCCCTCGGAAATCGCCTCGACGTTCTCGGACTTGAGCAGCTCTTCGCACTCGGCGAAAGTGTCCTGCGCTATGACGCGCTCGCCCGGCGCAAGCGCATCGCCGAACTCTGCGAAGGTGCGCTGCGTGTTCCGGAGCAGTCCTTCGATCTTGGCGCGCTGTGCGATCAACTCTCTGGCGCGGCGGTCGGCCTCGGCATAGTTCTGCGCCTCGGCGATCATGCGCTCGATCTCCTCGCCGGAAAGCCCCGAAGTGGGCGTGACCTTCATCTGCTGCTTGAGACCGCTCGCCTTGTCCGTGGCCGAGACGTTGAGGATGCCGTTGGCGTCAACCTCGAAGGTCACCTCGATCTGCGGCCCGCCGCGCGCCGACGCAGGGATGCCGACCAACTCGAACTTACCCAAAGAGCGGTTGTGCTGCACGATCTCGCGCTCGCCTTGCAGGACGTGAATCTCGACCGACGACTGGTTATCGACGACCGTCGTGAAGGTCTGGCTGTTGTGGAGCGGGATGGTCGAGTTGCGTTCGATGATCTTGTGAAAAAGCCCGCCGCGCGTCTCAAGTCCGAGCGAGAGCGGGAGCACGTCGAGGAGCACGATATCTTTGACATCGCCGGTCAGGACGCCGCCCTGAATGGCCGCGCCCATCGCGACCACTTCGTCCGGATTGATCTCAGCCGAGGGTTCTTTGCCGAAGATTTCGCGGACGGTGCGCGAGATAATGGGCGAGCGCGTCTGGCCGCCGACGAGCAGAACCTTGTCGATGTTATCGGGCTGGAGCTTGGCGTCCCACAGAGCCTTCTGGCACGGCTCGACCGTCCGCTCGACGAGGTCGCGGATAAGCCCCTCGAACACTTCGCGCGTCAAGGTCTTGCTAAAGTGCTTGGGGCCGGAAGCGTCCGCCGCGATGAACGGCAGGTTGATGTTCGTCTCTGAAAGCGAAGAGAGGTCGCACTTGGCACGCTCGGCTGCCTCTTTCAAGCGCTGGAGTGCGAGGCGGTCGCTACGCAGGTCGATGCCGGTCTCTTCGCTGAACTGCGTCACCATCCAGTTGATGATGCGCTCGTCGAAGTCCTCGCCGCCGAGGAACGTGTTCCCCGATGTAGCGAGCACTTCGTAGACGCCGTTGTTGATCTCAAGGATCGAGATGTCGAAGGTTCCGCCGCCGAGGTCATAGACGGCGATACGCTCGGACTCGCTGCGGCCCAAGCCATAGGCGAGCGCGGCGGCTGTCGGCTCGTTGATGATGCGCTCGACGCGGAGGCCCGCGATCTTGCCCGCGTCCTTTGTGGCCTGTCGCTGCGTGTCGTCGAAGTAGGCCGGGACGGTGATGATGGCTTCGGTGACAGGCTCGCCGAGAAAATCTTCCGCCGCGGCCTTGAGTCGCTGCAAGACGATCCCCGAAATCTCCTGCGGGCTGTAGACGCGACCCTGCACCTGTATGCGCGCGTCGCCGTTCGATGCCTCAACGATCTCGAAGGGCGAGGTCTCGCGCGTGCGCTCAGCCTCGGCCTCTTTGAACTTGCGGCCGATGAGCCGCTTGACGGCGTAGATGGTGTTGGCGGCGTTGGTGACGGCCTGGCGCTTGGCGATCTGGCCGACGAGCCGCTCGCCCTTGTCCGTAAAGCCGACCACGGTTGGCGTCGTGCGCCCGCCCTCTTTGTTCGGCACAATCTGCACCGCGCCGCCTTCGAGCACGGCCACACAACAGTTGGTCGTTCCCAGATCAATTCCGACTACTTTGCCCATATTTTTTTTAGTGATAAGTGATGAGTGATAAGTGATGAGAAAGAATTGGAGTCTCTTGTCTTCTCTTATCACTCATCACTTATCACCCTCTCGCAGCTACTTTGACCATCGCGGGGCGCAGAAGCTTGTCGCCGAGGCGATAGCCTCGTTGCATCTCCTGCACAATCGTGTCGGGTTCGACCTCGTCCGTCTCCTCGGTGGCGACGGCTTCGTGGATGTGCGGGTCGAAGAGTTCGCCGACCGTCGGCACGACTTCGACCCCGAGTCCTTCGAGCATCCCGCCGAACTGGCGGTTTATCAGATCGACGCCTTGCAGGAAGTGCCGGAACTCGTTCGACTCTTCAGCCTGTAGTGAGCGCTCGGTTTCGAGAGCGCGCTGGAGATTGTCGAGAACGGGCAGCAGGCGTCGTACGACTTCGCCGAGGGCGCGGTTGTAAGTCTCAGAGCGTTCGCGCTCGGTGCGCTTGCGGAAGTTGTCAAAGTCGGCCTGACGGCGCGCAAGCTTCTCCAACAACTCCCGCCGCTCCTCGGTGAACTTCTTCAGTTCCGCCTCGACGCGCCGCAGTTCAGCGCGCGTGGCGAGGAGTTCCGCCACAGCAGGGCCCGAGGAAGCCGCCGCAGTGTCGGCACGACGCTCAGGCTCTTCACGACGCTCGGTCTCTTCCGAAGTGCCTGATGCTCCGCCACCGCCCTTTCCTTCGGGGTCGGCGTGCGAGACGGTCGTGTCCTGCTCGTTGCGACCGCGTGGTATCTCGGAGGGGTCAGGGCTTCCGGCTGCGTCCTCTTCATCCGCGCTCGCGCGTCCCGCATCGGTGTCCTGCTCGCCGCCGCGATTGATGCGGCGTCCCATCTCGGTCGCGTCCTCATAAGAAGACGCATGTCCCAACTCTTCGGGCGTGAGGCCGCTATCGTTCTTCGCCCCCGGCTGCTCGCCGCCCTCACGTTCATCCTGCGTGTCGTCGCCGACGAAGCGCACGGGAATGCGGTTCGGCTTCCGCTTGTTCTTGTCTGCCATGTCCGTTTGAGTCATCCTTCAAGCCTTCCCACAAGCCGGGGTAAGCGGCGGAGCGTGCCTGTCGAATCAGGCACGCCGCCGAGTCGGGTTATTCAGGCGCGCGCCTCTTCGCGCAGCACGCGCTCGACGACCCGCGCGATGTAGTTGACAGCGGCGATAGTGCGCGCATACTCAAGCCGCATCGGCCCGACGACGCCCACAGTGCCCGCGATGAAACCCTCGCCGAGTCGGTACGGCGCGGTGATGAGCGAGCACGACTGGAACTGCGGCGCGCTGTGTTCACGGCCGATGACGACATGTACGTCGCCGAAGACCGGCTCGCGCGCGATGCACTCGTTCAGAATTCTGACGAGCCGCGACTTGGCCTCGAAGGTGCGAAACAACTCCTTCAGTCGCTCGACATCCGAGAAGTCCGGCTTCGCAAGGATGTTCGACGCCCCGTCGATGTAAACGTCGCCCGTCTCCTCTTCCCCGCCCTCGACGCTCCGCTCAAACAGCAGCACGGCGTTCCGGAGAAGGCGGTCGTAGAGCGCCTTCTCTTCGCTCATCAGCGCCAGCACCTCCGCGCGAATCGTCTGTAAGGTCTTCCCTGAGAACTCCGTGTTGAGATAGCGGGCGGCGCGTTCCAACTCGTCCTGCGTCAGACGCTCGTCGATGCGTATGATCTTGTTCTGGATGACGTTCGAGGCGAAGACGAGAACGACGAGGATGCGTTCGTCGGCGAGCGGCAAAAACTCTATGTGCTCCAGACGGCTGTCGGCCACCGGCGGCGAGACGACGATGCCGACGTTCTCCGACAGCTCCGACAAGACGTGCGAGACCTTTTCCATCAGACGCGAAGGCTGCGAGCCTGCGTCGCCCGAGAGTCCAAGCCCGCGGTCAATCGCCGAGATGTCTGCGCGCGACAAACGCGCATCGCCGATGAAATGATCGACGTAGAACCTGTATCCCTTGTCCGTCGGCACGCGGCCCGCAGACGTGTGCGGCTGCTCGACCAGCCCGTGCTCTTCGAGTTCGGCCATCACGTTGCGGATCGTTGCCGAACTCCAGCCCGCGCCCCTCGCGACGCTCCCGGAGATGGCGCGCGACGCCACCGGCTCGCCCGTCCGCAGGTGCTCTTTGATGATGGCGGAGAGCACGGCCTGCCCTCGCGCGTCGGGTGCCCAGTCGGCCTGCGTGGGTAATGTCGAAGCTCGAATTGCCATTGACTTACAAGAGCGGCGTGCGGGGCTGCAAGGGGTTTCCTGTTGGACGCTTCAGGACGCGTGGAAGACGGCACGACAACAGCCATCTCGAAATTGTTTACAGCCGCCACATCACACTGTCAAGAACTAAATTCCCGGCGGTCTCGCAGGTGACCTTCCGGCCCGCGAAAGCGGCGTCCCCTTGAAGTATAGCGGATTGTGTAAAACGCGCGCAAACGGTCGCCCCACCGCCGCGCCGTCACACCTCGCGCTCCGGAGACATCTCCTAATCCGATGAACGCATTCGACTTAACCACCGCTCTCGACAACATTCTCACGCCGTTCAAGCTAAACCGTTGCAGCCATAGAGATTGGTGACGACCCTTTTCGGCTCCTCAATAGGGAAGCAGAGACGACGACCGGCCATTTATCAGTAAGTAAAAGGCTTAGCGATGTGCCCAAAAGAGTTGTTTGACGCCTCAGTCCGATGCCTCTTAATATCAACCCATTAAGCTGGCGGTTTGCGTTTCGACAGTTCCGACTGTTTCCGGCGGCTTCCCGGTCGTAACAACGCGGCGAGTTCGTTCTGAAGGGTTCTACGCTTATGCCCGACTCTCAACCACTGCTGAGCACCCTTTTCGCCGAAGCTTTCCGCACGCTCGCACCCAAGCGCGCCGTGCCGGAAGTGGACGTGCGTTACTATCCTTACGCCGGTTTGAATCATACGATCCGCCTGCGCTCGGGCCGCGTCCACGTGCGACTGTCGGACATCTTCAAGAGCGCTCCTTTAAACGTCCATCGCGCTCTCGCCTTTATCCTCGTCTCGAAACTCCTGCGCCGACGCAGCGCACCTCCCTTCTATGGAAGGGTCTATCGCGACTACGCCTGCTCGCCCGACGTGCAGCGCGCCTCAGACCTCGCGCGCCGCCAGCGCGGGCGCAAGATGGTCTCCTCTGCACAGGGGCGCGTCTACGACCTCGGGCGGATGTTCCAACGCCTGAACCAACGCTTCTTCGGCGGCGAGATCGAACAGCCGACGCTCACCTGGTCGCAGCGCCGCACGCGCACAATCCTCGGCCACCACGACGGAGTCCACGACACCATCGTCATCAGCAAGACGCTCGACTCAACGGACGTGCCCGAGTGGTTCGTCGAATACATCCTCTATCACGAGATGCTGCACATCAAACATCCGGCCCGCCTCATCAACGGCCGACGCTACTATCACACCAAAGCCTTCCGCACCGACGAGCAGCGCTTCCCGCATTACAACGAGGCACAGCGCTGGCTCGATCAGATCGCACGCCAGCGCCGGACGCTTCGCGCACGCGCCGCTTGAAGCAGGAAGCCTTCGGCGCGAGAAAACTTTTTTCGGCGCGAAAAATTTTTGGAAACTTTCACGTGAGGTCGTCGTTTAATCGCACAGGAAGGTGGGCTCCTCCGGAAAGAGCGGGCGGGCGACGCAAGACAACATCACTCCCTCCGATGTTTCTTGCAGCGCTCGCCCGCTCTCAGGGTTTTTAAACTCCGAAATTTAATCCACTCCAAAATTTTATCTGCCCGCCCGCAAGTTTGGATTTCTTGACTCGCACACATGCGCGTGCTAGCTTCCGCCCTGCTTTCAAACGTAGACAAACAGCAACGACCGTGTAGGTTCGCTTCCGCGACGCGGATTTGATTCGACGCGGATTTGATTCATCGTTTCAGATTTGAACTTTTAAATCTCAAATCTCAAATCTTAGGTTACAAACACCGGAGGGTATTTTCATGGGCAGCAATGTTTTCAAAGGGGTCGAGATCGTAGGCACTTCAGACCAGAGCTTCAGCCACGCCATCGAGGTCGCGGTCAGCCGCGCACGCGAGACTCTGCGTGAGCTTTCGTGGTTCGTCGTCGAAGAGATGCGCGGCGGGCTGCAAGAGGGGCGGCTCGAATACCAGGTCACACTCCGCGTCTTTTTCAAACTCGATTCCGGCGACCCGGCTGACTCCAAAGGAACTCTCGTATAAAGCCGCCGACCGAGAGTCTGCTCACAGCGGCCCTCACTTTAGACATCGACGCGGCCCGCCCCTTTAGACCGTAGACGTAGGCGTGTTTGCCGTCCCTATCTACACGCTGGACAAAGCGGCGCGGTGCTCGCTAGACTACGAGGTTTGCGAAAGGCGACGGAAAGCTCACAGTGGGCTTAAGGGCCGTCTTTCGGCGACACAGGGCAGAATCTTAAAGCATTCGGAGTTAGACTTTTTATGGCAATTTCTGCGACCCAGATACGCAAGGGCATGGTCATCGTCTTCGAGGGCAAGCCCTGCAAAGTCCTCGACGCGCGCCACCACACGCCCGGCAACCTGCGCGCGATGATGCAGACGAAGCTGCGCGACCTGCGTACCGGCTCGTCCTTCGAGCATCGCTTCCGCAGCGCCGACACGGTCGAGCGCGCCGTCCTCGAACAGCACGAGATGGAGTTCATGTACGCAGATGCCGCGCACTACCACTTCATGAACACGGAGAGCTACGAGCAGACGGCCCTCTCCGACGAAGACCTCGGCGACATGGCGCAGTGGCTTCTGCCCGGCATGAAGATTCAGGCTGAGTTCTACGAAGGCTCGCCCATCGGCATCGACTTGCCGCCGTCCATCGAGCTGACCGTCATCTCGACCGACCCGACGATGAAGGGCGCGACCGTCTCGAACGTCAACAAGCCCGCGAAGCTCGAAAACGGTGTGACCATCTCCGTCCCGCCCTTCGTCAACGATGGCGACCGCATCCGCGTAGACCCGGTCGAAGGGCGCTACATGGAGCGGGCGAAATAAATCAGTGATGAGTGATGAGTGATAAGTGATAAGAGAAAACAGAAGCTCTTTCTCATCACCTATCACTCATCACTTATCACTCACCACAGATGTACCTGCTCTACAGCATCCTCCTCGGCATCGGCGTCTTCGCGCTGCTGCCGAGATTTCTTTTCGACGCAGCGCGGCACGGGAAGTACGCCGCGGGCTTAGGCGAGCGCGCGGGCGCGTTGCCGAAGTTCGACGCGGGCGGGCGGGCGGTCGTCTGGCTCCACTGCGTCTCGGTCGGCGAGGCGCAGGCCGCGCGTCCGCTCGTGCGCGCGCTCCTCGAAGAGTACCCGCACCACGCGCTCGTCGTCTCTACGACGACGCTGACGGGCCAGCGTGTGGCGCGCGAGGCTTTCGCCGGTCAGGCGGCGCTCGTCTTCTACTTCCCCTTCGACTGGGCCTGGAGCGTGCGGCGTGCGCTCAGGCGCATCAATCCGTCGGCGGTGCTCGTGATGGAGACGGAGCTTTGGCCGCGCTTCTTCCGCGAGTGCCGCCGAGCCGGAGTTCCCGTGGCGCTCGTCAACGGCCGCATCTCCGAGAAGTCCTTTAGCCGCTACCGGCTCATACGACCTTTCATCCGGCGCGTGCTCGCAGACCTCTCGCTCGCCGCGATGCAGTCTGAAGGCGATGCCACGCGTCTCTGCTCGCTCGGCCTCGCGCCTGAGCGTGCGCGCGTCACCGGCAACGTCAAGTTCGACCTGGAGGAGACAACGGGACAGCCGCTCACGGAAGAGCTGCGACGCCGTTTCCGTTTCGATAAAGACCGCCCGCTCGTCGTCGCCGCGAGCACGCATGCGCCGGAAGAACGTATCGTCCTTGAAGCCTTCAAGCTCGCGGCGAGCGAAGCCTTTACGGCGGGCACGGGCGCGGTGGCAGCGGCGGGCATGGGCGCTGTGGCGGGCGAAGGCGCTGCCGCCGCAGGCGAAGACAGTGCGGCGGGCCGCCCGCGCCTGCTCATCGCGCCGCGGCATCCGGAACGCTTCGCGGAGGTCGCCGCGCAGATCGCGGAGTCGGGTTTGAGTTGGACGCGGAGGAGCGTCGAGCCGCGAGAGTCGGACGTAGCGTGCGACGTGATTCTGCTCGACAGCATCGGCGAGCTGCGCGCGGTCTATATGCTCGCAGAGGTGGTTTTCGTCGGCGGGAGCATCGCGCCTGTCGGCGGCCACAACGTGCTGGAGCCTGCGCTTGCCGCGCGCCCGGTCATCACCGGCGCACACACCTCGAACTTCAAGGCAATCGTCGGCGCGCTCCTCGAACGCGAAGCGCTCGTCCAGCTTCCGCCCACCAAAGAACCGGAAGCCGCGCGCGCTCTGGCTCACGCGCTGCGAGACTTGCTCAATGATGACGTGAAGCGCCGCCGCACGGGCGAGAGGGCGCGCGCAGTCCTTGAACAGAACCGCGGCGCGACCGCGCGCACGGTCAAGCTACTCGCCCCAATCCTGGAAGAGAGGTCGGAGGTCGGAGGTCAGAGGTCAGTTGAAGAGAAAGCGCTAACTTCTAAACTCTAGTTTCCGACCTCCGACCTCCGACCTCCGACCTCTGCTTTTATGTCGCTCGCACTCGCACCGCTCGGCATGCTCTACGGCGCGCTGGCGCGGACTCGCCTGCGGCTCTATCGCTACGGGCTGTTGAAGACTGAAACGGCGGGCGTGCCCGTCATCAGCGTCGGAAACTTGACGACGGGCGGCACGGGCAAGACGCCGCTGGTCGAGTGGGTCGCACGCGCAGTCAAGCGCGAGGGCTTGCGAGCCTGCGTGCTGACGCGCGGTTACGGGCGCGCGGACGAGAGCGTTCGCGTGGTCGCTTCTGACGGCGTGCGCGTACTGGCCGAGGTCGGCGAGTGCGGGGACGAGCCGAGGCTTCTGGCGGAGAGACTGCTCGGCACGGCGTCGGTCGTCTGCGACCGTGACCGTGTGGCCGCGGCGCGTTGGGCGCGTGAGAATCTCGGGGCGGAGGTCTTCATCCTCGACGATGGTTTCCAACACCTTCGGATGGGGCGCGATCTGGATGTGGTGACGCTCGACGCGTCTGCGCCGTGGAGTGGCGGGCACATGCTCCCGCGCGGACGCCTGCGCGAGCCTGTGTCCGGACTCAGGCGCGCGGACTGCGTCGTCATCACACGCGCGGAACTCGCCGCAGACCTCGAAGCCCTGCGCGCGGAGGTCTCGCGTCTGTGCGACGAGCGCGTGGCCGTTTTAGTCTCGCGCGTGCGCACACGCGGCTTGATGCCTCTCGGAGCCGCGGGCGCTGGACTCGAAGACGCGGGCGTGAGCCTCGAAGAGGACGAACTTATAAAAGTTGAGAGTCGTGGTGTTGAGCAGCCGGTCGCGGCGTTCTGCGCGGTCGGTAATCCGCGCGCGTTCTTCGAGCACCTGCGCCGGGACGGCTTCGAGCTTTGCCACACACGCGCCTTCCCAGACCACCATGCGTACACGGCTTCGGACGTTGAGGCCATCGCGCGTGAGGCCGTGCGGTGCGGCGCTCGTTCGTTGCTGACGACGGCGAAGGACGCGGTCAAGCTACGCGGGCGAGACTTCGCACTCCCGTGCTACGTCGTCGAAACGGTTCTGGAGTTTGAGGACGAGGGCAGGCTGCTCGACTTGATAAGAAACGCGTCGGGTGTGGGACGGAAGTGAAGAGCCGCAGGCGACTTGGATTTTAAGACCAGGCGACTTGGATTTTAAGACATAGAAGCAGACGCTTTTGAGATGTGAAAGAGAACGCCGGGCGTGAGTCGTCCCGGCGTTTTATTTTTCATGAATGCGCGGCCCTGCGGTTGTCGGGCGGAGCGTCGCCGAGCTTGGGCGGAGCGTCATCAAGCTTGGGCGGCTTGTCGGGCGTGGCGTCCTCTTTGGGCTTATCCTGCTTGGGCGCGACGGGCGAAGGCGGCTCGACGTTGGCATTGATGTCGGGCAGACGCTTGTTGCGCGGGGTCGGCGTCGGCGTGGCCTTCGGGGCGTTGTCGTCGTTGCTGTTCTCCGCAGGCTGCTCGTCCTGGTTGGCGTTCGCTTTGCCGTGAACGGGCGTGGGGGTCGCGGCGGCGTTGACGTTGCCGCCGGTTGTAGTGCCGGGGACTGCGCCCGGATCGCCGGCGGTCGCGACGGGCGTCGGTGCGCCGGGGACGGGCACGAGGTTGCGCTCGGCCTGACCCGTCGGCGGCGTGATGGACTGGACGGGCTGGCCGTTCGGGTCTGTCTGGAGCGGCGACTGCGGTGGCTGGCTAGAGGAGACGCCGCGCCGCTGGAAGATGAAGAAGATGGCGAAGATGATGGCGATGACCGCGATGGCCGGGACGGCGATGCGCCAGGGGTTGAAGCTCGGCTCGGGGAGCGGCGCGATTGGCGGCGGCAGCAGCTCGTCCGTCGGAGTGCGCGCGATGTTCGCGTTGACGACCGTGGCATCTTCGTCGTCCCTGCCGATGGTCGTGCGCGCAGGCTCGTTCGGCGAGGTTGGGATGACGATGCGTTCTGTGTCCGAGACTACGGCGGCGGCGAGGTCAGCCGCGGGCGTCTGTTCGGCGGCGGCGAGCGCGAACGCTTCCGAGAGTTCACCTGCCTTCTGGAAGCGGTCTTCGGGTCGCTTCGCGAGCGCGCGTGCGATGACGACGCCGATGCCCGCGGGCAAGTCCTTTCGATCTTCGAGGATTGAAGGCGGCGGCTCCTGTATGTGCTTCATCATGATGGCCGTCGGCGAGTCGCCCGTGAAGGGGACGTGGCCGGCGAGCATCTCGAAGACGATGACGCCGAACGAGTAGATGTCGGAGCGCGTGTCGATGTCGGAAGCCTGCGAGCACTGCTCGGGCGACATATACTGCGGCGTGCCGATGATGAGGTTAGGCGCGGTCAACCCCTCGTCGGGCTTGTCCTCACGCTCCTGAATCTTGGCGATGCCGAAGTCTAAAACCTTCGCCCAGTCGCCGCCGCCCGAAGCCTCTTCGAGCATGATGTTATCGCTCTTGAGGTCGCGATGGACGACGCCCTCGGCATGCGCGGCTTCGAGCGCGCCCGAGACCTGCCGGACGATCTCGACGACGCGCGCGAGCGGCATGGGCCCATCGGAGCGCACGATGTTTTTAAGCGTGCGGCCCCGCAGGTACTCCATGACGAGGTAGACGATGCCGTTCTCCGACTCGCCGAAGTCCGTGACGTTGATGGCGTGCGGGTGCGAGATGCGGGAGGCGGCGCGGGCTTCGCGCGTGAAGCGTGCGACGATCTTGTCGTCGGCGGCGAGCGCCGGGTGGAGCACCTTGACGGCGACGACCTTCTCCATCAGGACGTGCGTGGCGCGGTAGACGCAGCCCATGCCGCCCTCGTCGATCTTCTCTTCAATGCGATACTTGGCGGCCAGAACCTGACCGAGGAGCGGGTCGTCCTTCTCCGACCGCTTCAGCACCTCGCCGTCCGCCGGGCACAACGTAGTCGTGTCGGCGTACTGCCTACCGCATGTCGGACATGTCTTCATCTAGAGTAACTTGCCCCGCCTCAGACCCGTTTGTAAGGGGAGACCCGAGCGTATCACACGGCTTTCGTGCGGCGCAATGCGAACGGTCGAAAGCGTACCGAGCGAGTGGGAGCAGGCGCAAATTCCCTGACTCCTCGCTTTCGCCCCTGCCCTCTGTCCTTCTGGCTTTCGCCTTCCCTCCTCTGCTACATTGCCGCGCATGACAGTGGCCTTGCGCGTCGAAGAAGTGTCGAAGCAGTACCGCATTTACGCGCGGCCGGGCGACCGTCTGAAGGAGTCTCTGACGCGTGGGCGGCTGAAGCGTCATCGCGAGTTCTGGGCGCTGCGGGGGGTGAGCTTCGGTGTCGAGTCCGGCACGACGACGGGCATCATCGGGCCCAACGGTTGCGGCAAGTCAACGCTTTTGCAGATCATCGCGGGGACGCTTGAGCCGACCGCGGGGAGCGTCTTTCGAGAGGGGCGCGTGGCCGCTCTGCTCGAACTCGGCGCGGGCTTCGACCCCGAAGGGACGGGCGTCGAGAACGTCTACATGAACGCCGCGTTGATGGGACTCTCGCGGCGCGAGACCGACCGGCTGTTTCCAGACATCGAGCGCTTCGCAGAGATCGGGCAGTTCATCAACCAGCCCGTCAAGACTTACTCTTCGGGGATGTTCGTCCGCCTCGCCTTCGCCGTCGCCTCGAACGTCGAACCCGACATCCTCATCATCGACGAGGCGCTCGCCGTCGGCGACGCGGTCTTCCAACATCGCTGCCTGCGCCGCATCAAGGAGATTCAGGAGCGCGGCTCGACCGTCCTCTTCGTCTCGCACGACGCGGCGGCGGTGCGCGCTCTCTGCTCTCGCGCCATTCTGATGAGCGCGGGCCGTGTGCTCGCCGACGGCCCGCCCATCGAAGTCTTGAACCACTATCAGAAGACCGTCATGGAGCGTGAGCAGGCGTTTGAAGAGGAGGCCGCGGGCGACGAGTCGCAGCGAGGTGACGACGCGGAAAGCTTCGCGCCGCTGCGCTACAATTACCGCCACGGCGACGGCAGCGCCGAGATTGTGAGCGCCGAACTGCTCGACGCATCCCGGCGTCCGGTCGGCGTCGTCGAGACTGGCTCGCCGCTCGTGGTGCGCGTGCGCGCACGCTTCCAACGCGAGGTGGATGATGCGGTCTTCGGCTTTCTCGTCAACGACAGCCGGGGCGTCCACGCCTACGGTACGAACACGAAGGAGCAGCAGATAGACTTCGGGCTGCTCCGGCGCGGCGAGATGGTCGAGGTCAGTTTCGCCTTCGACTGCTGGCTCGGACTCGACCAGTTCTCCGTCTCGCTCGCCGTCCATAGCCGCGACGGCGTTAGCTACGACTGGCTCGACGGCGTGCTCTTCTTCCGCGTCACCAGTCCAGTCCTCGTCGAGGGCATCGCCAACCTCAACGCCACCGCGTCGGCGCGACGCATCACCACCGCGCGGCATTTGGAGCCGCAGCACGCCGCCGCGCGCGACTGAGCACAGCCGCCGGGCGAAGCACTGAACGAAAGAGCTTTCACACATGGCCGAACTGGAAGTCGAAAACACTCTGCGCGAGATACGCGAGCGCGTGCTCGCCGACGCTGGGCGGCGCGCGCCGACGGTGGCCGCCGCGAGTGTGCGCGGCATGCCGCCGGGACTCGCGCCGGGCGCGGACGAGTCGGCGGGAGGCGCGGGCGAAGCGCTCGCGCGCATGGACGCGAACCTCTCCACGACGGGTCGCGCCTGGTCGCGTCTGCCGCCGCTGCTGAGCTATCGTCGCGGTCGCGCCGCGCGTCTCGAACTCTGGCTCAAGCGACAGGTCAAGCGCGCCACGCACTGGTTCACATGGGAACAGGTCAACTTCAACTCCGCCGCCCACCACGCACTTGGAGACGCGCGCTCGGCGCTGGCCGCGCACGAACACGCACTCGAACGCTTGCAGTCAGAACTCGCTGCCTCACTCGTCGCCTCGCTACGAGACTTACGCGCGGAGGCGGAGGAGGACAGGTCGCGCGTCTCGGAGCTGCACGCACGGCTCGCACGCGCGGAGGCTCACTTCGACGCGGGCGCGGCGCAACTGCGCGAGACGCTCGCCGCAGGCATTGAGCGGCTCGTCGAAGAGCAGCGAGCGCTGGCCGCGGCCTTGCGCGAAGGCTTGCGCGAAGAGCAGCGCGCCCAAATCCACGCGCGCGCCGCGGAGCTTCGGAGCGAGATGCACGACCGCGTCGATGGGCTGCTCGAAGAACAGCGCGTCTGTTTCAAACAGCTCTCGCTCGAAACGGGCGAGGCCGCCGTCATGCACGACCGTGCCCGCCGCCAGATCGAAGCCCGGCTCGAAGAACTGGAGAAGAAAGCAGTGACGAGTGAGAAGTGACGAGTGACAAGATAAGAACTGTCTTCAACTCGTCACCTGCCACTCGTCACTTGTCACTGCTCTTAATGAAAGACGACCTTTATCAACGCGCGGGGGTCGAAGACCTCGCGGAGTTCTACCGCACGAAGTTCGTCTCCGACGAGGTGCTCGACGCGCGTTACTTTCGCGCGCTCGACCGCTTCGACATGCGTTTCGCTCGGACGATATGGGTCTATGACAACGTGCGCGCAGGCTCTGTGGTGCTCGACCTCGGCTGCGGCGCAGGGATGCTCGCGCTCCTCAAGCGCAAGGGCGTCGTGCTCGCGGGCGTCGATCTCTCGCCGGAGTGCGCGCTGGCCTCGCGCCGCAACGGCTACGACGTGGGGCTGGCCGCCGAACTCACGCGACTCCCTTTCAAAGACGCGAGCTTCGACTATGTCGTGAGCCTCGATGTGCTCGGCCATGTTCCCTTCGAGGAGAAGGACGCTGTGCTCCGGGAAGTCCGGCGCGTGCTCCGCCCCGCGGGCGTGACGCTGCACGGCATCGAGTGTACAGACCGCCGCGCGCAGAAGAGTTATGAAGAGATGACCGCCGAAGAGTTGCGGCGCTTCGTCTCGGTGGACGGCCACGTCGGGCTTGAAGAGGAGCAGGAGCACGCCGAGCGCTTCCGCCGCTTCTTCCAGTGCGTCGCGTGGGAGCCGCGCTACGCGCTCTGTCTTTCGAGCGAGGAGTTCGTCAAGCAGCGCGACGAGTATGGGCTGCCCTTCGAGACGGACTTCGTCGAGTACCTGCGTGGACTCTCCCATAGCGAGCGCAGGGCCTTCGACATGGCGATGGGCTACGTCTTCGGCAAAATCTCAGACCTTCATGTCCGCCTCCCCAAAAGCGGCCTCTACGTTCTGGTCAAAGCCTCCGATGCGCCGCTGGGCCCCTTCTACAACGAGCACCGCGACCGCTCCGCGCTCTTCACGAACGAGACGACCGAAGCGTCCTCTGAAGACACGACGCGCGCCTTCTGCCTCGACCGCGCCGCCGAGTTCGACGAAGGCTGGTACGAGCCGAACGTTCTGCCGCCCGTCGCGCGCTGGATGAAGGGACGCGGACGCCTGCGCTTCCATTCGTCCGCGCTCTCCGCGCTGCGGCTCGACCTCACCACGCATATGCCCGACCTCCAGACAAGTCCGCTCGGCCTCGAACTCTCGCTCAACGGCCAACGCCTCTCTGCCCTCTCGCTCTTCCGACACGGCTGGCTCGAACTCATCATCGAAGTCCCCGACGAGATGGCGAACGCGGGCGGCGACTACGAACTTGAGATTCGCGCCGACCGCACATGGCAGCCGCGCCCCGAAGACACGGAGAACCGCGACGACCGAGAGCTTTCAATCTCCGTCTGTAACATCGAAGCATTTGTATAATGGGCGGAAGAGAATTCACATGGATGGACAGGATGGACAGGATAGAAAAAGGAAGTAGGAGCTAAGGATTATGCTTCACGAAGACCTCACGGCGAAGGCGCTGGAAGCGTGTTTTGAGGTGGCGAAAGAACTGGGGCTGGCTTTCTTGAATCGGTCTATGAGAAAGCCTTAGTCGTGGCGCTCCGCCAGAAAGGTCTCGACGCAAAGGAACAGTTTCCTCTGGCTGTTAAATTTCGCGGACAGGTGGTCGGCGAGTTCTTTGCCGACATTCTGCTGGAAGACAAAGTCATCATTGAGCTAAAGGCCGCGCGCGCACTCACGACAGAACATCAGGCTTAGGTCATCAACTATCTCAAAGCCACCAGCATCGAAGTTGGGCTGCTCGTCAACTTCGGCAACCCCCGGATCGAATTCAAACGGCTCCACCGTTACAAAGAAGACTCGCCGGTATCACTCAAAACAATCCTTTAATTCCTTAATCCTGTTCATCCTGTCCATCCATGTGAATTACCCTACCGCAGCATCTACTCCTCATCGGGACGGAGACCGAGGCGTGCGTCGAGGCGTGCGCGCAAGGCGCGGAAGTGGTCTTCGGGGACGGCGGCGATTGAGCGTTGGAGGCGTGTGACGACCGGCTCGATCTCGCGCTCTTCTTCCGGCTCGACCTCTTCGATGGCCTCGGCCACGTGTTCGGGGCGTGCGCGGCCCGCGAGCCTGCGCAGGCTCCCGGCCAGAAGCGCGGCGGCTCCGCGCAGCACACGCTTCGACTGGCGAAAGGTTCCGCCGACCGCGCCCTCCAGAGGCTTGATCGGAGCCTCGCGGCAGACGGCCCCAATCGCCTCGCTCACCGCGCGCGCACCTCGCAAGTCCAGCGGACTCTGACCGTCCGCGCGCCGCTGCATCGAGTAGCTCAGGAGATAACCGAAGTGGTACGTGCGGCTCGTCAAATCCGCTGCGCGCTTCCATTCGAGGAAGTAGAAGACTTTGCGGAAGACCGCCTTCAAAGGGTAGACAAACACCGCCGCGATGCAGCCGCGCACGCAGCCCCTTTCGCGCTCCGCGACGAGCACGTCCAACTCGTCATCCTTCAAGGCTCGCCCGTTCGCCGCCGCCAGACTCCGCACCAGACGCTTGCGAAAGTAGTTCTTCGCAAGATCATCGAGGATGGGGACGGGAATCAGCGGCGTCAGCCCCGTAAGTACCGCATGCGTGACGAGGCTCCGCTGGCTGCCCGCCTCACGCTGGCTGCTCGCCTCGCGCGTCTGCGCCTTGTTCACACTCTCCGACATATTCACCTCCGTGTTCGGGTGCATGATACAGTACCGCGCACGTTCTGACCTGCATGGCGATTCGCAACATACTTATCTGCACGACACAGGTGCCGTTCACCACGGGCGGCGCGGAGGCGCACGTCGAGGGACTCAGGCGCGCGCTCGAAGAGGCGGGCTACAACGCCGAGGTGGCGGCGCTGCCCTTCAAGTGGTATCCGCCCTCGGAGATCATGCGCGGCACGCTCGCATGGCGTCTGCTCGACGTGACGGAGTCCAACGGCAAGCCCATCGACCTCGTCATCGGAATGAAATTTCCGGCCTACACGGTCGCGCACCCGCGCAAAGTCTTGTGGGTCATGCACCAGTACCGCTCGGCCTACAATCTCTGGGGCACGCCCTTCGATGACCTCTCGACCTATCCCGACGGCGCACGCGCGCGCGACCTCGTGCGTCACTGCGACGAGCGCTTTATCCCCGAGGCGCGCAAGGTCTTCGCTAACTCGCGCACAGTGGCCGAGCGTCTCGCGCGCTATAACCGCATCGAGAGCGAGCCGCTCTATCATCCGCCGCCGCGCGCCGCGCGTCTTCACGCGGGCGCACAGGGCGACTACGTCTTCTACCCGAGCCGGCTTGAGCCGCAGAAGCGACAGGAGCTTCTGATCGAGGCTTTGAGTTTCGTACGCACGCCCGTCCGCGCGATCTTCGCGGGCGCGGCGCGCGAACGCACGCACTACGAGTCTCTTGTCAAACAGTACGGCGTCGGCGACCGCGTCGAGCTAAAGGGCTTCGTGAGCGAGGAGGAGATAATCGAGTTGTATGCGAACGCACTCGGCGTCTGCTATCTCCCGTTCGACGAGGACTACGGCTACGTGACGCTGGAAGGCATGCTCTCGTCGAAGCCGGTCATCACGGCTCGCGACGGAGGCGGCGCGACCGAGTTCGTCGAGCACGGCGTCGATGGTCTCATCTCAGACCCGGAACCGCGTGCGCTCGCCGAGTGTCTCGACGAGATGTTCGCCGACCGCGCACGCGCACGCCGCATGGGCGAGCGTGGACGCGAGAAGCTGCTCGCGTTGAATCTCTCCTGGCAGAACGTCGTCGAGAAGATTATCTCTGCGGCGGGTTGAAATATTTTTCTTTCCGCTTGAGTCTTGCGTGAGTTGATATTCACCGCAGAGGCGCTGCGAACGCAGAGGTTGCGCAGAGGATTGAGGGATTTCAACGCTCAACCCTCTGCGCAACATCTGTGCCCTCCGCGCCTCTGCGGTGAACCGCCCTCCCCGTGACGCTCAAGCAATGCTCACAAATACCTCAAGGCTCAAGCGGCCTGTTCTTATACTCCTCCGATTCGAGAAAGGCGCGGCTGATGCTGCGGTAGTCGCCCGTGCGTGCGAGCACGTCGCGCCAGAAGTCGAGGCCGCCGAGGTCTCGGTCGGGCGGGTCTTCGGGGTTGCGACCGAGGTATCCGAAGAAGTGTACGAGCACGTAAGCCGTGTCGTACTCGCGCGCGTAGAACCTCTCGTCGTCTGCGACGTGCAGCAGGATGGAGGCGCGCGACTCCGTACCCGCGTCGAGCCGCTTGACGATGGCGTCGCCCTCTTTCGCATCCAGCCCGGCGTGAGACGAAAGCGCCGCGACGAACTCGGCGTTCGTACGCACGCCGTAAGCTTTCTCGAACTCCTCTCCCGCCATCAACTCTTCGACGAGCGCGCGGCGGTTGGCTTCGAGCCGCTGCTCCCACCCTCGCGCGCCGATGAAGAGGCCACGACCGATGAAGCTCAACGCGTCCATGAACTCTGCCCTGCGCGGCATCCGACCATAGGAGGCTTTGAAGAGTCGATAGACGAAGAAGCTCGTGCGCGGAAACTCGGCGAGCAGCGCGTAAGGGTCTTGACCGATGCGCGAGGCCAGTTCGCGCGGCGCAGGAGTTGTGAGTTCGCGCGGCGCGGGCCTAGCGAGTTCACGCGGCGCGGGCGCGGCGTTCGTGCGCGCCCGCGCGTCGTAGATCGTGATGCCTGCGCCGCGATAGACGGCTGTGAAGTTGGACTCGAAGAAAGAGGTGTCGGCCTTCAACTCGCGCCTCTCCGCTTCGCCGAGGTAGACGTAATCGACGCCGTAATATTGTAGAAGCTCAAGGGCGTTCGGTGCGCCCGCGTAGATTCTGCGCACGTCCGCCTCGCGCTCGCGGAACTCATAGCCGTGCCCCCAGAGCCACGCGGTCGCGCCGCGCACGACGGGGCGACCCGCCAGACACAGCACGGGTTGATTGATGACGGGCGCGGTCAGAAAGAGTGCGCGAGGCGGCGTGTACGCTCGCGCGAACTGCGCTGCGTCGAAGTCCGCGTCCGTGAAGAGACGCGAAGAGGCACGGCTCTCAGCCTGTAGCGCCGCGAGTCCGGTCGCGACCGAGCAGAGAACAAGCAGGAGTGCGAGCGGCGCGGTCAGAAGTCGCAAACGGCGCGCACGCGCTAAGTGGACGAGCCAGCGTGCGATGAGGACGCTATTGAGCGCGTGCCAGTAGTATGTGAGCTTGCCGTTGTCGAAGACGTTCGGCGAGACGACGACGACGAGGCTGAAGACGAGGAGCAGGACAAAGGCTAGATAGAAACTCTTCCACACGCGAGGCGCATCGAGCCATGCCGGAACGGCGAGCAGTAGCGGCAGCCCGAAGTTGCGCAGCATGTAGAGAGTGAATGATGGCGCGTCGTTGCCCATCCATCCGGGTTGCAGGCGCAGTATGCCGCCCGTTGCCGCGGCGTGGCGCGCGAGGTCGAGCAGGTACGGCGCGGCCAGCAGCACGGCGGGCGTCCAGAAGGCAAGCCAAGCTCGGCGCGGTCGCATGACGAAGAGAAAGACGCTGACGAGTCCGACCGCGATGTACGTGTGCGTGTGAAAGAGTGGCAGCAATCCCGCGAGCACGCCCGCCGCGAGCATGAGCGTCACGCCCCCCGGCTCCCTTCTTCCGTCGTTGCTCTCATCTTCGACCTCGGCTGGATGAGCGGGGCGGAAGCCCGACCGTGAGGGAGGGCGTGTAACCTCCGACACTCCGCCCTGCGGCGGTTGAGACGCTCTCCCTGACGGTCGGGCTTCCGCCTCTACCTTTGACGCTTTGAGGTCGTCCCGACGACGCCACACAGACGCGAAGAGCGTGAAGATCATCAGCGCGGCGGGCAGGCCGTAGAGGCTCGCGCGCTGCGGCAGGAAGGTATCGGTGATGAGGTTCGTCCAGTGAATCCCGCGCGACCAGTCGTTCGCGTAGTGGACGCCGAGCGTGCTCCAGAAATGTGGAAAGCTGTGGCCGCTCTGCCGCCAGTCGCCGTAGAGATTGGTAAAGCCGAGGCCGCCGTTCAGAAGGAACAGAAGCGTTGCCAGCGCCGCCGCCAGAGCACCGCGCGCGATACGCATGGCGAGCGAGTAGAAGAGGCCGGTCGTTAAGAGCGCCAGCGGCAACGCCGTCGCCAGCAGCGCCGCGCGCAAAGAGAGACCCGCGGCCACGAGCACCGCCGCGTGGAAGTCCGGCATGAAAGGGTAGAGCAATGCCTCGGGCGGCATCGGCGTGTAGACGGGCGGGAAGTTCTCGCCGTAGAGAAACGACGAGGCGAGCGCCGCATGAAAGCTCAGGTCGTACCAGGCGCTCCCGCCCGAATAGACGCCGCCCTCGCCCTGAGCGAACGTGTGAGTCGAGAACAGATGCCAGTAGATTGGCGCGAAGAGAATGAGCACGGACGCGAGGCCGAGATGCTTACGTCGGAAGAGTTCGAGGTTCTCACGTCGGAACAAGTCTCGCGCGTGGCGACGCGGCCAGACGCTTACCCCTTCGCGTCGCAGGCGCAAGAGCACGGGCGCGAGCAGGAGCGCAGCCGCCAGCCATATAAACGCGGTCGCCCACGCGACGAGCGCATGCGTCAGACGCCCCTGCCAGCGTGCGAGCGCGTAGACGAAGACGGTCGCAAACATCCACCCCACGACCATCCCCCAGCACACAAGCTCCGCCGCGTCGAGCGTCCCGCGCAGCACGCGCCGCGTCACGCACACACCGAGCAGCGCCGCCCCCGTAAGAAAAAGTAGCGCGAGCATTTTGAAAACAGTGATAAGTGACAAGTGATGAGTGATAAGAAAGAACAGCCGCCGGTTTTTCTTATCACTCATCACTTGTCACTCATCACTTGTCACTTCCTTTGTTCCGCTTGTACTCAATCGAGTCCTTGAAGGCGAGGGCGATTTTGCCGGTGTCTTGAGTGCGCTCAAGTTGTGCGAGCCAGAAGTTGAAGCCTTCGAGGCCGTGGTCGGGCGCTTCGTCGGGATTGCGCCGGAGGAAGCCGAAGTAGTGGAGCAGGAGGAGCGAGCGGTTCTGCTCGCGCTCGATGAGCCTCGGGTCTTCCGAGACCTTCAGCAGTAAGCCCGCGCGCGTCTCTGTGCCCGAAGAGAGTTGGCCCGCGAGCGAGTCGCGCACTGCGGCGGGGTCGAGCGCAAGCCCCGCGTTCTCGTAGAGGCGTTCGATGTACTGCCGTTCGTCGAGTCCTTCATAGAGCGCACGAAACTCCGCGCGCCGCGTCAGCTCCGCGGCCAGCCCGCGCAGGCGATTCTCAAAGTCGTGCTGCGCCTCTTCGGAGCCAGGCACAAGCCCGCGCCCCGTCTCGCCCGCGTCCGCCATGAAATCCGTGTAGCGAGGCATCGCATTATGAGCGACGAAGTGTAGACGATAGAGCGCCTGGCTCCACGCCGTGTACTGGCCGAGCAGGTTGAGCGGGTCTTCTTCGATGAGCGTGGCCCAATCGCGTATGGCAAGCTCGGCGGGCGGCGCGGCCTCCGACTTCGCGTCAGGCTCGGTCTTCACGACGGCGTAGAGGTCGTCGCGCCCGTCGAAGCGTTTGACGAAGCGTAGTCGTCCCGACGCGACGGCGCGCGCGAGGAAGGCTTCGTAGTCGGGGCGTCGGTCAGGCCGGACAAGCTCGTTTTTGATGACGACATAAGAGGCCGGAATCCGTTCGAGCAGATTTATAAACCCCGTCGGGATTGTGCCCGCGCTCGTCCAGTGCTCGATCTCATCCTCCTGCGGCGAGACGAAGCCGGAGGTTCCGACGATGAGCGGGCGGGCGTGGTCTGCCGCGCGCAGCATGTAACGGTGATTGAAGTCGGGACCCGCCGGAAGGACGACGATGCCGCCGTGCATCTCCGTCTGCTTCAGCCTGAGCGTCACCGCGTCCGGGTATACCTCGCCGCGCATGAAAGAGAGCGGCGCGCCGTTGAGTTCCAAGAGCAGAAGCACGCACGCCGCAGCGTAGACCGCGGCGCGGGGCACGCGTGGCCTTCGCTTGGAGACGAGTTCGGCGAGACGCCCGACGCCGAGGCCCGCGAGCAGGGCGAGGCCGAGGTAAGCGAACATCGCGCCGCGCGTCGGCACACGCATGCTGCGGAAGACCGGGAGCAGGTCGTAACAAATCCGATAGACGAAGAAGTTCCACCCCAGCGAGTAACAGAAACCGACCACCGTGAGAATGACGCCGAGCCAGAAGATGTCGCCGCGCCGCTCTGACCTGAGCGTCTCGACGAAGTTCGCGTTGGCCGCGCGCAAGCTCGCTGGATACTTGATGCAGAGCCGCGCCGCGAACGCGACGGTCAGAAGCGCGAGCGCCCGCTCCGAGGTGACGTAGCGAAAGACGCCGTGGAAATAGTCTGTGTTGTCGAAGCCGACGGCGAGGAGCGAGACGGCGAGCGAGAAGAAGACGAGCGCGTCGAGCCTCGCGAGTAATCTCCGAGTCGCGCCGCTCAACTCGCGGGCATGCACGCTCCTCTTCAGCGGCTCGACGATGAGCAGCGCCACGAGCGAGAAGAGAACGGGCAGGAGTCCCGGGAAGAGTTTGAAGCGCCCGCCGTCTGGCATGCTCTCGCCCATCCCGAACCAGAGCTTGTTGCGGTTCTCGACCGACAGCCAGTGGATGGGCCAAGCCGAGTTGGCCTTCACTTCTTCGATGCTGCGCTTGAAGCCGTAGAGCTTCGAGACGAGATAGTAAGGCAGCATGAAAGGCACGAGCGCGAGCGCCGCCAACGTGAGCGCCAACGCGCTGCGCCGCCAGAACTCGCGCTCGCGCCACAAACCGTAACGCGTCAAGAGCACCGCTCCGACGAGCGCCAACGGCACGAGCGCGAAGGCGAAGAACGAGACGCTCGTCAGTCCCGTCATGAAGAACGCACAGCCCAGCCACACCGCGCGCCGACGGCTCCGCTCCCGCGCGAACAGCACCAGCGCCTCGAAGACGAGCGGCAGCCACGGCGAGAAGAGATAGACGAGCTGCGACATCAGGTGAAAGCGGAAGGGCACGAAGGCGAAGACAACCCCCGCGACCCACGCGACGCCCTGCGAGCCTGTGAGCGTGCGCGCCAGACGGAACGCGCCGTAGCCCGAGAGCGCGAAGCCGAGGAAGAGCGCCACGGCATGCACCGTCAGCGGCCTCAAGCCCAGAGCGAAGAGCGGGAAGAAAGGGAGCGCCAGCCCGTAGCAGTGCTCGCTGAAGGCGAGCGTGTAGCGCAGCGGGTAGAACGTGTTCGCGTGGAAGAGATTTAATGGGTCGCGGAAGGTCTGGTGATAGTCCCACCACATGATCCACGTCACGAGATAAGGGTCGCCGGGATCGACTACGGCGTCGCGCATGCGCGTCACGTAGGGCCACGTCAGCCCCGCCGTGAAGAGGCAGAAGGCGAGCACGACGAGCAGCTCGCGTACGACGCGCAGGCGGGCGACCGACCCCGCCGCGCGGACGAGGACGCCTGCCCCCGCCGCGCTCTCACGCCCCTGCTTGAAGGCGACCGCGCTTGGCATTTTTCGACGCGAAGTGTTAGCTTTGCCCCTTCTCTTCAGTACCAGTGAAAATAAGTGATACGTGACGTGTGATGAGTGATGAGTGACAGGAAAAGACCAACGCTCTTTCTTTTTCTTATCACTCGTCACTCATCACTTATCACTTATCCTGTTGGTCTTGCAACCCGATGTCAAGAACACAAGTCAGAGAGGCGACGACGACGCCTGTGGGGACGCTTGAGTCCGCGCGCAGCCGAGTAGCCGTCCTCATTCCCTGCTACAACGAGGAGCCGACCGTGGCGCGCGTCGTCGAGAGCTTTCGCAGGGAGCTGCCCGGCGCGCGCATCTACGTCTTTGACAACAACTCGACCGACCGCACCGCCGAAGAGGCGCGTCGCGCGGGCGCACTCGTCTTCAACGAGCGGCGGCAGGGCAAAGGCTTTGTCGTCCAGTCGATGTTCCGGCAGGTGGACGCCGAGCTTTATGTGATGGTTGACGGCGACGATACCTATCCGGCTGAAGCCGTCCACCGCCTGCTCGCGCCCGTCGTCGCGGGCGAGGCCGACATGGCAATCGGCTCGCGCCTGCACTCGGAGTCGCGCAGCCAGTTCAAGCAGCTTAATCGTCTGGGCAACCGTCTGGTGCGCTCGACTTTGAACTTCATCTTCCGCGTGCGTCTGACCGACATCCTTTCCGGTTATCGCGTCTTCAACCGGAAGTTCGTCAAGGGGCTGCCGCTCTTCGGCGGCGGCTTCGAGATCGAGACCGAACTGACGATCAAGGCCGTCGGGCGCGGCTTCCGTCTCGTCGAACTCCCCGTCAACCTCACCGACCGCCCCGAAGGCAGCCACTCCAAGATTCAGTTCATGCGCGACGGCTTCCTCATCCTCAACACGATGCTCGCGCTTTTTCGCGACTACAAGCCGCTGACGTTCTTCGGCTCGGTCGGCCTGCTTCTCATCCTGCTCGCACTCATCCCCGGCGCGCTCGCTCTCTTCGAGTTCGTGAGCGCTGGCGCGGTGCCGCGCGCGGCGACGGCTGTCGTGGCCGTCGGCCTGTTTATGTGCGGGCTGCTCTCGATCACCGCCGGTCTGATCCTCCACTCCATCGCGCGCCGCTCGCAGGAGTTCGAGTATCACATCGGTGTGCTCGCCGACGAGTTGCGCGCAGTCCGCGACCGTCGGGCCCCGGGTGAAGACGAGGGCGTGGGTCGTGACGACGGGGGCATGGGTCAAAGCAAGGCTGACTGATGACAAGCGCGCTGGCCGAGCCTGATTCTCTTCGACGCCGCACGCACGCGGGGCGCGGGCGTCTCGCAGCCCTTCGCACGCGCGCTGAGTTCGGCGATGCGCTCCTGTTCTTCTACCTGCTCGTCTTCGTCCGACAGTACCTCTGGGTCTTCGACAGCAACGCGCTCGCGTGGGGCTTGTCTGCCCCACTCGCCGCCGCCGCGTGGTACTTCTACGTCAGGACGAAGCCGCTCGCGACCGCTGGCACGGGGCGCGAGTTCTGGCTCGTGGTCTTGCCGCCGCTCGTCTTCTTCTACCTGCTGCGACTTCCCTTCCCGGATGTTTCGTTCGACGTGCTCAACTACAGGCTGCTGCACGCCGAACGCTCTTTGCGCGGCACGCTCTTCGCGCCCGGCGACTTCTTCCCAACAGCCGCGCCCTATAACCCCGCGCCCGACACGCTGACCGGACTCTTCCGTCTCGCGCTCGGCTATCGCCTCGGCACTATCGTCAACCTGCTCGCGCTCGTCTGGGCGGCACAGGTCATAGACAAAATCCTGCGCCCCTTTGTCTCGCGCGCATGGCCGCGAGCCGCGTGCGTGCTCGTCGTCGTGCTGGCCGAGCAGCTTCTGTTCGAGGTCAACAACTATATGGTTGACCTTCTGGCGCTGCCGCTGTTGCTTGAAGCGACGTGGCTCGCGCTTCGAGCGGAGGAGGCCGAGAGACTTCGTGCAGTCTTCGTCCGCGTCGCGCTGCTCGTGGGCGCAAGCGCGGCGCTCAAGCTGACGAATGCGGCGGTCATCCTCCCCATCATTACGGTCTGCGCGTATAAGGCACTTGCAGGGAAGCGGCGGCTAAAGTTGACGGAACTGCCTTCGACGGTTGCTCTCACGTTCGTCGCGTTCATCGCGCCGCTCTTTCCCTTCGGCGTCTATTTGTGGCGACTGACCGGCAATCCTTTCTTCCCGCTCGCCAACGGTTTTTTCAAGTCGCCCTACTGGCCGACGGGCGGCGGCTGGGACGAACGCTGGGGGCCCAAAGGATTCTGGGAGACAGTGGCGTGGCCCGTGCTGGCAAGCTTCGAGCCTGCGCGCCACTCGGAGCTTTCGGTCTACTCGGGCCGGATCACAATCGGCTTCGTCGTCGCGCTCTGCGGACTCATCCTCGCGTGGCGCGACGCGCGTTTGCGCTCGCTCTGTCTTGTTCTCCTCGCGGGCTGCCTGCTCTGGAGCGCGGGCGGTATGGGCTACAGCCGCTACGGCCTCTATCTCGAACTGCTCTCCGGCGCGGGCGTCGTCGCCGTCGCCTCGTCATTCTTGAACGCCTCGTCGCTCTTGAAGGCCACGCACCACGCCTCGTCCGTCTCAACCGATTCGTCCGTCTCCGCTGTCTCATCCGTCTCCGCTGCGTCATCCATCTCCGCCGCATCGCCGTCGCGCGCCGCACTCTCTTGGAGGACTGCTGTGGCCGCGCTCTTCGGCGTCGCGCTGTGTGTGCAGGCCGCGCGGGCGTGCCTGTACGCGCTCGGCTACGAGTGGAGCATGCGCCCGACGGCCCTTTCGAGTTGGAGTGCATACAGGCACGAGGCACGCTTTATCTTTCGCGACCGCGCGCTGCGAAGTTTCCTGAACGAAGAGGCGCGCACGCTCTTCGACGGCCCACACGCGTGGGTCGAGAGCGGCGTCAAGTCTACCGGCGTCGAAGTGCTCATCGACGCGCAAGCGCCCGTCATCACCGTCAACCGTCAGGAGTATTTCGCCACGCGCACGGCGCGCGAAACCTTCGTCCGCACGGTCAAGGCCGCGCCCGCGCGGATGCTCTCGCTCTGCCTGCCCGAAGACCTCTTACAGGCGAAGGAGTTCATCACGAGCCGTGGGCTTTCGGTCGGGCGCGTCGTGCCGGTACAGGTTCCCTTCTTTTCGCAGCGCAACCGGATAGGTATGATGCTTATCGAGGTCACACGCCCCGAGGGGTCTGAAGGAGAGGCCGCGCTCGAACGATTCTGGAAGACATCAGCGTTGCCGGATGAAGACTACCGCGCGGGCATCACGACGGCAGCAGACGCGCCGACGACCATGCGTGCAGGTGAGCGCGTCGGCTTACGCTTGCGCGTGCGCAACCTCGGACGCTCGACGTGGCCCGCGCACGGCGACACGCGCGGCATGTATCAGGTAAACATCGGCGACCGCTGGCTCGACGAAACGGGCACGCGCGTCGTGAACGACCTCGACGGACGCATGTCTCTTCCCGAAGACCTGCGGCCCGGCGTCGAAGTCGAGTTGCCGCTCAATGTGACCGCGCCGCGCTCGCCCGGCGAGTACGTTCTCGAAATAGATTTGATTCATGAGAGCGTGACCTTCTTCGGCGAGAAAGGCTCGCGGACTCTGCGTTTGCACGTGCGCGTCGAGCCGTAGAAGGCGGAGGCACGCGAGCCGTAGAGGCTGAAGGCACGCATGTTTGACTTTCCGTCCCGTTGAAAATTTTGAGAACGGAGAACCGCTTAGATATGAAGACGAGAGTGATACTCATCGCCGCCGCCATAGCGCTGGCGCTCGGTATTGGTTGCCGTGGCAGACAGCCCGCGACGACGAACAATGCGACGACGAACGCCGCGCAGCCCGCGGTAAGCAAGACGCCCGGGCCTTTGCCCGAGGGAGCGTTCAAGGCGCAGATAACTCTGCCCGACGCGCCCTCGAAGCTCCGCGCGGGCCAGAAAGAGACGGTTCAAGTTCATCTCAAGAACGCGAGCGATGTTTTCTGGTGGTCGCGCGGCGGCGAGACGAACGAACGCAACGACAACTGGTTCTATATCGCCGCCGGTAATCGCTGGCTGAAAGCCGACGGCTCGCTCGTCACGAACATGGACGGGCGCTACGGCATCGGGAAAGACCTCAAGCCCGGCGAGGAGACTGAAGTTCCCCTCGTCGTCACCGCGCCGAAGGAACCCGGCGACTACCTGCTCGAAGTAGACCTCATACAGGAACAGGTCGCATGGTTCAGCGACAAAGGCTCGCCCACGGCGAGGGTGAAGGTCACAGTGGTAAGATGAATCGCAAGTAGTCAGTAGTCAGTAGACAGTAGTCAGTAGTCAGTAGGCTCCGCTCGGCGGACGCCGCTGATGAATTCACCCTGGGCATTCTGCCCATGAGGTTTCCTGCTGGCTACTGTCTGTTTCCTACTGGCTACTGACTACTGTCTACTGACCACTGTCTACTGTCTACTGTCTACTGCTTTATGAAACTCGCCTACTTCAGCCCGCTCGGGCCCCAGCGTTCGGGGATCGCCGACTACAGCGAGGAGCTTCTGCCGCATCTGGCCGACGCAGGCGCGGACATCACGCTCTTCGTCGAGGGCTTCCGGCCCACGAACACTGAACTGGCCGAGCGCTTCCCCGTGTGCGACTACCGTCGAGACCCTTCGGTGCTCGCGACGCTCGGGAGTTTCGACGCGGTCGTCTACCACATGGGCAACGACCATCGCTACCACGCGGGCATCCTCGATGCTTGCGCCGCGCACGCGGGCATAGTCGTCTTCCACGACTTCGCGCTGCAAGACTTCTTCCTCGGGCTGGCACGCGTGCGCGGCGACATGCGTCTCTATCTGGACGAGGTGGCCGCCTGTCACGGCGAGGTGGCGCGGCGCGAGGCTGCCGACGCGCTCGCACGCGATGCCACGCCCGCGATGTTCGCACGCCCGCTCGATTTCCCACTCAACTGCCGGCTCGCGCGCGCCGCCGAAGCAATCATCGTCCACTCGGACTGGAGCCGCGAACGCTTCGAGCGGATCGCGCCCGGCGTGCCCGTCCGCCGCGTCAATCACCACATCACGCACGCCGCAGGCGACGCCCGACATGACGCAAACGATGCGCGACATGACGCGAGCGTTCCACACCTTGATGCGAGCCTTCCACGCCTTGACGCGAGCGACGCGAGCGGCGGCCTTGTCCGCATCGCTTCCTTCGGGCTTATCACTCCGGACAAAGGAATCGAGCGGGCTTTGCGTGCGCTCGCCGCTTTGCGCGAGCGGCACGACTTTCGTTACACGCTCGTCGGCGACCCGAACAGCTACTTCGACGTGCGCTCGCTCGTGCGCGAGTGCGGACTCGAAGACCGCGTCGAGATCACCGGGCACGTCTCGCTCGAAGAGTTCCAGCGGCGCATCTCCGAGACGGACATCGCGCTCAACCTGCGCGAGCGCACCGTGGGCGAGACTTCCGGTAGCCTGTGCCGCATCATGGCCGCCGGTGTCTGCGCGGTCGTCTCCGCCGTGGGCTGGTTCGGCGAACTGCCCGAAGGCGCGGTCGTCCGAGTAGACCCCGGCGAGCACGCCGACGACTTGCTGCGCGCCTATCTCGAAAGGCTCATCGAAGACGCAAACTTGCGCGAGGGCATCGGTGCGAACGCGCGCCGCCACATGCTCACAGAGCACGACATCGCGCGAAGCGCCGAAGGCTATCTCGACTTTATCCGCGAAGTCGTCGCCGCGCGCCCGCGCAGACACTTGCTCGCCGGACTCTCAACGGAACTCGCGCTGCTCGGCGTCGAACCCGACCGCGACGAAAGTCTCGTCCGCGCCGTGGCCGCGGAGTTCGCCGCGCTCGCGCCCGAAAGCCTCTTCGCCCCCGCGGCCTCCGAAACAAAACGCGCTCAGGCTCAAACGTACTCGAACGGAAACGCGAGCCGCGCGGTCGTACCCGAAGGCTCCGACAAGACTCCTACTCCGAGCTTTGAAACTCCTACCGCGAGCTTTGAAGTGGACACATCCGTCGAGTCGAACGGCGGCGGGGTCGAGTCGAACGGCGATAGCGGCGGGCGCGGGCGTAAGATCGAGGGCGTCGATTACAAGCGCGCGGCCGTCGAGTACCCGCGCAAAATCACGCCGGAGCGTCTGCATCACCTCCGCACGAAGCCGTTCTATAACCTCGCGTACAAGCCGGAGAAGTACACGGGCGATGGGCTGGACGCAGACACCTTCCGGCACTTCTGCGACTTCGCCAACATGGCACAGGCGCTCGCGCTTCCGACCGACCGGAGGATTCTCGACGTGGGATGCGGCTCCGGTTGGCTGAGCGAATACTTCGCGCGTCTCGGCTACGACGTGACGGGCATCGACATCAGCCCCGACCTCGTCCGCATCGCGAGCGAGCGCGTCGCGGCCATCCCCTACGGAGCCGACCACGAGACGCCTCTGCGCTGCCGCTTCCTCGTCCATGACGCCGAAGACATGCCGCTCGCCGAAGAGTTCGACGCGGTCGTCTGCTACGACTCGCTTCATCACTTCGAGGACGAGCGCGCCGTTCTCAAAAACCTCTGGGCGATGACCGCTTACGGCGGCTCACTCTTCATCCTCGAAGGCGACCGTCCCGCCGAAGGGTCTGAGACCGAAGGCGAGCTGCTTGAAGTCATGCGCGAATACGGCACGCTCGAATCGCCCTTCAGCCGCGAGTATCTGCGCGCGCTGCTCGACGAGTTCGGCTTCGCAGTCGTCGGCGACTACGTGAGCGTCAACGGGCTGTTCGAGCGTGACTCGCTCGAAGGCACAAGCCTGCGCGTCCGTCCGCCCGACGTAAACTATCTTCTGTGCAAAAGGGTTGTCCGCGAGGCGGGCCGCCGCGCTTCAACCGTGCCCGACAGCCGCAAGCCTTCCGCGCCCGCCGCGCGCATGACCTTCCCCGAAGGCTGGCCGCGCGAGGTCGCAAAGGGTTCGACTGTGAAGGCGACGCTTCTGGTCGAGAACACGGGCGACACGCTCTGGCTCGTCGGAGGCGCGGAGCGCGCTGGCTCCTGTATGCTCGGCGTCCGTCTCTTTGACGAGGCGGGCGCGCTCGTCTCTGAACGCCACGGCACACCCGCGCTGCCCCGCTCGCTCGCTCCCGGCGAGACGGCGTCTCTCAAGTTCGAGTTTAAAGCGCCACACGCGTCGGGGCTTTACACGCTCCGGCTCGACATGGTCGCGCAGCACGTCTGCTGGTTCGAGGAGCGCGGCTCGACTCCGCTCGTGCTCCAGTTTCGAGTCCTGTAAGACTGAAGCTCTTTAAACTTGCAGGGGCACGGCTCGTCCCCGCCCGTCTGGTTTCGGAGAGAAGAATTTTACAGGGATGGACAGGATTTGAGATTTCAAATTTAAGATTTCAGATTTCAGATTTGAAATCCGAAACCTGAAATCTCAAATTGACACTGCCTTTATCCTGTCCATCCTGTCCATCCCTGTAAAATTCTTTCGTTAACACATAGAAGGAATCATAGAGTCATAAACATGACGCGAGAGGAAATTCAAGCACGCGTGGAGAGGCTCGGGCCCTGGTTCCACTGCATCGATTTGGGCGGCGGGCTTCAGACGAAGACCGTGAGCGCCATCGGCGAGCCGGTCGAGCACCCACGCCCGACCTGGGAGAAGGTTCGTGCGTGTCTGCCCGAAGAGCTTGCGGGCCGGAGCGTTCTGGACGTGGGATGCAACGCGGGCTTCTACGCGGTCGAGCTGAAGCGGCGCGGGGCGGGGCGCGTCCTCGGCGTCGATTCGCAGCGCAACCTGATTCGTCAGGCCGGGTTCGTGCGCGACGTGCTCGGGCTGGACATCGAGTACCGCCGTGCGTCGGTCTACGACTTAGACCCGCGCGAGTTGGGACAGTTCGACGTGACGCTCGCGCTCGGACTCGTCTATCACTGCAAGCATCTCGTGCTCGCGCTCGAACGTCTCTTCGCCGTCACGCGCGACCTGCTCATCCTTGAGACGGCCATCTATCCGCCGGAGCGCTCGCCCGGCACATTCACCTACGAGGTCGGCGGCTTGCGGCCCTTGCTTCATCCGCTCGCCTACGTCGAGAACGAGACGGAAGCGAAGGAAGCAATCTACAACTGGTTCCTGCCGAGCATCGAGGCGTTGCGTGCTCTTCTGAAAAACATCGGCTTCGACGAGGTCGAAGTCTTCCCCGCCACGCAGAGCGACCGCACCATTCTCGCCTGCCGCAAACGCGAGCCGTATCCGGACAGCCGCGCCATCAGCTACCTCGCGGCGTCGCTCGCAGTCGAAGAGGGCCCGTCAAGCTGTCGCCCCGGCGAGGTCTTGAGCTTCCGCGTCCGCGCGGAGAACACGGGGCTTGCGCGCTGGCTCCGCGTCGGCGAGCCGGAGACCGACAGGGGCGCTGTGCATCTCGTGGCGCACGTCTTTGGCGAGGGCGACGAGCCGCTCTCCTGGTACCACGCGGGCGCATACCTGCCCGCGGATGTCGCGCCCGGCGAGACAGCGTCAATCGAGATTGCGATACGCGCGCCCGAAACGCCGGGCCGTTACTGGCTTGAGTTCGACATGGTCTCGGAGCATCTCGCTTGGTTTGAAGACCTCGGCTCGGCGGTCTTACGGCACGAGTTGACGGTCGAGTAGAGCAGTTCCGCTCGAAACGTGCGCGTTTGAATTCCCGGAGCCAGAAAAAAACTCCGGCGGTGATGCGAGAATTACCAACTTTTACGCTGTCTTCAGCGTCCAAAGCATCGGCGCAGGTTATCTCGTGCTCAGGCCGCACTGACGGCTAAATCTTCGCGGTTGTTGAAGTTGACAAAGGCCGTGGCCGGTGTCTAAACTTCCATTGGTCGTGACGAGAGCAGCCCCGCTCCCGAACGAGAGTTTAAAGACACCACGGCCTTGCAATGGCTCGTGTCGACAAACTCCCCACAGCTTTCCGGAAACACTTTGGAGCAATAAGATGCGTAAGTTTATCGCCGCAGTTCTCGTCGTGGCCTTCTCTGCCTCCGCAGCGCTCGCGCAGAGCCAGCAGGCACCGACGCTGCGCATCGTCTCGGAGGACGGCAATCGCCTGCCCTCGGAGTTGATGTACGGCAACACGAAGGTCAAGCCGCTCCGTCTGCGCCCCGGCACGAACCAGCCGATCACCATCGACGACTCGGACTTCTTCGTCCAGCAGCACTACGTGGATTTCCTCTCGCGCTTCCCGGATCAATCGGGCTTCGCCTTCTGGCAGAACGACATCAACCAGTGCGGCACGAACGCCGCCTGCACCGAGGCGCATCGAATCAACACCTCCGCCGCCTTCTTTCTCTCGATTGAGTTCCAGCAGACAGGCTATCTCGTCTACAAGACGTACAAGGCAGCCTTCGGCAACCTGACGGGTGCGCCCGTCCCCGTCCGCCGCGAGAACTTCATGCCCGACACGCGCTCGATCTCGAACGGCGTGGTCGTCGGGATGACGGGATGGGAGGGCGTGCTCAATAGCAACAAGGACGCCTACGAGCAGGCGTTCGTCCAGCGTCCGGAGTTCGTGGCGCAGTTCCCGCAGGGGATGGCGGCCACCTCTTACGTGGACAAGCTGTTCACGAACGCGGGCGTCACGCCGACGGCGCAGGAGCGACAGGACGCTATCGCGGCCTATGGCGCGGGCACGACGGCAGGGCGTGCCGCCGCTTTGCGTTCCGTGGCGGAAGGGCCGACGCTCCACCAGAGCGAGTTCAATCGCGCGTTCGTCCTGATGCAGTATTTCGGTTACCTCAAGCGCAACCCGAACGACTCGCCGGACGCGGACTTCAACGGCTATAACTTCTGGCTCTCAAAGCTCAACCAGTTCGGCGGCAACTTCGTCAATGCCGAGATGGTCAAGGCTTTCATCTCCTCGACCGAGTACCGCACGAGGTTCTAAACCAAGCGTACGGCAAGCCGAACGAAAGACCGAGAGGGGCGCTCCCTGCACATGGAGCGCCCCTCTTCTTTTCTAGAGCACCTTTCACTTGAATCTAATGTGAGCACCGCTTCACCGCAGAGGCGCTGA
>JAVRON010000025.1:0-27059 GCA_032162705.1 Acidobacteriota bacterium
TCTCTGTGGTGAAACTCATCTCACTCTATACTCAAGTGCAAAGTGATATATTTCGGGCGATACGTCAATCGCTCTCTTCTTTTATCTCAGGCGATGCGTCAACCGTTTCAGCCGACACCTCAAGCACTTCGGACTGCATCCCGAGCGACGCGCGGTCTTCCCCCCTCAACGCTTCGAGGACGCGACCGCCCGCCGCTTCCGCTCCCTCAACGCCGGGCGCGGGCGGCACGAGCGCGAGTCCCAAAACGTAGAGGGCGAGCGTGAAGAAGCAGATGTAGCCGGTGGCGAGCGACTGTGGGCGTTCGTCGATGGTGCCGAGCGTGAGACCTTCGAGCGCAGCGCCAGCCAGACGCCTGAGCCAGCCGCCGCCGGGCGCGTAGAGCGATGCGAGCAGCAGGTGCTTAACGACGAAGGCTGTGCCGAACAGCACCATGAGACTGCGTAGCAGGCGGCGCGCGTCGAAGACGAAGAACTGGTGATGCCAGAGTGTCCAGACGAAGAAGAACGAGAACACCTTACGCGTCAGCCCGGCCTCAGGCAGCACCGAGTTGAAAGCCTGCGCCGACGCGAAGAAGAGCGATGCGAGCGTCAAGGCGTGCGAGACGTTGACGAGTGCTGTATTGTCTTCCGACAGCCAGCGGCCGATTTGGACGAGACGCCCGCGAACGAACATCGACATCAGCATCGCCGTCATGACGAGCGTAACGAGCGGTGGCGGCAGAAAGGCGATAGCGCCCGACCCGACCTCGACGCGCACGCCCCCGAGCAGCGCCACCGTCAGGAAGATGGTCGGCAGCAGCACGTAGCGCATCAGCGCCTTGTTTCTTGTGCGGTTGTCCTTCATCACCATGAAACGCTGAACTCGGAACGATAAAGGCCGAACTGAATTCAAGTTGTCTTCCATCTCATCGTTCAGCGTTCCGAGTTCATCGTTTAGTCCTCACTTCCGTTCGCGGAAGACCTTCAGCGGATTGAGGTCGTCAACCGTGCGTTCAAGACCCTTCTCAAGCTCTGCCTTCAGCTCGGCGGCGGAGTGGATTTTAAGCTCCGCGTCATCCACGGCGAGCGGCGCATCGGGCGAGAGGCTGATGGCGCGATTGATCGTGTCGAGTCCCCCGCGAAAGAGCGCATCGTCGTTATAGACGCGCCCCCAGCCCTGTCTGTAAAACGAGTAGGCGATATAAAACTGCGTGCGCGCGTCGCGCCGCGCGGGGTCGGCTCTCTCCCATTCGTCGCGCGAGGCCACGTACTGCTCGCGCAGGAAAAGCTCTCGGGCGGCGTCGAAGCGTGCGCGATCAACCTCGTAAGTCCCTGTGGCGACGCTCGCCTGCGTGGTCACATCCTTGATGCTCTGCGGCGCGGCGGCATAGAGCCACACGACGAGCGCCGCGTAAGCGAGCGTCCACGCGATGCCGACCCACTGGATGAGCCTGTGCCGCATTGCTATAATCTGAAGGCCATTTCTGCTCTACTCAATTTGGTTTGAAAGGATAACGCATTTTCGCCTTGAAGACATTCTCCGCCGCCGCGGCTCGCTCTTTGCCGTCTCGCCACGGGCGTCGAGCTTTGGAAGTAAGGCAGAGGAATTAACAGGGATGGACAGGATGAACAGGATCAGAGTTTTCAGTTTTCAGATTTGAAATTTGAGATGTGAGATTTCAAATCTGAAATCAAAAATCGCAAATCAAAAAATTCTCTTATCCTGTCCATCTCTGTTAATTGTATTGAAGTATGAAGCCGTTCAAGATTCGTGACATCGAGATCAATCCGCCGCTCGTGCTCTCGCCGATGGCGGGCGTAACCGACGTGCCTTTCCGCGCGCTCTTGAAGCGGCGCGGCGGCATCGGCCTCACCGTGTCGGAGTTCATCTCGGTCGAGGGATTGACGCGCAACAATCCGAAGTCCAAACGACAGATGCGCTTTCACGAATTCGAGCGCCCGTTCGCCGTGCAGATTTTCGGCGGCCAGGCGGGCCGCATGGCGATGGCCGCCGCGATGGCCGAGGAGGTCGGCGCGGACATTCTCGACGTGAACTGCGGCTGCCCCGCGCCGAAGGTCGTCAAGCACGGCGGCGGGTCGGGGCTACTCAAAGATTTGCCGCGGCTCGAAACCATCCTCAAAGAGATCAAGCGGGCCATCAAAATCCCTTTGACGATTAAGATTCGCGCGGGCTTCTACGACAGCAACCGGAACGCGGTCGAGGTGGCGCGGCTCGCCGAAGGGTGCGGCGTCGAGCACATCGCGCTGCATGGACGGACGAAGGAGCAGGCTTACAAGGGGCTTGCCGATTGGGATTTGGTGCGGCAGATCAAAGAGGTCGTGAAGGTTCCCGTCTCTGGAAGCGGGGACGTGTTGACAATCGAGGGCGCTCTCAAGCGCTGGCGCGAGACGAATTGTGACGGCATCCTCATTGGCCGCGGCGCGATGGCGAACCCTTGGATTTTCCGGCAGATCGAAGAGACGCTCGCAGGCCGGGAGCCTTACCAACCGTCGCTCGATGACAAGCGCGAAGTGCTTATCGAATACTTCGACCTGCTGCGCGCTGACATGCCCGAGTTCGCCGCCATTGGCCGCATGAAGCAGTTGGCCGGACAGTTCACAAAGGGACTCACGGGCGGCTCGCGTTTCCGTCAAGTCATCTATCACTCGCACTCCGTCACGGAGGTGCTCGAACGCATCGGCGAATACTTCGAGACCGTCGCCGCGGGCCGCACATACCTCGGCGAGGGCGGCGCGGAAGAGACGGAAGAGGAAGCGCCCGCGCTCGACTCGTGCGAAGCGGCGACGACGTTCTAGCCCTTTACGCCACCTTGTTATAGATGTCGCTCAAGGCGACACGGCAATTCAGCGCTGGCAAAGCGATGGAGGCATCTAACCCGCTCGCCTTCGTATAAAGCCAGCCGTCCTCCTGCCTCAAAAAATGCTCCACGACAAACTCGTCCTGCGCCACGAGCAGGTATTCCTTGAGGGATTCAATCTGCTGATAGGATAAAAACTTCTTTCCCCGGTCGAAGGCTTCTGTACTATCCGACAAAACTTCGACGACGACGATGGGGTTCAAGATCACATCCCTCTCTTCGTCGGCGAACTGAGTTTCGTCGCAGATGACCGAGACATCCGGGTAGAAGAACCGCTTCGAGTTCGGCACTCTCACTTTCAGGTCGCTCGGATAGACACGGCATGCGCCGTCTCTGAGCTGCACGCCGAGCGCGATGATGACATTGGCGGCGATCAGGTTGTGCCGCTCACTGCCGCCCGCCATCGCATACGCCACGCCGTCAACATACTCGCTCTTAAAATCAGCGCGACGCTCGATGGTCAAGTATTCTTCCGGGCTTAGATAGTAGTCTGGTAACGACGCCATACGCTCACCTCTTCTTTCTTGAGCCTGCTTCACAATCCGAGCGGGCGCGGGGCTTTGCCGCCGAAGAACCAGGCCGCGCCGACCCTCAGGCGATGTTGCCATGTCGGCAGCCGCGTCGTGTAGAGCGCGAAGCGTGCCTGCCGTGCGAGCTTGCCTTCGATGACGCGGCCCGCGGCCAGCACCGCCGCGTCGTCCGTGCCGAGGCTGATGGCTTCGCCCAGTTCTTCAAAGTGACCCGCCGAAGGGACGCTGCCGTCGATGAGCGCCTGGACGTTTCGCACGGTGAGCCGCGCCTGCTGTAGAGCGAGCTGCGCCGTGCCCGCGAGGCTCGGCACGACCCGTGGGAAGTACGCGATGTCGCCGAGCGCGAAGACCTCTGGGCGTCCGCGCACCTGCAAAGAAGGCTCGACGACGACGAGTCCCTTCTCAGTCTTCTCGACCTCCAGCCGCTCGACGAGCGGGTTGACTCTCACGCCCGCAGTCCAGACGACGCCCGCCGCCTCTATCGTCTCGCGCGTGCTCGCGTGCTCGACCTCGACTCCGCCGCCCACGACGCGGACGACGCTCGCCTCCGTGAAGATTTCGACGCGCTTCTCGTCCAACACCTTCTCGACCGCGGCGCGAAGTCCGGCGTCCATGCCGGGCACGGCGTGCTTGCCCATCTCGACGACGAGGACGCGAGGCTCGCCGCGCAGACCCCTCCGGCGGAAGGCGTCGTGCAAAAGGTCTGACATCTTCGTCGAAAGCTCGACGCCGGAAGCGCCGCCGCCGACGACGACGAAGGTCGCCGCGCGTCGCGCGTCCTGCGGTGCGGCGTCGGGCTGGATGTGGTCGAGCGTGTCGATCATGCGGCGGCGCAGTTCGTCGGCGTGCCGGATTTTGCGGAAGGGGAGCGTGTGTTGCTCCGCGCCCTCGACGCCCAGGAAGTTCGTGATACCCCCGACGGCCAGAACCAGATAGTCGTACGCGAAGCGGCGCACGCGTCCCGCGACGGCGACCTCGCGTCTGTCGAAGTCAACCTCAGTCACCGCGCCCTGGACGAAGCGTACGTTGTCGTCGAGCATCTCGCGGTAAGGCGGCGCGATGTGCCACGCCTCGACCTCGCCGCTCAGGTATTCGTAGAGCAGAGGCGTGTGCAGGAAGTGGTCGTCCGCGGCGACGAGCGTCACGTCTCCCGCGCCCGCCAGCCCGAGCGCCGTAAACAGCCCGCCGTATCCTCCACCCACGATCAAAATGCGCGCGCGCGCCTCGGCCTTCTCTTCGCTGGCGTCCATCTAAAATCTCCTGTCAGGGATTCACTCGGAAATCGTGCCGCATGGTAGCAGACAAGTTCGTTTTGACGCATCCCTTAGAGCACTCTTTAGAAGGGAGTAGAGCGTTTGGCGGAAGCCCGACCGTGAGGGAGGGCGTCTCAACCTCTGTCAGGCGCAACTTGAGCAAAGCTCTACGCCCTCCCTGACGGTCGGGCTTGCGGCCACGCTGTCCTTCAGGGAGGTGAATTCTCCGGCGGCGGCTCGGCTGGACACTCCGTCGGGCGGCGTGTTAAATTCTCCGGGTTAGTAGATTAACTCTAGCGGTTGCCTGAGGATAGAGCAGGTTTACTGCGGACTGGGAGGGCCATCTCGAACAGCTATGGCATTAGGAACTGAGGTAAAGGAACGCATCATCAACGAGCACAAGACGCACGAAGGCGACACAGGCTCGCCGCAGGTGCAGGTCGCGCTGCTCACGCAACGCATCAACGAACTGACCGAGCATTTCAAGACTCACAAGAAGGACAACCACTCGCGGCGCGGGCTGCTCAAGATGGTCTCGCAGCGCAGGAGCATGCTCGACTATCTCAAGCGTAGAGACATCGAAGGGTATCACGAACTCATCGGCAAGCTCGGCCTGCGCCGCTAGTCCGCTTCAGAAGCGGAAGCGGTTACAGTAGACCGGGCGCACCCCGAAGGGTTCGCAGCAGTGTTAGTGTACGACGACGAACGCCTCTTAATTACAGCCCTGCGTCCAGTGACAAGCAGGTGGGAGTGGCCGAACGTGACGGCAAAGACTTCCGCGTGCGGACGACGGGCAGCGGCCTCTAGCAGACAAAGCAAAAGGCGGCACCGGCTTCACGGTTGGAGCAGGGTGCCGCTTTTTCTTTTGAGCGGCCTGACTCGAAGCTTCGCTTCACGTAGCGCAGTGTTGAGTCCGGCGCAAACGAACAATTCCGGGCGTCGCGCGGCGGATGAGACGCCGCGCCAATTCTAAGGCCGCCGCGACAGCGCGGGGCACGCCCGAAGGAGACGAGAAGAAAATGACAGCCAAGAAGTTTCTAAAAGAGAAAATTAAACTGGGCGAGCGCGATTTGTCCGTCGAGATTGGCCGCGTCGCCAAACAGGCACACGGTTCCTGCGTCGTCCGCTACGGCGACACGATGCTTTTGGTCGCCGCCATCGGTGCCGAAAAGCCCCGCGAAGGCATAGACTTCTTTCCGCTCACGGTCGAGTACCGCGAGCACAACTATGCCGCCGGACGAATACCCGGCAACTACTTCCGGCGAGAGGGTCGCCCCGGCGAGAAGGAAGTCCTGACCGCACGCATGATCGACCGTCCGTGCCGTCCGCTCTTCACCGAGGGCTATCGCAACGAGACGCAGGTCATCGCCTCCGTCATCAGCGCCGACGACGAGAATGACCCGGACGTGATCGCCATCACCGGCTCGTCGCTTGCGCTCTACCTCTCCGATATCCCTTTCCCGAACCCGATTGCGGGCGTGAGAGTCGGCCTCGTCGGCGGGCGCTACATCATCAACCCGACCTACGACGAGGTGCGTGAATCGCGTCTGAACCTGATCGTCGCGGGAACGGAAGAAGCCATCGTCATGGTCGAGGCGGGCGCGAAAGAGGTCTCCGAAGAGATCATGGTCGAGGCGCTCATGCTCGCGCACAAGGAGATCAATCGCCTGTGCCGCTGGCAGAAGGAGCTTTATAAGGCGCTCGACATCAAGAAGCGCCCCGTCGAAGCGCCCGTCCTGAACGAAGAGATGATGGGCGAGATCGAGCGCAACTACGCAGACCGCCTGCGCCAGTCGCTCGATACCTCGGAGCAGGGCAAGATCGCTTCCTACGCCTCCGTCGATGCCTTGAAGAAGGAGGTCGTCGAAAGCCATCCCGAAGACCAGCCCGAGAAGCGCCAGATGGCGAAGAAGATTTTCGACCACCTGAAGGAGAAAATCTTCCGCGAGGACATCCTCGGCAACCGTCGGCGGCCCGACAATCGCCGCTTCTCTGAGATTCGCCCCATCGACTGCGAAGTCAGTTGGCTCCCGCGCGTCCACGGCTCGGCGCTGTTTACGCGCGGCGAGACGCAGGCCATCGTCACCTCGACTCTGGGGACGAAGCAGGACGAGCAGTTCATGGACGATCTGGAGACGGGCGAGATCAAGCGCCGCTTCCTCCTGCACTACAACTTCCCGCACTACTCGGTCGGCGAGGTCGGTCGCTTCGGCTCAACCTCCCGCCGTGAGATCGGCCACGGTGCGCTCGCACGTCGCGCGCTTGAGCCTGTGCTGCCCACGGAGGCGGAGTTCCCCTACTCGCTCCGCATCGTCTCGGACATCACCGAGTCGAACGGCTCAAGCTCGATGGCGACCGTCTGCGGCGGCAGCCTCTCGATGATGGACGCGGGCGTGCCGATCAAGTCGGCTGTGGCGGGCGTCGCGATGGGGCTTGTGATGGAGGGCAACCGCTACGCGATTCTCTCCGACATCGCGGGCGCGGAAGACCACTATGGCGACATGGATTTCAAGGTCGCCGGAACGCGCGAAGGCATCACCGCCTTGCAGATGGACATCAAGATCGCGGGCATCAACGCGCAGATCATGGCCGAGGCTCTGGAGCAGGCCAAGAAGGGGCGCATGCACATCCTCGGCATCATGGAGGAGGCCATCAGCGCGCCGCGCGAGGAGTTGAGCCAGTATGCGCCGCGCATCATCACCATCAAGATCAACCCCGACCGCATCCGCGACGTGATCGGGCCGGGCGGCAAGATGATCCGCTCCATCGTCGAGGAGACGGGCGCGAAGATCGACGTTGAAGACGACGGAACCATCTTCATCGCCACCGCCGACGGAGACGCCGCGCAGGCCGCCGTCGCCAAGATTCGGGGACTGACAGCCGAGGCCGAGATCGGCGAGACCTACGTCGGAACGGTCTCGCGCATCGTCGATTTCGGGGCGTTCGTCGAGATTTTCCCCGGCACGGACGGCCTGCTCCACATCTCTGAGATCGCCGAGCATCGCGTCCGCGACGTGCGCGACGAGTTGAAAGAGGGGCAGCAGATCATGGTCAAGTGCATCGGCAAGGAGGGCAACAAGATCAAGCTCTCAAGGAAGGCCGTGCTCAAGGATGAGAAGCAGAAGACGGGCGGGGGCGAGCGTGCAGAGGCCGCCGGGCAGGGCGATTCAGACTAGCCCGCGCGCGACTCCAAGGTTAATCCCTGTGAAGGAAAGGGTTCGCCCGCCGGGGCGGGCCCTTTTTTTGCCTTGACAGGGCAAGCCCCGCGCGGGTTTAATGAGCATCCGAATCTGGAATTCAAAGATTATTCAACGTCTCTTCTCATAGCAGGAAGCCGGAAGAGGTTCTCCTGGCAAGTCTTTTTGATTGCTGACAATTAAAAGGGGCATCGCGCCAGCGGCTTCGACCCCGTCGCGCGTTGAGAGTAAGGCAAGCCCCAGGCGTCGGCGGAAGACGGTCGCCGCCGGGTCGCAGTGCCGTCTCGGTAATAATTTTTCGGCGCACAAGTTTCCAGCGCCGGTTCGCCATCAAGCAAAGTTTCGCCGTAGGGATTCAAGGAGGACGACCCCGCAATGAGGCGTCAAGCAATTCGCACAATCGCTCTGATGCTCGGCGTGCTGCTCGGTTTAGCCGCGCCGGCCCGAGCCGCGACCATCACCTTCGGTGACGTGGTACGGACGATAGGCGCAAGCGGACAGTTGCGCCCGGCCAGCGACGTACGCCTCCGCTTCGGCGCGCAGACAGGGACGGTCACGGCGCAGGGTCTTTCGACGCAGAACGCGGCGACTTCCTCCTCCGACCAGCAGGCGACCGGCTCACAGCAGCAGCAGACAGCGCAGACCACCTCGACAACCACCCCGGCCTCGACCGACCCGACGATTTCGCAGAGCGGCGGACACGTCGAGACCGTAGACCTCGGCGACGTGACCGGCACGGTCTGCGACTGTGGCATATATCCTCCCACCACGATTCCGAAGGGTGGCTTCCCTTGGTGGGCGCTCGCAGGTATCCCGATCATCTGCGTGAGCGGCATCTGCACAAGCGACAACACGCCGCCCGAGACGCCGCCGCCGGGCCCGACGCCCACGCCTCCGCAGGTTCCCGAGCCGATGTCGCTCCTGCTTTTCGGCTCCGGACTGCTCGCGCTCGGCGCGGGAGCGCGCCGCCGCCACGGACGCAAGCAGCTCGAAGAAGTAATCTTGAACGCGACGACCGAGGAGGTCTAAATTCATGCTGCGACTGAAAGGCACGAAAGACTTCTTACGTCACGCGCGCCTGCTGGCCTTTGCCGCCGCGCTCCTGGCGCTTCTAGCCTCCGCCTCGCTTCTAAGCTCCGGCGCGCAGGCGAAGCAGAAGAACAAGAAGAACGAGCCGACGACGGGGCGCATCGAGGTCTCGACCAATCCGGGCGGCTATCCCATCACCATCGACGGCCAGCCCGCGGGCGAGACGACCGACTACGTCCGCGCCATCGAACTCCAGCCCGGCACGCACAACGTCGAAATACAGTTCCCGAACAACACGCGCTGGTCGCAGGTCTTCAACATCATCGCCGGGCGCAAGAACTGCGTCGCGCTCAACTATCGCCCGCGCACGATCAGCATCCCGTCCATCCCCGTCTCGCCCTGTCCGTACCCGGTCAACGTCACAGCGCCCGCGACGGTCAACGATGGCGACATCGTTACGTTCACAGCCGACGTGGCCTACGCGGGCCCCTCTGCGCTCAACTACACCTGGACGGTAAGCCCGCCCGCCGCGCGTATCCTTTCGGGCGGGGGCACGCCGACCATCACGGTCGATTCGTCCGGACTCGGCAACAAGCGTGTGACGGCCATCCTCGTCGTGGACGACGGCTCGGGCGACCGCTCGTGCCGCCAGACGGCGCAGGCCGCCACGGGCGTCGCCGCGCTCCCGACCATCACGCCGCCCAAGCGCTTTGACGAGTTCCCGTCCATCGCCTTCGACGATGACAAGGCGCGGCTCGACCAAATGGCTATCGAGCTTCAGAACAACCCCGGTGCGACCGGCTACGTCATCGCCTACGCGGGCCGCAACAGCCGCGCGGGCGAGGCCGACCGCATGGGGCATCGCGCGCTCGATTACCTTTCGGTCACGCGCGGCATCAGCCGCGACCGTCTCGTCTTCGTCAACGGCGGCTATCGCGAAACCAACTCTTTCGAGCTGTGGCTCGTGCCGAAGGGGGCCGAACCCCCGCGCCCGACGCCGACCGTCAGCCCAGACCAGATACGCCCCGCTCCGGCCTCGCGCCGTACGCGCCGCGACTGAAGTCTGGAAGCGATCAACTTGAAACCGACGAGCGCCGTGTTCCTCGCTTGAAGAACACGGCGCTTCTGTCTTTTGAAGAACACGGCGCTTCCGTCTTACAGAGCTTCGCCTTGCGCCTTTCCCCTTATCCGCGTGGCACGACTATTCCTATGTAGACCGTGGGAGAGTCTTCCGCGTTTGGTAACAGTACGCGCGGGCGCACATTCAGACACTTTCGTTGTGCAGTTTTAGAACTTCAGCCTCGCTGGCGCTTCTCGTCGAGGCGCGTTTTGAAGAGTAACTTTTGGGAGGATTCAAAAAATGGGTGACTCAGACAGTTCGAGCAATACGGGCGTGGTTGCCATCCTCGTGATCTTCGTGATCGTCGTCGTCGCTGCCCTCTTCGCCTGGCGCAGCGGTGTGTTCGGCGGCAAGTCTACTAAGGTGGATGTCAACGTCAGCGCGCCGTCGGCACCGGCGACCAAGTAGCGCTAACGAGCAAGCGGGAAGTTTCCGAAGGGAGGGGCGACGCGAAGTCCGTGTCGTCCCTCCCTTCTTTTCAACTCCGCCGTGCGACTGCTAACATGCTGGTAAATAGTAAATGGTCAATGGTGAATGGAGGCCGCAACGCTTTCGCCCTCACACCATCGACCATTGACCATTGACCATCTACCGGAGAGAAAAATTGGCAGCACCGAACATCGAGACAATCGTGTCGCTCTCAAAGCGACGCGGGTTCGTTTTCCCCTCATCGGAGATTTACGGCGGTCTGGGCAGCGCATGGGACTATGGCCCGCTCGGCGTCGAACTCTGCAACAACATCAAGCGCGCGTGGTGGCGCTGGCTCGTCTACGAGCGCGACGACATAGAGGGCTTAGACTCCTCGATCATCCTCAATCGTCTCGTCTGGAAATACTCCGAGCACGAGGCGACGTTCAACGACATGCTGACCGACTGCCGCGAATGTAAGAGTCGCTTCCGCGCAGACCACCTCGAACTACCCGAAGGATTTGGCAACGCGGCTGAGGCCATCGCCGCGCGTGCCCTCCCGTGCCCGAACTGCGGCTCGAAAGACTTGACCGAGCCGCGGCCCTTCCTGACGATGCTGCGCACGCGGCTCGGCGCTGCCGCCGATGAGGACGACTATCTCTCGCTCGCATACCTGCGGCCTGAGACGGCACAGGGTATCTTCATCAACTTCCTGAACGTGCAGACGACGATGCGCCGGAAGATTCCCTTCGGCATCGCGCAGATCGGCAAGGCGTTTCGCAATGAGGTCACGCCCGGCAACTTCGTTCTGCGCACGCGTGAGTTCGAGCAGATGGAGCTGGAATATTTCGTCCGCCCCGACGCGGACAATCTCGCCGCCGTCGATGTGTGGGCCGACCTCTATCACGATTGGTACACGTCGCTCGGACTCAGTCGCGAGAATCTGAAGCGCGTCGAAGTGGAAGAGGCCGACCGCGCGCACTACTCGCGTCGGACGTTGGACATCTACTATCGCTTCTTCCCCGAACGCACCGAAGAGGAGCGGCAGTGGGAGGAGTTGATGGGCATCGCCTATCGCACGGACTTCGATCTGCGCCAGCACTCGAACAAGCCGGAGAACGAGGAAGGCAAGCGCCGCAACACCGATTCGACCGAAGACCTCTCGTACTTCGACGAGGCCGAGAAGCGACGTTTCTATCCACATGTCATCGAGCCTTCGGCGGGCGTCAATCGCTCGCTCCTCGCCTTCCTGATGGATGCCTACACCGAGCGTTCGACCGACAAGGGCGAGAAGCGCGTCGTCTTAAAGCTCCATCCGGAGCTTGCGCCGATCAAGGTCGCAGTGCTCCCGCTTGCGAAGAACAAGCCCGAGATAGTCTCGACGGCGCGGCGCATCAAGGCCGAGCTTCAGCCCTCGATGCGCGCCGTCTACGACGACACGGGCGGCATCGGCAAGCTCTACGCGCGCCAGGACGAAGTTGGCACGCCCTTCTGCGTTACCGTCGATCACCAGACGCTCGAAGACGAGGCCGTCACGGTGCGCGACCGCGACACGTGGGAACAGGAGCGCGTTAAAGTCTCTGAGTTGGCCGAGTACCTCAAGAAGAGATTGGGTAGCAGTCGCTAGAAGATTGGGTAGCAGTCGCTAAAGAATTTGTGGAGTGTCGATTGACTGACACATTCCGGTGAAGCTGAAAGGAGGAGTTATGGTCAGGGAATTCCAACCCATCGCAATAGACGGAGTTGACCGGGACAAGACCGGAATCGACAACAATGGCAAATACAATTACCACTTCACCCTGTCGTCGCTGCCTACCTCCGAATGGCAGGCCGTCTTTAATCAAAATTGGAAGAAGCATATCAGCACGATTGGGGCGGCCAGCTTCTACGCTAACGAGCCGACACTGCGTGTCCACAGCGGCTCTATCGACGATGCACATAAAGTCATCGCCCCACTCAAAGAGGTCATCGGAGCCGTCAACTGTAAATTCACCAAGTTTGAAAAGTCAGTTGACTCGCTTGAGTTCGGAGAGAAGCAGGACTCGCTTGAGTTCGGAGAGAAGCAGATTTAGCACCAATGCCCGTAGTTAAAAAACGAAACCAGCAGACCGAGTCGCGACTCCTCCTCGAATCGGACGAGCCTGTCGAGCTTCCGCCCGCCGAGGTCGAGGACTCAGCGGTCGTCCTCCAGTTCGAGCAGTTCCGCCAGTATGTGCCGGAACTACTCGAAGAGCTTCGCGACGGCGTGGAAGCCGCCCCCGTCCCCGTCATGATGGACGGCGCGACCTTTGTCATCCACGCCGACACGCGCAGCTTCTGGGTCAAGCTCTGGCACACGTCGCCCGAACGCACGCGAATCGAGCGCGTGCAGATCATAAGCTGCCTGCCCTCGACGCGCCGCGTGCAACTCGTCATCGGTGATCTGGACGGCTACCCCGAAGACATTGACGACTACGCCGACGATGAAGACCAGGACGCAGACGTTAGCGATACAGACGACGATGACGACATTGACGCTGCCGACGTTAACGACGCCGACGTTGACGACGTTATCGCTCCCGACGTTAATGCTGCCGACGACGTTCACGCTGCCGGTAACGTCGCCGACGTTAATGATGCCGACGAAGAGGACGTTGCCCCGTAGTCGCGCGTTGTAGCGGGCTTCCGTCCAATGCCTTTCCGATGTCTTCGCAAGTCCCCGAAAAAATTCTGAAGCTGGCGCGTGCCGTGCGTGACGCGGGCGGGCGTGCGCTGCTTGTCGGCGGGTGCGTGCGCGACCGCCTGTTGGGACGCGGGGTGAAGGATTGGGACGTTGAGGTCTACCGCATAGAGCCTGTCGCTTTGCGTGCGCTGCTGGAACGCTTCGGGCGCGTCAACATCGTCGGCGAGGCGTTCACCGTCTACAAGCTCGGCCAAGACCTCGATGTCTCTCTGCCGCGCCGCGAGCGAAAGACAGGGCGCGGCCACCGAGCCTTCTATATCGAGGGCGATCCCTCGATGTCTTTCGCGGACGCCGCGCGCCGACGCGACTTCACCGTCAATGCCATCCTTGAAGACCCGCTCACGAATGAAATCATCGACCCCTTCGGCGGTCGCGCGGACATCGAGGCGAGACTCTTGCGCGCCGTCTCGCCCGAGACCTTTGTCGAAGACTCTCTGCGCGTGCTGCGTGCGGCACAGTTCGCGGCGCGCTTCGAGTTCCGTGTAGACCCCGAGACAATCGAACTCTGCCGCCAGATAGATTTGACAGACCTCCCGGCGGAGCGCGTCTGGGGCGAGATGGAGAAGATTCTGCTGCACGCGACAAGGCCGTCGGTCGGCTTCGAGTGGCTCGACCAACTCGGCGCGACCGCGCAGCTCTTCCCCGAAATCGAGGCGCTCAAGGGCGTGCCGCAGGAAGACGAGTGGCATCCCGAGGGGCCGGTTGACGTTCATACGCGGCTTACCTGCGACCGCGCGCGTGAACTTGTCGAAGACCTCGACTACGCGCGACAGGTGACGGTGATGCTGGCGGCCTTGTGTCACGACTTCGGCAAGCCCTCGACGACCGAGTTCATCGAAGGGCGCATACGCTCGCGCGGACACGAAGAGGCGGGGGTCGCACCGACCGTCTCCCTGCTCGAACGCTTGAAGGTCTACACGCTCGAAGGCTTCGACGTTCGCTCTCAAGTCGTGGCGCTCGTGCGCGACCATCTGAAGCCCGGCGAGTTCTATCGCACACGCGAAGAAATCTCGGACGGCGCTTTCCGACGCCTCGCGCGACGCTGCGAGCTTGAGCTTCTTTACCGCGTCGCGAAGGCCGACACACTGGGACGCAACGCGCCGTGGGTTCCGCGCGAGCGTTGGTTCAACTCCGACGCGCAGGAGTGGTTCATCGAGCGCGCCCGAGAGCTTTCAATCGAGCGCAGTGCTCCCGCGCCGATACTCTTGGGCCGTCACCTTCTGGAGATGGGGTTGAAACCGTCGCCGCTCTTCGGCGAAGTCACACGCGCCGTCTACGAGATGCAGTTCGACAACCGCGTCCGCACGCTCGAAGAGGCAAAGGCAGAGGCGCGCAAACTCCTCGAAAGCGAAACGGGCGGTTCGGACTCCAGCCAATCCGGCGGCTCGGACTCTCAAACAATCGCCGAGACAGACACTCTTTGAGCGCTGATAGCCTTTCCAGTGTCACCTTTGAATGTCGTTTTTGACTGTAGTAGCGGCGGGTTTCAAGACTTTTGCGCGGGGCTTGTTGTAAGATGACGCTTACCCTTTTGCCATGACTTTGCAAGCAGTAGACCACTGAAGCCCAACCGCTTCTGCCCTCTCGGCGGGCCCCCCGGTTCACGCCAATAAAAAATTCGTGAGGAAGAGAAAGCAATGATCGACTTTGAACTGAACGAAGACCACAGGGCGCTTGTCCAGACCGTGCGCGAGTTCGCGCTGGCAGAGGTCGCGCCGCACATCAAGGAGTGGGACGAGAAGCAGCAGTTTAACCGCGCGGTGCTCGACAAGATGGGCGAGCTTAACCTGCTCGGCGTCTGCGTCCCCGAAGAGTACGGCGGCGCGGGCTTCGACTACATCTCGCTGGGCCTCGTCTGCGAAGAGCTTGAAGCCGTGGACACTTTCCTGCGCGTCGTGATGAGCGTCCACACGGGACTTAACTCGCTGACGCTTTACAGTTGGGGCACGGAGGAGCAGAAGCGCAAGTATCTCGTCCCGCAGGCGAAGGGCGAGAAGATTGCCACATACGGTTTGACCGAGCCGGGAGCCGGAAGCGATGTCGTCGGCTCGCGCTCCGTCGCGCGGCGCGATGGCGACGAGTGGGTCTTGAACGGCGAGAAGATGTGGATTTCTCTGGCCGACGTGGCCGACAACTTCCTCTTCTTCTGCTGGACGGACGAAGAGAAGCGGCGCGCGCGCGACCATTCGGGCATGTCCTGCTTCATCGTCGAACGCACGATGAAGGGATTCTCTTCGGGAACCATCCACGGCAAGCTCGGGATACGCGCGGGCAACACCGGCTACTTCTCTTTGCAGGACGTGCGCGTTCCCAACGAGAACATGTTGGGTGAGGAGGGCGAGGGTTTCAAGATCGCCATGTTCGCGCTGGAGCAGGGGCGCTACACCGTGGCGGCGGGCGCGACCGGCGTTATCCGCGCCTCGCGCGACGCTTCAGTCGCATATGCTTTAGAGCGCGAGACGTTCGGGACGAAGATCGCCAACCACCAGCTCGTCAAACAGAAGATCGCCGAGATGGAGGCCGATTACCAGATGTCACACTTGCTCTGGCTGAAGGCCGGGTGGCTGAAGAACGAGGGACGTGCGAACGCGCGCGCGACCAGCCTTGCCAAGTGGCAGGCGACCATCCGCAGCGAGCGTGCCGCCTCGATGGCGATTGAGGTTCACGGCGCGAACGGCTACTCGAACGATTACCCCGTCGAGCGCTACCTGCGCAACTGCAAGGCCGCGATCATCTACGAGGGCACGCGCGACATACACACGCTGATGCAGGCCGACTGGGCGCTCGGCCTCAAAGGCGAGAAGGCGGCGCGCAAGACTCTCCCGCCCTACCATGCCGCCGGGTCGCGCGACGCCGTCGCCGCAGATTGAGGAACAGTAGACAGTAGAAGAACATTCTTCAGCGAGCCATCAAGGTGTTAACGGCTGCGCCCGTGGCGCGGAGCGCTACTGACTACTGACTACTGTTCCGAAAAGCGTTCGGGGCGGCGACACCGGAAGGGTTGGTGTCGCCGCCCCGTGCTGAAGCTCAAGGGTTAGGCGGGTGAATGAGCTTCAAAGGTGGGCCGTTGTGGCGGGAGAACGTCGGTCTCACACTGTTGCTCTTAATACAACCGGTGTGCCGCGACTTTCAACGGCAATGCGAAGTGCGTGTCGGCGTTTCGGAAACGCTTGGAGGGCTTGAAATTAGTTGTGTGAGAGAGTTGCCGTCAGGCCGGTTGGGTTGTGCAGTGCGCGCTACGGCGAAGCTATCCGAAAAGATAGACGACTATCCTTTGGGTTAGTCCGCGCGTCGAGCGTGCCGAGTGCGGACAGTGACTTTTACACGGCAAAATGTTATTTGTCGCGCGAGCGTGCGCCGTCCGCCTGTGCCCTCGCAAGGTCTGGCCTCAAGCGTCGGTGGATTGATGAATCCGAGAGTCTTCGTCATCGCAGGGCCTTTGAAGGACTCAGTTCTGGAGCTGGGCGATGCGGAAGTCTCAATTGGCCGCGACTCGTCGAACAGCGTCCGCCTCGCCGACTCGCTGCTCTCGCGCCGCCATTGCCGCATCAATCGTGAAGGAGATAGCTTCCGCCTCTCAGACCTCGACAGTCTCAACGGCACTTTCGTCAATGGCCGGCCCGTCCGTCGGCACACGCTCGCGCACGGCGACCAGATCAGCATCGGCGAGTCGCGCCTCGTCTTCCTGCTCCACGAAGGCGAGACGCCCGCACAAAGCTCGAACCCCATCCACATGAGTGACCGGAGCATGACGGCGCACTCGACCGTCCGGCTCAAGGTTGATGAAGCGCTCTATCTCCAGCCGCAGTCCGAGTGGACACGTCTGCCCGCACTCGCCGGTATGGCGCGCGACCTCGCGCTGCTCGTTAAGATCAGCACGTCGATCAACTCGATCCGCGAGACCGAAGAGTTGCAGCGCGAGTTGCTCCGCTTCGTCTTCGAGGTCGTGCCCGCCGAGCGCGGGGCCATCCTGCTCGTAGGCCCCGAGGGCGAGCCTGTGTCGGAGTTCGGACTCGACCGTGCGGGCGAGACGGAGCGCACCGTCGAGGTAAGCCGTACAATCGTCCGGCAGGTCGTAGAGGAGCGGAGCGCCGTGCTCGCCGTCGATCTCACCGAGGGCGACTTCGACTCATCGCAGAGCCTCAAGGCCGCGCGCCTCAGCTCGTTGCTGTGCGTGCCGCTCGTGCTCTACGGCCACACGATGGGCGTCATCTACCTGACGGCCACAGACCCCGACACGCACTTCGACGAGGAGCATCTGCAACTCGTCACCGTCGTCTCGGGGCTGGCCGCCGTGGCGCTCAACAACGCCCGTCACGTCGAGCAGCTTGAGAGTGAGTGCAGCCTTCTGCGCGCCGAGAGCCAGATCGAGCACGGCATGGTGGGCGAGGGTGCGCGGATGCGGCAGGTCTATCAACTCATCGCGCGCGTCGCCCCGACCGATACCACGGTGCTCATTCGCGGAGAGTCGGGCACGGGCAAGGAACTTGCGGCGCGTGCGCTCCACCTGAACAGCCTTCGACGCGAACGCCCGTTCGTCGCCATCAACTGCGCGGCGCTCGCCGAGACGCTTCTTGAGTCTGAGCTGTTCGGCCACGAGCGCGGAGCCTTTACCGGCGCGCTCGCACAAAAAAAGGGCAGGCTCGAAGTCGCGGACGGCGGCACGCTCTTTCTCGACGAGGTGGGCGAGATGTCGCCTGTGCTTCAGGCAAAGCTTTTGCGCGTCCTGCAAGAACGTGAGTTCGAGCGTGTCGGCGGCACGCGCACCATACGCGTGGACGTGCGTGTCGTCGCGGCTACGAACAGGGAACTGGAAGAGGCGGTCAAGGGCGGCGGCTTCCGGCAGGACTTGTACTATCGCCTCAACGTCGTCTCCTTCGAGATGCCCCCTTTGCGCGAGCGGAAGGAGGACATCCCTCTGCTCGCCAGCTACTTCGTCTCGAAGTACGCCGCGAAGTTCAAGCGCAAGGTAACGGGTCTCTCGGCAGAGGCGCGCAGGTGTCTCACGGCTTACGACTGGCCGGGCAATGTCCGCGAGCTTGAGAACGCCGTCGAGCGCGCCGTCGTCCTCGGCTCGACCGAGCGCGTCCTGCCCGAAGACCTGCCCGAGACCGTGCTCGAAGCCGAGCCAGCCGGACGGGACGACACCGCGCCGCCCCTCACGAAGTATCACGAGACACTGCGCGAGGCCAAGCGACAGCTCATCCTCCGCGCCCTCGAACAATCCGCGGGCAGCTTCACAGAGGCCGCGCACAGCCTCGGCGTCCACCCGAACTACCTCCACCGCCTGATACGGAACCTGAACCTGCGACCGGAGATTAAGAAGTAGACAGTAGACAGGAGATTAAGAAGTAGACAGTAGACAGTAGACAGTAGAAAAGCTTTTCAGCCAGTATCAGCGAGGTCAGCGTCAACGCCCGCAGCGCGAAGCGTCTACTGACTACTGACTACTGACTACTGTCTACTTCTTTTTGCCTCTATCAATTCCGCCCTCTCTCTGGTAGTATTCCCCTGCCTTTCCTAAATACAAGCGTTCAGTTCATCACGGCGTTTACAATCTTTTCGGCTTCAGGAGTTTCGCATTAATGCCTGTGGAGCTAAACAGCGTCAACATCTCCCTCGATTTCCTGAGCGTGTGCGAGGCGGCGGCCATCGAAGCGGCGCGGACGATGGGACAGGGCGACCGCAAAGGCTCCGACCGCGTGGCGGTCGAGGCGATGCGCGAGAAGATGGATTCGGTGCCGATGCGCGGTCGCATCGTCATCGGCGAGGGCGAGCGCGACGATGCCCCGATGCTCTTCATCGGCGAAGAGGTCGGCGAGGGCTACCATGAGGGCGCGAACCCCGAAGAGTTCCCGGAAGTTGACATCGCCGTTGATCCGCTCGAAGGCACAAACCTGTGCGCGTTGGGCGCGAACAACGCCATCGCCGTGCTCGCCGCCTCGGAGCGCGGCGGACTCTTGAACGCACCCGACATCTACATGGACAAGATCGTCGTCGGCCCCTCTTCGCGCGGGGCCATCGACATCGACGCGCCGGTCAAAGACAACCTCAAGGCCATCGCCCGCCGTCTCTCACGCGACATCGAAGATTTGACCGTCATCGTGCTCGACCGCTCGCGCCACAAGAAGCTCATCGACGACGTGCGCTCGGCGGGCGCGCGTATCCGCCTCATCGGCGACGGCGATTTGTCGGCGGGCATCTCGGCGGCGGTCGCGGGCACGAACATCCACGCCCTGATCGGCATCGGCGGCGCACCCGAGGGAGTCTTGACGGCGGCGGCGATGAAGTGTCTGAACGGCGAGATTCAGGCGCGGCTCGTCTACGACCCCGAGCGGCTCGACGTGGACAAGTCGAAGGTGCCGCCCGCCGAAGAGGTGCTCGCGCGCCTGCAAGAGATGGGCATCAGCGACCCGAACAAGGTTTACGACACGAATGACCTCGCGCCCGGCAGGAAGATCATCTTCGTCGCGACGGGCGTCACCGACGGCGCGCTCTTAAAAGGCGTCCGCTTCTTCGGCGCGGGCCGACGCACGCACTCGCTCGTCATGACGACCGAGTCGCGCCACATACGCTTCGTCGATACCGTCCACGTCGAGGGCGGGCCCGACACCGTGATTAGATTTTAGATTTGCGATTTTAGATTTTTGATTTAGAAGCGCCTTCAGCCTTCAGCACTCGGCTTTAAGCTAAAGGCAAAAGGATGACGGCTGATAGCTCGATGCCGACAGCGACAAGGTCGCAAATCAAAAATCAAAAATTCCCTTATGCCTTCTGCGATTTCAGAGTACACGCCACAGTTGGTTCGCGATGAAGAGTCGGCGCGTCGCGTGCGGGCGGCGCGGCGTGGGTGGGGCGTGGCGCTCGTCGGCGCGGCGGGGATGGTAGGGTTGATCGTGTTGGCACCGCTTCTGCGCGCGGGCGGGGCACCGGGGGCGGCGGCGTTGATCTATGATGGATTCAGAGTAGCATGTCATCAGATGAACGCGCGCTCGTTCCACGTCGAGGGGTTTCAGTTGGCGGTGTGCGCGCGTTGCTTCGGTCTCTACGTGGGCGCGCTCGTCGGGGTAGCGGCGTACCCTTTGGCGCGGCCCATCGCGCGGAGAGACTTTCCGGAGCGCGCCTGGCTGTTGGCGGCGGCGGTGCCGACTTCGATAGATTTCGCGCTCGGATTTTTCGGCGTGTGGGAGAACACGCACATGTCACGTTTTCTGACGGCGTCGTTGCTCGGCGTCGTTGCGGCCTTCTACATCGTGCCGGGAGTGGTAGACTTGAGTCTCACGCCCTGGCGACACTTCTTCCGTTCCGGACTTCCCCGCGAAGGGTGATGCGGGTTTTTCAAGTTAGCTCGCCTGCTGTAGTCTCGGCGGCGATAAAGTGCCGGGCACCGAACCGACGCTGAAACCGAAACTCCAGACTGAAGTTTTTCAATCTCCTCCAGTGAAGGTAAAGACATGAACGACAAACTTAAACCGGCATTGATCGGCGGCGTGATCTTAGGCATCCTGTCGGCGATCCCGGGAGTGAACTACTGCTGCTGCATCTGGGCCATCGTCGGCGGATTGATCGCCGCGAACCTCTACGTTAAGAAGTCTGCGACGCCAGCCACCCCGGCTGACGGGGCCATCATCGGGGCCATCGCCGGAGCCATCGGCATCGCACTGATCATCGTCATCGGGATACCGCTAAATCTGATCGTGGGCACCGCGATGATGTCGTTGTTCCAGGGCATGGTTCCCCCGGATCAGGCCGCGCAGATCAATCAGATGATGGCCGCCGGCGTCGGCATCGGCAGCGCCATCAAGAGCGCCCTCATCGTGTCCGTCCTCTCGATCATTTTCTCCGCTATCGGCGGTCTGATCGGCGTCGCTCTCTTCGAGAAGCGTAAGGGCGGCGCGGGCGTTCCTCCGCCTCCGCCTCCTGCGGGCGGCTACGGCGGCGGCCCCGCCGGTGGCGGCGGCTACGGCAAGGGGATATAAAGGCGAAGGGAAAGGCGAAGGGCGAAGGGCGAAAGTTAGGACATGCCTGCGACGTGATTTAAATTCAGAGCAAAGCTCTGCCCTGACTTTCGCCCTTCGCCTTCCTTTGTCGCGGGCATCTCTTCGGCTACAATTCAAGCATCAAAGCGGGCAGCGCGGGAATTTTCAAACGCGCTGCTCGTTTGTTTATGCGTGCGGCGCTCCTGCGGACGGCCGTCGGCAAGAGAGAAGGCGTCCCGCTCCCTTTTGTTTCGGGATAGAAGAAGATGTCACCTGCCGCCGTACACACTTTCCCGGCCACGCTCGCGTCCGACCCACTCCTGCGCAAGTACATCGAAGACGCGGTGGCGAAAACGGCTGAGAACATCAGCCCGCTCTATCGCCTCGACGCCTTCGACTGGACTGTGCTCTCAATCTACTTCGCAATCCTCTTCGTGCTGTCGCTCTACGGCGCTTACCGCATCAAGCAGGTGGTGGACTTCTGGCGTTATCGAAACATCGAGCCTCGTCCACGCGCGTACTTCGCCGAGGCGGAGCTTCCGCGCATCACCGTCCAACTCCCACTCTTCAACGAGGTCTATGTCGTCGAGCGCCTGCTCGCTGCCGTGACGGCCATTGACTACCCGCGCGACCGTCTTGAGATTCAAGTGCTTGACGACTCGACCGACGAGACGCGCGAGCGTGCGGCACGCGAAGTCTCTCGCTACCGCGCCGAAGGCTTCGCCGTCACATACATCCATCGCGACGACCGCACAGGCTTCAAGGCGGGCGCGCTGGAGAACGGACTGCGGACGACGAGGGGCGAGCTGGTCGCGATCTTCGACGCCGACTTCGTGCCTCGCCCCGACTGTTTGCGAAAGCTCGTACACTTCTTCAACGACCCGCTGGTAGGCTGCGCGCAGATGCGTTGGTCACACATCAACGGCTCTTACAATCTTCTGACGCGCCTTCAGACGATTCTCCTCGACGGCCACTTCGTCATCGAGCAGACGGTCAGGAATCGTACGGGCGGCTTCTTCAACTTCAACGGCACGGCGGGCGTGTGGCGGCGACGCGCCATAGAGCTTTCGGGCGGCTGGCAACACGACACGCTGACGGAAGACACAGACCTTTCGTTCCGTGCGCAACTGATGGGCTGGCGTTTCGTCTATCTTCTGGACGAGGACGCACCCTCTGAAGTGCCCGTTGAAATCAACGCCTTCAAAGCGCAGCAGCGCCGCTGGGCGAAGGGCGTCACCGAAGTCGCACTGAAACTCTACCCGCGCATCCTGCGTTCGAATCTTCCTGCGCGTGTGAAGCTTGAGATGTTCTTTCGTCTGACGGGGAACATCAGCTACCCCTTAATGATTCTGACGAGCCTCTTGCAGTTTCCTCTCCTGCTCGTGCGTTACAATCAGGGCTTCCAGCAGTTGATGCTCTTAGACTTGCCGCTCCTCTTCTTCTCGACCGCCTCGGTCGTGCTCTTCTACGGCTCGGCCATCTGGTACTTAGACCGTCCCCACGCACGCCGGAGGCTCCTGCATCTGCCGCTCGTGATGGGACTCGGCATCGGCCTCGCCTTCTCGAACGCACGCGCCGTCTTAGAAGCGCTCCTGCGCATCAAGACCGAGTTCGTACGCACGCCGAAGTACCGCGTCGAGGGCGCACGCGACGACGCCTGGAAGCGCAAGAAGTATCGACGCGGGCACGGCCTCGCCCCAGCCTTCGAGCTTGCGTTCGCCGTCTACTTCCTGCTCGCCGTTCTTTACGCGGCGCACATGGGGATGTGGGGCACGATTCCTTTTCTTTCTCTTTACTGCTTCGGCTACGGCTACATGGGCGTGATGAGCCTTCTGCAAACCGCGAGCGTCCGCCGCTGGCTCGACGCACTGCGGCCAGCCGAGCTGGGGCGGAGGTAAAGAGTCAGTCCCGCTAGAGCAATAGGACGAGTCAGTCCCGCTAGAGCAATAGGACGAGTCAGCCCCGTTAGGGCGATAGGACGAGTCAGCCCCGTCAGGGGCGACATAATGTAGCCCACGGCGTGAGCCGTGGGGTAAGCGTGATATGTAAGACCTAAGCCCCGGAGGGGCGAAAGAAATGCCTCATACATTCACCAGCCTCCTCGCGCATATCATTTTCAGCACTAAAGATCGAGCGCCGCTGATTGCCGCCGATGTGCAGCCACAATTGCATGCTTACATGGGCGGAATTCTCCGCGAGTTGAAAGCCACTCCGCTCATCGTCAACGGAGTAAACGACCATGTTCATCTACTCGTCGGGCTTCCGCCGACGGCCTCCGTCTCTGACACTTTGCGGTTACTAAAGGCGAATTCATCGCGGTGGCTGCATGAAACTTACCGCAAGCCATTCGCCTGGCAGAGCGGCTACGGGGCCTTTAGCGTTAGTCGGTCGAACCTTGAGGCCGTCAGGAAATACATCGCGCATCAAGAGGAGCACCATCGGCGGATGAGTTTCAAGGAAGAGTTCATGTCGTTGCTGAGGAAGCACAATATAGAGTTCGACGAACAATTCATCTGGAACTGAACGACTCTATCGCCCCTTTCAGGGGCTTTATCGAATTATCTTTCCGAGCCTCCCCACGGCTTACGCCATGGGCTACATTCTTCCGCCCTGATGGGGCTGCACTGACCATAACGGGCTTGACCGTCGCGTCGCGCCCGCCGTAGTATCTCGCTTCGCACACGCGACTTTGTTTGCTCGTACCTGACGATTTTGTTTGCTCGTACCTGAAGTCCCGCGAAAAATTCACCCGAAAGAGGAAATCATGTCGAAGAGAATTCCCCCTGTTCTCGCGCGTCTCGCCGTGCTGCTGTGCCTGTGCCTTGCCTTCTCGACCTTCAATGCCTTCGCGCAGTCCGAAGCGACGACCGGCCAGATCGAAGGCCGCGTGCTCGACCCCGCCGGTGCGGTCGTACCCAACGCTTCAGTCACCGCCAAGAACCAGGACACCGGTTTCGAGAGAACCGCCACGACCGACGGCGAGGGCAACTACCGCATCGTCTTGCTCCCGCCGGGCAGGTACACCGTCACCACCAAAGCCAGCGGCTTCGCCGTCGTGCCTCTGCCCGACATTACCGTCACGGTCGGCGGCAAGACTCCGATGGAAATCACCCTCGCCGTCGAGGGCGCAAGTACGAATATATTGGTCTCGGAGACGGAGCCGACCGTTGAGACGACGCGCACCTCCATCTCGACGACCATCAACGAGCGCTCCATCCAGAACCTCCCCATCAACGGGCGCAACTTTCAGGACTTCGCCACGCTCTCGCCCGGCGTCATACGCGACCCGCGCGGCGGCGACCTCTCGGTCGGCGGACAACGCGGCACTCTCAACAGCCTTCAGGTTGACGGCGTCGATAACAACAACACCTTCTTCGGACAGGCGCTCGGACGCGGCGGCGTGCGTCCGCCGTACCAGTTCAGCGAAGAGTCCGTCCAGGAGTTTCAGGTCAACCAGAACGGCTTCTCCGCCGAGTTCGGGCGCGCGGGCGGCGCGGTCATCAACGTCGTCACCAAGTCGGGAACCAACACCTTTCACGGCGGACTCTTCGAGTACCTGCGCGACGAATCCTTAAACGCCAACGACCCCATCACGAAGGCCAACGAGTCGCGGCGCGGCCAGCCGAACAAGCGCCCGGCCTCGCGCATCAACCAGTTCGGAGGTCGCCTCGGCGGCCCCATCGTCAAGAACCGCGCCTTCTTCTTCTTCAGTTACGACGGTCAGCGCTCCAACATTCCGCAAGTCCTCGACGTGCCGAACATCGGGAGCGCACCGGCGGGCGCGCAGGCCATCCTCCTGCCGAAGCTCAACACCTATCAGGTCGGGCGCAATCAGGATGTGTTTCTAGGCAAGTCGGACATCTCGCTCAACTCAAGCAACCAGCTTTCGTTGCGCTACAATCATCAGGGCTTCACGGGTCAGAACAACGAGAACAACGGCCCGCTCTCGGTCGAAGAGCACTCGGGCGACAGTCTCGTCAAGAGCGACACCTTCAGCGGCAACCTCTCCACGGTCTTGACCGCGAAGGTCGTCAACGAGCTTCGCTTCCAGCTCGCGCGAGACATGGAGCCGGGCGTAGCCAACTCCGACCAGCCCGAGGCCGTCATCAACACCAACGCCACGGGCAATCTCAACATCGGGCGCAACAACTTCAGCCCGCGCGAGACCACCATCAAGCGCGTTCAGTTGATCGACAACATCTCTCTCGTCTCTGGGCGCAGCAACTACAAGCTTGGACTCGACTTCAACTTCGACCGCGTCTTTAACTTCTTCCCCGGCCTCTTCAGCGGCTCGTACACCTTCCCCAACTACACGGCCTTTGCCAACAATCTGCCGTCGGCCTTCACGCAGAACTTCGCAGGCACGGGCACGACCGGCGGGACGACCGAGCCGAATCTTTCCGAGTACGCCTTCTTCGCGCAGGACGACGTGCGCGTCACGCCGAAACTGACCTTGAACCTCGGCGCGCGCTACGACTACGAGAAGCTGGCCTGTCCGCCGGTCACGAACCCCGACCCGCTGCTTCTCTCGAACGGCGTGAACACGGGCAACTGTCCCCGAGATAAGAACAACCTCGCGCCGCGCGCAGGGTTCTCCTACGCGCTCGATGAGAAGACTGTCTTCCGCGGCGGCTTCGGCCTCTTCTATGCGCGCACGCCCGCCATCGTCCTCGGCACGGCGCATTCGCAGAACGGCATCAACGTCACAGGCATCAACGTCAGCGACAACCCCGCGACGACCGCCAACGAGGTCAACGCCGTCGTCACTTACCCGAACATCCTGACGGCTCCGCCCGCCGGATTTGCCTCGAACCCGAACCTCTACTTCTTCGCGCCCGACTACGTGCAGCCCTACGTCGAGCAGGGACGCCTCGGCTTCGAGCGAGAGGTGGCTAAGAACCTGAGCCTGTCGGCGACATACCTCTTCTACAAGGGCGTCCATCTGACGCGCACGCGCGACATCAACCTGTTTGCGCCCGTCGCCACCACGTTCCCCGTCTTCGGCGGCACGGATACTTTCACGTTCCTCCGCTTCCCCACGGCACGCCCCATCTCGCGCGCCTCCGGGCCTTCCTACAATCGCATCAGCATCTTCGAGAGCGCTTCGCGTTCGCTCTATAACGGCCTCGCCATACAGGCCACACAGCGCTTCACGCACGGCTTCCAGTTCATCGCCGCCTACACCTTCTCGAAGGCGAAGGACGACCGCCCAGACCAGACCACGGTCGTCGTGGGAGCCGACGACTCGAAGATCGTCGAGAATCAGATCAACCCCGGCGCAGACTACGCGCGCTCCGACACAGACCTGCGCCATCGCTTCGTCTTCAGCCCCGTCTACGAGATTAAGCGCATCAAGTGGAGCGACAACGCGGTAGCCCGCGCACTGTTTAGCGACTACACGCTCTCAAGCATCGTGCAGTTCCAATCCGGCGGCCCATACTCGGCGCTCGTCGGCAACGACCCCAACCGTGACGGCAACCGTGCCAACGACCGCCTGCCCGGCACAGTCCGCAACCAGTTCACGACGCCCTCGGTCTATCAGGTGGACGCGCGCATTACGCGCAGCATCTCGTTTACCGAGTCGATGCGTGTGCGCCTCATTCTCGAAGCCTTCAACGTCTTCAACCGCGCGAACGTCGTGCTGGTCAACAACACGTTCTACAACTTTGCGACTACGGCCGGAGGCCGCCTTGAACTGCCGAACGCCGTCTCGGCCTTCGGCACGCCGCGCTCGTTCTCTTCGCCCGCCTCGGGCACGACCACGTTCGCCACGCCACGCCAGCTTCAGCTCGCCATCAAGTTCGACTTCTAAGGCGACGGCAGCGAGGCAGAAGCCCGACCGTGTGGGTGGGCTTACAGATATCATGATGCGCATGACGGTGGTTGAGACGCCCTCCCACACGTTCGGGCTTCCGCCACACGCCATCTGAAACAAAACAGAAGAGGCGGGCCGCTCATGTTGA
>JAVRON010000026.1:0-56705 GCA_032162705.1 Acidobacteriota bacterium
CTTGAGCAGGTCTGCGCGCGAGTAGACCGACAACTCGAAGTTGAAGCCGTGGGTGATGGCGTCTTTCGGACACGCCTCGACGCAGAAGCCGCAGAAAATACAGCGCCCGTAGTCGATATTATAGACGGAGGCGTAGCGCTCATCGACGCCCGTTCGCTCTTCGGGCGGTCGCGGGTCGTCGGCTGCGACGATATAGATGCAGTCCGAAGGGCACGCCGCCGCGCACAGGTAACACGCGACGCACTTCTCTCGCCCAAGCTCGTCCACGTGCAAGAGGTGCTGGCCGCGGAAGCGCGGCTGGAGCGTGACAGGCTCCTCCGGGTACTGAACAGTCCACTTTCCACGCGGGATGTAGGAGACGGTCGTCATCATCCCCTTGATGATGGCGCGCGTGTTGTCGATGACTTCGTTGATGATACCCATAGCTTTTTGTGAATGGTCAATGGTGAATGGTAAATGGTGTTTGATGTTGGTGCTGCCTGAGCTTAACCCGTTAGACGGGCGAGCCTCAACGACTATTTACCATTTACCATCTACTATTCACTAGACGAACTCCAGTCGGCTGAAGAAGTACGCGAGTTCTATCTGCGCGTTCTCTTCTGAATCGGAGCCGTGGACGGCGTTCTCGCCGATGGAGACGGCAAACTCTTTGCGGAGCGTTCCCTCTTCGGCCTTCGACGGGTCGGTCGCGCCCATCAAATCGCGCCAGGCCTTGACCGCGCCCTCCTTCTCCAGAGCCATCACGACGCAGGGCCCCGAAGACATGAACGTCGTCAACTCGCCAAAGAACGGTCGCTCGCGATGCACGTCATAGAATCCTTCGGCCTCGCGCGTCGTCATAGAAATGAGCTTCAACGCACGGAGCTTGAAGCCCGCATCGAGGACGCGCTGCAAGACCGCGCCCGTCCGTCCCGCACGCACCGCGTCGGGCTTGATGATTCCGAAAGTAAGATTGCCTGCCTGCTCTGCCATGTTGGTAGGGAGTAAACCTTTCAAGAAAATTAAGTTTGTTGTGGCGGATTGCCTTGACTAATCCCGCGAACGATGTCGATCAGTGCATCCAAACGTTGATCTGTGTGCGTCTGCGAAGCCGCTAATTCCTTCATCTGTTCACCCAGTGCCGAGACAACGCCTTCAGTCCGAATTTGTGCGTCAGCAAGGGCGGCGATTTTAGCTTCGGAGTTTGTCTGAGCGGCATTCAACTCGTTCATTCTCTCTTCAGCCCGCCGTGCCCATTGCAATATTAATCTGGAGAACCCTTCTAAGTTAATGAGACGTTCATCATCGCCCATTTGAGCTTGTCCTTTAGTAACTATTCAGGCTGTGGCGCGAGCGCCGAGCGCGTCGGACATTGCCTGGCCGATGTCCGCAGGCGAGTGGACGACGCGGATGCCAGCCTCTTCGAGCGCCTTCATCTTCTCGGCGGCGGTGCCTTTACCTCCGGCGATGATGGCTCCTGCGTGACCCATGCGGCGTCCCGGCGGTGCGGTCTGCCCCGCGATGAAGGCGACGATGGGCTTCGACACATTGTCTTTCGCAAACGCCGCGGCCTCTTCTTCGGCTGTTCCGCCGATCTCGCCGATCATGACGATGCCTTCGGTCTCGGGGTCGTCCTCGAAGAGCGCGAGCGCTTGCAAGTGCGTCGTGCCGATGATGGGGTCGCCGCCGATGCCGATGGCCGTCGATTGACCCAGGCCGAGCGCGGTCAACTGTCCGACGGCTTCGTAGGTGAGCGTCCCGGAGCGCGAGACGACGCCGATGCGACCCTCTTTGTGAATGTGTCCGGGCATGATGCCGATCTTGCACTTGCCGGGCGAGATGACGCCGGGACAGTTCGGGCCCACGAGCCGCGTCCGACGCCCCGCGAGATACTCTTTGACCTTTACCATGTCGAGCGCGGGGATGCCTTCGGTGATGCAGACGACGAGCGGGAGTCCGGCGTCGGCTGCCTCCATGATGGCGTCGGCGGCGAAGGCGGGCGGCACGTAGATGACCGAGGCGTTCGCGCCCGCTTGCTCTACAGAGTCGGCGACGGTATTGAAGACCGGTACGCCCTCGTGCGTCGTGCCGCCCTTGCCCGGCGTGACGCCGCCTACAACTTTCGTCCCATACTCAATCATCTGCTTCGTATGGAACGTGCCCTCTTTGCCCGTGATGCCCTGCACGACGAGGCGCGTGTTTTTGTCTACGAGAACGCTCAACGCTTTCGCTCCTTCAACTCAAGTGTTCGACAAGCAACGTTCAGCCTCCGGCGCTTCCCGGTTGACTGCCGAACGTCTATGCTGTTGGGCTGCTTGCTTCTTAAAGAAGGCGCAGTATAGCACAGCCCCGAGACGCGCCGCATGGAGCCAAAGACAATGCCGGCCCCGGTTTTTTACTCCTTGAGCATAGAGTGCCGGGCAATTCACCGCAGAGGCGCTGAGAGCGCTGAGACTCGCAGAGAGTTGAATTACTCTGCGCTTCCTCTGTGTCCTCAGCGCCTCTGCGGTGAATTGCCTTATACTCAAGATTCAGCATTGAATAGACCCAGGCGCAGGTTTGGGCCCGGGCTTTTCTCAGTCTCGCTCAATCTGATACTCTTCCGCCGCTCTTTCGCGCATCAAGCCTGACTGCGTTTTCCAACAACGACGAGGAGTCTTCGATGAAGAGAACTCTTATTCTTATCCTTTTCACACTCGCGCTTGCGGGCCCTTGTCTCGCACAGGCCAGCGGCAACGTCGGCTATTCGCAGGCGGGCAGCGGCAAGGCGCGCGCCGAAGCCTTAGAGCGCGCCAAGCGTATGCCTGTACAAGGCGAGCCGCCGCCGAGCCAGACTACGATGTTCGTCGATGCGGCAGTGCTGTTGAACGTCAAGGCCGACGAGTTCGTCGCCGTCTTCGGTTTGTTGCAGGAGTGTGTGACCGTCGCCGAGTGCAATCAGAAGATGGACGCGACGGTCGCCGAGTTCACGGCGGGGCTTCGACAACTCGGCGTGGGCGCAAGTGATGTGTATGTAGACTTCGCTTCGCAGAATAAAATCTATGCCTTCCAGCTTGCGGGCGACGTGGCGAAGGAGAGGCTTGCGGGCTTCGAGCTGAAGAAGAACGTCGCCGTCCATTATCGCGACCGAGACCTGCTCGACAAGCTGAACATTCTCGCCGCGCGCTCGAAAATCTATGATCTCATCAAGGTTGACTACATCGTCCGGGACACGGGCCCTGTCCAGAACCGGCTGATGGAGGAAGCGTCGAAGGTCGTCGAGCAGAAGGTCGCGCGTTACCAGCGCCTGCTCGGCATCAAGCTCAAAGGGCCCGCGCAGGTCTACACAGAGAAGCCGAGCATCTACTATCCGACCGAGATGTACGACTCCTACACGGCGTTCGAGTCGGAGGATGTTGACGCGGACTACGACCGGCAGAAGTACACCATCCAGCACACGCGCAAGAGCCGTACGTTCTTCTTCAACCCGCTCGATGCAGACGGCTTCGACACGGTCGTCAACCCCATCGTCATCGAGCCGGTCGTGCAGTTCACGCTCTACCTCAAAGTCAAATACGAGATCGAGCAGCCGGGGAACAAATAGCCACATGCCGGCCTCAGTCAAGCTATAGAACTTGTCACTTGAATTTTAATGTGCGGGGCAGTTCACCGCAGAGGCGCTGAGGACGCAGAGGGGACGCAGAGATAATTCAACTCTCTGCGAGTCTCGGCGAACTCCGCGCCTCTGCGGTGAATAGACGTTACATTACCCTCAAGCGAACATGCTTTGACGTGCGCGTACAGTCACTCAAGCTCGACGCTCTCGCCGTACTGCGGCGCGTCCACACGCCAGCCAAAGCGTTCGCGTATGTGTCCGGCCATCGCGGCGGCGGCCTCCGGCTCGCCGTGCGTAGTGAAGACGCGGCGCGGAGCCTCCTTCAAGGGTTCGAGCCAGCGCAGAACCTCCTTCCAGTCAGCGTGCGCGGAGAATCCGCCGACGCGCTCGACGTGACAACGCACCGGCACGCCCTCCTTCATGATGCGAACCACACGCGCGCCGTCGAGAATTTTGCGCCCCGTCGTGCCCGCCGCCTGATAGCCGACGAAGAGCAGCGTGGCGCGCTCGTCCGGCAGTATCCTGAGCGCATGATGCAGCACGCGCCCGCCGGTCAACATCCCTGAGGCCGAGATGATGATGCGCGTCCCGCGCTCCTCGTTCAGACGCTTTGACTCGTCGCGCGTCGAGGCCGTCACCATCGAGCGCGTGCGAAGCGGCGCGCGATGCTGTTCGAGCAGCGCGGTGTATTCCTCATCCTGCTCGTCGCGGTTGCGTTGGTAGATTTGCGTCGCGGCGGCGGCCATCGGCGAATCGACGCGCACGGGCAGGATGGGAATGCGCCCCGCGTCTTCGAGTTCGCGTATGTGATAGACGAGTTCCTGCGTGCGTCCGACGGCGAAGGCAGGGATGAGCAGAGGGCCGCCGCGCTCAGACGCCTCGTTAATGATGCGTGCGAGCGCGACCCTCGGGTCTTCCGCGTCGTGCAGACGGTCGCCGTAGGTTGACTCGACGAGCATGTAGTCGCACTCGGGCGGCGCAACAGGGTCGCGTATGATTGGCTGGTCGTAATGCCCGAGGTCGCCCGAGAAGAGCACGCGTCTGCCGCTCCCGTCCGCGCCCGCGCCGTCGAGTTCCAACAGCACGAGGCTTGACCCGAGGATGTGCCCCGCGATGCGGAACCCCGCGCGCACGCCTTTGGCGACCTCCACCGGCTCACCCGTATTCGGGCACGTCTGAATCAACTTGATCGCCGCGCGCGCATCAGCCTCCGTATAGAGCGGCAACGCAGGCTCGTGCCGCGACAACCCCTTCCGATTGCGATACTCCGCTTCTTCTTCTTGCAAACGCGCCGAGTCCGGCAAAAGCAGCTTCAACAGATCAGCCGTCCCCTTCGAGCAATACACGGGCTTCTCATACCCCAACGCCACAAGACGCGGCAGATACGCCGTATGGTCAACGTGCGCGTGCGTAATGACGACCGCATCCAGACTCCTCGCATCAAACGGCGGGTCTTCCCAATTCCGCTCCCGCAACTCCCTCAACCCCTGAAACAATCCGCAGTCAACCAGCACCCGGCTCCCGACACTCTCCACCAGATACTTCGACCCCGTTACCGTCCCCACCCCGCCCCAAAAACTTAACCTCGCCATCACACCTCCAACCTCACCACACCATCATCAAAAAGCGCGCCGATTCTACACTCCATGCACGGGCCATGCGAGCGCCAATAGCTGCCACACCTAGCGACAATCAATCAGTTACGTCCTTTGTTCGGGTTCGCCTATCAATGATTGCGTCGGTACTGTTTCGATTCGTCCGATGTATCGCAGGCGCGAGAGGCCGAAGAGGACGAGGGCGCAAGGGGCGAGGAGGGCGAGGTTGCGGAGTGCGGTTGTGAGTCCGAGCTGGCTACCGATGAGACGACCGAAACAGCCGCATTCGAGCGGCTCGCCGTGGAGGATGTAGACGTAGTAGAGGGCGTAAGAGGCGAAGCCGGTGAGTAGTAGGGCCGTGAGCGTCGCTCCGAGGCGTGCGGTGCGCGGCCAGAGGAGGAGGACGGCGGAGACAAGCTCGGCGGCGATGACGGCGAAGGCTACGGGCCAGACCAGACGCGGCGCGACGAGGTTGGAGAGGTTGGCGGCGAAGTCGGAGAGGGTGTAGAGCTTTGCGCCCGCCGCGAAGAGAAAGAGCGCCGCGAGGCCGAAGCGGCTGACGTGGACGAGCGTGATGAGGAGCGCGCGCTTAATCATCGAGGTCACCGTTGGTCTTGAAAGCCTCTATCAGTGTTGTAAGGTCTCTGTCAGACTTGCCTTGCGACGTTCGAGTAGGTCAGGTGTTGTCCTGGCTCTGCGTCTTCGGTGCAGAAGTGCTGAGGTGTTTCGTCGTGCCTTCGGTGACGCTGAAGCCGGGAGAAATGAACTCGGACGTGTCGGCTGATTGAAGCGCCTGACGCTGCGCGCCTTCCGTTAGAGTGGAGGGCCCCGACGCCTTCGCCGACGCCCTTTGCCGTTCCAGCAGGAGAGCCGCTTCGACCTGCTTTTTGCTGACGAACAGGCCGTTAATCAGTAGCCCGAGACCGACGAAAAGAGGAATCACACCGGCGACCCAGATGCGGCGCAGAATCTCGACGGTGTCCTGCGGGACTTTGCCGCCCAGAATGACGCCCTCCATGAAGACGGCGAGGAAGATCATCAGTGCGACACCGACGCAGGCCGTGATGACACCGGCCTTGATCTCGTTGTAGCGCTTCACCTCGGGCGTGAGGCCGCGCTGCTGCTCAAGCTCCGCCTGACGCCTTTTGCGCTCGCTCTCGGAGAGGAACATCTCGGCGACCCACGTCTTGCTCCAGTCGAATTTGTCGTCCGCCCCGCGCATCGAGACCGCCTGGCGAACGGCAAATAGATTCGCACCGCACGTCTTGCAGAATCTCAGATCGTCGCTCTGTGTAGTGCCGCATTGAGGACAGAACATAAAGGAACTCCTGTCAAAGATATCCCGAGAGAGGTACGACGTTTGTCGCCTTGATGTTCAACTGACAGATTAGCCACCGCAGACACAGAGACACAGAGATTATAAAGCGACTTCAAACATTCCCTCATTCCTGTTCTCTGTGTCTGCGGTGGCTAATTTAAAAATTCGCCCTCTCAGACGGCGGCGGGTTGCTGGCTGGCGAGCGAGACGACCTTCTCGGCAGCGTCCTTCATGCCGTTAGCGACGGTGAAGTTCAGACCGGACTCACGCAGAACCCTTTGGCCTTCCTCGACGTTGGTGCCTTCGAGGCGGACGACGACGGGGACGCCGATGCCTAGATTCTGCGCCGCGCCGACCACGCCGCGCGCAACCATGTCGCAGCGAACGATGCCGCCGAAGATGTTGATAAGCACGGCACGCACCGAAGGGTCTGCGAGCAGGATGCGGAAGGCGGCTTCGACTCTCTCCTGCGAAGCGCCGCCGCCCACGTCGAGGAAGTTGGCAGGCTCGCCCCCCGCGAGCTTGATGATGTCCATCGTCGCCATCGCAAGCCCCGCGCCGTTGACCATGCACGCGATGTTGCCGTCGAGCTTGATGTAGTTGAGGTCGTACTTCGACGCCTCGATCTCTAAAGGCTCCTCCTCATTGAGGTCGCGCAGAGAGTGGAACTCCGGGTGACGAAACATCGCGTTATCGTCAAACGTCATCTTCGCGTCGAGCGCGAACAGACGGCCGTCCTTCGTCAAAAGAAACGGGTTGATCTCGACGAGCGAGGCGTCCGTCTGTTCGTATGCGTTGTAGAGCGCCTGCATGAACTTCGCCGCCTGATTGACGAGCGGCGCGGGCACGCCGAGGCCGAAGGCGAGCTTGCGCGCCTGGAACGAGCGGAAGCCGACCGCCGGGTCGATGGTCTCTTTCTGGATGAGTTCGGGCGTCGAGGCCGCGACCTCCTCGATGTCCATGCCGCCCGCCGAAGAGGCCATGAAGACGGGGCGGCCCGTCGCGCGGTCGAGCACGATGCCGAGGTAGAACTCCTTGTCAATCGGCAAGCCCTCTTCGACGAGCAGCGTCCGCACCTCGCGTCCTTCGGGGCCCGTCTGGTGCGTGACGAGGTGCATGCCGAGAATCCGTGCGGCAATCTCCTGCGCCTCGTCCGCGCTCTTCGCCAGCTTGACGCCGCCGCCCTTGCCGCGTCCGCCCGCGTGTATCTGCGCCTTGACGACGACCACGTCTGTGCCCAACTCCTTCGCCGCGTGGTAAGCCTCCTCCGGCGAGCGCGCGACGATCCCGCGCGGCACGGCCACGCCGTACTTCTTCAACAACTCTTTCGCCTGATACTCGTGAATCTTCATCCTCGACCTCGCTTCGACGGAAGGAACTTGGGCCCCGCCGCCCGCAAATGATTTTAATGTTTCCGGAACGCCGACGAGTGTATCCGCACGCGCCGCGCCATCGCAAGGGGGAAAGAAGTAGTCAGTAGTCAGTAGTCAGTAGACGCGCCGCGCCGCGGTCGCTGAAGCTGACACGCTGAGGATTCGGCGTCTAAGGTTTTTCCTACTGTCTACTGTCTACTGTCTACTGTCTACTTCTCCTGTCTACTGTCTACTTTCTGGAAACGCTTTTCCATTCGTCGTGTGTTTATGACATCAAGGCAGGCGAGGTGAAGCGATGACGTTGGCTTTAACGGTGCTCTTTGCGGTCAACCTCTACGCGCGAACCGGCAGGTCGAGATAGAGTCCTTTGTAGTTCGGTTGCATCCTTTCGAGTGAAGAGAGACGAGGCGGGCCGGAGCGTTCCGGCCCGCCCGTCTCTTTTTGTGCGTCCGCTCTTTTTTCCACGCGGCCTTTGTCTCACCTTGTACGCGGCCTTTGTCTCACCAAGGCAAGTCGGGTTAAGCTTCCCGCCTTGCGATTCCCGAACCGACGACCTCGCGGCTTGTAGGAGACAAACGATGAGCGAAGTGACCGTGACATCCCTTTCCAACCTGCGTAACGAAGTCCGTTACGGCGAGGGTCAAACACTCATCACGGACGAGCCGGTCTCAATCGGCGGCGAAGGCGCGGGGCCCGACCCTTATACGCTTCTGCTCGCGGCGCTCGGCAGTTGCGTCTCGATGACGGTGACGCTCTACGCGCGGCGTAAGGCGTGGCCGCTTGAGCGCGTCAGCGTGCGTCTGCGCCAGCGACGCGTCCACGGGAAAGACTGCGTCGAATGCGGGAGCACGTCCGACGGGTTCATCCACCACATCGAGCGCGCCGTCGAATTCGAGGGAGACCTTTCGGAAGAGCAACGCGCGCGCCTGCGAGAGATCGCGCACAAGTGCCCCGTCCACCGCACGCTCACTTCCGAGATTGCCATCACGGAGTTGTCGGACGACCCGCGCTGAACCGTTGCCGTCGAGGGCCCGACACTATCTTCAGTTCTATTATCTTTGCACTCTTCGAGATGAATCCGATGAAACGTCCGCTTCTTCTTCTAACTCTCTTCGCACTCCTTCTCTCCGTCGCCGCGTGTAAGTCTGAGAGCAAGCCCGACACGGCGTCGAACTCGGGCACGAACTCGCAGGCGTCGGGCGGGGCCGCCAACGCTGACGCGACGCCTCCACCGGGCGCGGAGGAAATCTCCGAGGAGAGATTCCAGAACGAGTCGCGGCAGAATCCCGAAGACCCGACGCCGCACTACAACCTCGGCAATATCTATCTCGCCGAGGGCAAGTTCGAGGAGGCCGCCGCAGAGTTCAAGCTCGTCACGGACAAGAACCCGAAGGACGTTGACGCGCTCGGGAAGCTGGGTGTCGCAAACGCTTCGGCGAACAGGCTCGACGAAGCGATTGACGCCTTCAAGCGCGCCGCCAAACTCGCGCCCGCAAACGCCGAACTGCGCCAGAGGCTCGCCGACGCTTACGAGAAAGCAGGCAAAGGGGCCGAGGCCACGAAGGAGCGCTCTGAGGCCGCTCGCCTGCAACCGAACGAGCACGCGAAAGAACTCTACAAGGCCGGGAAGTATGAAGAGACGATTGGTGAGCTACAGAAAATCACGGCCAAGAACGCCGAGACTTTCTTCCTGATGGGCAACACCCATCTCAAGCTCAACCAGTTGAAGGAGGCCGCGTCCGCCTTTCGCCGTGCCGTCAACCTGAATCCAAATTACGCCGACGCTTTCATCCAGATGGGCAACGCCTACGACCGCCTGAACCAGCAGGAGGACGCCGCACGCGCCTTTCAGGATGCCGCACGGCTCAACCCGCAGGACGCCGATGCCTTCTTCAACCTCGGCAACACCGAAGGCAAGCTGAACCGCTACAAGGAGGCCGCCGACGCTTTCGCACACGCCGTCCTGCTTAAACCCGACGACGCGGAGGCGCGCTACAACTTGGGCGTGATGCGTCTGAAGAGCGGGGACGTGAGCGGCGCAACCGAGCAGTACAACGCGCTGAAGGGGATCAACCCCGAGGCTGCCAATAAGCTTCAGCAGCTAATCGGTCAGGGACAGCCGCCGAAATAGTTCGTCCTTTGCGACCTCACAACCCGCGCGGATTCCACAGCCCCTGTGCTACTCCACTCCTGCCCCGGCTGAAGCAACTTCGGTAGACAAATCGTCAACTAAGTCATGCCAGTTAAATCATGCAGGCGTTGAGAGTCATTGACACTCGTAATAGCCGTGGTTATAGTCGTCTCAACTGCAATCCGTTACGAATCGTTTAGGTGTTGAGAGTAAAAGTCAGACTAGCTTTGATTTCCCGTCGTGCGCCTCTCGCGCACGTGTTGTCGTGTCTGCTGCTCTCTTCACTCATCTTCAGCGCGACGTTCGGCGTCCTTCACCGACACGACCCGAACGTAACCCGGCGCGCGACAATCGAGTCCGCCGATGTGGGTGCGGTCGTCCCCACCGACGGCAGCGGCTCTCAAACTAACGATCCTCTACAGAGCAAAGACTGCTCGATCTGCCAGCTTCAAAGACACCTGTCGAGCGGACTGTTCTACGGCCCGGTGTTCATCTCCGCGCCGCCTTCCGAGCACGCATTTGAGCTAATCATCTCCGCTTCCTACCTCTCCGCGCCCGACAACCCACAGCGCGGACGCGCACCGCCCCAGACTTCTCTCTAAATTAGATCGCATCTTCGCGAGACCGTAAGCCTCCTGCTCACGCAGCGCAGGCCATTGTCCGCGAAGGCTATTCGATCTGGCCGCCGTCCATAATCTTCCGCCTTATCCGCCTGCACACATCGGGCGGGCGCGTTTGATGAAATGGCGGTGACTGATCCGTTGAAGCGTACAAGAGAGAGGTCAAGACCGATGATTAAGAGAAGCACTCCCAAGTTCATACTCCGCATCCCAAAGCTCGTACTCCACATCATTTTACTATCGGCCGTCGCGGTCGCCTTCGGCCCGCACGTCTCGGCGCAGGCGCTCGGCGGCGCGGGGACAGTCACGGGGGTCGTGACAGACCCGAACGGCGCGGTCGTGCCCGGCGGCACTGTCAAGATCGAGAACCCTGTGACGGGCTTCAAGCGCACGGCGACCACCGACGCCGACGGCTCGTTCCGCTTCGCGGGCGTGCCGCCGAACATCTATCAACTGACGGTCGCGGCAGACGGCTTCAGCGCCTCGCAGCAGGAGTTGCCGGTTCGCACGTCCGTGCCCATCAGCCTGAAGATCGCTCTGACGGTCGCGGGCGCTTCGACCGAGGTGACCGTTACCGACACGCTCAACGCCATCGAGAACGTGCCGACGACACACGTTGACGTTGACCAGACGTTGATTACCAAACTGCCGGTCAGGTCGCCCGGCTCGGGCTTAAGCGACGTGGTCACGCAGGCCGCGCCCGGCGTCGTCGCCGACTCGAACGGCTCATTCCATCCGCTCGGCGATCACGCGCAGACCTCCTACTCGATTGACAACCAACCGGTCTCCGACCAGCAGACCAAATCCTTCTCGACGCAGCTTCCGACCAACGCCGTCCAGTCTCTGGAGGCGACCACGGGCGCAGTGCCCGCCGAGTACGGCGACAAGACCAGCCTCGTCGTCAACGTCATCACCAAGTCCGGCCTCGGGCAGAAGAAGCCGACGGGCAGCTTCAACACGACCTACGGCACTTTCGGCACGGTCAGTCAGGACGCGGCGCTTGGTTTCGGCAGCGATAAAATCGGCGACTTCGTCTCGTTCAACTTCGACCGCTCGGGCCGCTTCCTCGACTCGCCCGAGCTTGTGCCGCTCCACGACCGCGGTACGTCCGTCAACATCTTCAACCGCTTCGACTACAGCCCCGACAGCAAAAACACTTTCCACGGCAACCTGTTCCTCGCGCGCAACAACTTCGAGCAGCCGAACACCTTCGACCAACAGGCACTCGGCCAGGATCAGCATCAGCTCGTCCGCTCAATCAACATCGCGCCCGGCTATGTACGCGTCTTCAACCCAAACACTGTTCTGACCCTCAGTCCTTACTACCGGCTCGATCAGGTCAAATACTTCCCCAGTCCGAACCCCTTCTCCGACGAGACGACGACCATCAGCCAGCAGCGCCGCTTGACCAACACGGGCATCCGCGCCGACGTGGCTTACGTCAAGGGCATCCACAACGCCAAGTTCGGCGTGCAGTTCCAGCACACTTTTCTGACCGAGGCGTTTCAGTTCGGCATCACCGACCCGAACTTCAACGACCCCGCGAGCGAGAGCTTCCTGCCCGGTCTCTTGCCCTTCGACCTCACGCGCGGCGGCCATCTCTTCAACTTCAACGGCCACACGGACATCAAGCAGGAGGCGCTCTACGCGCAGGACTCTCTGACGAAAAATAATCTCACGCTCAACCTCGGCCTTCGCTTCGACAACTACGATGGACTCAGCCACGGCAAATCGCTCCAGCCGAGGCTCGGCGTCTCATATAACGTCAAGCGGACAGGAACCGTGCTACGCACCTCCTACACGCGCAACTTCGAGACGCCCTACAACGAGAATCTCATCCTGTCGAGCGCGACCGGCGCAGGCGGACTGGCCGACGGCATACTCGGTTCGGCGAGCAACCAGCCACTCCAGCCGGGTCGCCGCAATCAGTTCAACGTCGGCCTCCAACAGTCCATCGGAAAACTCATCGTCCTCGACGTTGACTACTTCAATAAGCGCACGACGAACGCCTACGACTTCAACGTGCTGCTCAATACGCCGGTCACATTTCCCATCTCATGGCAGCAGTCGAGGCTCGACGGCTTTTCGATGCGCGTCAACCTGACCAACTACAAAGGGCTGTCGGCCTTCATGGTCGCCGGGCACACGCGCGCGCGTTTCTTCCCGCCGGAATCTGGCGGACTCTTCTTCAATTCCGATTTGCCGACGGGCGTCTTCCGCATCGACCACGACCAGCAGTTCGAGCAGACCACGCAGGTTCAGTATCAGTTCAACCGTTGGAAGAAGCTCGCGCCCTTCGTCACCTTCACATGGCGCTATGACAGCGGCGTCGTCACCGGAGCCGTGACCGACTTCGCCACCGCGCTCGGCTTCACGCCCGACCAGCAGGCGCAGATGGGACTGTTCTGCGGCGGTACTTTCGCCACCCCGACACAAGGCATCACTCAATGCACGTCCTCCGACCGAGGCGCGCTTCGCGTCAGCATACCTGCGGATGGTACGGAGAACGACGACACCAACCCGCCGCGCGTCACCCCGCGCCACCTCTTCGACCTGAGCGTCGGCACGGACAATCTTCTGCGCACCGAGCACACGCGTTTGACGCTGCGCTTCACGGGCACCAATCTGACGAACAAGAAGGCGCTCTACAACTTCCTCTCGACCTTCAGCGGCACACACTTCGTCAGCCCACGTGGCTTCCAGGGACAGGTCGGGGTTACTTTCTAAAGGATAGGGCGACCCTTCCTTAAAAGAGTAGGGCGACCATTCCCGTTCGCGACAATCGCCCGAACGATATACGGAGCCGAGTATGTACGTACATACTCGGCTCCGAATAAGTAGCATGCTCGGCTCCGAATAAGTAGATGGATAAGTAATCGCGAGTCAGGCACAAATAGTCAATGCCCTCAACCCAAACAGGCTGAAGGCATTAAACTATCGGGATGACTGGATTCGAACCAGCGACCTCTCGCACCCCAAGCGAGCGCGCTACCAGGCTGCGCCACATCCCGTGGACGGCGTTTAGTATCTCCGGAAATTATCGTCTGGTCAAATGAGGCGTGGGCGGGCTGTCGAGCGCCTTAGCGACGGCGCGGGTCGGAGTGCTGCTCTTCGGCTTCGAGGAGCACAATGATGTCGTGCAACTGCTCGCGGAGGCGTCTGAGCGCGGCGCGGTTCTCATTCGACGGAAGGGATTCGGACTCGTGCCCGTAGACGCCCTGTGTGGAGTCCATGCGCGAGTGTGTGGAGTCTGTGGGCGAGTCGTCGAAGGCATCGGGCGGCCCTTTGACCTCGGGCGCAGGCTGCGACGGGACGAGTTGCGGTGTGGGCGCAACGCCCAACGCCTGCGCTCCCATCTCGGGCGTGACGACCTTGAGCTTGCTCGCACCGCGCAGCTCGTTCGTGAGTCTCTTCTTCGCGCCCGCGATGGTGTACTGGTCTTCGTAGAGTAGTTCCTTGATGCGCAGAACCATCTCCACATCGCGCTTGCGATATGTGCGCTGCCCCGCGCGATTCTTCTGCGGGGCGAGCATCGGAAACTCCGACTCCCAGTAGCGAAGCACGTGCGCTTGAATGCCCGTGATGTCGCACACCTCGCCGATCTTGAAGAAGAGTTTCTCTGGAATGGAGACGGCTGCTCGGTTCATAAGTGACGGGAGACCGGCTAGAGCGCCGAAGGTCGTAACCCGACTTCACACGTGAATAAAATTTTGGACTGTTGACGCTCGGGCCGCCTGAACACAAGCGGCCTGTAAGCAAGCGCCGACAATGTTACTCGCGCCACAAACCCTTGTCAACGTTATTGTTAGCGGACGGACTGGCTCAACCTACGCGCGGGTCGAACATGATGAGGCGGTTCAAAGGGTCGAAGGTGATGTGGAATGGGCGGAGCGCGTCGCGCCCGAGGATGACGGGCGCACCTTTCTCCGCGTGTAGAAGCAGGTCGGTCGGGACGCCGCGCAGCACGAGCGAACCGATGCTGATCGTGGCCGCGCGCACACGTCTCGAAGGTACTTCCCCGCCCGCGAGGTCTCGCGTGCCTCCGCGCCCACGCCCTCCGTTCAAGAGGATGCCCAGAGCACGCGCAGCCGCTTCGTCAACCGCGAGGCCGAAGCCCGAGCCTGTATCGAGCAGCGCGCGTCTCCCTTCGCCGAGCATGACGAAGGGGCGTCGGCTGCTGCCTTCAGTCAGCCAGGGCACGACCGCACCGCCGTGCGGCGCATCGCCTGCGTGCAAAGGTTCGACGCGCGGGTCGAAGAAGCTAAGCTCACCTGTGGGGATGTCTATACGAAAGCCGAGCGACCCGAAGACTTCCGAAGGGTCGAGGATGCCGTCGATGTCAGACGGTAGTCCGGACGCGACGACGAATAGTCCGCGCGCGGGGAGAGTGTTCTCGCGCGAGCCGAGCGCGAGGCCGCGCACGAAAGCCTTCTGCGCCCCGCCGGAACGCGCGCCGCTTAAGCCGCCGATCTCGATGCCGCGCCCGCCGCCGGCCTCGACCTCTACGCGAGCCGCGCCCGCCGTTCTTGATGAGAGGAGGTTTGCGCCCGCGCCCGTGTCGATGGCGAAGGTAAAGGGCCCGGCATCGTTGACCCATGTCTTGACGAGCAAGCCCCGGTCGCCCGACTCGCGGAACTCGACCGGCGAAGGGAGCGCCGCCCTACGTCCCACAGGCTCGCGCCGTACCGTTGAACCGCCGGAAGAGTCAAGTAAGTCATCTGAGTCTTTATAATCTTTAAAGACTGTCTGGCTGATACTCTGTCGCTCGTCCTGACGCAAACGGGCGACCCCGACACTCGCAGGGGTCGCCCGCCCGAACAATAACAGCGCCAGAAGCAGAGCCGAAGTCACACCCGCGAAGGTCGTCTTCAGACTTCCACACATCGGCGTCGCCCTTTAGTAGTTGCGGTGGCGCTTGCGCAGCTTGTAGGTGTAGAGCGCCGAGCCGCCCCCGCCCGCGAGTGCGCCGATGCCTGCGCCCCTCTTGCCGCCGATAAGGCCGCCGAGGAGAGCGCCGCCGCCCGTGCCCATCGCCAAGGTCAGCTTATCGCGGTGCTTCTGCCAGAACGAGCGACCGTTGCGCTGGCCGTAGTCGTAGTAGACGCGGCGCGGCGCGCTGCTGCGCCCGACGTAACGCGTGCGTGTGTTGTTGCGATAGACAACGCGCTCCGCGGACGGGGCCACGGAAGAGCGAGTCGCACGCGTGCTGCTCACTTCAGAGCCGCGCTCCGACTGGATGCCTTCCATGAAGCCGTCGCGATAGGCCGCCTTCTCTTCGGCGGACATGTTCTTCGTCGCGGCGGCGATCTCGTTATCAAGCGCGTCGGTCTGGTCGTTGGCCGTAGTCTGATCATTGGCCGCAGTAGCGGTTTCACCCGCAACCAGATTCGTCTTTGCCGACTGCGCCGCGTCAGGTGTGCTGTTGCCGGAACGCATCACGAACGCGCCGACCGTCCCGCCGAGCAGTGCCGCCACGAGCGCCACGGGTAGAATCTTATTCGTCGTTGTCGTTGTCATAAGTCAGTGTCTCCTCGCAATAATAATCTTTTAGGACGCACGAAAATGAGCGTACACGCTGAAATGAACGGCAACTCGTGTTCCTCAAAAGCGACTCTCAAAGCCTGTCAAAGCCAATCTACCAAAGATGCGTGGACTGCCGCTGTTTTTCCGTGAAAGGCAATCGATTCGTCATCGAAATGCAAGAGTGGCGGTCGTCGCAGTTATCCTCATCCCTCTTAGTTTCATACACGATATGGATTAAGTATGGACGATATCCTCAATGCACGGTCATTCATATGAACTTCCGGATTGTGTGAACGCGATGCACCCCAAGGCATTGGACGCTTCGTCAGCACAAAGGCTATAATCCGGCCTTGCTCAATAAAAATGTGGGAGGTTCGCCGCGCGTCGTGTCCACGTCCGCTTCCGTCTTCCGCCTCACGAGGCGTCTGAAAGATGTCGGGTTCTCCGACATCGTCAAGATACGCAACAAGGTGATGGGGCTGCGCGCTTCCGGCGCTTCCGTCTACCAGTTCGAGGGCGGCGAGCCGTTTCTAACTACTCCAGAGCCGATCAAAGAGGCGATGGCGCGTGCGCTTGCCGGGAATAAGACGCGCTACGCGCCTTCGTCCGGCATCATCGAGCTACGCGCCGCGATGGCCGGGAAGCTGCGTGAGCGCAACCGCATCCAGGCGCGCGAAGAGGACGTGATCGTTCTCAACGGAGGCATGCAGGGACTCTTCGCAGCCTTCCAGTCGGTCGTCGATCCCGGCGACGAGGTGCTCGTCTTCTCGCCTTTCTGGACGCCGATCAGAGACCTCATCGCACACTGCGAAGGTAAGACCGTCCTCGTCCCGAGCGCCGAGGCACGCGCGCGCGGCTTCCAGCAGACGCTCGCACGCTACTCGACCGAACGAACGCGCGCCATCTACTTCAACACGCCGCAGAACCCGACCGGCCTCGTCTTCACGCGCGAGGAGACCGAAGAGGTCGCACGCTTTGCGAGGGAGCGCAATCTGGTCGTCATCGCCGACGAGGCTTACGAAGACCTCGTCTACGAAGGCGAGCACGTCTCCATCGCTTCGCTCGAAGGCATGCTGGAGCGGACGATCACCTGCTTCACGCTCTCGAAGTCGTTCGCCATGACGGGCTGGAGAGTCGGCTACGCGGTCGCCGCCGAGCCTTGGATGACGGGTCTGAAGAAGTGCCTGCTCTACACTACGAACGGCGTCTCGACGCCTTCGCAGTGGGCCGCGCTCGCCGCCTTCGAGCTGCCTTTGGATTTCTACGAGGGCATCCGACGCGCCTACGGCGAGCGCCGCGACCTGCTCATCTCCGGCCTCAACGAACTCGGACTGACGTGCGCCCCGCCCGCGGGGGCCTTCTACGCCTTCCCCGACGTGTCGCGCATACATAAAGAGAGCCGCGCCGCCGCCGATATCCTGCTCGAACGCGCACAGGTCGCGACCGTCCCCGGCATCGTCTTCGGCGAGCACGGCGAAAGCCATCTACGCTTCTCCTTCTCGACCTCGCCCGAAACGATTCAGGCGGGGCTTGATTCCCTCCGACGCAACCTTTGAAGGAGTGATGAGTGATAAGTGATGAGTGATGAGAGCACGGATGACAGCGAAGGCTCCCGTTTAACTCGCCGCCGTTCTTTTTCCCAAAAGTCTTCTGGCTCGTCGCATCACAGCGAGTTCGACTTTATCGAGCGCATCCGCCGACAGGAACTCAAGCGCCTCGGTATTCAAAATCACTCATCACTCATCACTCATCGCTCATCACTCGTCACAGGCATCGGAGACGACGCCGCAGTCATACGCCAGCGCACCGGCCTCGATACAGTCATCACGACGGACATGCTCGTCGAAGGGATAGACTTTCGTCTCGGACGCAAGTGGACTTCCGCGCGCGACCTCGGGCACAGGTCGCTCGCCGTCTCGCTCTCGGACGTGGCCGCGATGGGTGCGCGCCCGCGCTTCTGTCTCCTCTCGGTCGGAGTCCCGCGCTCGCTCTGGCGTGGGCGCTTCCTTGAAGAGTTCTATCGAGGCGTCCGTGAGTTGGCCGAACTCTACGGCGTCCAACTCATCGGCGGCGACACGTCGCGCACGCCGGAGCGCGTCGTCATCGACTGCATCGTGATCGGAGAGGTGCGAAGGGGTCGAGCCTTGTTGCGTTCGGGCGCGCGCGCGGGCGACCGTATTTTCGTCACGGGCACACTGGGCGGGGCCGCCGCCGGTCTCAAGATTCTTGAGAGCCGCGTCGCGCACAGGACTCTTGAGAGTCACGCTGAACGGAAGTCGCGCTCCGGCTCGCAACCAAAGATGAAGCTCACGCATTCTGAGACGAAGCTCACGCATTCCGAGGCGAAGCCGACGCGTAGCGAGTTGAAGCCGACACATACCGGGATGAAACTCACGCGTGCGGAGCGCAACCTCGTCCGACGCCAAACTCGTCCCACGCCGCGTGTCGAGTGGGGCATGCTTCTGGGTGAGCTTGAGCTTGCCACGGCCTTGATAGATTTGAGCGACGGGCTTTCGTCAGACCTCGCGCACATGTGCCGCGAGAGCGGCGTCGGCGCACGCATCGACGCGGCACTGCTGCCCGTCGAGCCACTGTTGAAATCCACGGCGGTGGATGAGGAAGACGCGCTTTCGCTCGCGCTCGATGGCGGCGAAGATTTCGAGCTGCTGTTCACAGTCAGCCCGCGCGCCGTGTCAAAGTTGCCGCGCGAGGTCTGCGGCGTCGCCGCCACGCTGATCGGAGAGGTGACAAGCGAGCGCGCCGTAGTAAGGCTCGTTCGAGGAGCGCGGGCGCGCGTGCTCCGCCCCGGCGGCTTCGAGCACTTCCGCCGGTAGCCCGAGCACTCCCGTCCGGCAGCGGCGTTGAAAGGCTTCGAGCCGAAAGGCGGAGGCTTTGTGTCGGACGGCGAAAGGAGGCAGAAGCTTTGGGTCGGACGGCGAAAGTTTGACTGGCCGACATTCCTTGCCTAGACTCTTCGTTGAAGCGCTCCCCGGCCCCTTGATCGTTCCGAAAGGAGGAACACCATGCGTCTCTACGGTCTTCGATTTCTCATCGCTCTCGTAACCTTCGGCGTCGGCGTCGCCGTCAGCTCGCTGTTGAGTTTTAAGCGTCAGGTTATTTTTGAAAGGCGGGTCGTGGTATCCGAACCCATCCTCGTCGCGGACTTGCCGCCCCCTCCGCCACCGCGCGTGGGCAACTGGCAGATGACGTTGGAATCGGGCGGCGTGCTCAACGGGAAGGCTATCAGCAAGCCCGCACCTCTGTATCCGCCGATTGCGAAGGCTGCGCGCGCGCAGGGGACGGTGACTGTGCAGATTCTGGTTGACGAGTCGGGACGCGTCGTCTCGGCTTCCGCGGTCGGCGGCCACCCGCTCTTGCAGCAGGCGGCGGTGGCGGCTGCGCGGCAGGCGAGATTCTCGCCGACGCTGCTCTCAGGGCAGCCGGTGAAGGTCTCGGGCGTCATCACCTACAACTTCATGCTCGAATAAAATTTAAGCGCCGCCCGGCTACTCGGTTCCCGGTCGTCGGGCGGCGCGTCGGTTCATTTAACTTCCGAAATCTCAGATGCTCAAATTCTTCAATACTCTCTCGGGCCAGCTCGAAGAGTTCCGTCCGATGAACGAAGGCGAAGTGCGGCTCTACATCTGCGGCCCGACGGTCTGGGACTACGCGCACATCGGGAACTTTCGCACGATGGCCGCCTTCGGCGACGTGTTGCGCCGCTATCTCAAGTACAAGGGTTACCGCGTCAAGCACGTGATGAACATCACGGACGTGGAAGACCGCATCATCCGTTTCTCGCACGAGCAGGGCAAATCAATCGACGAGTACACGGCGAAGTACATCGCAGCGTTCCTCGAAGACTTCGACGCGCTCGGAGCGGAGCGTCCCGAGATGACTCCGCAGGCGACGCGCCACATCCCGGAGATGGTCGACATCATCAGGAAGCTTCAGGCATCGGGGCACGCATACGAGTCCGAAGGCTCTTACTATTACCGCATCAGCTCCTTCCCCGATTACGGTAAGCTCTCGAAGATAAACTTCGCGGGCAACATCGTGGGCGGGAGCGAGCGCGTTGACACGGACAAGTACGAGAAGGAGGACGCGCGCGACTTCGCTCTGTGGAAGGCGCAGGAGTCTCCGGACGAACCTGCGTGGGACACAGAGATCGGCAAGGGGCGACCGGGCTGGCACATCGAGTGCTCGGCGATGTCGATGAAGTACCTCGGCGAGACCTTCGACATCCACGCGGGCGGCATCGACCTCGTCTTCCCACATCACGAGAACGAGCTTGCCCAGAGTGAAGGCGCGACCGGCAAGCAGTTCGCACGCTACTGGCTCCACGCCGAGCACCTCAAGGTCGAGGGCGAGTCGATGTCGAAGACGCGCGGCAATTACTTCACCTTCCGCGACCTCCGCGAGAATGGCTTCGACCCGTCGGCGATACGATACCTGTTGTTGAGCGTGCCCTACCGCAAGCAGCTCAACTTCACCTTCGAGGGCCTGCGCGGCGCTGAAAAGACCGTCGAGTCTCTACGCGACTTCCGCGCACGTCTGAAGGCGGCGCGCTCGGAGTCAGGCTCGAATCCGGAGCTGCGTGCGGCGGGCACACGCGCGCTTGAAGAGTTCGAGGCGGGGATGGACGACGACCTCAACACGTCGGTCGCCCTCGCAGCCATCCATGACCTCAAGCGCGAGGTCAACACGGCGCTCGACGCCTGTTCACTCCGCGCCGACGACCAGCGCGATATCCTCGCGCTCGTCGAGCGCTTCAACTCCGTGCTCAACATCTTCCCCACAGACGATCCCTTCCTGCTCGACGAAGAGATTCAGCGACTCATCGACGAGCGGCAGGAGGCACGACACCGGCGCGACTTCACGCGCGGCGACGAAATCCGCGACCAGCTTGCCGCGCGCGGCATCACGCTCGAAGACACGCGCGACGGGGTGCGCTGGAAGCGTCGCTAGTCGGAACGAAACCTGGAAACCATGCTCGTACTAGGCATCGAAAGCTCCTGCGACGAGACAGCCGCGGCCATCGTGCGCGATGGCCGCGAGATAGTCTCGTCGGTCATCTCTTCGCAGGTCGAGATTCACAAGCGCTTCGGCGGCGTCGTGCCCGAGCTTGCTTCGCGCGAGCATCTGGACAAGATCGTGCCCGTCGTCGAGGAGGCTTTCGAGCGTGCCGGACTCAGGAAAGACGAGATCGACGCGGTCGCCGTCACGCGTGGGCCCGGGCTTGTCGGCTCGCTCCTCGTCGGGCTGTCGTTTGCGAAGGCGATGGCCTACGCGCTCGAAAAGCCTTTCGTCGGCGTCAACCACATCGAGGGGCACATCTACTCGGTCGTCTTCGACAACCCGCCGATTGAGTATCCGGCCTTCGCGCTCGTCGTCTCGGGCGGCCACACAAACCTCTTCCACGTGCCTGAGCCGGGCCAGTACCGTGTGCTTGCGCGCACGCGCGACGACGCGGCGGGCGAGGCTTACGACAAGGTGGCGAAGATGCTGGGACTGGGCTACCCCGGAGGGCCTGTCATCGAACGGCTCGCGCGCGAGGGCGACCCGCGTGCCGTGCGTTTCAGCGTACCGCGCATGGGCGACGGCCTCCCGGACTTCAGCTTCAGCGGTTTGAAGACCGCCGTCTCGAAGCACGTGCGCGAGACGGGACTGCGCGCCGTCGCGGATGGCGAAGAGCCTTCAAAGGCCGTCAAAGATTTGGCCGCGAGCTTTCAAGATGTGGTCATACGCTCGCTCGTCGGCACAACCGAGCGACTGGCCGCAGTGCATCGCCCGCGCACGCTCATCGTGGCGGGCGGCGTCGCCTGCAACGAGGCTTTGCGGCAGTCTTCGCGCGCGGCTGGCGAACGTCTCGGCATTCCCGTCTACTTCCCTTCGCGCCACCTCTCGACCGACAACGCGGCGATGATCGCCGCCGCCGGAACCGTCAAACTCCTCGCGGGCCAAAGCGACAAGCTCGACCTCGACGCGGACGTTTCGCTCCGCCTCCAAAATGTGGGCGTCGAAGAGGACGCGCACGCACGCGGCCACATCCATTACAGACTTTGATTGAGTGATGAATCCCGCGGGCGTGAGGATAAACTGAAAACCGCCCGGCTTCACTGAAGAGCGAGGGAGCCGGGCGGCTTTCGTCTTGCCGCGCGTCACCGGATTCTCCCGAAGGAGGTCTACGGCGACGGGTGGCAGAACTCGTGCGCGAGAGTGTGTGTTCAGTCTTTGGCGGAAGCCAGAGTGGTTCCGGTCTGCTCGCCGATGACGATGCGGCGCGCGAACTTTTGCGGGTTCTGCGCGTCCAGTTCGACGGTCACAAGGTCGCCCACGTGCAGGCTCTTGAGTTCGACGCGCTTGCCCTTTAATGTCACGTGCGTGTCGGCGTTGTCGGTCGCGATCACGTGCTCGACGCCCGTGCGCGCGATGACCGAGATGTGACGGTCATTGACCTCCGAGACCTTCGCGTCAACCATCCGCGTGTCGGAATCCTTCTCGCCCCCCGTGGCCGCGAGCGCCGGCGCGTAGACCGCGAGCGAGATCATGACTGCGATTATGCTTGCGAGGCTTCGTCTTCTCATCTCAACGCTCCTATAGCTTTCTGTAAAGGCTTCGACGCGACTTCACATGGCAACCGATATGCCGCAACTTCCCACAAAGCCACCTTGCACCCTTTTCATGTGAAAACGGCGGGAGAAACGCGGCAAAGGCTTTAGTCCGGCGACCTTGTGCATGCGTCACGCTTTGCCTGTTTGTACGACCAGGAGACGTTTCGTAACGGTACAGACAACCGAAACCGCGAGCGACTAACCTTCATGCGAAACGCCGTGCGCGCTTTGTACGACACGACCGGCGCGGCGACGAGATTTGCCGTCACGGAGTTGAAACAGGTACTATGACGGCATCGAAATTATCGACCGCTCGACCCGAAGAGTCTCCCTGCGCTCTTGAATCGAAAAGCTCTCCTGAGAAATCCAAAGCTTAAAATGGCTGCGACTCAAAGCAAGGCGTTGAAGCTCTTCCGCTGTCTCGTGCTGCCCGCGCTGGCGTGCCTCTCGACGGGCGCGCACGTGCTTGCATCGACGGACGCTCACGCGCTCGCACATCCCCGGCACACGCTCGCGCCCATCCAACAACAGACGCCCACGCAGCGAACCGGGCGCTCTTACGAGAGCGGTGTGCCCGCACGCAAGCCGCCCGCGCCGACGCCGCAATCACCTTCGCCCGTCACCTTCACGGACATCACGGCTCAGAGCGGCATCACCTTCCGCCACGCGGCCTCGCCCACTTCGCAGAAGTACCTGCCCGAGACGATGGGCGGCGGAGTCGCGCTCCTCGACTACGACGGAGACGGTCGTCTCGACATCTTCTTCACGAACGGCGCGCAGCTCCTCGACCCGATGCCGAAAGATGCACAGCCGGACAAGCGCGACGCGCGTTTCTGGAATCGGCTCTATCATCAAAAGGCGGACGGCACTTTCGAGGACGTGACCGAGCGTGCGGGGCTTCGCGGCGAGGGTTATTCGATGGGCGCGGCGGCAGCCGACTTCGACGGTGACGGACGCGTTGACCTCTACGTCGCGGGCTACGGCGCGGGGCGTCTCTATCGCAATCGCGGCGATGGAACCTTCGAGGATGTGACGCAGAAGTCGAGAGCCGTGGTGACGGGCTGGTCAACGAGCGCGGGCTGGTTCGACTACGACGGCGACGGCCGTCTCGACCTCTTCGTCGCGCGCTACATGGACTGGGACTTTGAGCGCGGCACGCTCTACTGCGGCTCGCCGCAGGTGCGCGCCTACTGCCACCCCGACAACTTCCGCGGCGCGTCGCCCGTCCTGCTTCATCAAAAAGCGGATGGCACGTTCGAGGACGTGAGTGTTAAGGCAGGCGTTGCCGAACCCGAGGGCAAGAGCCTCGGCGTCGTCTTCGCGGACTTCGACGGAGACGGCTTTGCGGACGTGTTCGTCGCCAACGACAACGCGCGGCAGTTCCTCTTTCGCAACAAGGGCGACGGCACTTTCGAGGACGTGGCGCTCTTGGGCGGAGTCGGCTACGACGAGAACGGAAAGGCTTTCGCGGGGATGGGCGTTGACGCCGCCGACTACGATAACGACGGGCGCGTTGACGTGTTCGTCACGGCGCTCTCGAACGAGACCTACCCGCTCTATCGCAACAACGGCGACATGACCTTCGCCTACGCGACGAGCACCACGGGCCTCGGGCCCATCACAATTCCCTTCTCGGGCTGGGGTGCACGCTTCGCGGACTTCGACTCGGACGGCCTGCGCGACATCTTCGTCGCACAGGGGCACGTGCTCGACACTATCGAGCGGACGACGGGCTTTCTCGCATACCGGCAGCCGCCGCTCCTGATGCGTAACACGGGCAGAGGCTTCGTCAACGTCTCTACCTCCGCAGGACTCAGCACACCGCTCGCCGCGCGCGGCGCAGCCTTCGGCGACCTCGACAACGACGGCGACACGGATGTCGTGCTCGCGCAGACCGACGGCCCGCCCGTCCTGCTCCGCAACAATGGAACGAAGAATCACTGGCTCGGGCTTGCGCTCGCAGCCTCGAAGGGCAACCGGCAGGGCCTGGGCGCGCGTGTCGTTGTCACAGACTCGGGCGGCGGCAGGCAGGTCTTTGACGTGACCGCCTCGGGCAGCTATCTTGCTTCCAACGACCCGCGTCTGCTCGTCGGCCTCGGCGCAAAGACCGGCGTCCGCTCAATCGAGATTCGCTGGCCGGGCGGGCCTGTGCAGACGGTCAACAACCCACAGATTGATAGATACATCACAGTCAACGAGAAGTGACGCTTAGTTGAAAGACACACGAGACGCTTAACGAGCAGTGACGCTTCATAGAGAACCGACGTTTATGCCTTTTCAGAAAACCCCCTTGCGCCGCGCCCTTTCAACGCTGGCAATTCTCCTGCTCGCCCTTCCATCCTTTCAGGCGCTCGCGCAGAAGGCCGACCCGCCGGGCGCACAGAAGCCGACGCAAGAGCAACAGCCGACGCAGGGCATGGGCGGCGTCTCGACCGGCGAGAAGCCCGTGTCGGGGACGCGCCGCACCGCGGGCATCATCGACCCGAAGGCCCCCGTCGTCTTCGAGGATGTGACGGCGCGCACCGCGCTCGCGCAGTTCAAACACCACGCGGGCAGCGCGCAGAAGGACTACATCGTCGAGACCGCCTCGGGCGGCGTCGCCGTCTTCGACTACGACAACGACGGGCTTCCAGACATCTACCTCCTGAACGGCTCGACCATCGCCGCCGAGCGCGGCAAGGAGAAGGCTCCGCGCGCCGCTCTCTTCCACAATCTCGGCAACTGGAAGTTTGAGGACGTGACGGAGAAGGCGGGCGTCGCCAACGAGCGTTGGGGCATGGGTGTCGCGGTCGGCGACTACGACAACGACGGGTACGCAGACATCTTCGTCGGCAACTTCGGCGTCTCGCGTCTCTATCACAACAACGGGAACGGCACGTTCACGGACGTGGCGGTGAAGCTCGGCGTCGCACGCAAGGGCTGGTCAACGGGCGCGAGCTTCGGCGATTACGACAACGACGGACGCCTAGACCTCTTCGTCCCCGGCTACGTCTCGCTCGATCTGGACAACCTGCCGCCCTCGCCCGCCGACGCCACGAAGCCCGGCCAGATCGCACAGAACTTCTGCCAGTTTCGCGGCGTCCCCGTCATGTGCGGCCCGCGCGGTCTGAAGGGCGAGCCTGACACGCTCTATCACCAGAAGGCGGACGGCACTTTCGAGGACGTGTCCGACAAGACGGGTGTGAACGACGCGCCGCGCTATTACGGCTTCTCTTCGGCGTGGGTGAGGGTTAACGAAGACAACCTGCTCGACCTCATCGTCATCAACGACTCGACGCCGAAACAGCTCTACCTCAACAAAGGCGACGGAACCTTCGAGGAGGTCGGCTATCCTTCCGGCATCGCTCTGAACGAGAACGGGCGCGAGCAGGCGGGCATGGGCGTGGCGCTCGGTGATTACGACAACGACGGTCTCGTCGATTTCTACATCACGAACTTCTCCGACGACTCGAACACGCTCTACCACAACGACGGCGAGGGCAACTTCACAGACCTGACCTTTCAAGCGGGCTTGGGCGAGCCGACCATCCCCTTCCTCGGCTGGGGCACGGTCTTTCTCGACTACGACGGCGACGGCTGGAAGGATGTGATCGTCTCGAACGGCCACGTCTACCCCGCGGTCGATAAACAGCAGTGGGGCACTTCTTACGCGCAGCAGTTGCTCCTCTTCCAGAACCTCCCGCACCCAGACCCCGCGCAGGCGTCCAAAGGCGCGCGCAAGTTCGTGCGCGTCGGCGCGGCCCCCGGCTCCGGACTCGCGGAGGCTTGGGCCAGTCGCGGCCTCGCGGTCGCAGACCTCGACGGCGACGGACGACTCGACATCGTCGTCAACAACGCGGACGACGCGCCGACCTTGCTCCGCAACGTCTCGAATGCGAAGAACCACTGGCTGCGTCTGCATCTCGTCGGCGACCCGGCACGAAAGAGTCCGCGCGATGCGACCGGCGCGACCGCCTACGTCACCACCGGCAAGCTCCGCCAGCGCGGCGACGTTATCAGCGGCGGCAGCTACTCCTCGCAGAACGACCCATGCCTCTTCTTCGGTCTCGGCGCTTCAACCAAAGTTGACCGTCTCGAAGTCAGATGGCCCGACGGCTCGGTCGAAACCTTCGACGCGCCTGCGATAGACAAGACGCTCACGCTCACCGAAGGCAAGGGCACGAAGTAATTGGCCGGAAGACGTAATGCGTTTTAAAATCCTCGGCACGCTGGACGAAATCGAAAAGATCGCCGAGGGCAGGGGCATCCGCATCCTCCCGTACCTTAATAAGTCTTACGGCAAAGGAAGGTGGCGTAAACTGAAGGGCGTGGCTACGGTTGAACTCGAAGATGGAGCGATTCGCGTCGCGGAGGTACACTGGTACGAAGCACACGGCATCGGCAGGAGGGACTTCAAGATTAAACGGTATTTGAGGTAGGAAGATGAAGACGAATAACATCACACAGCTTTACGCCATCTGTATCAACAATGAGTCGAACCCCGCCTCACTTCAGTTGCGTAAGCTGTACCCGGTGGTTCCTGACAAGGACGCCGAAACCCACAAACAGATTCGCGTCATAGACGAGGACGGCGAGGATTATCTGTATCCCGCCGATTGCTTCATCGTGATCAAGTTAACCCACCAAATCACCGCGGCACTGAAGGCGACGTTCGCCGTCGCCCGGTAAATCCCCGCAGGCTCACCTTGCACACTGAGTAAGGACGCGCCACATCTCTAACTTGAGACGTGGCGCGTCCTCTTCTTCGTGCCCGAAGGCGGGCGTAGTGTGTCCGCGCTTCCGTCGAAGAGTTGGCGACGGGCTTAGGGCCTCGCGGTGGCCGTGATGATGTCCGTCCAATCGCCCACCGGCTCGTCGCGCTGGAGGTAGCGCAGGCGGTACTCTCTCACTTCGGGCTTGCCCGCTTCCAACAGCGGGCGTGTGTCCAGGAAGGGGCTGAAGTTGTCCGTGCCGAGGCTCGTCCAGCCCGTCTCACCCGCGCGCCTGCTCTCGATCAGCACGCCGTCGAACTTCTCCTTACTGAAATCAATCCGCACCTGACTGTTGGCGATAGCGTGCGCCTTCACGGTCGGTTTCGCTGAGAGGGTCGGGGCGTTGGAACCGCCCGCGTCGGTTCCGACGATGCCGAGGTCGAAGCCGATAGCTTCGGTGTAGCCGGGCGCGGCCTTGATGCGTGCGACCAATTGGCGCAGGCGTGGGACGACGCCGGGCGCGACTGCGGCTGGCGCGGCGGCGGATGGGGGCGCGGGCGGCAGGCTCCCGCCGGGCGAGCCGAGTGGGCCATCCTTGATTCTATTCTTGTAGGCGGTGCGCGCTTGCAGCGCCGACGTATAGGTGGGCAGGAGGTCGCCGACGAGGTACGAGAGCATGGCGTCGTCGGCCTGCACTGCTGCAACGTCAGCCTGCGAGAATCCGAGTGCCGTCGCGTGTGCGGCAAAGCGCGCGGTGAAGTTTCTGTACCAGATCATCAGGTCATTGTCTGTACGTGGGATAGGCATTTGTGTGGCTCCTTTCGTCTGGGAAGGGTTGTGAGCTTCGGGCGTCGTCGAGTGGTGGCGTCGCCCCTGAAAGTGCGCCTGTGGGTTCTTTGCATCCCGGCGAGGCGTCCATGCAAAGGTGAGGGCGTCTGTACCGGAGTGCGCGCGGATTCTACACGCGCACCCCACCCCCTGACAACGCTTTTCTCAACCGCGCCCCGCCCTTACACCGCCCGCCCCGCCCGCATGCCAAACCCGCGCCCCGCCCCGCGCCGCCCCCAACGCCCCCGCCGAAGCCATACACGGACGGCGCAGAGCCGCCCTGCAACCCCGCAGAATCCTCCTGCAACCCCGCAGAGTCATCCTGCAAGCCTACAGAACCGTTCTGCAAGCTTGCAGAATGATTCTGCAAGGCCGCAGAACCGTTCGCGAGCTTGCAGAATCATTCTGCAAGGCTGCAAAACCATTCTGCGAGCTTGCAGAATGATTCTGCGAAGCTGCAAAACCATTCTGCGAGGCTGCAAGCCATTCTGCGGGCTTGCAAAGCCATTCTGCGGGCTTGCAAAACCATTTTGCAGCCTTGCAGAACCATTCTGCGGGCTTGCAGAACCATTTTGCAGCCTCGCAGAACCGTTTTGCAGCCTCGCAGAACGGTTCTGCAAGGCCACGCCTCCGGCAAAAAGCGTCGAAAAAGGCCGGTTTTCAGGCGTGTAAGGGACTTCCGGAGTTGCACGCGCCCGCGCCGTGAATTATTCTCGACAGTGAAGGCTCCCGTAGCTTAGAATGCTCGGGACATTTTGAGCTTCCCGCCCGTCTTCAAAAGGGGTTGACGGGTCTGCCGCTTCGCTTCCCAACTTGGCCGTTACTATTTTCCATCCCTGCCGAGATTGAAAAAACAGTCTCGCGTTTAAAGAACACGTGTGCGAGTCGTCCCTGAGCGCATAATCTTGCCCGATCCACCCGAGCGCCCTGACGACAACTTCGCGTGCGGCCATTGTCGCCGAACGTCCCCGTCCCTGAGTCGATAAGGAAACAGAATGAAGAACCAGTCCCCCGCCCTCCGTCGCCACAACGTCAGAGCTTTCATCGCAGCCATCATCTCTTACATGCTGATAGCCGGGCAGGTCGCCCCGCTGTTCGCGGCGGGCACGTCACTTGTTCCCCCCAAGTCTGATACAGAACCGAGCGCGCCGGCCTCGCACGCGCTTTACGCGCCCGCGCCCGTGCCGCTTGCGGCGGTCGGCCCCATCATCACGGCGACAAAGGTTGACGCCTTCCCAGACCCCAACGCCGACGGCAAGGCCGACCCCGGCGAGACCATCACCTACACGGTGACGATCTCGAACACCGGCACGGTGGACGCCACCGGCGTCCAGTTCAACGACACGATTGACACCAACACGACTTTCGTCCCCGGCTCGACCACCACGCAGCCCATCACCGCCCCCGACACCTTCAACGTCATCGGCAACGTCCGCATACAAGTCCCCGACGGCGCAAACGACCTCTTGGCAAACGACTGCGACCCAGACCCCTCGGGCGGCGCATGCACCAACGCGGGGCTGACGATCACGACGCTCGCGGGCGACACCTCCGCCCCGTTCGCGGGGACGAGCGCGCAGGGCGGCAACGTGACGGCCACGACCGGCGACGGCAGTTTCCAGTACAACCCCGCGCCGGGATTTAACGGGCAGGACACGTTCACCTACACGGTGACGGACGGGACTGGCAAGACCGACACGGCGACCGTCACGCTTCAAGTCGGCAACGGCACAGGCACGCCGGGCACAAACGTCGTCTGGTTCGTCAACCCCGCGGCTGCGAGTGGCGGCGACGGGCGTCTCACGAATCCTTTCAACTGCTACACGGGCGGCACGGCCTCCTGCTTCTCCCAAACCGCTGCGGACGATCCCGGCGACTCGATCTTTCTTTTCTCAGGCGCGCACACGGGCGGCTACACGCTGCTCGCCAACCAGAAGCTCGTCGGCGCGGGAGCAAGCGATACGCTCGTAAACCTCGCGGGACTGACAGTCCCGACCTTCAGCGACGCGCTTCCCTCGACGGGCGGTGCAAGCCCGACCATCACGACGACCAACGTCAACGCCGTTCCCGTCAGCGCGGGCGGCATCGTGCTGCGCGGCTTCACAGTGGGGAACACCGGCACGGGCGCGAAGATATCCGGCACGAGCTTCGGCACGCTCACCGTAGGCAACAACGCCTTGCCCACCTCGCCCGACGTAAGCTTGAGCGGCACGGGTCAGGCGCTCAACCTGACGACAGGCACGTTCGCCGCATCTTCGGCCTTCTCAGGCGTGACGACGACATCGAGCGGCACCTCAGGTCTTACTCTCACGGGCGTGGCGGGCACGGTCGCCTTCGGCTCTACAACCGTGTCGGGTAATAACAACGAGTGCCTCGTCATCTCTAATTCAGCCGCCAACATCAACTTCGGCAACACCTCATGTACCGGCGGCGGAAACGGCGTCAGCATCAGTGGCGCAGCCGGAGGCACACGCACGTTCGGCACGCTCTCGGTCTCAGGCGGTAGCGGGAATGCCTATACGCAGAGCGGCGGCGGCGGCAACGTCACGGTCAACGGCGCAGCCACTTTGAGCAGCGCCGCCCCGGACACCATCGTCATCCAGAATGCCAACGGCAATACGATCAACTTCGCGGGTGGCGCGACCGTAACCCACACCGGGACGGGCGGCAACGGTGTCCAGTGGTCTGGAACCAACAGCGGCTCGACGCTGACATTCGAGTCGCTCGCCGTCACGACCTCGAACGGCACGGGGCTAAACCTCGCGGGCGGCGGCACGGTCAACGTCACGAACGGCACGAAGGCCATCAGCGCGACGGGCGTCGGCGCGCAGACCGCTCCGGCCATCATAGCCAACGGCGTCGCCCTGAACGCCAACTTCTCAAGCGTCTCCTGCAACGGCAGCGGGACGGGCGGCAACTGCGTAAGCCTGACGACCGTCACCGGCACGTCGAACTTCGGCACGGGTTCTCTGACGGGCGCGGCGGGCGCGACCTTCCTCGTCAACGGCGGCGCGGGAACCGTCACCTACAACGGCACGATCACGCAGGGCAACGCCGCGCGCGTCGTTGACATACAGAACAAGACGGGCGGCACGATCACGCTCGGCGGCGCGGTCTCCACGTCCAGCACGTCCAGTACGGGCGTCATCCTCAATGCGAACACCGGCGCGACCGTCAACTTCACGGGCGCGCTCACGCTCAGCACCGGCACGAACGCGGCATTCACGGCGACCGGCGGCGGCACTGTCAACGTGACCGGAGCGACAAACACGATCACGACGACTTCCGGAACGGCCGTAAACATTGTGACACCCACTAATATCGGTGGTAGCGGGGTAACCTTCAAGAGCGTTGCCACGACGAGTCCGACGAACGCGATTATTCTTAACGGAACGACCGGCTCATTTACGGTTTCCGGCGATGGCTCGACGGGCAGCACCAGGTGCGGCGGTGGAGTGGGAGCGGCGGGTTTGTTAGATTGCGATGGCTCTGGCGGAACCATAACGGCGACCGGGGACGCGGTTTCCTTAACGAACGCGTCGAACGTGACCCTGCGTCAAATGAAGATCAACAATGCCGGTCTCAATGGCGTTAGGAGCTCAGGCGGCGGGACGATCAAGCTTCAGGCTGTGGACATTAACCATCCCGGGAACTCCAATCCGGCCGCGACGTTGGGATGCGGAAGCCTGGGTTCGGGACTAGGCGGTGGCAACGGATGGTTCTCTTGTAACGCCACAGGTGTCAACTCATTTGATAATAATTCTCGTGTTTTCAATTGGCAGGCATCGCAGTCCAACGGAGTACTTGTTTATCAGGATAGTACGAACTTCACGTCGTTCACCGCGGATAATGTGCTGATCTCGACATCAGCAACCGGTGCGGCCGGCTTCCACGCTAACCTAAATGGAACGACGGTCGGTCAGGTTAGCATTACCAACAGCGAATACACACTGATCGATCAAAATGCTGCCCAGATTTTGAACAATGGATCGGGCGCCATCCGCGCCATCGTTCAGGGCAACAATTTCCACGATGCCGACGCAACGAGCGGCGATGGAAACAACACTCTCTACTTGTCGAATTCTCATCAGGGAGCAATGGACTTCACAATCGGCGGGTCTGGCGCTCTCGGCAATCAATTCCACAACTTGGCGCGACTCACCACACTGGCCGGCGTCCTGCAGGTAGATTGCGCTGGCGGCGACAATACGACACCCGCCGGCGGCTTGATCAATGGCACGATAGAAAATAACAACATCTGGAACGATGTGGGCTTCGTCAATGGGCGTCGTGCGATCGACATTCAAGTTGAGGCCGATTCACACAATCTCGGCACCCTTGTCGCCTCGATCAAGAACAATACGGTCAACAACGTCCAGGGTAATGCCATTCATATCTCCACAGTGTCGGTCGGCGGCGGCAATGTCCCCGACGGCAACTGGACCATTACTGGTAATAGCCTGGGTGCTCCCGGAACGAACAACGGCGTCCGGGTTGGACTCGACAACACGGACAGCAGTTCAGCCATCGAGTTCGAAACGAACGTCGATGTTATTGCCAGTAGCAATGCGCAGTTGGTCAACAAACTCTTGGTTTCGAACAATGTCGGAGTGAACTCAGCCAATAACGCTACCGGTGGTACACTCGACATCACGAATATCGGTTCAAGCGGCGCGAGCGGAAGCGCGACCCTCCACGCTACGGTCACTAACAACACCTTCACTAATCAGGACACAGCCGGCACTGGTCACGTCCTCGACGTTTTGAACAGCAGCGCGAGTACCCACGAGACACTCAACCTCAATATCACAGGCAACAATACAACCTTGGGAGCGTCAACGGCGGGGGAGATCCGTCTGCGGCAACTGTCGGGAACATTCAACATTCAAGGCGGAAGTGCTGCCGTCAGTGGAAACAACAATGGAGACACGGTCGCACTCACCGGTTCATTCGGAACGGTCGCCTCGGTTCTAACCCCGACCGCGCCATCGTTCTTGATTTATGCACCCGGCGGCATATTTTCAGCCCGCGCCATGTTCCCGCTCGCGCGGACTTTCGATGCGACAGGTTATTCGACCACGATCGCTCGCCAGTTCCCTTCGGGGGCGAGTAACGTAAGTAACTCCATCAGTCAATCACAACTCGACTCAATCGTAGCCGCCTCGATCCAACGTTGGGTCGCCGCGGGTTTGACACCGCAACAGGTCGCCGCGCTGCGCGGGATCAAGTTTGAAGTCACAGACCTCTCCGGCTCGTACCTCGGCGAGGCTTCAGGCAACCGCATCCTCGTTGATCGCAACGCGCAGGGCAGAGGCTGGTTCGTTGACACAGACCCGCTCTCAGACGCGAGCTTCGCCACGGTCGTCTCCCCGACGCGCCGCTACACCGAGCCTTCGAGCGCACCCGCCGGACACATCGACCTGCTCACCGCCATCGAGCACGAGATGGGTCATCGCCTCGGCTTGCCTGACTCTTACGCCGTGCGCGACCGCGACAGCCTGATGTACGGCTACCTCACCGTCGGCGAACGCCGTCTCCCGTTCAACGGCCAGGCGTCGAGCGCGAAACCGGGCGCACTCGCCGAGTCGCACTTCCTTGCGCTTGCACCGCAGGCGTTTAGACCCGTACAGCGACCCGCGCCCGCCCCGGCTCCGGTCGTCTCGCGTCCCTCCGAGGCGACGCCGCCCGCCCCGGCGACGACTGGCGGCACGACGACTGCTCCGGCCCCGGGTCGGCGCAGCGCACCCATCCCGAACGCGCCGCCCGCGTGCACAAACGACAGCACGCACGTCTGCGTCCAGATCGGCACTCTGCGCGCGGGCGATTCCGTCACCATCACCTTCCAGGTCACGGTCAACAACCCGTACTCGGGCGGCCCAAACGTCTCGAATCAAGGCTCAGTCTCCTTCAACGAGACCGGCTCGCCCGTGCTCACCGACGACACGGCCGTGGGCGGCTCGGCAGACCCGACGCTGACGCCCATCAACTCGACCAACATACAGGTCAACGATGCCAGGCAGCCTGAGCCGCCGTCGGGCACAGGCCAGATGCTCTTTACCCTTTCCCTGTCGCAGCCCGCGGGCGCGGGCGGACTCTCCGTCAACTTCGCCACGGCCAACGGCGGCGCGACCCCGGCCACAGGCAGCGCGTCCTGCGGCGGCACTTCGGACTACATCACCACTTCGGGCACGGCCACCGTCCCCTCCGGGTCGAAGACGACGACGATACCCGTCACCATCTGCTCCGACTCCAACGTGGAACCGGACGAGACGCTCTTGCTCAACATCTCTTCGCCGTCCTCGGGCACCATCATCGACGCGCAGGCCACCGGCACGATCACCACGAACACGGCGGGCACGTTCCTCATCTCCGAGTTGAGGACATCGGGCCCCGGCGGCGCGGGCGACGACTTCGTCGAGTTCTACAACAACACGAACTCGCCCTTGACGGTCGCGTCCTCCGACGCCTCGGCTGGTTACGGCCTCTATAAGATGGGGGCGACCTGCAACGACACGCCCATTCTCATCGTCACCATCCCGAACGGGACTGTCATCCCTGCGCGCGGTCACTACCTCGCCGTCGGGAGCCAGTACACGCTCGCCAACTACGGCGGGACGGGAGCGGCGGCGGGTAATCAGACGCTGACCTCGGACATCGAGAGTGACCGCAACGTGGCGGTCTTCTCGACGGCCAGCGTCGCCAACATCTCCAGCGCCAACCGGCTCGACGCGGTGGGCGGCGACTCCAACACGGCCGCTGTCTGCGACCTGCTGCGCGAGGGCAACAATCTCCCTGCGGTCTCAGGGAGTACGACCGAGCACTCGTTCTTCCGCAAGGAGTGTGACTTCGTCTCAGGTGTCGGCTGTCAGGCCGCCGGCAACCCGAAGGACACGAACGACAACAACGCCGACTTCATGTTCGCCGACACGCAGGGGACGTTCATCTCCGGCGTCCAGCAGCGGCTCGGCGCGCCCGGGCCTGAGAACCTGTCCTCGCCCATCCGGCGCGACACGTCGGGAATCGGGCTGCCGCTGCTCGACGGCTCGGTGTCCTCCTCGGTGCACCCGAACCGCACCCGCAGCTTCACGTCGAACCCGGCTCAGAACTCGACGTTCGGCACGCTGACCATCCGCCGCCGAGTCGTCAACAACACGGGCGCGAGCGTCACCCGCCTGCGGTTCCGCATCATCGAGATGACAACATTCCCCTCCCCGGGCGGCGGGCAGGCCGACCTGCGCGCGATCACCTCGGTGGATGAGCCAGGCGTCGGCCCCGTGGGCGACGCGACGACCTGCGCCAACGGCGGCACGCCCGCGACGCCGCCGTGCACGGTGACGGTGAGAGGGACGACCCTTGAGCAGCCGCCCACACAGCCCAACGGTGGCGGCATCAACTCGACGCTCTCGTCGGGGACGGTGACGCTGGGGACGCCGCTGGCTAACAACGCGAGCCTCAACGTGCGGTTCGTGCTGGGCATCCAGACGACCGGCACCTTCCGCTTCTACATCATCATCGAAGCGCTTCCCTAAACCAGCCCCGGCTCACACAGCCGGTTCAAGGCAAGACGGAAAGAGGCCGCATGAAGCTTGAAACTTCATGCGGCCTCTTTCCGTCTCTCCGCGGCGCGTCGTCCGGGTTCGCGCTCAGAGGAAGTCGGCTTAAGGTGCAATTCGTATAGTCATAACTTCGCGTGCCGCGGGTGGCGAAACGGTATATTCTTAAACTTGAATGTGATGTGAGTAGACTTCACCGCAGAGGCGCTGAGAACGCGGAGACTCGCAGAGAGTTGAACTATCTCTGCGCCCCCTCTGCGCTCTCAGCGCCTCTGCGGTGAATCACCCTTACTCTACACTCAAGTGAAAATTGCTATAGAGGGATGATTGAGGACGAGATGAGTGCTAAAGAAACAATGGTCGAGCGGAAAGTCACGTATACACTCGAAACAGATGGTGGATTTATTATCGTTGAGAATGTGCCTGCCAGAGTATGCGTCGAAACCGGCGAGCAATTCTTTTCCCCGGAAACGGTCGAGCGGCTACAGCGGATGATCTGGGAAGGGGAAAAGCCCAAGAAAATCATTGAGACCCCGGTCTACGAATTTGCCGCGTAAATCCTCACCCGCAAGCCAATCTTTCGTGCTTGCGTGCTGCGCCGTCCGCGTCTTGCTCCTCAGGCTATTCGCGCTCAGAGGAGTTCAGACCCTTCGTTCGGCTCACCCTCCGCGAACCGCGTGGGGCGCAAGGGCCGCGTGTCGAGCGTCGTGGCCGCGCTGTCGAGGATTATCTCCGAGAGGAGTTGGCCGAGCGCGGGCGAGTGCATGACACCGTGGCCTGACGAGCCGTTGGCGAGGTAGAAGTTCTCTAGCCTCGGCGCGCGACCCAGAAGCGCGTGCCTGTCCGGCGACATCTCGTAGAGACCGCCCCAGCACTTCCCTCTGTCGATTCCGGCTCGCTTCAGACACGGCACGCTCGCGTGCGCCTTCCGTGCGACTTCGCGCAGCCACTCTTCGCCGACGCTCGTGTCGAAGGGGTCAACGCCGACGCGCGGCTCGTCCGGCCAGAGCAGGAGCACGCGCCCGTCCCTCACGCGCAGGTGAAAGCCATCGCCGACGAAGATGGTCATCGGCATCTCTTCCGGCAGAAGGTCGAAGAGATGTGTGACGGCGACCTGCCGACGTAGCGGGCTGACGGGAATCTCCACCCCACACATCCGCCCGACCGGGGCCGCCCACGCGCCCGCCGCGTTAACAACCAGACCCGCCGAGACCTCGCCGCCCGTCGTCAATAAAGTCCACGCTCCCTCGCGTCTCACTTCGCGGACGCCTTCGAGCGAGACGCCGTACTCGAAACGCACGCCGAGACGCGCGGCGGCTTCCGTGTAGCCGCGCAGGATTTCAAGCGGGCGTATGAATCCATCCGTCGGGCAGAAGACGCCGCCCCGCACGCCTTCAAGCTCGACGGCGGGGTTGAGTCGCCCAACGTCTTCGGCGGTGACACGGCGTGCCTCCGCGAGTCCGCATTCGTGCTGCACGGCCTGCGCCGCGTGGAGCGCGTCGAGTTCCTCAACACTCCGAGCGACGAAGAGATAGCCGCACTGTCTGAAGCCTGGGTCAACGCCGGTCTCTTCGCGGAAGCGCAGAAGCTTCTCGCGCGAGAGAAGCGAGAGGCGTATGTTAACGGGCGTGCCGAACTGCGCGCGGAATCCGCCGGTCGCGCGCCCCGTGCTTCCCTCGCCGGGCCGCGCGCCTCGCTCAAGCACAAGCACGTCGCAACAGCCGCGCGCCGCCAGGTGATACGCCACGCTCGCGCCCACGACGCCGCCCCCGACGATGACCACTTCGGCTGTACGCATAACTAGGAGAGCATTTCAAAATCTGCCACAGAGACACGGAGACACAGAGGAATAAGAGAAGGGACTGTCAGACGTTCTTTCATTCTTAATCTCTGTGTCTCCGTGTCTCTGTGGCTAACCCATCCGTTTTTGAAACGGACTCTAAGAGATGAGGGGAAAGTTAAACTTAAGCTTCCGAAAGACCGAACTTGCTCGCGAGCACGAGACTGAGCGAACCCATCAGCGTCGGCTCGACAAGCGTCGAGGCGACGATGCGCGCCGAGGGCAAGCCGCGACGGATACTGCGCATCATCGTCTCTTCGAGCGAGGGCAGGATGATGGGCCACGCGCGCGTGATCTGGCCGCCGACGACGACCGTCTCCGGCGAAAGCCCGACGATCAGGTTCGAGATGCCGATGCCGAGGAAGTGCGCCGTCTCGGTCAGCGCGTCAATCGCCGCCTGCTCGCCGCCGAGAGCGCGCTCGACGACTTCGCCGAAGAAGACGCCCGCACGCTTCTCCTCCGTAGCATTTGAGTTCCGCAAGTAACGCGCGACGGCCGCGCGCTCCGAGGCGAATGCCTCCCAGCAGTCCCGGTTGCCGCAGGAGCAATCGACGGGCGCGTTCTGCCCGACGATCATGTGTCCGAACTCGCCCGCCGCGCCGCGCTCGCCGCGGTAAATCTGTCCGTCGAAGACGATCCCCGTGCCGATGCCTTCCGCGACGAGCGCCATGATGAAATCGCGCGAGCCGCCCACCTCGGGCCGCCCGAACCAAAGCTCCGCGAGCGCGGCGGCATTGGCATCGTTGTCAACAAACGCCTTCAGCCCCGTGGCGCTCTCGATCTCCTCTGCGATGGGCCAGTCGCGCCAGCGGAAGTAAGGAATGTAGATGGCCCGGCCCTTCCCCGTGTCGACGAGTCCGGGCAGGCTCACGCCAACGCCCGCGATTGTGCCCTGATGGTCGCGCCCGGCGATCTGGCGCAAGCGCTCGATGACGTGCGCCGCAAGCTCTTCGGGGCGCGGGCTGTTCTCGAAACGCTCGCGCGAGAGCACGCGCCCGACGAGGTCGCTGGTCGCGATGGTCGTCGCCGACGGAGTGATGTCCACGCCGACTGCCGTCGCCCCCGCCCCGCGCAGACGCAGAAGCGTCGGGCGTCGCCCGCCCGTGGACGCGCCCGCGCCGATCTCTTCAATCAGACCTTCGTCTTTCAACTCCTCGACGATGGTAGAGACGGTCGAGCGCTGCAATTCGGTCGAGCGCGCAATGTCGGCGCGCGAGATAGGCTCGCGGTCGCGTATGTAGTTGAGGACGAACTGCCGGTTGATATCGCGGATCGTCGAGGAACGCGCGGCCTGTGCCTTTGTCAGATCAATTCGTCGCATGGGATGAATGAGTAGGCAGTAGGTAGTAGACAGTAGTCAGTAGTCAGTAGTCAGTAGCACTCCGCGTCGCGGGCGCAACCGCTGATTCTCTGACGACTCGCCAAAGAAGGTTTTTCTACTGACTACTGTCTACTGTCTACTGTCTATTGCTTCGGGGCAGCAGCCGGCGGAGCGGGCGGCATGTCGAACCGCTTGTCTTCGACGGGGACGTTGTGTTTGACCTCCGTGATTGTGCGCGTGAAGCTGTTGTAGGTGTCAATGGTCGAGACGCGCACGAGAAACGGGAGCTTCACGCCGTCAACGTCTCGGTAGTCCTCGAAGTCGGTCTGCTCGGGAAGCGCGTTCAGCATCGCGTCGGTGAGCGTGACGATTCGTAAGAGCAGACCCGTCTGCGCGTCGAAGAAGTAGCGCTGCGAGACGCCTTCGGACGGCCTGTCCACCACGACGAGCACATCGCGTTCACCGATTTTCCTGCGCCCCGCGACTCTCATCGTCGGCGTCGGCTTGAACTTGACGACATCGTAGAGTTCCGCGGCGTGCCTTACGTCGGCCAGCTCGGCAGCGGTCATCTCTCGATGCGCGCGCGGGTTATCGACCCAGCCGCTCGCTCCGTTGAGCGCCTGCCTGACCGTGCCGAAGCCCGGAACCTCGACGACCATCAGGAACTTGTCGGGCCCCTTCGACGTGGCCTCGAACGGCCACACGCGATCCTGCGAGGCGACGCGCGTTCCCTTGACTACGGTCGTCTGTAACTTCGAGATGGCCGCCTGTCCGCCGACCGCCGCGACGTACTTGTCGAAGACCTGCTGCACCGTCGGGGGCGCTTCGGGTGAAGGGCGAGGCGTGGGCGAAGGAGTCGCGCCGGGCGCAGGCTCGTGGCCCGAGACGGCCAGCGGCAGAGTCGGCATCCCTTGCGGGTGCGTCTGCCCGCGGTGACAGGTAAAGCAGGTCACTGCGCCGCGGCTCAGTCCGAAGTCGCCTTTGTTGACGGACAAGACCATCCGCATCATGTCGCGCGCGGTCTTCTTCTCTTCCTTGTCGTCGCTCTCCCAGACCCAGTTGTCGAATCCCGTCTTCGGGTCTTTGCCCTGCTTCACGTGGCAGAAGTCGCAGCGCACGCCGAGCGAGGCCGAGATGAAGTTCATCTCGTTGAAGAGCTGCGACTCGGGCAGCCCCTTCAAGACCTGTATGTTCTTACGCGTCTGCTCGACGGGCTTGTCGCCCTGTTGCTGACCTTGTGCCGCGCCCGGCACTTCGACGACACGACTCCACAGCACGAACGACGCGACGAGAGCCAGCCCCGTGCACACGACTCCTCGCATCAAACGCTCTTTTGACATCTTGACTCAATCCTTTCGTCTCGGGATGGATGTTGGGCCCAAAGGTTTCAGCCGGAGGCGCGGAAGGCTCTCGCCGCACACACAGAAACGCCAACGCCAGTACGGGCATTGTACGTGCCGCCCCGCCGCCGCGTCCAACTCTTTTTCCAGAACATCCAAGCTCGGCAAGAGTAAATAACCCTTCGTAATTCTTCTGAAACCTTTCCGCACAACGCGCGTGTAAAGCTTCGGGTTGCGTCGCCCGCTGATTAGTTCATTAGGAGAAGGAGAAACTATGCTTTCAGTCAGACACAGAATTTTTCTCGCGCTCGCCATCGCTTTGCTCGCCGCGACGCCCGCGCTGGCGCAGTCGGAACAGAACTCGCAGAAGCAGGAAGACAACTTCGTCACGCAGAAGATGTTTCAGAACCGCGTCTTCGATATCAAGAATCGCGATCCGCTGAGCCTTGCGCGCGTGCTCGCGCCGCTCACCAGCGGCTTCCGCGGCGCGGTCGTCTCGCCGAACCCGGATTTCCGAACCATCTCCGTCCGCGACTTCCCCGAGAACATCGCCGTCATCGAGGAGGCCATCCGACGCCTCGACCAGCCTGAGCCTGTGCGCCCCGGCATCGAGTTCCACATACACATGCTCGTCGCCTCCAACGATGAGACGGCGGCGAATCGCTACCCGGCGGAGTTGGCCGACGTGGTCAAACAGCTTCAGTCCACGCTCGGCTACAAGAACTTCAGCCTGATGGGCTCGCAGATCGTTCGCAGCAAAGAGGGGCACAGCGAGAACTCCAACCGGGGCGTCGCCGACCTGAAGCTGGTGAACGACACGCCCGCGAGTAAGAGTCCGGTCTTCTATAACTACAACTTCCACTTGATCTCACTCGACAGCACGGGCGGGCAGCAGCGCGTCCAGATCGAGGATTTCATCATGGAGATGAAAGTCCCGCTCTCGCTCGAAGCTGGGAAGCTCGTCTACGAAACCATCGGATTCAGAAACCCTGTCTCTTTGCGCGCGGGCGAAAGGGTCGTCGTCGGCACGACGAGCATTGCCGATAAGAGCGTCGTCATCATCCTCTCGGCCAACACGATGAAGTGAGAGGCTGCATGAGCGACGGCTGAAAAGGAAGAGGGCCCGCGCGGCGAATCGCGCGGGCCCTCTTTGTTGTCAGTTGCAGCGTTTAGCGTTACTGCAAAATGGGATGGCTTCCGCCGCGACTGTGGTCGGCAGTCCGCTCGTAGAGTGCTCGGTCGTTGTGGTAGAGGATGATGTGCTCGCCCTCATAGCGTGCGACGTTCGAGATGCGCCCGAAGTCGCGTTCGTGCTCGGCGATCAGGAAAGCGCTCGGCTCCATCGAGAGCACCATCCCTGCGGCATAGACGTACCCGCCCTTGTCGTAGACGCTGCCTGCGTACTGCGCCGCGCCCAGCGCGATGTCCGGCGAGTAAGCGCCTGCCGAGTCGCGCGTCCGGTCTGCGCGAGCGATGAAGACGGTATAGTCAGCGAAGTTCAACCTCTGGCGATAGCCGTGGCGGCGCGCGACCGAGAAAAGCTCTGTAAGCCCGCTGTCTATCGCGCGCAGCACCGCTGTCTGTGGGCGGTTAACCGCATAGACGCGCACGCCGTTTGGTGTCGTCGTCTCGAACCTGAACTGGTCGCCCGAGTAATGTTCGGCCTGCGCGATGAGGCGTGCGTCCGCCCCTCTGAGCTGAGGGCCCGCGCGCCTTCCCTGCGCGTCTGCCTCGCCGACGAGCGGCGAGAGCAGAGCGCCCCACAGCATCAGCGTCAACAAACCCGTCCTGATAATTTTGACTTTCACTTTTATGCCCCCTGTAAAAAAGTTCAGGCGCGCCGCTCGGGGGTTTGTTAACTCCTCCGCCGTCGCGCCTGATCGTTTGAGTCTCTATGCCCGGCCTAACCCGCTTTGTGTCCAACCGCCCGCCGAGTCGTATATCGCTTGTGGGCTTCGCGAGAGGCCGTTCGCGACAACGTCTTAGACGAGCGGCTTCAGGGTTTCTTCTTTCCGTCGTTGTTACCCTTATTGCCGTTGTTGTCGTTGTTGCGCGGCGGAGGGGATTCTTTCGGCGGCTTCGGCACCTCCTGCGGGGGCTTCGGCGGCGGCTTCTGATCCTTCTGCGGCTCGAACGCCGACGCGCCGACGGCGAGCACGCATGAAGCGATGAACGTAATGATGAGCTGCTTTAGAAACTTCATGGTTCTTCCCTGTCTCCTCCTCTATCTTCGTAATTCGCGCAAGGGAGGGAGGAGGAGAGACGCGCGTGTCTCGCCTTTCAAAGTTTGCAAGGCCAGTGCCACGCTCGTTGGCTTCATTCTTCCAAGCCTTTTGCGGGCGATGTTTACGACCGGCGAAATCGCCTCGCACGGTATCGAACAGCTTCGCACCGTATCGTGTACGAAGCGGCGCGAGATCAATGGCCGCTTGATTTCAACGTCTTACGACGACTCTCGCGCTGCTCACGTTGCCACTGCCATCAATTACACGCAAAGAAATCGTGTGCTCGCCCGGACTCGCAACCGGCAGCTCAATCGAGTAGGTCTCGCGCGGGCCGTCGGCGATACCGTCTTCGGGAAAGACCGCGCGCCACTCGCCGCTATCGACCGACACGTCCGCGCGCCGGATACGACCGCTCGCATCCTCGACCGTGAAGCGAGCGCGCACGCGTCCGTCCGCCGTGGCCTGCGGCTCGCCCTCGGCGCGCACCAGGGGCGGCGTGCTGTCAACGTCCACGGGTTCACTCAAGCGCTCGCCCGTGAGCGCCTGCCCCAGAGAATTTTCGGGCGCGTCCGAGGCGACGACCTTGAAGACGTAACGCCCGTCGCCGAGCGCCGCGCCGTCAATCGAGAAGAAGTTGTCGCGCATGTTCTCCCTGAGCAGGTGGAAGCCCTGCTCGCCGACCGAATGATAGTAGACCGTGTAGACGAGCTGATCGCCGTTGCGGTCTTCGGCCTGCCACTGCAACGAAACTGCTCCGCGCTGGAACATGCGCCGCGGCGGTATCTGCACCTGCGGGCCGATGAGCGCGGGGTCGATTCCCGAAGCCTCGATGTTCGGATCAACCGGCATCTGCACCGCCGATTGAAGGGCGATGCCGACGGGGAGGACTTGAATCTGCAAGACCTCGGGAGCGACGTTGCGCGGCAGGTACGAAAGACTCACATCCTCGACGCGTGCGTCCACGCCCTGCGTCGAGCGCAAGACGGCACGCCACTGTACGAAGCGTGCGCGCGGGCTGACGACGCCCGCGCCGGAAGGGTCTCGATACGACGCGCTCCAGTCGCTCCAGGTCATGTCGGGCCGCTCCGTGTTGCCCGTGCGCGTCTGCAACTCGACCTGCCCGCGACCTCGCCACCACAGACGCCCCCAAGAGGCGACGAACTTCGCGTCGCGCACGGTCGATTCGTAGCTGCCCTCGGCCATCGATTCGCCGCCCAGACGGAAGAGCTTGCCCTGATTCGACGATGCCACGAACACGTCGCGCCCGCGCACGACGAACGAAGAGATTTGGTCTTCGCTCGACTGGAGTAGAAGCGTGTCGCGCCCGTCGTCCGTGACCGAGTAGATGCGCCCCTTGTCGCTCGTGCCGATGAGCACGCTCGCGCCCTGCGGCGAGGCCGCGACTGAAAAGGCCGTCACGTTCTGTGAACTCCAGAGCACGTCCGAGCCGCCGTCGGGCATGATACGGAAGACTGCGCTGCGCGCGTTCTGGAGTTCGTTGCGGCTGCGCGCGGTCGGCTGCGGTTGAGCGCCGAACGAGACGGTCTGCGCGCCGCTGCCGTCGTCGCTCGTCACCGTCCCCGTTACAGTCCCGCTCGTCGAACTCGTGGTCACGGCCGTCGTCGTCTGCGTCGTCGAAACCGCGCGGGGGCCCGTTGCCGCGTCGCTCAAAGCAAGCGCGTAGATCGAGCCGTCGGCGGCCAACGACAGCGCATGAATCTCGCGCAGAGGCGAATCGAAGAGCGCGAACGCCTTGCCCTCGGGCGAGACTCGCAGCACAAGCCCGCCGGGGTCTGTGCCCGCGATCAGGTTCCCCTGCCGGTCAAGAGCAAGCGAGATAACATGCGTCTCGTTCGTGTCGATAAGCAGTGACGCCTCGGGCTTGGCCCCTGCGGCGCGCACGCGATAGAGCTTGCCCGTGTCGCCCGTGCCGACCGCGAGCGAGCCGTCATTCATCAGCGCCAGCGACCAGATGTATTTGTCCGGCGGGTCGAAGTAGACCTCCGCCTTCCCGTCCGCAGTGATGCGATAGACCTTCCCGTCCGGCGAAGTGCCCGCGTAGAGCGCGCCGTCACGTCCGACGACGAGCGCCGTCACATCCAGCTCCGCAGCGTCGTAGAGCAGCGAGCCATGCCCGTCCACGCCGACGCGGTAGATGCGCCCGTCGTGCCCCGTGCCGAGGTAGACGTTTCCCGAAGAGTCAGCCGCGCTCGACCAGACGTAAGCCTGCTCGGTGTCGAAGACCTTTGTGAACTGCGGAGCGAGCGTCAGCGCGCCGGTGTCTGTGACGGAGATGCCGTGCGACTCGCCGCTCATCATCTCCGCGCGGGTGTCGGTCTCCCAGACGACGGGGCCGCCCGCCTGCGTTTTCAAGGCGGCTGAAAGAACAAGCGCGGATGAGAGAAAAAAGAGTTGAAGAGTGCGAAAGAGTGTGCGTCTGTTTGTCATTAAGTGCAACGGTTCGCTTTCAAAAATTCGACCGCACGGATGGGGAAGACTTTCTCGTGTCCGGCGAGAAGGAAATGGGCCGACCGGTCTTTACGCCGACCCTCTTGAATCATAACCCGAAAGACCCGCGCGCGAAACCGAGTCCGTCAATATTGATAGGCGCGTGCTTCTTCTCTACCCGCGCGTCTTGAGAGTTATGCTGGTTGTGATTCACCGCAGAGGCGCGGAGGACACAGAGACTCGCAGAGGCTTGCTACTCTCTGCGCCTCCTCCGCGTCCTCCGCGCCTCTGCGGTGAAGTGCCACCTACTCCGCTCACAACTTTGCCGTAACCACGAGTCGTTAAATCCCGACGTAGCGCGCGTAGATCGAGCGCGCCGTACCGGCGTCGTCCGTCCCGCGCACGATGGCGCGCGCGTCCCCGAAGACGGTCAGCTCGTACTCGCCCGTACGCAGGCGCACGAGGTACGCGTTCGACCTCACCTCACCCGCGACGCTCAGACGCGCGGCGAGCGCATCCAGATCGATTCGCGCTGAGACGCGCGGCGAGACCTGCACGGCGTTGCGCCCGCACAGTACGGTCGTCAAATCGCCGCCTTCAGCCTCAAGCGTCTCGAAGCGCCCTTGCACACACGTGGGGCAATCCGCCGCGCGCTCGCCCACAGAGATGCGTCGCCACTCGTTGCGCCACACGTCGAACTGCATCAGCCCGCCGTGTAGATTCTCCGTCCTCCCCGTCAGGAGCTTCAGCGCTTCGGTCACTTGCACCGCAGCGACGACCGAGATGATGGGCATGATGACGCCAGCCGTCTCGCACGTCGGAGCCGACCCCGCGGCGGGGACTTCCGCGAAGACGCAGCGCAGGCACGCGCTCTCCAGTGGTCGTATCGTCAACGTCACGCCGTAGCTTCCGACCGCCGCGCCGTACACCCACGCGACACCGTGCTTCACGCACGCATCGTTCAAGAGGAAGCGCGTCGCGAAGTTGTCCGTCCCGTCGAGCACCACGTCGCAGCCCTCTATGAACCGTTCGACGTTCGACCCGTTCACGTCCGCGACCACGGCCTCACACTCCACATCCGAATTAATCTCCGCAACGCGGCGCACAGCCGCCACGGCCTTCGGCGCACGCTCGCGCGCGTCACGCTCGGCAAACATCGTCTGCCGCTGCAAGTTCGACTCCTCGACGAAGTCGCGGTCAACGACCCGCAAACGCCCTACACCTGCGCGCGCCAGCATCTCGACCTGCGACGAGCCGAGCGCGCCGCAGCCCACGACCAGCACGCGCGACCCGAGCAGACGCCGCTGTCCGTCCTCGCCGATGCCCTCGAAAAGAATCTGTCTGCTGTAACGTTCCATTTAGTTAGAGACTAGAAGCTAGAGACTAGAGGCTAGTTGAAGCTTATTTTTTAACTAGCCTCCAGCCTCTAGTCTCTAGCAACTGCTCTTTCCCCTGCCGACAACATCACGCCGGGCGGTGGTTCGACTCCTGTCCAGAGGCGGAACTGCTCCTCGGCCTGCGCCACGAGCATACCGAGTCCGCCGATTGTTCGACACCCGGCCTCGCGCGCCTCTCGCATGAAGAGTGTCTCCGATGGATTGTAAACCAGATCGTAAGCGACACGCGCGCCACGCAGTTGAGCGGCGACGGCGGGCATCTCAGTCTCACGCGTGCCGCGTGTGCCGAGCGGTGTCGCGTTGATAACCACGTCGAAGCCTTTGAAGTACGCGCCGTCGAGCGGGGCGTCGTCGGCGGCGAACTCCGCGGCAACCTTCCGACCGCGTTCGGCGTCTCGCGCGAAGACCGTGGCGCGCGCATCAAGCTCGGCCAGTTTCCAAAGCAGAGCACGCGCCGCGCCGCCCGCGCCGATGACCGCGACGCGCGCTCCGCGCAACTCAACCAGACCCGCGAGCGGCACGACCGAAGCGTCCGCGTCCGTGTTGAATCCTTTGAGTCCGTCAGCGTGTGTGATGACGACCGTGTTCACCGCGCCGATGCGTGAGACGTTCGGGGCGACCCAATCGAGGTACGGGATGATCGCCTGTTTGTGCGGCGCAGTGATGCTCAGGCCACAGAGGTTCCACGCAAACTCGCGCGAACGCGGGTCGGCCATGCGCCGCACGAACGCAGACAAGTCTTCCACCTCTAAGGGCAAGTACACGGCGTCGAGGCCGTGTGAAGCAAACGCCGCGTTGTGCATGTGCGGCGAGAGCGAGTGCAGGGTGGGCGAGCCGACGAGTCCGGTGATGAGCGTGCGCGTGCTTATCTCATCGACGCGGTAGAGACCGTGCAGGTCTCTCGCGGCGACTTGTCCGGGCGCGGTCGCCTGCGTGTGTTCAAGCGAGCCATAAGTGAGAAATGCTCCGAAGGCCGGTGCGAGCACTCGCGTCAGCAGTCCGGCTTCGCCCATCGAGACAGCGATTATCTCACGCGACTCGCGCCGCCCGCGTTCGAGCAGCCGCATGACTTCGACGCAGTCCGTGATGGAGTCGGCATGCACGGCAATCTTCAGGATGTCGGCGTGCGTCCGCGCCATCCTCTCGAAAATCCGTTCAAGGTCGGAGGGCGTCCGTTGAAAGTCGTGATGTGAGCAGATGATCTGGAAGCGCGCAAAGAGTTCGCCGAGCGACGCGGCGTGTGGCGACTCCAGAAGGTCAAGCTCAAGGTCTGCGAAGGCTCGTTCTCGTCCCAACACGTCGCGCAGCCAGAGTGGAGCGCCGCGCCAGAAGGCTGCGCGCTCCTCCATGCTGAGAGGGAGACGACCGCCCTGCTCCTGTGGCCGGTAGGTGATGATGAAGGGCAGACGCGTCGCGCCGAGGAGTGTGGAGAGTTGTGCGCGCGCCGCGTCGAGTTGATCCGCTTCGAGACAGTCGAGACGAAGCTCGATGATACCGGCGACCTCCGCGGCTCTCTCGATTGATTGTCGCAGCTCGCCCGCGCGCCGCACGCAGACGGGGACGCAGACGCGTGCTCCGTTCGTTTCTCTCATCCGGTGCAGACCCTCCGGCGTTACACACGCGCGATGTCTCGACGTGACATGGACACACACGGCGATGTCTCGACCTGACATACACGCTCAGGATGTCTCGACGTGACGCGGCGGGTATGCGCGGCGGGGTGGTCAGACATCTCCGCGCGTGCGTTCGGCGGGCACGCTGAGGTGGCGCGTGGTTCCTTCGGTGACGCTCGGCGGCGGGACGATCTCGCCCGTGTTGCGCTGCGGCAGTGCGTTTGCGGCATGCCGGGGCGGCGGGACGGCTGTCTGCGCGGGAACATAGGATGGCGGCGCGAGTCTCTTCTTCTCTTCCGCCAGACGGAGGTACGTCGAGACGCCGTCGGAGAGCATGCCGAAAGCCGGGATGAGCATCCAGAACCACCAGAGCCGTCCCGCGGGCGCAAAGACGGCGACGGACAAAGCGACAAGGACGAAGGCCAGCCCCATAAAAATACTCTTGACCGCGCGTTCGATGCTCGGCGGCCCCTTGTCGCCACGGTTGCGCCGTCGCCGTCCACGGTACGAGTAGCCCTCGTTGGCGGCAAGCCGTTCGGCGAGTTGGCCCGTCACGGCCTGTGGCACGAGGCTGATGTCGGTGCCGCACGAGCGGCAGAACTTCGCGTCGTCCGTGTTTGGCGTCGCGCACTTGGGACAGAACATCTGGTCAAACCTCCTCGGGAGTGATAAGTGATGAGTGATAGGTGATGAGAAGGAGATAAGAGGCTTTCTCTCATCATTCATCACTTATCGCTGACCATTAACACTTATCACTTATCACTTATCACTCATCACTCATCACTCATCACTTATCACTCATCACTTATCACTCATCACTTATCACTCATCACTTATCACTCTGGCGTTCATTGTACGACTCGTCGCGCCTTGCGGTTCTCTGGCGGAGGGCTTCGTAGAGAACTATTCCGGCGGCGACCGAGACGTTGAGCGATTCGATCTTACCGAGCAGAGGGATGCTCACGAGCACGTCGCAACGCTCGCGGACGAGCCGACGCAGGCCCTCGCCCTCGCCGCCGAGCAGAAGCGCGCACGGCTGCGTCCAGTCCCACTGCGCGTAAGAGGTCTGGCCTTCGGAAGCCGTGCCGATAGTCCACACGCCGCGCTCCTTCAACTCTTCGACCAGCCGCACGATGTTCGACACGCGCGCGACGGGTACGTATTCGAGCGCGCCCGCCGCAGCCTTCGCCACTGTCTCTGTCAATCCCGCCGCGCGCCGTTCGGGAACGAAGACGCCGTGCGCGCCCGCGCACTCGACCGTGCGGATAATCGCGCCGAGGTTGCGCGGGTCTTCGACGCCATCGAGGATGACCGCGAGCGGCGGCTCGCTCGTTTCCATGCGCGCCGTCAGCGCGTCGAGCAGTTCGTCCGACGGCGTGTAACGCGCCGCGGCGATGGTCGCGACGACTCCCTGATGGTTCGCGCCCTGTGCGAGACGTTGCAGCTCAGTCCGAGGCACGCGGCGTATGGGAATGTCCGCGTAGCGTGCGATCTCCAGAATCTCACGCAGACGCGTCTCGTGCGCGCCTTCGGCCACGGTGACGCGCTCGATGGGACGCGCGCCCGCGCGCAGCGCTTCGAGCACGGGCTGGACGCCGAAGACGTGCGCGCCGCTGGCGGCGTCGGACTGCACACGCGACGGCTCGCGCGAATCTCCCGCAGCGTGAACGCGCGGCGCTCGCTCGCCTCCCTCCGCCCCTATGCCAAAAGCGCGTGCCACTCTCTGACCGGGAGACTCACTCTTGCGCGTGTGCCGTCTTTTCTCTCTCGTGTCTGCCTCGCTCTCGCGTGTGTGCGCGCTAATCTCCCGTTGGTGCGTACTAATCTCCCGTTGGTGCATGTCACTCTGACGTTGGCGTGTACTAATCTGGTGTTGGTGCGCTTTAATCTCTGACCGACGCAGGCTAATCTCTGGTCGGCGCGTACTATTTTCCTGTCGGTGCGCGTCATTCTCCCGTTGGTGCGCGTCATTCTCCTGTCGGTGCGCTCTATTCTCCTGTCGGTGCGCGTTATTCTCTCGCCGGTGCGCGCTACTTTCATGTTGATGCAGGCCGCTTTCATCCCGGTGCGCGCTATTTTCCTGCCGGTGCGCGCTAATCTCTGACCGGCGCGCGTCATTTTCTGACCGGCGCGCGGCACTCTCTTGCCGTTGCTCGGTGCGTGGGCGTGTGTTCTCAGTGCGCCCGCGTGTGTGTTCATCGACGCGCACGTGGCCGCCGCGCGCGCGTTCGACGCCGCCTGCGCGTGGCCCCGTGCCCCGTCTGTTTCCCCCGTGGCGTTTCATGAACTCTCCGCGCGCGCGCGCAGCACGAGACGGGAACGCAGGCGCGCATAGCACGTGAACTGTCTCTCATTGTTGAAGGTCGTCGCGGCCTCCGTGTTGAAGCGTCCGGGGCGCTCGCGCTTGAGGCCGAGCGATTCGGTGCGCTCGACGGACGGCCACACTTCCGAGAGCAGCGGGCGAAGGCGCGCGTATTCGTCATCGAAGACGGCGGACGGCGCGCGTCGGCGCAACTCTCCGACAAGCGCCTTGAAGTTCTCGGCGGTGAGCAGCGCTTTGCCTTCGCCGAGGCAGGAGTAGTCGAAGCCGCCGGACATGATGCGAAAGCCTTCTGCCTCGCCCTCCGTCGCAAAGTATATGTCGAGCACCGCTTCGTCCACAGTAATCTCGCGCGACTCGATTGTCTTGTTCCGGCTGCCCATCATGGTCTTACGCTCTTCGACCTCGACGCGACGCGTCACTATCCGGCCCGTGACGAGCAGCGCGACTTCGGATAAGAGTAGGCGGTGCGGCTCCGCTTCGAGACTCGTCCGGCAGACGAGCGCATCCTCCTGAAAGTCGAGCGAGCGCACACGCAAGGGCTGTCGCGCGAGCATCTCGTCCGTGAAGACTTCGGCGGCGATGCCGAGCTGGCCCAGTCGCTTCAAGATCAGCTCGGCCTCTTCCGAAGTTGCTGCGCGTGCGAGCGGCATTGCGCGCCCCGTCTCTGCCATCTCATTCAAACGCCCCGCGTCGAGACGTAGCAGCGAAGCCGCCTCTTCGTTCGCCTCGGGCGTCAAACCGCCGGAGCCACGCGCGAGCAAGACGACGTTGAAGCCCTGCTTCCACTCTTCCAGCTTCTTCAACACGGGCCGTCGAAGCGCCGCGCTCTGCTCAGTGGCGGGGAGCGCCGTGCCGCAATAGAGACAGTTCATCCGCGTGGGCGCGTTGGCGCGCAGGCACTCTTCGCACGCGACCATCTGCTCGGGCGCGAAGGGGCGCGTCACGTCGCTCAAGCCCCGTAGTCCGCCGAGTTCATCGAAGGCCGGGAATTCGTCTTCGCGCGGCAAGTTCTCCTCCGTAATCAGGCGACGATGAAACCGATTGCCCGCCGCACTTTCTTGAGTATAATCCTTCCCGACTTGAGTATAATCCTTCTCGAACGTTTCCCCTTCATCATTTTGGCAAGGCTCCGGTCGGCATATACCTTTGTGAATGCCCTTGTGTATTTTGTGTTTAGATTTACCTTCCGGTGTACCGAGCGTGGTGGAAGCCCGACCGTCAGGGAGGGCGTTTAATCTTCGCTGTAGCATTTGACGGAAGTTGAGACGCCCTCCCTGACGGTCGGGCTTCCGCCTCATACTAAAGGATTATTTCAAAAACATGACTTACGTACGACGAATCACGCGCGCAGTCCTCTTGCCCGCGCTTGCCGTTATCTGCGGCGCGTGCGCGTCGATGACACGCCCGGCGAGTTCCGAGCGCCCGCGCGCCAACGATGCGCCACGCTTCGCCGTCCTCGCCGCGAGCGACGAGCGACGCAACGCCGCGCTTGCCGGTTGGAAGACGGTCGTCGGCGAGCAGGCCGCCGCTGGAAGCCCCGTGCCGGAGCTTGAGCCTGTGACGGAAACGCTCAAGGGTCTGCCCGCCATCCTCCACGACTATCCGCGTCTGCCGCTGGTCGTCATCAAAGACGCGCGGACTCAGTCCGAAGAGGAGACGCGCGAGTCTCTGCGACGTTTCCTCTCGACCGCCGCGCCGCTGCTCGGCACAGACTTGCGGCAGTTGTCTCTAATCGGCGTCTCGGACGCGCCCGCCGCGGGCACGGGCGCAAAGCGTGCGCTCTATCAGCAGAATCCGTTCGCATACCCTCTGCGGAACGGTTACGGAGTAGTCGATGTAACGTTCACACCAGACCTGCGCGTCGTAAAGCTCTCAAGCACGGCCATCCCCGAAGCCGAGCGACTCGCACGCACGCTCAATACCGTCGCCAAAACCCTGACCGCCGAACAAGCCGTCGCCGCGCTCTCCAACCGCCCTATCACCTACACAGACCGCGGCGGCACGCAGCAGACGCGCACCGTCACACAGGCCGACTCAGGCGTCGCACGCCAGCTCGTCGTCTTCCCCATCCGCCGCGACGCCGATCCGGCAACGCTCGAACTACACATCGCATGGGAGGTCTCTGTCGGCAGCACGGATGCGCCGCTTCTCGTCTACGTAGATGCCGCGACGGGCGACCTGCTCGGGGCGAGTCAGGGCAGTTAAGTTGTCCTGCCGTCAAATTTCGTGGTTAAATAACTTGCCGCCGCCGAAATCCCGCCAGTGAGGGCGGGCGTCAAACGTAAAGTGTCTGTCGTCCTGTATTTTAATTTACACGCGCGGCGTGCGGCGTTTCAGCTTAGCTGATGTTTGAAATCTCTAGAATCAGAAACACGAATGGGGTGTCTCTCGCATGCATTATGATCCGACTAACAACATCTCCTGGCAGTTAGGTTACAGAGGCAGGGTGGCGGTTTTCATCGACGGCAACAACCTTTTTCACGCGGCTCGGTTCCACAACATCGACATCGACTATAACAAGCTCCTGCGCGTCCTCCTGGGCGATGGGAGGCTTCTGCGCGCCTTCTTCTACACGGGCGTCGATGTGGGTGCGGAGCGCCAGCAGGGCTTCCTGCTCTGGATGCGCCGTAACGGCTTCCGCGTCATTCACAAGGAGTTGAAGACTTTCTACGACGGCACGCGCAAGGCCAACCTCGACGTGGAGATCGCCGTGGATATGCTCTCGCTGGCCGGGCGCTACGATACGGCTGTCTTGGTCTCGGGCGACGAGGATTTCGTCTACGCCGTCAACGCCGTCGCATACAAGGGCTGTCGCGTCGAGGTCGCGGGCTTCCGCTCGAACACCGCGCCGAAGCTCATCGACGTGGCCGACTACTTCATCGACCTCGGCGACATCGCGGAGAAAGTTCGCAAAGAGCCTTCGCACTCGCACCGCTACTACGAGAACAACGTCCACGAGCCGCAGCACGCCTCGAACCCCTACGCCAACCACAATCAAGGGCCCCCACCCGACGACGAAGATATACTCTCGCACGTCCAGGGCCTCCTCAACGGCGAGGAGGAAGAGGGCCGCGACGCACGCCGTTCTGAAGATTTTGACGAGTCCATTCCCCAACTCATGGTCGATCCCAAGCACTGCGACGAAGACGACGACGAACGGCTCTCAAACAGCTCCGACTTCATCCGCGTCACGGATGACCAGTGAGAAAGGTGATAAGTGATGAGTGATAAGTGACAAGTTAAGAGTAAGAGCCTTCCGGTTCTTTCTCATCACTTATCACTTATCATTTATTACTCTCTTATGAAGCTTTTCACCGTCGAAGATGCGAACGCGTTGCTGCCGACCGTGCGGGAGATTGTCCGCAAGGTTCAGCGTGCTTACGTGCGTGTCTCTGCCTCGCAGGAGTCGGCGCGGCTCGCCGCCGCCGGTGCGACACACGGCGGTGGCGGCATGGAGGGCGGCTCGGCTTATGTCCTCGCGCTGACGGCGCTTGCGGAATCCTGCGGCCAGCTTGAGACGCTCGGCGTGCAGATCAAAGATTACGCGCGGGGGCTGATCGATTTCCCTGCGCTGCGTGAAGGACGCGTCGTCCTTCTCTGCTGGCAGATGGGCGAGGGCGATGAGCTTGAGTGGTGGCATGACCTTGAGACGGGCTTCGCGGGTCGTCAGCCGCTTTAGCAAATATCAGTTGTTTGTAAACAAAAGGGCAGTAGTTCGCTGCCGAGAGCGAAAGGCATATCCGAGGTGGTGACGACTCTGAAAAAGGAAGAGGAACAATCGAAAGTCTCCGGCGAGGCCGCGCGTGCGGGCGTGAAGCCGCGTGCGACGGGGCCGCCACGCGGACTCCTGCGCGAGTATTTCGAGTCGGGCGCGGTCGTGCTCGTCATGGCGATCTTCTTCATGACCTTCGTCGCGCAGGCAGCGGAGGTTCCTTCGGCCTCGATGGAGAACACCATCTACGTCGGCGACCGCTTCCTCATCAACAAGTTCATCTTCGCGCCCGGCCCCACGATGCCCTTCCTGCCGCAACGCGAGATACGCCGTGGCGACATCATCGTCTTCAAATACCCGGCGGAGTCCGTCCCGTCGGAGAAGATCGTTCAGTACAAGACGCTCTTCATCAAGCGTGTCATCGGACTACCCGGCGAGACCATCGAGGTCAAAGGCGCGACCGTCTACGTCGATGGCAAACCTCTGCCCGAATACCACGTGACGGCGCGCGACCTCAACCTCGGCAACGACCAGGCCGAACTCAAAGACCTAAAACCTCAGACGACGGGCGAGCCTTACACGGTCTACTACTCTCCGAAACCGTCTCTGGCAGGCATCAACGGAGTCGTCCATCCTTTCAGCGTGCCACAGGGGAACTACTTCGTGATGGGCGACAACCGCGACAACAGCAAAGACAGCCGCTTCTGGGGGACTGTGCCGCGCGACCTCGTCGTGGGCCGCGCAATGTTCGTTATCTGGTCTTATGACGAGAGCGCGCCGCGCAGCAACAGCAAGCTGGGAATCGTCTCCGACTTCTTCAACAACACACGCTGGAGCCGCATCGGCACCCTCGTCCGATAGCCCCTAGAACCGCCCGTCCCCTCTCCGGCTCGGCAATCTCTGTCCCGCCCGACTACCCTCCGGCCCCCAAATGTTGTATCCCCCTTCGGCTCAAATACAGCGCCTTGTACATTTTCTGGTTGACGACTTAAAGTAACTTCTGATAGCATCCGCCGCGACTCCGCAGTGGGCATGGATTTACAGGCATGTGCCCTTCGCCCTTCTGAAGAAGAATTTTCAAACGGCTTGGAGGCTTCTTTTTATAAATGCAGTGTGCCGCGTGCAACGAAGAATACCCGGAAGCACTCGACGAATGCCCCCAATGTCGTTTTTCCGAACCGGCGCAGGCCGCTTCGCCCGAAGCAGCCATTGCAAAAGAGCTTAACGCTCCGCATCGCACACAGCAGCAGGCCGACGCTCTCGCTATGACCGATAACTCGAACATCACGACCGGAACCACGCAAGGCGCGAACAGCTCGACGCTGATCGAATTCCCCGGCGTCAACCGCAACCGCCCCGCCTGGCGGAAGGAGTTGAGCGAGCGTTTTCGCGAAATCCAGCAGCGCCGCGCACGCGATGCCGACCCCGAAGACGTAGAGGCACAGCGTCGCACCGCCGAGCCGTCATTCTCCATTTCCAGCGACATGCGCGCCAAGGCTTCGGCGAAGTCTTCGGAATCGGCGGCCAAGTCTTCGGGATCAGCGGCGAAGTCTTCGGAATCGGCAGCCAAGCAACTCGGCCTCGTCCCTTCGCCCGACGAGCCGGAGTTGAATCCGCTTGTCGCCGCCGCGTTGCGCCGCATCGAGCGTGCTCACAGACAATCGCCGCCCATCACGCGCCAAGGCTCGGGCCGCGCGCAGGCTGCCACGGCTGCGGCACGCGTGGTCGAGGAGCAGCCGGAGCATCTCTCCGAGCACGCTCTCGCAACGCAGCCCGCGATGCCGGAGCGGAACGAGATGCCGGGTGCTGCCCATGCGAAGCGCACTTCGCGCCGCGCCGAGAGAACGGAGACGGAAGCGGAACGCCCCTCGGCGCTCGTCGTCGTACAGCCGAAGCAGTCCGCAAAGGCGGAGCAGCAGCAGCAGGCCACAAAGGCAGAACATACGACACTCAAGGCAGAGCCTGCGGCACACAGTGCGGCGGTCGTAGAGTCGAAGACAGCGGCATCGAAGCCTTCGGCAGAGTCGAAGACTTCGGCGCAGAGCGTTTCTGCTTCCGAGGCCGCGACCATCAATGCGTTGAAGAAGTCTGAAAGTTCGCACGTCGCCGAACCGGCGACACAGCCCGTAGCCAAGCCCTCCACAGTCAACGCGGAAGAAGAGAGCGAGGAGCGGCGACCGCGGCATCTGAGCGGCGTGCTCGACGAGTTCTGGCTCGAACGGCAGGGCATCGAGCTTCTGCCGAAGGTCGCGACGGTCGAGATTGCAACCTACGATGACCGCGCCCCACGCGCGAAGCGACTGGCCGCCTCCTTCGTTGACCTGATCGCCGTCGCCTTCCTTTCCGCGCCCTTCGCAGCCGCTATCGAGTTGACCATCAGCAACTGGAATGACCCGCGCGTCTCCGGCTCGATGGCGCTGATCGTCGCACTCGTGATGTTCCTCTATCAAACCTGCTCGGTCGCGCTGGCCGGGCGCACACTGGGGATGTCGCTCTGCGGACTCCACGCCGTAGACGCCGGGACGGCGAGCGTCCCGACCACGGGGCAGTGCATGCGCCGCGCGTTCTTCTATATCCTCTCGCTCGCGACCCTCGGTCTCGGCCTGCTCTATTCGCTCTTCGACGCCGAAGGCCGCACCGTTCACGACATTCTTTCGCGCACGGTC
>JAVRON010000027.1:0-18798 GCA_032162705.1 Acidobacteriota bacterium
TCACATCACCTGCCATCGCCCGGCTCATCAAGAAAAGCGCGGCGGTGAAAAAACAGGTTGCGTAATCAGCCACTGCTACTGACATAATCGCTGTGGCGTTAACTGTCATTCTCGCTGTGGCTCAACATAAAAAAGAGGCGCGTTGGGCAGGAACTTATAATCCTTATCACACTGCGGGCGTACAAAATAAAAAGGGCATCCGCGTGCAGATGCCGCACCTTGGATGAAAAGTTAAATGCTTTGATCTTTGGCACACCCGTAAGTACACAAAACAAGATAGGGCATCCATCATGGATGCCCTACTTTGTTGATTGCATTGATGAGCCGGACTGGGCTCGAACCAGTGACCCGCTGATTAAGAGTCAGCTGCTCTACCAACTGAGCTACCGGCCCAAGAACAAAAACAACTTACACGGCGCGGAGAGTCGATGTCAAGAAGGGTCAAATCGAAATACGGGGCGAGGGAAGCGGCGAGGGCTTCCCCGTTTTCCGGACGCTTAACGATCCATCCGCTCGGCGGGAATCTGCTTGTCGACGACGGGGCGAGCCGTCGCGTTGGCAAGCTCCGAGGCGAGAATGAAGACGGTGCGGGCGACCTTCTGCATCTTCTCGTAGTCGATCTTGTCGGGGCTGTCTCCGGGGCGGTGGTAGTCTTCGTGGACGCCGTCGAAGTAGAAGATGATGGGCACGCCGTGCTTGGCGTAGTTGTAGTGATCCGAGCGGTAGAAGAGTCGCTCGGGGTCGTTCGGCTCGTCGTAGTGGTAGTTGAACTTGAGGTTGAGAAAGTCTCGGTTCACCGTCTCGTTCAACTCTGCGAGCTGCGTGCTCATCATCCGCGAACCGATGACATAAATCTCTTCGGGCCCGGTGAGCATCGTGTTGAGTGGGTTGGTGTCGCCGGCCTTCTTGCTCCGCCCGATCATGTCGATGTTGAGCTGCGCGGCGAACTGCTTCAAGGGCACGGTCGGGTAGCGCGTGAAGTATTCCGATCCCCACAGACCTTTCTCTTCGCCCGCATGCCAGACAAAGAGTATCGAGCGTCGTGGGCGCGGCCCCTTCGCAAAAGCCTCCGCCATCGTGAGCAGCGCGGTCGTCCCCGAGCCGTCGTCGTCTGCGCCGTTGCAGATCGTATCGCTCCCGGCGGGACGGCAGCCGGTCGCTGCCGAAGAGCCGACGTGGTCGTAATGCGCGCCGAGCGCGACGTACTCTTGCTTGAGTTTTGAGTCTTTGCCGTCGAGTATGGCGACGACGTTCTGCGTGCCCGCTTCCGTCACCGAGAGCTTGAGTGTGAGATGCAGTCGCTTCGACGGCGAGAGCGCGAAGCCTTTCGCTTGCTCGCCCGACGCGGCGGCCTCGATCACATGCGCGGCGTCCGACGGCTCGCCCGCGAAGAGTGCTTCGAGCATCGCGCGCGAGGGGATGATGGTGACAAGCCCCTTCGGGGGCGCGTCCGTCCCTTCCTCATCATCGTCCTCGTCGGCAGCTAAGTTCTCCAGCCGCGGGACGGTGAAGTAGGGGCGACCGACGCGTGCCGCGCCATAGCGCCAGTAGCGGTCGAAGTTGCGCGGAACAATGATGAGCGCCTTCGCGCCGTGCTTCTGGGCGTAGCTGATAGGACTCTCCCAATCCCGACCGGACGCGTTCGCGACCGACATTCCCTTCGGCGGTGCTACCCCGTCGCCGGAGACGACCACGATCTTGTCTCTCACATCAAGCCCCTCGTAGGCGTTGACGTTCTTCGACTTGAAGACCCAGCCGTGGCCCGCGTAGATGACGGGCGCATCGGCCTCGCCGCTCACGCGCCCGTTGGGCAGGAAGTCTTCGCCGAGCTTGAACGTGCGCTCACCCAACTGCGCCGAAGAGTGCTCGCGGTCTACCTCCGTGCGTGTGAGCGCGATGTGTTGGAAGTAAGAGCCGTTGTCGCCGGCGGGTCTGAGCTTGAGTTTCTTCAGGCGGTCGGCGATGTACTGCGCCGTCTTATCAAGCCCCGGCGAGGGCGTATCGCGCCCCGCCATCTCGTCCGAGGCGATGTAGTAGAGAATCTCTTTCATCCCTTCGACGGTAATGCGCTCGGCGGCTGCGCGCTCCGCAACGAAATAGGAAGAAGGCGCGGGTGCCGTCGTCGTTGCCGCCGCGCGGACGCTCTGCCTCTGCTGCGCGTAAGGCGCGGGCGCGGGCAGGGCGAGAAAAAGGATGGTCAGCACGAGGCCGACACGGTTCAAACTACGCATGGCTCCTCCGTATTGCTTTATGCTTCGATGAATGCAAGTTGCTTGCGATGATAAACCGTCGGGGCGGGGTTTGCCAGTTGTGAGAAAACTCGGGTGGATCGTTGGAATCGAGATGAAACGTCGCTTGCCGAAAAATCAGCGAGTTGAGAAGAGAATACGCCTGGCAAGGATCGAACTTGCGACCCCCTGCTCCGGAGGCAGGTGCTCTATCCACTGAGCTACAGGCGCGCAAAGGGATTTTCGCATAGACCGTACCCCGGCGCAAAAGGAATTGTCTGAAGTTGCCACCGACAGCACTTTAGAAGATGCGACCGATGCCGCGGCAGGCCAGAAAAGCGAGCGCGGCCATCAGACCGGCGAGAGGGATCGTGAGTAGCCAGGCCCAGACGATACGTCCCGCCACACCCCACTTGACGGCCGAGAGGCGGCGTGTGGCTCCGACGCCGACGATAGCGCCCGTGATGGTGTGCGTCGTCGAAACCGGCACGCCCGTCAGTGTCACATAGGCCAGCGTCAGGGCCGCGCCCGTCTCGGCGCAGAACCCGCCCACGGGTTTCAGTTTCGTGATACGCGTGCCCATCGTGCGGACGATCCTCCACCCGCCCGTGAGCGTCCCCAATCCGATGGCTGCGTGCGCCGAGAGCACCACCCACAGAGGAATGTTGGGCAGCGACCCGTCAGGGCCGTAGGACAGGATGCCGCCCGCCGCAAGCACCGCCGTGATGATGCCCATCGTTTTCTGCGCGTCGTTGCCGCCGTGACCGAGCGAGAAGGCCGCCGCCGAGAAGAGCTGCCCCGTCCGGAACAGTTTGTCTACGCGGTGCGGCGACCACCTGCGGAATATCCAGAAGACCGCGACCATCATCAAGAGGCCGAGCGTCAACCCGATGAGCGGCGAGAGCACGATGAAGATGAGAACCTTCGTCCACACCTCCATCTTGAGAAGACCCGCCACACCGCCATAGGCCACGATGCCCGCGCCCGCATAGCCGCCGAGCAGCGCGTGCGAACTCGAAGTCGGCAGCCCCAGATACCATGTGATGATGTTCCAGGCGATAGCGCCGAGGAGTGCCGCCAGCAGCACGTACAGGCGGTCGTCGGGCGCGATGAGGTTCATGTGGACGCCGTCGCCGATGGCCTTCGCGACGCGAGTGCCGTAGATGGCGAAGGCGATGAAGTTGAAGAAGGCCGCCCACACGACCGCCACGCCGGGGCTTAAAACACGCGTCGAGACGACCGTCGCGATGGAGTTCGCCGCATCGTGAAAGCCGTTGCTGTAGTCGAAGATCAGCGCGATGACGATGATGACGACGACGAAGGTCAGTGTGGCAGTCATAGCTTTGGGAGTGATAAGTGATGAGTGATAAGTGATCAGAAAAAGAAAGAGCGGCTTGGTTCTTTCTTATCACTTATCACTCATCACTTATCACTTGCTTCATGCGTGCTTGATGATGATGGTCTCGATGATGTTGGCGGCCTGCTCGCAGCGGTCAACGGTGGCTTCGAGCTTGTCGTAGATGTCCTTCCAGCGGATGACACGGAGCGGGTCGGGCGTGCCCATGAACAACTCTGCGATGGCTTCGTGGTAGAGGTCGTCGCCCTCGTTCTCAAGACGGTGGATTTCGACGAGACGCGGGTTGATTCCGGCGGGGCGTTCGAGCGCCGAAATCACCTCGTGGAGTTCCACGGCCATGCGCTGGAGGACGATGCCGAACTGTCGCGCGTAGTCGGTCGATTCGCGGACGTTGTACATGACCATGGCGCGCGCCGCGTCGTCCATGAGGTCTACGATGTCGTCGAGCGCGCCCGAAAGCATGTAGATGTCCTCGCGGTCGAAGGGCGTGATGAAAGACGAGTTGAGCTTCTTGGAGATCGAGTGCGTCAGTTCGTCGCAGGCATGCTCGATGGTCTTGATGCGCTTGAGGTGTGCGGGAAAGTCGCCGTGCTTGTCGGCCAGCATCTCGGCGAGCTTGGTGGCCGCATCGTAGATGTGCGAGGTCATCTGGCGAAAGAGGCCGAAGTATTGCTCCTCCTTCGGTATCAGGCTGAAGCGTGCCATGAAAAGGGTTCTCCCTACCGGGCTAATGTGACTGATGTAAACGAGAGCGGAAATATAGACTAATGCCGGTGTCTTGTCTATCTGCTGCATGAACCGGAGCCGAATCGCTCCTGAAAGGAAGGGGAAGTCCGCGCATGCTCTTCCTTGAGAAAGAAGAGAGGTCTGCTCAGACGCTTCTTTGATAGACGCGAGGGAATCTCCGGTGGCTGGTTGTCCGGCGGCGGCGGTTCGTCGTATGCTCGTCGCCTGAACCGCCGCGTCTCTCGCTGCTGCGCGAGTCTCGGGCAAGACGGATGACAGAACCCCACTTCCAACAGGTCGTCGAACTGCTCCGCATGGAAGCAGAGGCCGTCGCACGCACCGCCACGCGGCTCGCGCCCGCGGAGGTCGAGCGCGCCATCTCGCTTCTGGCCGCGTGCCGTGGCAAGGTCGTCACCCTCGGCATCGGCAAGTCAGGCCACATCGCGCAGAAGGCCGCCGCCACGCTGACGAGCACGGGCACGCCCGCAGTCTTCCTGCACCCTTCGGACGCGCTGCACGGCGGCGTCGGACTCGTCGGCGGCGACGACGTATGCCTCGTCGTCAGCAACAGCGGCGAGACGGCGGAGCTGCTTGAGCTGCTCCCCTATCTGCAACACAGGCGCGCGCCCGTCCTGGCCGTTCTGGGTAACACGGCGTCGTCGCTGGCGCGGCGCGCGGACGTAGTGCTCGACGCATCGGTCGATCAGGAGGCTTGCCCTCTGAACCTCGCGCCGACGACCAGCACGACCGTCGCGCTTGCCGTCTGCGATGCGCTGGCGATGACCTTGATGAGTGTGAAGCGCCTGACGCCCGAAGACTTCGCGCTCAATCATCCGGGCGGGCGTCTGGGCAAGCGGCTCACGCTCAAAGTCTCAGACCTCATGCACGGGGGAGAAGAGAATCCGACCGTCGAGACGGGTGCGACGCTCCTCGAAGTCGTGCAGGCGATTAGCCGCGGTGGCCTGGGCGGCGTCAACGTCCTCAAAGACGGCGGGCGGCTCGCAGGCATCATCACGGACGGCGACGTGCGCAGGGCTTTGCAGAGGGTAAGGCTCGAAGACCTTGCGAAACTGACCACCACGGACGTGATGACGCGCGAGCCTGTCGTCGTCGCGCCCGACATGCTCGCGCACGCCGCGCTGCAACTGATGGAGAATCGTCCCTTCCAGATCGCCGTGCTGCCCGTGGTTGACGGAGAAGGGCGCTCGCTCGGCCTGCTCCGGCTCCACGATATCGTCCGCAGCGGACTCTGAAGCTGCCGGGCCTCAGCTTGAAATGGTCTTCTGATAGAGCTTGACGTGAGATGATGAAAGCTTATTCGTTCTTGTTGGTCTGCGTGCTGACGTGCTCATTGATGCCGTTGGATGCTCGCGCGGTGGGCGTTGCTGGTTCGAGTGCGGAGCGCGTGAGTCCTGCGGGCGAGGTGGTGGTCGTCTTGAACGAAGAGTTTCTCAACTCGCTGCTCGTCGCGGTCGCGTCGCAGACGGAGCCGCTGAGCTTCCCTCTGTCGAAGGGCGGGGACGGACGTGGGAAGTGCGCGAGCCACGTACAGCTTCTGCGCGAGGCGGCGGGCATGCGAACCGGCGTGCGCTTCATCGATGGGCGTATCACTGCGCCGGTCGCCTTCCGCGGCTCATACGATGCGCCGCTCGTCGGCTGCCTCAACTTCGAGGGCTGGGCCGACACGGCCTTCCAGTTGGAGTTCGATGCAGCGCGACAGATGCTCAACGCGCGCGTGACCGTCCGCGACCTCAAGCTGAAGAACGTCCCCACGTCGCTTCTGGGCGGCGGCCTCACGGGGCTTGTGCAGGACGCGATTGACAGCCGCGTCAACCCCGTGGAAATCCTCCGCGCCGAACAGCTCGGAGCGCGCGTCCCCGTCACGCGCGGCAACGAGCTACGCCTGCGCGCAAGCGACGTGCACCACGAAATCGTCGGCAAGGAGTTGCGCCTCCACATCGTCTACGAGTTGGTGCAGGCGGAGTAGAAGAGAGGCTAGAGGCTAGAGGCTAGAGGCTAGGGGCTAGGGGCTAGAGGTTAGAGGTTAGGGGCTAGTTAAGGACAGCTTGTCTTAACTAGCCCCTAGCCCCTAGCCTCTAGCCTCTCTTTACTAGCCTCTAGCCACTCTTTATCTCGCGGCAGCGAGATGCGCGCCGACGGGCATGTCCGTGATCTCCCAGGCCGATTCGTCGCGGAGCAGCTTCGACATGAGCGCCGCATGGAGGAGGTGGCCGCTGCGCTCGGCGCGCACGCGACCGAGCAGAGGGATGCCGAGGAGTGCGAGGTCGCCGATGATGTCGAGGATTTTGTGACGGACGAACTCGTCCGCGCGCCTGAGCGGCGTCTGGTTGAGCATGCCTTCGGGCGTGAGCACGATGGCGTTCGCGAGCGAGCCGCCGCGAATCAGGTTCGCGCGCCGGAGCGCCTCGATCTCTTCGGTGAAGCCGAAGGTGCGCGCGGGCGAAATCTCGCGGAGGAAGGCTTCGGCATCTAACACGTCGAAGCTCATGCGCTGGACGCCGATGAGCGGATGCGGGAAGTCGATCATGCAGTCGATCTCCCAACCCTCGTGCGGCTCGACCGAGATGCGGCGCTCTCCCTGTTCTATTCCGACGCCTCTACGCACACGCAGCGCACGACGCGCCGCCGGTTGCTCGACCACGCCCGCGCGCAAAATCATCGCGGCGAAATCGTCGGACGAGCCGTCCATGATGGGCAGCTCAAGGTTATCAACCTCGATGTATGCGTTATCGACGCCGAGGCCGCGCAGCGCCGCGAGCAGATGCTCAACGGTCGAGAGCATGACGCCCGTACGCATCAAGGTCGTCGCGTAGGAGCAGTGTGCGATGCACTCGACCGAGGCGGGAATCTCGAAGTCGTCGAGGTCTGTGCGGACGAAGACGTGGCCCGTGTCGGGCGGCGCGGGGCGAAGCCGCAGTCGGACAGACACAGCGGTATGAAGCCCAAGCCCACTCGTCTCGATTGGAGCGGCGATGGTTGTCTGTTTTATCAAGGCTGTTTGGATGAACCCTTTCGCGCCCCTCTTTAAGCTGAGGCGTGAGATTTAATGAACGGGTCTATAAGTGGCAAGGCTCATGCCGTCTTCCCAAAGTCAAAAGTCTCGGCTCTTTCCGCGGCCTTAATGGCTTGAAGGTTTAATCTGTGGCGGGCGGGCGACACTCAACCGACAGCGTGCGGCGCATGCGCCACAACCACGTAATTGAGAAGCGAAAGAATGAGTCATGGAAAATTGACGCGGCACGCCGCGCACGAACGGCTGACGCACGCCCACTAATTGACACCCCGAAAACGCCTCCCTATCATCAAGCTAACATGCCGTCGAAAAAAGCAGCCACACCGAAAGAGCCGACCGAGCGGGTCTTTCTCATCGACTCGTTCTCGCATATCTTTCGCGCGTTCTTTGCGCCGATGGGTGGGCGCGTGGAGCCTCTGACGAACAGCCGCGGGCAGGTGACGCAGGCCGTCTTCGTCTTTACGAGTATGCTCCGCAAGCTGCTCGCCGACGAGCGTCCGCATTACATCGCGGCGGTCTTCGAGTCGGGCGTCCCGACGTTCCGGCACGAGATGAACGTCGGCTACAAGGCGAACCGCGTCGCACCACCCGAGGAGCTTGAGTCGCAGATTCCTTACATCATTCGCGTCTGCGAGGCCTTCAACATACCGATCTTGAACGTCCCCGGCTTCGAGGCCGACGACGTGATCGGCACGCTCGCCGTGCAGGCTGCCGAAGCGGGCTTGCAGGCCGTCATCGTCTCGAACGATAAAGACATGACGCAGCTCGTACGTGACCCGTGGGTCGTCTGCATGCGTAACAACTCGCAGAACGTGAAGCGCAAAGAGCCTGTGCCGCCCGTCGAGTGGTGCGATGAAGCTTGGGTTGAAAATAAGTTCGGCGTCCCGTCCGCGCAGATCGTAGACCTTCTGGGATTGATGGGTGACGCGGTCGATAACATCCCCGGCGCGCCCGGCATCGGTGCGAAGGGCGCTGTTGCAATCGTCAAACAGTTCGGCTCAATCGAGCGAGCGCTCGAACATTGGGAAGAGGTCAAACACAAGACCTACCGTGAGTCTCTGCGCGACAACCGCGAGCTGATACTCCAGTCAAAAGACCTTGCGACGATCAGGACTGATGTCAACATCAAGCTCGACCTCGAACGCCTGAGATGTAAGACGCCCGACCGCGCGGCGGCCTACAAGCTCTTCCGTGAACTGGAATTTCAGAGCCTCACACGTGAGTTTGCAGACGCCGCTTCGGAGACCGATACGGGCGCGGCGGCAAAAATTTACATGCAGGTACAGAAGGTCTCCGAGCTTGAGGCGCTCACGCGCAAGCTCTGGGACGTGGAGCACTGGGCGTTCGCTCTCTCGGACTCGACGCCCGCGGGCGCTGGTCAACAGGTCTCCGTGAGAGAGGAGCAGGAGCCGCCGACGGGGCTTGCCATCTCATACGCGCCGAACACGGCGCACTTCATCAACTTCGATGAGTTCGAGGGCGGGCCGGGGGCAGCCGTCTCGATGTTGAGAGACGTTCTGTCAAACGGTCTGCTCTCGAAGTCAGTCCACGACCTGAAGCGCGCCGTGGCGCTGTTTGCGACCGTCGGCATCGAAGTCGAGGGCGTGACGGACGACACGCTGCTGGCGGCATACCTGCTCGACCCCGTCCGCAGTCGCTACGACTTGGGCGACCTCGCGCGCGAGGCTCTGAACGTCGAGGAGGGCTGGTCGGAGACGCCCGGCGAAGGCTGGACGGCGGAGCACTGGCGCACAGCCGAAGCCGCGGACTTAACGGCGCAGGTCGCCGACGTGCTCCACGGGCGCATACTCGAACAGGGACTCGAATCCATCTACAACGAGATCGAGCTGCCGATAGCGTCTTTGCTCTACCGCATCGAGCGCGCGGGCTTGCGCGTCGATACGTCCGTGCTGGGCGAGCTGTCCGCGCTCTTCGGCGCGGAGCTTGAGAAGTTGACCGGGCAGATTTACAAAGTCGCCGGTCGTGAGTTCAAGATCAACTCGCCGAAGCAGGTCGGAGAGGTCTTGGAAGAGCTGAACATCAGCACCGGACGCAAGACCGCGACGGGACAGGTCTCGACGAGCCGCGCCGTTCTGGACGAGCTGGCCGCGCAAGGCTACGAGCTGCCGCGCCTGCTCATCGAGTTCCGCGAGTTGGACAAGCTGAAGGCGACCTACACCGACGCTCTGCCCGCGCTGGTCGGGCCCGATGGGCGCATCCACAGTCAACTCAATCAGACCGTGACGGCGACGGGCAGGCTTTCAAGCTCCGAGCCGAATCTGCAAAACATACCCATCCGCACCGAACTCGGAAGGCGCATCCGCCGCGCCTTCATTCCCGATGAGGGGAACGTCTTTGTCGCAGCCGACTACTCGCAGTTGGAGCTGCGCCTGCTCGCGCACGTCACGCATGATGAGCAGATGCTCGACGCCTTCCAGAAGGGCGAGGATATACACGAGCGCACGGCCCGGCTCGTCTTCGGCGCGAAGACGAAGGAGGAGTTGAAGGAGAAGCGCCGCTTCGCCAAGATCGTCAACTTCGCCATCGCCTACGCCGTCGAGCCGTTCGGCCTGTCGCAGCGCGTCGGCATCTCGCGCAAGGAGGCGCGGCAGGTCATCGACGATTACTACAAGACCTACGCGGGCGTCCGCCGCTTTATGGAGGAGGTTCCGGAGAAGGCACGCGAGACCGGCGTTGTCCGTTCCATCTATGGCCGCATTCGCCCCGTGCCCACCATCAACGACCGCAACGGCAACATACGCGCGCGCGCCGAGCGCGAGGCTATCAACATGCCGATTCAAGGCTCGGCCAGCGACATCGTCAAGATCGCCATGCTCAAAGTGGACGAAGCGCTACGCTCGGCTGGACTGAAAGCACAGACGGTCATGCAGGTTCACGACGAGCTTTTGATCGAGGCTCCGAAGAAGGAGGCCGCACAGGTCGCCGCAATCCTCAAGCGCGAGATGGAGTCGGCTGTCGAGCTTGCCGTGCCGCTCGAAGTCGAGTCAGGCACAGGCGACAACTGGATGGACGTGAAGAAGTAGTGACAAGTGACAAGTGACGAGTGATGAGTGACGAGTAATTGCTTGCTCTTTCCTGTCACCCGTCACGGCTCTTCACCTGTTGCCGATTTTTATGGATGAGAAGAAAGACGAAGGGCGCGTCGTTTACAGCCGACCTGATGAAGAGGGCGGCCATGAGGCCCCGCGCCTGTCGAAGCTCGGCAAGGCCATCGCGGGCGGGCCTTACGACTCGCTATGGCAGACGCTCGTGCCGCTGTGCGTCGGCTTCGTGTTGCTCGTCGGACTCGTCTTCGGTCTCGGGCTTTTGAGCGCGAGTAAAGTTCACGACATCAGTTTCAGCGGGAAGGAAGATGAGCGCAAGCTCTCCACGATGTCGAACACTTTGCTCAACCTGCGCCTCGCGCTGAGCCGTCTCGACACGGAGGCGCGCATCCGCGGGCGCATAGAGGCGGGGACGGGCGGCGTGATGCTGCCGCCGAGCGACCTGCGTCTGCGTAACGAGCGGGGCGCATTCGAGGCGCTTGTGACGGAGTTCGATCAACTGCCGCTGCGCGACGAAGCGAAGAAGCAGGACGTGCGCCAGCGCCTCGCCGAGTACGACGAGATTACCAAAGACTCCCGCGAATACTCGCTCAAGGGGTTCGCGACCAGCCGCGATATCGACGAGAAGCTGCGCTCGCTGATGGCGGACGTGGCGGAGGATCGACTCAATCTCGACGAGCAACGGTTTGAAACTCTCAAGCGTGCGCAGGGGGGAATAAGGGTCTTGATGTGGCTGGCGGCTCTGACGGGTCTGCTCGTTGCGACGGCCACGTTTCTCGAAGTCTGGCGGCGCTTCCGGCAGATGCGGCGCAGCTTCGCCGAGTTGCAGCGCGAGCGGCAGTTCAGTACGCAGATGCTCGAAGGCATGCCGAGCGCCGTCGCCGCCATCGACCGCAAAGACCGCATACGCTCGGCCAACGCGGCCTTCTTTGAAGTCTTCAACGGTGCGACAGTCGGAGTCTCGATCCACGACAAGTTCACGACGCCCGAAGGGTTGAAGCTGCTATCGGCGGCCACCTCGACGCGAGTCCTGCACACGGCCTATCGCGGGCGCTTCCCACTCCCTGCCGAAGGCGACGGAAAGGCGTACGCCTTCGATGTCTACTCTTCGCCGCTTGAAATCGACGGCGAGACGGGGCAACTCCTCACGCTCGTTGACGCGACCGAAGCGGCGGAGAGCGAGCAGGAGTTGCGTAGACAGGAGGCGCTGGCAGCGGTCGGGCAGGCCGCGGCGCAGGTCGCGCATGAAATCAAGAATCCTCTGGGAAGCATCCGCCTCGGCGTGGCGATGCTGCGCGACATGACGCGCGACCGCGAGACCCTCAACACCATCGACCTCGTCGAGCGCGGCATCGAACATCTCTCAAAGCTTACTATCGACGTGACGCAGTTCTCGCGTCGCCGCCAGTTGACGCTCGACGAGGTTGACCTCGCCGAGCTGCTCAACGAAAGCCTCGACCTCGTCGCAGACAAGCTTCAGGAGAAGCGCACGCCCGTCGAGAGACTCTTTCAGCCCGAGCCTGTACGCGGCCACTGGGACGAGGACGGGCTACGGCAAGTCTTCGTCAACCTGCTCGCCAACGCCGTGGACGCCGGGCCCGCCGAGAGCACCGTCACCATCTCGACCGAGCGCATCAACGTCGCCTCCGGCGTGCGGCGCAACGGGGAGAAAGGTAAGCAAGTGCCCGCCGCGCGCATACGCATCACAGACCGCGGTCAGGGGATGGACGAGCCGACGCGCGCGCGCATCTTCGAGCCGTTCTTCACGACCAAGAGGAAGGGAACGGGGCTTGGCCTCGCCATCGCCAAGCAGATTATCGAGCAGCACGGCGGCACGATTCGCGCCGAGAGCAAGCCGGGCCAAGGCACGAGCTTCACCATCGAACTCCCGCTCTCGCCCGAAGCCGTGTGAAGAGATTGATGGGAGCTAAGTCGGATACTTCACGCACAACTGAGAATCAATTAAGTTGAGGAAAGAATCTCTGCGGCGGCGATGCCGAACTCGCCGCCTTTGCCTGTGTCTTCGATAGACCACCAACCGGCGAGCACGGCCTGCGCCAAGCCCCAGCCGCGTATGCGTGCCTTGTCGAATCCCAACTCGTCCGCCAACTGTGCGATGCGTCGCTCGGAGACGCGTACCGGCTCAGGCCAGTCGAGAAGCTGCGGCAAGGGATTTCGTAGCAGCGCGCCGACTTCGTATGCGGGTTCGCCGACGAGTCCCTTCGGGTCGATGGCGAGCCAGGGCACGCGCGTGGCAGCGAGGATGTTTCCGTGATGCAGGTCTCCGTGCAGAAGCACAGGCTCCGCCGCCGTCGAGAGAAGTTCGGCGAAGAGCGACTCGGCTTCGTCCACCAATTTACGAGGGAAGGGCCCGTTGCCGCCGCCGAACCGCTCACGCATTCTTTGGAAGCCCCGGCCCCAGTCGGCGACGGACGGGAAGGAATGTTTTGTCGGGACGGGATGCCACAACTTTCGCATGACGGACGCGGCGGCGGACGTTGCTCTCGCGTCGTCCACTTCGCAGAGGGCGACGAGCTGCGTGCCGGGTTCAAGCCGCTCAAGCAGAAGCGCGCCCGCCTCCGCGTCCGCGTCGAAGAGTCGGACAGCGCCCCTGCCTTCCATCATACGGAGCGCCTCGATCTCCGACATGAGTTCGGCGACGGGCACGCCGATCTTCAGCACAAACCTCTCGCCACCCGCGCCTTCCGCCGTCGCTGCGTAATTGTAAGAGAGCGGGACGAAGGGCGGCCCGACCTTCAAAGACCAGCGCGCGGCGCACTGCTCGACGAGCGCGGGCAGACGGCGCAGCCAGAGCCTCCCCGCTTCGCCGTGCTGGTCGATGATGGCGCGCGCGAACTCTTCAGGAATGAAAGTCACTCGTCCGATGCAGCCAAGAGCTTTTTAACCCAACACGCCGTGGGAGCCGACGCGACGCGCACCGCCGCCGTGCAAAAGCTGCCGTGCGCGCGCCAACAGCTTACGCCAGACGGATGAAGCGGCCCTTGGCGGCTGGCTATCATCATGCGTGTCATCTTCCATCATCCGACCGGCAATCGCGACGCACTCATCACAGATGTAAACGCGCGGGCCGGCGACCAGCTTTAAGACTTGCGACTCGTTCTTCCGACAGAACGAGCAACGAAGCTGCCTGAGCTTAATCATTGTAGTTACTCCATAGGCGAGGGAAGTCGCTCCGAATTATGTAACCTCTCAAAGATGTCTTGGGCGACCTCAAGGGCGGTGCGGACTTCCGTCTCGACAGGCTCACCGAAATGTGGGTCGCGATGTGCGTCCGCGCACTCGTTTATCCGGCGCGCAATCCACCCCGAACCGGGCCCCTCGATTTTCTCCCCGCGTTCCAACAGGCGTTTCTTCACGGTCGGCAGACTGGCCTTTAAACAGAACACGCGGAGGTTAGGGTCTAAACGACTGAGTCCGGCGACGACCTCGTCGAAATACTCGCGGCGGCTGAAAGTCATCGGGACTATGACCGGGCCTTTGGCGAGTAGACGAAACAGACGTGTGCCGCCGACTGCGGCTCTCCTCCACAAGTCGATGTCCTGAAAGTCGTCTGTCCCCGCTCCCTTCAATCTGATTAACTTCTCTAAGTGCCTCAAAGCTAACCCGGCCCATTCCGGGTCGTAAACGGCGCTGCCCCGAAGTGTGTCGCGCAGAAGGCGGGCCACCGTTGTTTTACCAACCCCGAACGAACCGTTAATCAACACGATCATAAGACACGAAAAGCGCGGCGCGCGGCCTCGATTGTACGGTCTATCAACTCATCCGTGTGTGCGACGCCGATGAAGGCGGCCTCGAACTGCGACGGCGCGAGATAGACGCCCTCTTCGAGCATCGCGTGAAAGAATCTGCCGTAACGTTCGCGGTCGGACTTTGCGGCGGAAGGCCAGTCAGTGACATCCGCGTCGGTGAAGAAGGTCGTGAACATCGAGCCGACGCGATTAGTGACGGTCGCGACTCCGGCCTCGCGCGCCGACTCCGCGAGACCTTCGCAGAGACGCCGCCCCGCCTCTTCGAGACGTTCGTAAATCGAGCCGTCGCGCAGGCGTCGCAGCGTCGTCAGTCCCGCCGTCATCGCGAGTGGATTGCCGGAGAGCGTGCCCGCTTGATAGACGGGGCCCGCGGGCGCGACCTGCTCCATCACTTCGCGTCGCCCGCCGTATGCGCCGACGGGCAGGCCGCCGCCGATGATCTTGCCGAGCGTGGTCAAGTCCGGCTTGACGCCATACAACTCCTGCGCGCCGCCGCGTGCCAGCCGAAAGCCGGTCATCACTTCGTCGAGAATGAGCAGAGCGCCATGTCGCCGCGTGATGTCGCTCAGGGCTTGCAGGTAGCCTTCGCGCGGCGGCACGCAGCCCATGTTGCCGACGACCGGCTCGACGATGACCGCCGCAATCGAAGCGCCGTGCTCGTCGAATATTTGCTCTAACGCCGTTGTGTCGTTGAAGGGCGCGGTGAGCGTGTTCTGTGCGACCGAGGCGGTGACGCCGGGGCTGTCCGGAAGTCCCAGAGTCGCCACGCCCGAGCCTGCTTTGACTAAGAGGCTGTCGCCGTGGCCGTGATAGCAGCCCTCGAACTTGACGATTCTGTCGCGCCCCGTGAAGCCGCGCGCGAGGCGGAGCGCGGACATCGTCGCCTCAGTCCCGCTGTTGACCATCCGCACCATCTCGATTGAAGGGACGGCGTCGATGATCTCCAAAGCCATCTCGACTTCAAGCTCGGTCGGCGCACCGTAGCTCGTGCCGCGCCCGAGCGCCTCGCGGAGCGCGTCGATCACCTCCGGCGCGGCATGACCGAGAATCATGGCCCCCCACGAGCTGACGTAGTCGATATATGTTCGACCGTCAACATCGGTCATCGTCGCGCCCCGCGCGCTCGCGATGAAGCGTGGCGTGCCGCCGACGCCGCGGAACGCGCGCACCGGCGAGTTCACACCGCCCGGCATCACCTCAACCGCACGTGCGAACAGCTCTTCGGAACTTCTCTGCTTATTCTTCTCAGTGGCGCTCATGCGTCCATGCTAAAACAACTAGGGCGAAAGGTAAAAGTAGAAGCTAGAAGCTAGAAGCTAGAGACTAGAGGCTAGAAGCTAGAGGCTAGAAGCTAGAGGCTAGAGGCTAGAAGCTAGTTAAGAGGAATACTCCTTAACTAGCCTCTAGCCTCTAGCTTCTAGTCTCTAGCCAAAGATGCTACGCCAGCGTCGGTCGAGCGCGGAGCCGAAGAGGAATGTGACGAGCGAGGGCGACTCGTGCGAGCGGTCGTAGCCGACCAGTTCGACGTACGCGCGCCCTTCAACTTCTTCCCCGCCGCGCCAGCCTTCGACTTCGCACGCGCCCTCCCAGTAGACGATCATCGTCGTGCCGCGCGTGTCTAACTCCTGATCCTTGAGGACGGGCGTGACCGTCACGTCAACGCCCGCGCGCGGCACACGCAAACGCCAGCCGCTCGGATAAGTAGCGCCCGTGTGCGGGCTGAGCCAGTTTCCGGTTGTGTCGAGCTGGAAGTCTTCGTGGGTGAGGTGCGTGCGGTTGCCTTCGGCGTTGATGAAAGCGCCGCTGGAGAAAGATGACGGTCGGCCCGCTGCGTCGCGTATGTGATAGACCATCAGCTCTGTGTTATCGGAGAACTGGAGGCTGAACCAGTCCCAGCCCTTCTGGTTCTCGGTCGTCGCCCACGTGCCGAACTCTCTGTCCATCCAGGCCGAGCCGCGGAAGTGCTCGGTCACGCCGTGCCACGTCACGTCGCCTTCCGTCTCCATGCGCGTGTAGGAGAAGTAACGCGACGCTTCGCCGTGGTCTTTGAAACTGACGCCGCGGCCTTCGTGTCCGTTGAGCGCGGCGGGCTTCGCGGGACGGAGCGCGGCCTCGAAGACGAAGTCGTCGCCGAGCGTGGCGCGCAGAAGGTGCAGGCCATGTGCCTCGCGCACCGTCCAGTCGCCGAGCCGCAGATAAAGGCGGCGCTTGTCGGCGCGTGCAGTCGGGTCGAAGAGTCCGTTGGCGCTCTTGCGATGCTCATAGCGGAAGAGGCCGCGCGACTCGTCCGTAACGGCGAAGTGTGCTAGGTAGAGCGGATTGCCGATGAGACGCAACGGCACGACGCCAAAGCGGTCGAGGTCTGTGCGCCGCTGGAAGAAGACCATCTCGAAGCCGAAGCGGCGACCCGAATCGGTCTGCATGTGTCCCGTATAGTACCACCACTCGGTCTGCGCCGAAGCGTGCGCGTAAAGGTCACGCGGCAACTCGACGCCGGCATGCTCCGTCCCATCACGCAACGTCGAAGGCGGCCCCACGACCACGTCCGCCAACCCGTCCAAGACACTCGCCGCCCCTTGTCCGACCGCCTCGATAAGATTGCTACTCATGAAATTTTTGCCCCGAACTCCTCAAAAAGATTCTTCCATATTAACCGCGCGGCGTCGCGAAAGTGTGCGCCATTTGCAAAGCCGGAGTGGAAATACGTAGGCGATGTGAAGAACAGATTCGCGGGATTCGCCAGTTCCAAAGTTGCTCTACATCACGTGTCACTTGAATGTAGAGACTCAGGCGATTCACTACAGAGACACAGAGGACGCAGAGGGAGCACAGAGAGTTGAATCCCTCTATGCCATCTCCGTGCTCTCTGTGTCTCTGTGGTTAAATTCATCTCACTCAACACTCAAGTGACACGTGAAATAAACCTTTTTCAGAGTCGCTCCAACTTTTCGCCGGGTTCGACGAGGAGCGTGCGAAAAGATGAAAGATAGACGAGGCCGGGCGCGGCTCCTTTGGGCTTGGAGACGAACTTGCGCTGCGTGTAGTTGACGGCGACCTTCGAGTCCTTGCGTGCCTGGCTGAAGTGAGCGGCGAGCTGTGCGGCTTCGACGACGGTGCGGTGCGGTACAGGCTCTTCGCGACCGCGTGCGCGGACGACGACGTGCGAGCCGGGATAGTCGGCGGCGTGCAGCCACGTGTCGTATGAGCGCGCGACGCGGAAAGTCAGTTGGTCGTTCTCACGCGCGCCGCGCCCGACGATGATTTCGTATCCATCGGACGAGCGGTAACGGCGAAGGGTACGGCCCTTATCCACCTCACCTTTCTTCGACCCCTTTGCCTTCGATGTCTTCGCGCGCGCGCTCTCTTTTGTACGGCTCGCGGTAGCGCCCTCGCCGTCAAAGGCCGCGAGCGCTGCTTCGTCGCGGGAGGTGATGATTCGCTCCAACTCCGCGCGCCTGTCTTCGAGCGCGTCGAGTTCCGGTTCGATCTTTTCGAGCCGATCCGAAATCTCGCGCGCCGCACGCTTGGCCTTGGTGTAGCGGGCGAACCTGCGACCAGCCTCATCCTGCAAAGTCCTGTTCTCGTCAATCTCAAGCTCGACGGTGGGCGTGCCTTCGGCGTAGAAGTCCTTCAGGCGGACAATGCTTCCGCGACGCTCGGCAGTGCCGATGTTGGCGAGCAGAAGATCGCCCGCGCGCTTGTGCTCATCGGCGTCGCCGTGCGCTCTGAGGTCGCGTGAGAGATTGTCGCGCAGCTTCAGCAGAGTGGAATTCTGTTGGCGTAGGCGTGCAGCAGCAGCCGCCGCGCGTGTGTCGAAAGCGCGAGCCGCTTCGAGCCGCCGGTAATAGTCGTCGAGCGCATCGGAGAGGGAACCGAAGCCTTCGCGTGGAATGGCCGTGGCTCTGTGCGGAATGTCCGTGGCTTTACGCGGAGCAGCCGCCTTGCCTTCAAGAGAGACAGTCGCACTTTGCGTACGCGGCGGGCCGTAGATGTCGCCCTCGACCTGTCCCTCGCCGCGCGAAGGGCGAAGGGAATCGACGATGCGTCCCTGTTCGTCGAGAAGGAAGAGGTTTGAAGTGCGTCCGGTAAGTTGCGAGACGAGCGTCGCCGCGCGCACGTCTCCGACGGCGTCGGGAACCGAGAATGTGAAGCGCACGACGCGCTCGCCCTCGTCCTTCGTAAGCGAGCGGAGCGTCGCGCCGCCGAGCGTCTTACGTAAGACGAGCGCGAACTGCGACGGCGTGTGTGAAGCCTTCTCAAGCTCGCGAACGGTGCGCGCGAACATGTGCAGGCGCGGGCGACCCGGCTCGGCTGAGAGGAGAAGGTAGCGTCCGTCTCCGGTTCGGAAGTCTACCGCGATTGATGTGCCGGAAAGCTGAAAGACTTTGCCCCAGCGCCGACCGACGAGCGACGGCTCAAGCTCCTCCAACACCTCGCCGATTAGCTGTTCGTTCATCTATGCAAGCAGAGTAGCGACCCATCGCAAGGCTAACAGACTTCCGCGCGAAGACAAACGGAGCGCGAAGACAAACCGGGGGCGAAGACAAAAAAGAGAGACGCGCCATGATTGACGCGTCTCCTTATCCACGTTGTGCGGAGTCTTACTTCTTGACGATGA
>JAVRON010000028.1:0-15838 GCA_032162705.1 Acidobacteriota bacterium
CGCCTCTGCGGTGAATTTCAATCAACATCATACTCAAGATGAAAGAAAGGTGATGCAGTGCGATGGGAAGCCGCTGTTCCCATTCTCTCAGAACGGGACGCAGAGCACGGGCACGCGTGTGCCGCGCAGAACCTTCTCGGCGGTCGAGCCGAAGAGTAGTTCCTCGGGTTGTGTCGAGCGTCCGCGCACGCCCATGACGATCATCGGCAGGTCGAGGTCGCGTGCGATCTTGAGAATCTCGACGAAAGGGCTGCCGACCACGATCATGCGTTCGATCTCCACGTCGCCCGTGTCGAGACCTTCGAGCGTGCTCGCGAAGTTCGACTCCGCCTGCTGGCGCATGCGCGCGGTGATGTCGTCGGTCGAACCCATCCCCGCGGCCACTGCGTCCTCGATAAAATCCTTGTCGATGACGTGCAGTAGCGTCAGGTCGCCGCCCGGCGCGGCGATGCCGAGCGCGACTCGCACGGCGTTCATAGAGGTCTGCGAGAAATCCACCGGGACTAAAATGTCAGGTGCTTTAAGCATTCCGAAAACCTCCAAAGCGTCGGGCGTCAGGGGCCCGTGGGCTGGCTCTCAACTTTCTGCCCACGGGCCCCTGTCGTTCGCGCTCCTTCCTTCAACTTCTCTTCGACGCGCGGCAGACTTGCGAGTACGACATCGCCCACAGCTTTGAGACTGAAGGGCGCTATCTTGTCGAGCGTGTCTTCAGGCGTGTGCCAGTGCGGGTACGTGCTGAGCTGTATGAGATCGACCGAGGGCACGCCCGCCAGAAGAAATGGCTCGTGGTCGTCGCCGCCGACGCCCTCCTCGCGCTCGACGAACTGCTTCGCGTATCCGGTCTCGCGCGCAGCCTTCCACAGAACGTCCACCAGCCACGGCGTGCTCATGTTGTCGCGTCCCAACTCAAGCCGCTCGTACCCGATCATGTCGAGCAGGATGAGCGCGCGCACGTGGCGCAGTTGATTGTGTGCGCGCAACTGAGCGACGTAGCGACGGCTGCCGTATGTGTTGTCGGGCGCGCCGGGCCGTCCGCACTCGTCCCATTCGCGACAGGAGGCTTCCTCGCCGTCGAAGAAGACAAAGCGGTATGTGAAATGTCTATGCTCGCCGGAAGCCGCGAGCGCGCGCGCAAGCTCGATAAGCACGCCGGTCGAAGAGCCGCCGTCGTTCGCTCCGACGAAGGCGAAGTCCTTGAAGAGCTTTGTGTCGTAATGGCTGGCGAGGACGATTGTGTCCTCCGTCTCGCCGCGCACCTCGGAGATGATGTTCACCATCTTCACTTTGCCCAGGGGCGTCTGCTCGTCCCACTCGTCCTTCTTTGCGCCGTGCGGTAGTTGATCGAGTATGTATCGGCGTGAGAGGGCGAGAGCCTTCGAGCCTGCCGGTCGAGGGCCCAACTCAACAAGTCGCTTAATGTGTTCGTAAGCACGCTCGCCGCTGAAGGGCGTGACCCCGATGGGCTGAACGGTGAGCGCGGGCTTCTTATCATCTTTCTCAGTCTGCGCCGACGCCGTGGCTGCGGCAGATGCAAGCAGTATTACGGAAAGAAGGATGGCGACAAGCGAGCCTCGCGCGGCAGAGGTACGGGAGCCTCGCGCGGCATTCAACGATGTGGACGTGGTCTGCGCCTGCCTCGGCACGGGCCGTTCCGATGTGCCTTCCGGCGTGCGTGGACTTTGTATCTGGATTTTACCGCACACGGGTTTGCCGCAATTCTTCAAAGGGCGGAGCGCGCCGAAAGCGTCGGAGACGCCGGACGCGCGTCGGCAGGTCGAGCGTCAGACGGAGCGGCGGCTCAACCGGCGATCTCGTCCGTGCCTTTGTCATCTGTCGGCTTGGGGGTCGGCTGTGGAGAGGGGTTGTGCTCGACCGGACGTTTGCGCGCACGCTCGGCCTGCGAGAGTTTGCGGCCACGGCCCGCGAGCAGGTCTAAGCCCTTGCCGAAGATGTCGAAGGGGAGATCGACGGCACGCACCAGCGTCTCGTACGCCATGTCGGCTTCAAGCCCCGCGAGCGTCGCGAGCTTCTTGCGAAGCGACATCCGCTTGAACTCTTCGCGGAAATCTTTGGCCGTCTCTTCGGTCGTCTCCGCGCGCACGGTGACGGCGACGGGGCGCAGCACGAGGTCGCCCCCGCGTTCGATCTTTGCCTGACATGCGAGCCTTTCGCCCTCTGCGAGTCGCTCGGGGCTGAGGAGCTTGCGCTCGGCATCCGTCAGACCCGAAAGCAGCGTCGCGCCCTGCTCGACGACGACGGCGCAGGTATCACACTCACCGCGCCCACCGCACTCCACGGGTAGATGCACGCCCAGGCGCTTGGCCGCGTCCCAGAGATACGTCCCTTCGGCGACCAGACCTGTGCGCCCTTCACCAACGGTTTTCCACTCGACGTTGACGCTCATACGACTCCTCGCGCTCGGCGGCTCCACTCAGTTGTTACGGGGAAGACAGGTGAAAAGTACATCACTCGGAAGGGAAAGGCAAAAGCAGTAGACAGTAGACAGTAGGCAGTAGGCAGTAGGCAGTAGTCAGCAGTCAGCAGAAGAATATCTTCCGTCGCCCGCCGACGAGTAATCGTCAACTGGCATAACGCGGAGCGCTACTGTCTACTGTCTACTGCCTACTGTCTACTGCGTATTGGGCGCGGAGGCGAAGCGTATGCGCGGCTCGGCGGCGGACTCGTCGGGGTTAAAGCTCTTGTTGCGCTGGCATTGGGCGCAGACGCCGAAGATGCGTAGAGAGTGTTGCGTCGGCCTGAACTTGTGCTTGGCGACGATGGCATCCTGGATAGCTTCCAGTTCGGCAGAGTAGAACTCGATGGTTTTGCCGCACTCGGTGCAGATCAAGTGGTCGTGATGCGGGTGGTTGTAGTTGTGCTCGTAGCGCGTGCGCCCGTCGCCGAAGCGCACCTCGCGTGCGAGTCCCGCCTCGACCAGAAGCTTGAGCGTGCGATAGACGGTCGTGTGGCCGACGTTCGGGTCTTCCTCTTTGACGAGATGGTAGAGGTCTTCGCTCGAAAGGTGCTTCTCGGTGCGCAGGAACACGTCGAGGATAGTGTCGCGCTGCGCCGTCCTCTTCAGCCCCGCGCGCTGAATGTGCCGGTGGAAAATCTCTTTCTCTTCAGTCATAGGCCGCCGCCGACCGAATCGCCGACCGACTCGGGTCACTCTCAACTTTGCGGCCATTTTAACACACGTCGCCGCCGCTGCCACAACACCAATGTTTGACCGTCGAGCCAAGACTTTTGAACCCCGGCGCGCGCCGTGCTATCTTCCTAGCCCAAGTGCCGGGGTGGCGAAATCGGTAGACGCAACGGACTTATGTTGTTTGAGCACGCAGGCGGGAAACCCTTGCGTGAATGGAGTCAAAGTCGGCGAACCCTTAACAGTCAGGCTGATGGCAACGCCGAGCTAAGGCCGGAGAGATTTAATCTCGACGGCAAAGTGTAGAGACGAGACGGCTCCCTCCTAAACGCTCTCGGCGAGCGCACGGAGAAGGCATCGCCCAGACCACAAACCGTCAACGACGACGGGCGGCGAAAGCCGAAGTGGTAAGAAAATCCGTTGGCCGTAAGGTCGTGCGGGTTCGAGTCCCGCCCCCGGTACTTTTAAATTTTCACTTCACTGCTTCGGCGGCGGGACGGGGTTCGCCACCTGGAAGACGACGCGCCAGGCGTTGTCTTGACGCTTCCAGACCCGCGCGTAGTTTCCCTGCTCCGGAGGCTTCTCGTCCGTTGACTTTGCTCTCACCTCATAAGTTCCGTAGGCGTATCCCAAATCGCCGGAGGCAGCCACGTCGGCCTTCAAGGGCTTCCATGTGATGAATTCGTTCGTGGCTTTGAGCGTCTTGCTGACGGCATCTCTGCCGACTAATGGAAAGGTGTTATTCCTGTATAGCCTCAACGTCTCGTCCGCGCGCGTGAGGAGCGCCGTCGTCATACCGCTCGACGCCGAATCGTCGGAGAGTGAATGCTCCGCGTCGAGCAGAGACTTGCGTGCGGCTTCCGAATCGGCGAAGGCCCTGGCCGTGCGCGTGTTCTTTCTGAGCGTGGGCGGATATTGCAGCACGGTCTCGGCGGTCGCGGGCGCGTCGTGATTGATGCCGAGGTCGAGAACGAACTTCCATGCGCCGTCGGGCTGTCTTCGCCAGACGGTGAAGAAGTGGCCGTTGCCGGAAGGCTTCGCGTCGGTCGGCTTGTCGCGAAACTCCCATGGGCCCGTCGTCCAGCCCAAATCGCCCGCGCGAGACACATCGGCGTAGATGGGCCACCACGTCAACAGTCCCGTCGGCGCTGGCGTCGTCTTCTGCCAGACCTCGATTGCGTTAACGGGCACGCGCCGGATGAGAACGCCGTCGGGCGCGGCGAAATGCAGAAACGCATCCTTCATCCCGTGTTCAATCGAATACTGTGCGAAGGCGTGCTCCGTCTCGACGATGGGGGCGAGCGTGCGCGGGAAGCTCTTTTCTTTGGAGGGGAGCGGCGGCAGACGTGTCTGCGGCGTCTGCTCTGCGGTGCTGCTCTGGCCGAAGGCTGATGTGAGAAGCAGAGCCGATATGAGAAGCAGAGCCAACACGGTTACGAGCAAGAGTCTCAAGGTTACGAGCAAGAGTCTCAAGGTTGCGAGGAAGAGTCTCTTTGTCTTCATTCTCAAACTCCCTTCCTGCCATTCGCCTTCGACGGAGCATCGACGCGCATGAGCAGTCCCGTCAGCATCAAGTCCACCACGCGCGAAGCCTCGCCTTCTACGTCGCCACGCTCGCCCAACTCGCGCGCGCTGAGACTGTACGGCAGCAGCGCGTTCGTCGCCGTCAGAAGCGTGCGCGCTGCCGCCCTCGCGTCCCTGAAATCAAAGAGGCCCGCGCGCTTGCCCTCGCGCAGCACCGAGGCGATGATTTCTGACTCCTCCTCAAAGTGGCGCTGGCGTCGCGCGAGCAGACCGGGACGCAGTGCCGCCAGAAGGTCGCTCAGGCTCTCCGTGTAGTGCTGCACGCTGTCGAAGCGGAACATGACGCGCGTGATGAGCATCCGGCGTAGACGCGCCGCGGGCTGGCCGCCGTTACTCGCGATCTTCGACAGCTCACCCTTGAGTCGTTCGACGATTCGATCCACGTGCGAGAGGACGATCTCCTCCTTGCTCGGGAAGTGCAGGTAGATCGTTCCCTTCCCGATGCCGACCTCCTGCGCAAGGTCGTCCATCGTCATCTTCCTGTAGCCGTAGCGTGCCAGCAGGCGGTCTGTGGCATCGAGTATCAGGTCGCGTATGTCCTCGCGCGCGGCGGTGGCTCTCATGCTTTTTTTGACCGTTGACCGGAATCAAATTTCGGTCGGAAGTATCGCCGCGCCCTGGCTTCCTGTCAACGCGTAGCTATGAATGAGAGTAAGGCGTAAGGCGGAAGCCCGACCGTCAGGAAGGGCGTCACAACTTCCGTTCGATGTTACAGCGAAGACTATACGCCCTCCCTGACGGTCGGGCTTCCGCTTCTCTGCCATTCAACGAAAAAGCTTTAGGGCGCGTTTCTCTTGGAAAGGTCGAAGCCCTCGATGCTCGGAGCGAGAGTTGTTCCGGCGGGCAGGCGCGGGTCTGCGAGGGCTTCGCCCGCAACGATACGGAGCGGCAGCACGCCCGCCCAGACAGGGAGTTGATAGTCCTCTTCGTCGTCGATGGGGGGCCCCGTCCGAATCTTGGCCGAAGCTTCCGTGAGCGAAAGCGATAGGACTATCGTCGCGCCAAGCTCTTCCGGGGTGGGCGGGCGCACCTCTTGCCAGCGACCGGGCACGACGTGTTCCGTGAAGGCATGGAGCGCTGCGGTCTTCTCTTCTACAGACTCGACGACACGCGCGCTCCCGAAGATGACGACCGAGCGATAGTTGATCGAGTGATGGAAGGCCGAGCGCGCGAGCACAAGCCCGTCAACGAGCGTGACGGTGACGCACACCTCCGCGCCCGCGCCGAGCGACTTCAGCATCCGGCTGGACTTCGCACCGTGTAGGTAAAGCTCTTCGCCGATGCGCCCGTAGGCCGTCGGGATGACGAACGGCTGCCCTTCGGCCACGAAGCCCACGTGACAGACGAAACCCTCGTCAAGAATCTCGTAGACCTGCCGGCGGTCGAACGAGCCGCGTTTGGGAAGACGCCTGAGCGTCGTCCGCTTCGTGGGGGAAAAGTCTTCCGTGGAGGAAACCTCTTCTGCCGTGTTCGTCTCTTCGTTCACGCTCGCAACCTTCCTCTCAAGTGTGTTTCCAGAGCTTCTGCGAAGGGATGCGCAGAGCGCGATTGAACTTACTTGAAGCGTTCTCCCACGCGATGATCTCGGTCAGTTCGACGATCTCATCGTCGTTGTAAAACTCACGCAGGCGCGCGAATAGCTCGTCCGACACTTCGCGGCCCGTGATGGTCATCGCGTCCGCGTAGAGGAGTGCGACGCGCTCCGCTTCCGTGTAGAGCACACTCGCCTCGTAATCGTGCAGCGCCTCGATCTTTTCGTCCGTTAGCCCAAGCTCGCTGCCGACCGCAGCGTTGATGTCCTGTCAAAACTCGCAGCCGTTGAGCGAGGCCACGCGCCGGTTGACTAAAGCCTGAAGCCGCGGGTCGATCAGGCCGGAGCCGTCAATTCCCTGCCACATCGCGCGCACGCCGCGGAAGATAGTCGGCCTCCGCGCATAGACCAGATGGTTGTTGAGCGGCGCTCCCCACTTCTTCGCCTGCGCCTCGAAGACGCGGCGCGCGTAAACGTCAGCCTCTTCCGGTTCCACACCTTCGATCCTCAACTTCAGTGCCTCCTTGACCTCGCACGCCGCGGTTCCTACAATCGGTCTCAAACAAGTTCCCCCACGCCCCCGCTAAGGTTGAACGGACTTTCATAACAGAAGGGGATAATTATGTCTGAACAGAAAAGCGACAACAGCACGGGCGATACAGGAACGCGCGACATCGCATACGACCTCGTGAGCGTCATCTATCACTCGCTCAAAGGAGCGGAGACGACCGCCATGTTCGTCGCCGACGCCGAACAGGAGAAGTGCGAGGAATGCGCGCAATTCTTCCGCGAGGCGAAGGCGGAGTACCAGAACCGCGCCGAGCGTGCCAAGCAACTGCTCACCAAACACTTCGGCAACACGCAGGGCAAGGCGACGGGCGGCGGCCAGCAGTAAAAGAGCCGTCAGGAAGATTTTAGACTGCACCGCGAGCGTTAGCGTGCGTGTATGAGTTACGCGAGACAGTCGCACAGCGCAACTCACGCACGCACGCTAACGCTCGCGGTTCCGTCTTCAGCCGACGCGCCTCGCTCATACGCACTTCAGTATTTCGGCACGCTCGGGTCTACGTCGTTAGACCAGGCGGCGATACCTCCCTTGAGATTGACGAGCTTGCCCTTGAAGCCCGAGCGCGTAAGCGCCTCGATGGCCTTCGCGCTTCTGACGCCGCCCTTGCAGTGGACGACGGTCTCGCGTCCCTCTTCGATTTCGCCCATCCGGCCCACGACCTGTCCGAGCGGGATGAGTGTTGTGCCGGGGATGCGTGCGATGTCGTACTCGTTCGGCTCGCGCACGTCGATGATTTGCAAGTCGTCGCCCCGGTCGAGGCGCTCCTTTAGTTCAGTCGCGGTGATCTCTTCCATCTGCTTCTCCTCCGTCCCGTTGGTGTTCTGAGCTTCGGGCGCGGACTGTTGTGTCAGGCCGCAGAACTCCTCGTAGTCGATCAACTCCCGCACGGTCGGATTCTCGCCGCACAAGGGGCAGGCCGGGTCTTTCCTCAACTTCAACTCGCGGAAACGCATCTTCCAAGCGTCGAAGAGCAGGAGCCGGTTGATGAGCGACTCGCCCCCGCCGAGAATAAGCTTGATCGTCTCGTTGGCCTGTATCGCGCCGACGATGCCGGGCAGAACGCCCAAGACACCTCCCTCCGCACAACTCGGCACTAACCCCGGCGGCGGAGGCTCAGGATAGAGGCAGCGATAGCACGCGCCACGCGCCGCCCAGAAGACGCTCGCCTGTCCCTCGAAGCGAAAGATCGAGCCGTAGACGTTCGGCTTGCCCGCGAGGACGCACGCGTCGTTGACGAGATAACGCGTCGGGAAATTGTCCGTGCCGTCAACGACGATGTCGTATTCGCGGAAAAGCTCAAGCGCGTTCTCGCTCGTCAGACGCGTCTCGTATCCCTCGATCTTCACGTTCGGGTTGATGTCCGAGAGACGGTCGCGCGCCGACTCGATTTTGGGCCGGCCCACGTCCTTCGTGCCGTGAATGATCTGACGCTGTAGGTTTGAAGCGTCAACCACGTCGAAGTCCAGAACGCCGAGCGTTCCGACGCCCGCCGCCGCGAGATACATGCCGGTCGGCGCGCCCAAGCCCCCCGTGCCGATCATCAACACGCGCGCAGCCTTCAGACGCCGCTGACCCTCCATCCCGACCTCGGGCATGATGAGATGGCGACTGTACCGCGCGATCTCCTCGTTCGAGAGCGAAGGAAGCGTGGTCGTGTCCTTCTCTTTCGTTGCAGAGTCCTTCCCCTTCGTGGACGACGCGCCGACCTCAGCCTCCGTCGTCGCGCCGCCCGCAATCGCAGGGATGATCGAGACAGTGTCGCCGTCTTTGACCGGCGTCTCAAGCTTCTGTGTGTGGCGTATGTCCTCTTCGTTGACGTAGACGTTAACGAAATTCCTGAGCTTGTTCTGCTCGCCGTAGAGATGCTTGCGCAGCTCCGCGTACTCGCTCATCACTTTGTCGAGCGCTTCACCCACCGTTCGCGCGTCCACCGCCAACTCCGCACGGTCTCCCGCGAATTGCCTGAGCGCCGTCGGGATGAAAACTGTGACTGCCATGTTCGATTACTCCTCGCGTCTTAAACTATCTTCGACGCAGCTATGAATCCGACTCTATCGCTGCTAATCCTTCCACTGCCGAGCGTTCGATCTCCTCTTCGTTGAAACGCGTACGGTCGGCCTCAAGCTCCCACGAGCGGAGGTCAACGGCCTTACCGTCTCGCACGGAGACGACGACGTAGGACATCGTCGGCCAGGGGGCGAGGTGTTCGAGGTCGAACTGCGACGGCACGGCTTGTTGATTCGGGTGCGAATGGTAGTTGCCCACCACTCCTAGCCCGCGCGCGGCGTAGAGTCTTTCGGCGCGTGCGTAGTCGAGCGGCTCAATCGACATCCGGTGGTACTGCTCGCCCTCATCCGCGTAAACATTCTTCACGGGGTATGTCTCGTAGATTATACGCGTCCGCCCGCCGTCAACGATACGACCGACGAGCAGGCCGCAGCACTCGCGTGGGTATTCGCGCTCCGCGTGCCGCTCGATCTCCGCGGAGAGAGTGGCGCTTAGTTTTATCAAGCAGACTCTCCCCAGAAGTCTTCACTCAGGTAGCGCGAGCCTCCGTCGCAAAGAACAGTGACGACGACCGAGCCGGGCAGCAATCCTTTCGCGTATCGAAGCGCTGCCGCGACGTTCGCGCCCGAGCTGACGCCGACAAAAATCCCTTCCTCAAGCGCGAGACGACGCGCCATTGCCTGCGCCTCCTCGGTCGAGACTTCGATGCGCTCGTCGGCAAGCGCCGCGTCGAAGATGGCGGGCGCGATTGAGGTCTCGACGTGTCGCATGCCTTCAAGGCCGTGGAGCGGCGAGTCGGGCTGCATCAGCACCGCTTTCAAGTTTGGATTAAGTTCGCGCAGGCGGCGCACCGTGCCCGTGAAAGTGCCGGACGTGCCGATGCCCGCGAGGAAGTGCGTGACGCGTCCCCCGGTCTGCTCCCAGATTTCGGGAGCCGTCCCTTCATAGTGTGCGCGCCAGTTCGCAGGGTTGTCATACTGGTTCGCGTAGAAGAAGGTCTCCGACTCTTCGCTGGAGAGACGCTGCGCGTGACGCTGCGCGCCGTCGGCTCCTTCGCGCGGGTCTGTCTCGATCAGCTCAGCGCCGTAGATACGGAGTATGCGCTTGCGCTCGAAGCTCGCGTTACGCGGCAGGCAGAGGCGTACGCGATAGCCGCGCGCCGCTCCGATCAACGCGTAGGCGATGCCCGTGTTCCCGCTCGTCGCATCGAGGATGATGCGTTCGTGCGTGAGCCGACCCGTGCGCTCGCCTTCGAGAATCATCGAGAGCGCCGCGCGGTCTTTGACCGAGCCGCCCGGATTCAGGTGCTCCGCCTTCGCGTAAAGCTCGACGCCGCGCGGAAGCTCCGACGCGAGCCGCCCGAACCCGAGCAGCGGCGTCCCGCCGACGTTCTCAAGCAGTCCCGTCTGACCCTTCTTCAAATCCGAACCCTCGCCCGCACGCATGCGTTTGAAGTCAATCCTGCTTCGCGGCCTTTCAACTCAGTGCTTCGACCATCAAAGCGTACGCTTCGAGAAGTACCAGTCCGTCACCTCATTCTTTGATTGGAACTCATCCCCCATGCGCTTCTCCGCATCGTCGGTCGTCTGCGGCGGCGGGACGATGACCTTCTCGCCCTTCTGCCAGTTGGCGGGCGTGGCGCAGGCGTTCTGGTCTGCGGTCTGGAGTCCGTCGAGTGCGCGCAGGACTTCGTCGATGTTGCGACCCAGAGACATCGGATAGTAGATGAGCGCACGCACCTTCTGTTCGGGATCGATGATAAAGACTGCGCGCACGGTCGCCGTCTCGGAGGCCGACGGGTGGATGAGTCCGTACTTCTGCGCGACCCGTGTGTCGAGGTCGGCGATGACGGGGAAGTCGATCTTGACGCCGAAGTGCCCTTCGATGTTTCTGACCCAGGCGATGTGTGCCGGGACGGAATCGACTGAGAGACCGACGAGCTGCGCGCCGCGCTTCTTGAACTCGTCGGAGCGGCGCGCGAACTCGACGAACTCGGTCGTGCAGACGGGTGTGAAGTCCGCCGGGTGCGAGAAGAGAACGACCCACTTGCCCTTGAAGTCGGAAAGCTTCAGAGGGCCATGCGTAGACTTGGCCTCGAAGTCGGGGGCGGGGTCGTTGATGCGGGGTAGACTATTTGCTGTCTCTTGTGTCGCTGCTGTGCTCATGATTCGACTCCTCTTTGAGATGGAAGTGTAAATGGGTCTCGGTTCGGCTCGAAAAAACTCCGGCGCGACAACCACTGCCGGTTCGGTAAAACTCCTCTTGTGCGAGTTTGTCTTGCCGCAAGCTTACACAAAATCCGCCGCTTTTCAACTGCCGACGGGCTGATGGAAACCGCTGCGGCAAGATAAAGCACACACGCATTTTTTTACCGTCCCCGTCACCCATACGATATAGTGCATGCCCCACCATCTTTAACTCAACACGTCGAAGCCACGAAGCATTCCCATTGGCTTTCCTCCCGAAAATCCGCTAAATACAATGAGGATAATAAAAAACCGACCCGCAGACACAGTGGCACAGACGTTGCTTTTCATAGAGAGTGGCGGTCAGTTCGCGTCAGTGTTTGCGAGACGGCATGCCGATTGAGAAGGAGTTTGAAGAAGATGAAAAACAGCAACAGTCTCGCGCGACGCCTGGCGGTGCTCTTCGCTTTATTCGCACTGACACTCGGAAGCATTCTGCCCGTCTCGGCTGCGACGGCGCAACGCAGGCGCGCGCGCACAAGAAGGTCAAGGGTCGTCCGCAGAGTAGTGACGACACCCGCGCCTCCGCCCGTGCGCTACTTCACGGTGGCGGCCGATCAGGTCATACGCGTGCGCTTGGAAACCGAGTTGAGTTCGCAGTCGGCGCGTGTCGGCGACCGCTTCTCGACGACCGTGACCGAGCCGGTCTACGGCGAAAGCGGCATCGAAGTCGTGCCCGTGGGCAGCAAGGTCTGGGGACGCGTCACATCCGTTTTACGCGCACAGCGTCGCAAGCCCGGCAGCATCTCTGTCAGCTTCTACCAGATCGAGATGCCTAACCGCGTGCGCCAAACTATCAACGGTTCACTGTCGAGCCTTCAGGCCGACAACGTGAACTCCGACAACGAAGGCACGGTCGCGGGCCGCAAGAACGATAAGCGTAATGCGATCTTCATCGGCGGAGGCGCAGTGGCGGGCGGGCTTATCGGCGCGATTGCGGGCGGCGGCAAGGGCGCGGCTATCGGCGCTATCCTCGGCGGCGCGCTCGGCACAGGCGCGCGTGTCTATGAGAAGGAGCAGGAAGCCGACGTTAAGTCCGGCACAGAGTTCGGCGTCATCCTCAACCGCAGCGTCTCTCTGCCCGAGTACAAGGCGCAGTAAGTCTTCATGAGATCGGCGTCCCTCGCGGCCGCCGGTAGGAGGAAGCCCGCAAGCGAAGGGGAGAGCGCGGGCGGGCTTCCCACCGATTTCGAGAGGTCTTCCGCGAAGAAGACCCAAGGGTTCGGTCGTTCCTGTCAAGACGTAAGTGATCGACCGCACAAGGAGAGGCCCGTTGCGAAGGGGAGAGCGCAACGGGCCTCTTCTTATTTTATAGCCGTCAACTTTCAGCTTTCGGCTTTTAACCTCCAGCCCCGTCCCTGCCGGCGCTTCATCAAATGCTTGCCGCCGACCTCTCTTCCCTTCTATAGACGATGCGACCGGCGACAATCGTCGCGACCGCCGCGCCTCGCAACGTCCAGCCGTCGAAGGGTGTGTTGCGACTCTTGGACTTGGAGTGCGAGGCGTCGAACGTCCAGCGCAACTCCGGGTCGAGGATGGTCACGTCGCCCCAAGCGCCGGGGCGGAGTGTGCCGCGGCCTTCGAGGCGGAAGATGCGCGCCGGATTCGTCGAGAAAAGCTCGACGAGCCGTTCAAGCCCGACTCGCCCGCCGTGGACGAGCCGTTCGAGGGCGAGGCCGACCGACGTTTCAAGTCCGGTGATGCCAAAAGCGGCGCGGTCGAACTCAAGTTCTTTATCGTCGGCGTGGTGCGGCGCGTGGTCTGTGGCGATGGCGTCGATGGTTCCGTCGGCGATGGCTTCGAGAATAGCCTCGACATGCTCCTGGCTTCTGAGCGGCGGATTCATCTTCATGTTGGTGTCAAAGCCCTCGCACGCGGCGTCGGTCAAAGCGAAGTGATGCGGGGTGACCTCGCACGTCACCTCTGCGCCGCGCTGCTTCGCGCGCCTGACGGCCTCGATAGCGCCGCGCGTTGAGACGTGCGCGAGGTGGACACGCGCACCCGTCAACTCGGCGAGCGCGCAGTCGCGCATGGCGTCGGATTCTTCGGCCAGCGCCGGACGGCCACGCAAACCAAGACGCAGAGACCACTCGCCCTCGTGCATCACGCCCCCTGCGGCGAGCGACTCATCGTCGCAGTGATCCATCACCGTCAGGTCGAACCCGCGTGCGTACTCCATCGCGCGTCGCATCAAACCGGGCGAAGGCACGGGACGCCCATCGTCCGTGACGGCGACGATTCCGGCGCGCTTCATCTCGCCCATCTCCGCCAGCTCCTCGCCCTTCGACCCCTTCGTGATTGCACCGACGGGGAAGACGTTTGCGAGACCGACCGCGTGCGATTGCTCGACGATGAAACTCGTCACAGCCGGGTTGTCGTTGACGGGGTCTGTGTTGGGCATCGCGCAGACGGAAGTGTAACCACCGGCGACCGCAGCCTCTGCGCCCGACGCGATTGATTCCTTGTACTCCTGCCCCGGCTCGCGCAGGTGTGTGTGGAGGTCTATGAAGCCGGGCGCGACGAAGAGTCCCGTGGCGTCGAAGACTTCCGCCCCTTCGGGCACAGCCTCGCCGCTTTTGAGCAGCGCGGCCACGCGCCCGTCCTCGACCAGAACGTCCTTGCCGCCGTTCAAACCCTGCGTCGGGTCGATGACGTATCCGTTTGCGATCAGCAGTCTCATCTGTTTACGAGTTGGAGTTTTTGTTTACGAGTTGGAGTTTTCCGAAAGCCCTGCGCCGCTCGCCGTGACGGCTGCCCTGAGTGGTTCTGCGGACGACTCAAGGATAGCTTGAGCCTCGGTCGAAGACTCCGGTTCGGGCTTTGTTTGCACGGATGGGTTGGAGCTTGAAGTCGTCACGCCCGCGCCGCCCCCGAGCAGGTAGAGTACGGCCATGCGGACGGCGAGACCGCTGGCGATCTGGTCGAGAATAAGCGAGCGAGCGCCGTCGGCCACGTCGGAGGCGATCTCGATGCCGCGGTTCATCGGGCCCGGGTGCATGACGATGGCGTCGGGCTTCGCAAGCTCAAGCCGCTTCAGGTTAAGCCCATAGTGAACCGCATACTCACGCAGAGAGGGCAGGAACGCCTTGTCCTGTCGCTCACGCTGAATACGCAAGACCATCACCACGTCCGCGCCCTCGATTGCGTCCTCGACTCGCCGCCCGACCGACAGGTTCTCTCCCCCGACCAACGCGGCGAACTCGGGCGGCGCGAGCGTGCCCGGGCCCGCAACCGAGACCGTTGCGCCGAGCGTCGTCAGCAAATGTGCGTTCGAGCGCGCGACCCTTGAGTGCAGAATGTCGCCGATGATGGCGACGCGCAGGCCCCGGATGCTTCCCTTCTTCTGTCGAATGGTGAGAGCGTCGAGGAGCGCCTGCGTGGGATGCTCGTGCGCGCCGTCGCCCGCGTTGACGACTGCGGCGCGGCAGACGCGCGCGAGTTGATGCGGAGCGCCCGCCGAAGGATGGCGGATGACGATGAGGTCAGGGCCCATCGCTTCCAGATTGCGCGCCGTGTCGAGCAGCGTCTCGCCCTTGGTCACGCTCGAAAACGTTGAGCTGACGTTGACGACATCGGCTGACAGGCGCTTGCCTGCAATCTCGAAGGAGGTGCGTGTGCGCGTCGAAGGCTCGAAGAAGAGATTGATGATTGTGCGCCCGCGCAGTGTAGGGACTTTCTTGATCTCGCGTGCGGAGATTTCCCGAAACGTCTCAGCCGTATCGAGAATGTGCGTGATCTCGTCGGCGCTCAAGCCCCGTATGCCGAGCAGGTGTCTGTGCGAGAGCTGTGCTTTCATCCAGCTAATCCCATGGGGACGCCCGGTTGACTTGAAGCAAAAGGCGGCCACCTAAAGAAAAAGGCGGCCTCGGTTGGCCGCCCTACGCTTGCCCTTCTTCCGTCGTCGAGGGTCGCTCGACGATGGCGACCGCTTCGTCGCCGTCGATATCGTCGAGCATGACCTTGATGATCTCGCTCTTCTTCGTCGGCACGAACTTCCCGACGAAGTCGGCCTGAATCGGAAGCTCCCGGTGCTCCTTCCCACGATCAACGAGGACTGCGAGCTGCACGCGGCGCGGGCGACCGAAGTCGATCAACTGGTCGAGCGCCGCGCGGATCGTGCGCCCCGTGTAGAGCACGTCGTCGATGAGCAGGACGTTGCGCCCCTCGACATCAATTGGCAGGTCTGTGCGGTTGACGATAGGGTTAGCGCCGACGGTCGAGAGGTCGTCGCGGTAGAGCGTGATGTCGAGCACGCCGACGGGCGGGCGCTCGCCCTCGATGTCCGCGATCTTGTCTGCCAGACGATTTGCCAACGGCACGCCGCGTCTCTGAATCCCGACCAGATAGAGATGCCCCGCGCCGTGATTCTCCTCGACGATCTCGGACGCGAGCCGGGCCAGCGCACGGTTAATCCGCATGCTGTCCATGATACGAGCTTTCTCGACGAATTCCATCGGCGCGGATACTAACACAGAGCCGTCCGGTCTTGGAAGGTTTCGGGCCGACCTGTTGCCTCGCTCGCCGTGAGGGCCATATGATGACGACCATCGGCCATTATCAACAACAGTCGAATTCTTACAACGCTTCAGATGGATATATCAGCAAGGCGGACTCGATTCTTCTACCGGAGGCCAAAGGCGTGAGCACCTTCAATTGGTTCAAATCGCTTGGAGCAGTCATCATTCTATCTTCCCTTTCGGGGATCGCGCTCGCGCATGCTCAACTCATCCGTGACGCTGCTTGTTGAAAGTGGCGCG
>JAVRON010000029.1:0-32803 GCA_032162705.1 Acidobacteriota bacterium
CTGACATCCAGCATCTCACATCTGACATCTTCCGTCTTCTATTTATGAGTGAGAGAAAGATACGTGTCCTTGTCGCAAAGCCCGGACTCGACGGTCACGACCGTGGGGCGAAGGTGATCGCACGCGCTTTGCGTGACGCGGGGATGGAAGTCATCTACACGGGACTCAGGCAGACGCCGGAGATGATCGCGGCGGCTGCGTTGCAGGAGGACGTGGATGCGGTCGGCGTCTCGATCCTGAGCGGCGCGCACAACACTCTGTGCCCGCGCATCATCGAGCTGCTGCGCGAACGAGGCATGGACGACTGCCTCGTCATCGTCGGCGGCATCATCCCGCAGGAAGACATTCCGCGTTTGAAGGAGCAGGGCGTCTCGGCGATCTTCCTGCCGGGCACGTCCACCGAAGACATCGTCAAATTCCTGCGCGCGAACGTCGGCCAGCGGGCATGACATCCGACACGGGCGGCGACGACGCGCAATCCCCTTCCGTCAGCGTCGAAGAGCGCGGCACGCTCGCCGTCATACGCATCAATCGACCCCGACAAAAAAACTCTCTTTCCGCCGCTACTCTTTCAATTCTAGACAGAGCCTTTTCAACTCTCTCCGCGCGCGACGATATCTCGTCCGTGATTTTTACAGGTACGGGCGACACGTTCGCATCCGGCGCAGACATACGCGAGCTACAAGCGCTGACACCGCAGTCCGCACGCGAATTCGCTGAACGCGGACAGAAACTCTTCCGGCGAATCGCGGACTCGTCGAAGCTTTCAATCGCCGCCGTCAACGGCTTCTGCATGGGCGGCGGACTCGACCTCGCGCTCTCATGCCGCGTCCGTGTGGCTTCGCACGCGGCAGTGTTTGCACATCCCGGCGCGCGTCTCGGCATCATCACCGGATGGGGCGGCACACAACGCCTCCCTCGACTCGTCGGCGCAGCCCGCGCGCTCGAAATCTTTACAACCGCCCGACGCCTCAATGCCGACGAGGCTCTCGCCATCGGCCTCGTCAGCTGCCTACACACGGACACGCTCGCCTGCGCACTCGAAATTGCTTCCCGCCACAGTTCTCTTTAGAGAGCATTTCAAAACCTAAGAATTAGCCACCGCAGCCACGGAGACACAGAGGGCTTAAGAATCTGAAATCTGAAATTTCAAATCTAAAATTAAATCTCTGTGTCTCCGTGTCTCTGTGGCAATTTTGAAACGGACTCTTAATCCTTCAACTTTAAACCGAAGTGATGACACTCGATAGCCATTCTCTTATTCAGATAGAATCTGTGAGCCGCGAACCTCTGCACTCCGGAATCGAGATGAAACTGATCGCAGCCCTCTTCTTTCGCGTACCTGACCAACCAGTCGAATAAATCTCCGCCGTAGCCTTTCGACCTGTCACCGCTTTTAGAGACGAGATCGTCCACGTACAGAAACTTACCCCACGCCAGACACTCCGAGATTCTAAAACCCGCGACCGCTTTAACCTCTCCGTCCGTAAGATATGCCAAGTTATAACCCGCAACTTCAATCTGCCTTCTAACTCTCAAAAGAAACTCCTCCGGCTGCACGTGTGGGCGCAACTCTGCCATCACTGTGTAGCAACTACGAATCTCATCATCCTCTTTAGCTAAAAATATCTCTCCACTCATAAGCACCTCGACTGCTTTTATTTCTGCTTCGACAGGAAACGCGCGACGCCCGCCTGGCAGTCATCGGTCATGCGGGCGAGGGCATTGATTTCAGCGCCCGCTTCGAGCGCGGCGTCGAAGGTCAGGCCGTCGATTTGGTAGAGCAGGCGTTTGGTGAGCATGACGGCCGAGCGGCTGACGCGCTCGAAGTCTGCGACGTAGCGCTCGACCTTCGTCTCGAAGGAGTCGTCGTCGTAGACGTGGTTGACTAAGCCGATGCGCTCGGCCTCGGCGGCGGAAATCTCAGCGCCGCGCGTGACTAGTTCAAAGGCGCGCTTTTCTGAGACGTTGCGGCGAAGTATTGCCATCACCATCGCGGGCACGAAACCGATCTTCACTTCCGGGTAGCCGAAACGCGCCGACGCGGAGGCAAGCACGATGTCGCAGGCCGTCGCCAGCCCGCACCCGCCCGCCAGCGCACGCCCGCGCACCGCCGCGACGACGGGCACGCGCATCCTGCGTATCTGCGCGAACAGTTCCAACAGCGAGCGTGCGTCTTCGAGGTTCTCCAACACGGAGCCGTCCGCGATTTTACGGAGCGCCGAGAGGTCTGCGCCCGAGCAGAAGTCAGCGCCAGCGCCCATGATAAGGACTGCGCGAATATCCTCGCGCGCATCGGCTTCGCGCAGCGCACTTTTCAGGCCGCTGACAAGTTCGTCGTTCAGCGCGTTTCGCTTCTCTGGCCGATTGAGCGTGACGAGCGCCAGCGCGCCCTCGACGGCGTAAAGGACTGAGCTGTTATTCATAAGCTAGAGGCTAGAGGCTAGAGGCTAGAGGCTGGAGGTCAGTAAGAATCTCATCTTAACTAGTCTCTAGCCCCTAGCCTCTAGCCTCTATCAAGTCATTCTTCCAGAAAACTCAACAGGGCGGCGTTGACTTCCGCAGGACTTTCCTGATGAACCCAGTGGCCGCTCTTTGCGAGGCGCAGTTCGGTGAAGGGCGCGTCCAAATAATCGGCGACGCCCGCGACCGTCTCGGGGATGATGGCGAAGTCGCGCTCGCCGTAGACGAAGAGCGTCGGGACGCGCACGCGCTCCTGCTTCTTGATCTCTCTGTCCTTAAAGCCGCGGCTGAGAAACGCGCCGAGGTTGGCGCGGTAATAGTTGATGCTCGCGGTGAGCGCGCCCGGCTCGCGCGCCGCCGCCTTGAGGACTGCGATATCCTCGTCTGAGAAAGTGCCGGGACGCGCGGTCGCGCGGAACATCTTCTCCAGCCCGGCGAAGTCGTCGCGTCTTATCCACCACTCAGGGATTGACGGCAACTGGAAGAAGAACATGTACCAGCTTCGGAGCAGTTGCCGCAGCGTCATATTCTTTCCCCAGACGGCGGGCGGCGGCACTTGCAGCGCCGCGAGTTTCCAAACGTAATCCGGGTAGTGCTGCGCGACGGCCCAAGCGACAGCCGCGCCCCAATCGTGCCCGACCACGGCAGCCTCGCGCGCGCCGAAGTGACGTATAAGCCCCGTCACGTCGTCCACAAGGCGACTGATACGATAGTCCTCGACGCGTCCCGGCTTGTCGCTCAGGTTATAACCGCGCATGTCCGGCGCGACGACGCGGAAGCGCTCGCCGAGCACAGGCAACTGTCGCCGCCAGGAGTACCAGCACTCAGGAAATCCGTGGAGCAGAATCATCAAACGTTCGCCGCTCCCGCACTCTGCGTAGTGCAGACGCACGTCGCCGACCTGCGCGTAGCCATGCCGGATTGACGATTCGAGATTGTCGAGTTGGTCGCTCATTCGTTCAAGTCAGTCGTAACATTTTTTCAGGTCAGTCCTAACCCATGCGCCTCTTCTTCGGCCAGGTCGATCTCCATTCGCAGCAGCGCGGTTGAGAAGGTCTTGCCCTGCGCGTCGGTCATCAGAGAGAGTGTGCCACCGCCGCCCAAGGATTCGTGTAGGAGGAAATTGAGCGCGCCGAGATTCGGCAGCTCGAACCGCTCGACCCCGCCTTTGACCAGTCCGCGAAAATGCTCCTTGACGCGCGAGGCTGTGACCTCGCGCACGAGCACCGCGTAGAACTCTTCGCGCAGAGCGATCAGCCCGACGTTCGCCGTATCGCCCTTGTCGCCCGAGCGCGCGTGCGCGAGTTTTAGCAGTTTGATTCTCATGATCTCTTTAGCAGTTTGATTCTCATGATCTCTTATGAAACTCGTCTCAGCGCGAAACCCTAAAACCCTTCGACGCGTTCCTGCTCCGCCAGTTGGAGCCAGTGGAATGCTACCACGACGAGCGAGTGAGTTATCTTCCCTTCCGCGATGAGCGCCGGGACTTGTTCGAGCGGGAAGAGACGGACGACGGTCTGCTCTGTCCCATCAAACACAGGCTCGTGCCGGAACTGTACGCCGCGCGCGAGGAACGTGTGAATCCAGTTGTTCTGAATCGCAGGGTTCGGGCGCGTCTTTCCCAGAAAGACAACCTCAGACGCCTCGTAGCCGGTCTCTTCCAACAACTCTCGCGGGGCCGCTTCGCGCGGACTCTCTCCCGCGTCAACCATGCCGCCCGGAATCTCCAGAGAGATACTTTCCGAGCCGTGGCGGTACTGCTCGATCAGCACGACCTCACCCGAGTCTGTGAGCGGGATGATGTTGATCCAATCCGTCGTCTCGATGACGTAGAAGTCGTGCGTGCGCCCATCGCGCGGGTCAGCCGAGATGTCGCGCCTCACTTTGAAGACGCGACAGTCTGCGACCGGCTCGGAACGTTGACGCTTCCAAGCGAGTGTAGACGCCGCGCTGCTGCGCTCGTGCAAGTCCTTGGTGTCGTTCTTGTCCACCTCACTCCCGCCCGCACGTTTGTGTCCGCCGCCGCTCAAACTTCCGTCACCTCGACGCGCGGCTCGATCTCGGTCTTCGGGATGAGCGCGGGCCAGTAGGCGACGACCTCTTCGACTTTGGGACGACCACCCGCAAACCCTGTCACGGCGGGCGGCCCCGTCAGGATGAGCGGCGCAATCTCTTTCGTGAAGCGCTCGACTGACTTTCTGTCCTCGCCGCGCACGCCGACGCGCAGTTGAACTTCGGGGGCGTCGGGGGATGGTTCGCCCGTGAGGGGGCCGTGCGTGGCGTTCACGCCGACGAACTCGGTCAGGATTTCGTCGAACTTCAGGCCGAGGCGGTCGAGGCGCGCACGCAAAATCCGGTCGGCGGCGCGCGCCTTGGCGTATGCGTCGGGCCACGCGTAGACGAGCGTGCCGACGGCCTTGAAGCCCGCCGCGTAGCTGATCGAGACTTTCAGAAACTCTGTGGCCGCTCTGCCCTCGATGCCGTAGACGCGCACGCGGTCAGGCCCCGCGTCTTCGAGTCGGATAGTTGTGAAGTCCGCGACGCAGTCGGGCGTGATGTACTCGTGCGGGTCGCCCATCTCGTAGACGAGCTGCTCCTTGACCGAAGGGACGCTGACGCGCCCGCCCGTGCCTTCGTGCTTCGTCACGACGAACGAGCCGTCCGGGCTTGCCTCGACGAGTGGGAAGCCGACGTTGGCAAGATCGGGAATCGTCTGCCATTCGTACTGGCAGTTGCCGCCCGAGCACTGCGCGCCGCACTCGATGATGTGGCCCGCGACCGTGCCCGCCGAGAGACGGTTCCAGTCCGTTTCATTCCAGCCGAACTCGTGAATCAAGGGCCCGAGCGTCAGCCCCGTGTCGGTCGAGCGTCCCGTGATGACGACCTGCGCGCCGCCGTTCAGTGCTTCGACAATGGGCCACGCGCCGAGATAAGCGTTCGCGCTCTGCACTTGTCCGCGTACCGTCGAGAGCGGCTCGCCCGTCTCCATGTTGCGCAACTCGACGCCGCGCTCAAGTAGCTCGTCAAGGCGATCCATCATGTCGTCGCCCGTCACGGTGCCGATCTTTATGCGCCCCGCAAGTCCGAGTTCGCGTGCCACGTCGCACACGGCTTCGGTGCAACCCGTGGGATTGACGCCGCCCGCATTTGCCGTCACGCGTATGTTTCGCTCGACACACCGGGGCAGAATCTCGCGCATGAGCGGCACAAAGTCGCGCGCGTAGCCCGCGCCGGGGTCACGCGCACGCTGCTTCTGCATGATCGACATCGTGACCTCGGCGAGATAGTCGAGCATGAGGTAATCAATGGGCCCCTCGTTGACCTGACGCACAGGCGCGTCGAGCATGTCGCCCCAGAAGCCCTGCCCGCAGGCGATACGAATCGTCTCTCTTCTTGTGCTCATAAAAGGTTCGGCTGAACGGAATTCGTTGGCAGTTTAATTCAAGAGACTAGGTTTCGGCGAGTCCGCACAAAGCGAGCGGGCGACTGGAAGCCCGCTGAAGGCTCCGGTCGCCCGCCTACGTACAGCACGACTTTCGCGCGGCTTCGACCGCACGCGTGTCGCACATGGATTCAACCCGCCTTGTGACGCTCGCGCAAGTGCGCTTACATCGGCGGGGTTGTGTTCGAGTTGTCGCCCGTGTTGGCGTTCGTGTTCGTCGTCGTCGTACGACCACGACGCCCGCGACGCCCGCGACCGCGCCGGGGCGTGGATGTACCCGTGCCGGTTCCCTCGCCCGTGCCCATAGCCTCGCCTGCGGTCGGGGCTGCGCTGCCGCTCGTCGTCGTGTCGGCGGGCGGCGGCGTGATATCAGTAGCGGGCGCGGCACCGCGACGACCGCGACGACCGCGGCGTCCACGTCGTCCGTGGCTCATGCCGCCACCGCCGCCGGAGGCGAACGTCAGCCTGGTGCGTGTGCCCGGTACGGGCGAGAGCGTCAGGCGGTCGCCGCTTTTGCGTGCGCGCACGGTGGCGACGACGGGCGTGTTCGTCGTCGAGTCGGTCAAGTCAGGGAACCAGAATGAAGCGCCCGTGTACCCACGCGTAGTCACGGCGTGGACGCGGCCACTGTGGTTCATCGCTCCGCTCTCCAGCGTGAACTGGTTGCCGGTGATGGTCAGCGTGCCGTCGCCGTCCATATCGTGCCCGCCCGACATCGAGACGTGGCCGGTGTAAGTGCCCGACAGGTCTGTCTGCTCGCCGCCCATATTGCCGGTCGAGTTCTCCGTCGCGCCCATCCCGGCGCTGGTCGCGGCGGCTGCCGGATGCCTCCGGCCACGACGAGCGCGCCGATGGTGGCGGCCCGTGTTGGTGCTCGTCGAGTTGCCGTTCTGCATTGTGTCTCCGGTCGTGCTGCTGTTGGCATTCTGTGCGAGCACGCCGAGGTCTGCGAAGACGAGCGCGGCGGTGGCAAAAGCCGCAAAGAGAAGTACGGCAAGGGTTCTAAGGCTCTTGTTACTCACGGATGGTTTCCTCCTGTCTACTAACTGCGCGTGCCGGGACTCTCCCCAATACGCTTCAGCGAAAGTGTGGACGACCTCGCGGGGTTCTCCGCCGTGCAGGCGAGGCGTGGTGACCGCCACCCGGCGGCGGAAGGGGAATATGTTCCGAAAAGCTTGCTTGGTTGACCCTAGTTTCGCACAACCGCGCGCGCGTTGCACGAAAATTTTTGTGCGCGAGGATTTGGGGGCATTCCTTCCCGGCTCGCTTCAGACGAGCGTCGGGGGCAGAACGAACTGGCCGAGGTGCGGCCCCGAGTAGTTCAGACTGAGACGGAGTGCGAGTTCGAGCGCGTCGCGTGTCTCTTCGGGCGCGATGACCGCATCGACGTAGCCGCGCGCCGCCGCGTACCTGGCATCGAGCTGCTGCTCGTAGTCTTCGCGCACCTGTCCCATCTCGTCCGTTAACTTCTCGTCCGGCTCTCGACCTTCACGCTTGAGCTTATCGAGCTGCGTGCCGTAGATGGCCTGCACCGCCGAGTCGCCCTCCATCACACCCATCCGGCCAGTCGGCCAACTGAAGATGAAGTCCGGGTCGAAGCCCTGCCCCGCCATCGCGTAGTAGCCCGCGCCCGACGCGTGATTGAGCGTGAGCACGATTTTTGGCACGGTGGCCGTCGCCATCGCCTCGACGAAGCGAGCGCCCGCGCGGATGATCCCACTGTGCTCAGCCTCCGCCCCGACCATGAAGCCCGACACGTCCTGTAAGAACAGGAGCGGCGTGCGATGGCGATTGCATGTCTCGATGAAGTAGGCGACCTTCTCAGCCGACTCGGTGTAGATGATGCCGCCAAACTTCGGCGGCTGGCCCTTCTCGCGGAAGAGGCCGCGGCTGTTACTGATAACTCCGACCTGAAGCCCTCGCAGGCGCGCGTGGCCGGTTATCATCTCGCGCGCGTAGTCGGATTGGAACTCGTCGAGGTGGCCTTCGTCGAGGATGCACCCCAGAACTTCGCGCGCGTCGTACGGGTGACGATGGTCTTCCGGGATGAGTTCATAGAGGTCTTCGAGCGGACGCGCGCCCTCTCTACTCTCGCCTATAAAAGCCGGCGACTTCTCGGACGCGGGAAGCTCGGAAACGACCTCCCGGATTTTCTCGATACATGTCTCGTCGGTCTCTTCGCGGTAGTGTGCGACGCCGGAAACTTCGGTGTGCGTGCGCGCGCCGCCCAGAGTCTCGTTGTCAATCGTCTGCCCCGTCGCGCCTTTGACGAGGTTCGCACCGCCCAAACCCATGAACGAAGTCTTCTCGACCATGATGATGATGTCGGAGAGCGCGGGCAGATACGCGCCGCCCGCGACGCAAGGCCCCATCACCGCCGCGATCTGCGGCACACGCAGGTAACGGCGCATGATCGAGTTGTAATAGAAGATGCGCGCCGCTCCGTATTGACCCGGAAAGACCCCGCCCTGAAAGGGAAGGTTCACGCCCGCCGAGTCAACGAGGTAGATGATCGGCACGCGCGAGCGCATCGCGATCTCCTGCGCGCGCAAGATTTTCTTGATCGTCTCGGGCCACCAAGAGCCGGCCTTGACCGTGGCATCGTTGGCGACGACGACGACCTCGCGCCCGCCGACGCGGCCCACGGTCGTGACGACGCCCGCCGACGGGGCCGCGCCCTTGTACTCGTCATATGCGACGAGCAGTCCGATCTCCTGCGCGTACGTGTCTTTGTCGAGCAGCAACGCGACGCGCTCGCGCGCCGTCAGCTTTCCCTGCTCGTGCTGCTTCCGAATTTTTTCAGTGCCGCCGCCCTCGCGGAGTTTCGCTTCGAGGTCACGCAGTTCCGCCGTGAGCGCGCGCAGCCGCGTCCTCTGTAAGCCGTGAGTCGGAGGTGCTTCAGGACTCATCTCGTTTTCACACCGGCCCCTTCCCCGCCCTCTCCGCAAGGGCATGCGAGCGGCCAGCCTCTCTTAAAATTCCAGAACGTTTGAATTGGCTGGAAAATAACATATGGCGCGGCGCGAAAACAATTACACTCCGAAAATCCGAGCCTCGCTAAGAGAGGATTTCAAAACTGCCACAGAGACACAGAGACACAGAGATTAAGGAATGTAAGAATGTCTGACAGTTCCTTTCTTGTTCTCTGTGTCTCTGTGTCTCTGTGGCTAATCCGCCGATTTTGAAACGTGCTCTAAGTGACCTGGAAACCCACGACGGTTACAAAAACGCGACGAAATAAGGTAAACTTTTCACCCTGCACTAGAAGATGTCCGTAAGCACTTCGGGCCGTAATAGACTTTCGCAAACGTGCGAGTTGGAGGACTGTATTTGGCAGCCGCCGCATTCTACGACCTCGAAGGAACACTGGTGAGCACGAACCTCGTGCACACTCTCGGTTTCTACGCGCGCAACCAGCAGGGCTTGCTGCGCTCTCTGCGCAAGAGCGCGACGACGCTCGTCAGCATTCCACTCTTCGCCGTCGCAGATTCCTACAGCCGGATGGTCTTCAACGACATCTTCTTCCGTCGCTATAAGGGAGAGTCGGAAGACCGCCTGCGCTTCTTTGCCGGAGACTTGTTCGAGCGCGTCCTGAAGCCCGCGGTCTTTCCCGGCGCGAAGGAGTTGATACAGAAGTCGCGCAGCCTCGGACTCCGACAAATCTGCGTCACCGGCGCGCTCGACTTCTCCGTCGCGCCTTTGATGGAATATCTCGGCGTCGATGACTTCGTCGCCAACCGCCTTGAGTTCGTCAACGGCGTCGCCACGGGCCGACTGCTTCCGCCCGTCCTGGCCTCGGCGACAAAGGCTTCGTGGATTCGCACCTACGCCGAGCGCGAGGGCATCAACCTGAACGAGTCCTACGCCTACAGCGACAGCATGAGCGACCTGCCGATGCTCTCCATCGTCGGCCACCCGGCTGCCGTCAACCCGGACATGCGCCTCCGCCAGACGGCGCTACACCACGATTGGCCGATACTGAATTTGAAGTGATGAGTGATAAGTGATGAGTGATAAGATGCTCCCGCTCTTCTTAATCACTTATCACTTATCACTTATCACTCATCACTAAACAATGGCTCTACAACTCAGACGCAAAGTTCACGAATCGGTCGTCTACATCGACCGCGACAGCGCGCCGCGCATCATCTCTTCGGGAATGGACTTCCTCTTGGAAGACCTGCCCGTCGGGACGCGCGTCATCTACCCGAACGCGCCCGTCAAGGGACTGCCGAACCGCGAGGCCGCGATCCGCTACGCCTTGAACCACCCGCACGACTGCGAGCCGCTCTACGCGCAGCTTCAGCCGGGCATGAAGGTGACGATTGCCATCGACGATTTGAGCATGCCGCTGCCGCCGATGCGTACGCCCGACATCCGGCAGACGGCGCTCGAAATCCTGCTTGACCTCCTGCACGCCAACGGCGTAGACGATGTGCATCTCATCATCGCCATCTCGCTCCACCGTCGCATGACCGAGTGGGAGATCAAGCGCATGGTGGGCCCACGCGTCTTCGACGAGTTCTGGCCCGAGCGTCTCTACAATCACGACGCGGAAGACCCCGACGGCTTAGTCAAGCTCGGCGAGACGCGCCACAAAGAGACCTTGAGCATCAATCGCCGCGCCGCCGAGAGCGACCTGCTCATCTATCTCAACTACAATTTCGTCCCGATGAACGGCGGGCACAAGTCGGTCGCCGTCGGTCTCTGCGACTACGAGTCACTGCGCCCGCACCACGAACCGCAGACCATCCGCGACTCGGACAGCTATATGGACCCGGCCAACTCCGAGCTGACGCGCAAGATCAACCGGCTGGGCCAGCTTGTCGATGAGCATCTCAACGTCTTCCACATCGAGACGACCGTCAACAACCGCATGTTCAAGGGCGAGATGTCGTTTCTGACGAAGAACGAGGACGAGTTCTCCGCTTACGAACGGATGAAGTTCGAGGCCATGCGCTTCACGATGTCGAAGATGCCGCTCGCCGCGAAGCGCAAGATGTACAACACTCTGACCTCCGACTACGAGATGATCGCCGTCGAGGCCGGACGCACCGACCCCGTCCACAATCGCATCATCGAAAAGTCGATGCAGCAGTACGTCATCCCCGTCGATGGGCAGTGCGACATACTCATCTGCCCCATCCCCGAAATTTCGCCCTACAACGTCTACTCGGCCTTAAACCCGCTGCTCGTGCAGGTGATGGCGCTCGGCTATCACTTCAACATGTATCGCAACAAGCCCCTCTTGAAGAAGGGCGGCGTGCTCATTCTCCACCACCCCTGCTACGACGAGTTCGACCACGAGCAGCACCCGAGCTACATCGAATTCTTCAATCGCATCCTTCCAGAGACGCGCGACTCAAACGTCCTGCGCGAGAAGTACGAGCGCGAGTTCGCCACCAATCCCTCATACATCGAGATGTACCGGCGCGGCCACGCCTACCACGGCGCGCATCCGTTTTATATGTGGTACTGGGCCGAGAACGGGCGCGCGCACGTGGGCCGCGTCATCGCCGCCGGAGCCGAGAACGCGCACGTCCCCGCCGCGCTTGGGTGGGAGCGCTCAGACAATCTGACCGAAGCCATCGCCATGGCGCGCAGCTACATGGGACGCTCCGCACAGATCACGATGCTCCACCAGCCCGTTATCGCCATCTGCGATATGAGTTAGAATGTCGGCACTGAAGAGGTGAATCAATGAGCACGACGACACGCCTGATTACCGCCGACGAATTGGAGGAGATGCCCCATCGTGACGAGCACGGCAACGACTGCCGTCTGAAGTTAATCAGGGGAGAGCTGAAAGTAATATCTCCGACCAAGCCCATTCACGGCATTGTCTGTGCCCGCGTAACCATTAAACTGGGTAGTTTTGTAGCAGACAATGATTTAGGCGAAACCTTTGGGGCGGAGACAGGCTTTGTCGTCGAGCACGACCCTGACACGGTTTTAGGTGCGGACGGGGCTTTCGTCAGCCATAAGCGTTTAGCTGCTGTTGCGAATTTCGACAAGTTTTTTCCGTTTGCCCCTGACCTCGCCATTGAGGTCTTGAGTCCGAGCAACACGGTCAGAGAGATTAATGAGAAGATTGCCTTCTACTTCGCCGCTGGCTCACTGGCCGTCTGGGTTTTCAATCCCAAGAAACGCACCGCAGCCGTTTATACCTCGCCGTCTGAGGCCCGCATTTTGAACGAGCAGGACACACTTGAAGGCGGCGACGTTCTGCCGGGATTCAAGCTTGAGCTTTCAAAGCTGTTCGCCAATTTAAAGTGGTGAGATGTGGCTTCGACTGTTGAAAAGATGAAATTATCGCCGACAGAAATCTATAACGGCCGGAACGTCTTCATCATCGGCGCGACCGGGTTCGTCGGGAAGGTCGCGCTGTCGATGCTGCTCGACCGCTTCCCCGGCGTGGGGCGCGTCTATGTGACGGTGCGCGCACGCTCGAAGGAGGAGAGTGAGACGCGGTTCTGGAACAACGTCATCACTGCGCCGCCCTTCGACCCTTTGCGCGAGCGGTATGGTGCGGCCTTCGAGGACTTCATCCGCGACAAGGTGCGTCTCGTCAACGGCGACATCAGCGAAGAGAACTTAGGCTTCACCGAAGAAGAAGCGCAGGCGGTCGCCGCAGACATCGACGTGCTTATCAACAGCGCGGGCAACGTCACCTTCAACCCGCCGCTTGAGAGCGCGCTGCGCACCAATGTCGTCGGCACGCAGAACGTCATCAAGTTCGTCAAAAGGATGAAGCGTCCGGCGCTCGTCCACATCTCGACCTGCTTCGTCGCAGGCATACGCTCGGGGCCCGTCTGGGAGAGCGACCCTGTGCTGGGCTACTTCCCGCGCAAGGATGAACTCGTCGGCGTCGAGTTCAACGCCGAGCAGGAGATACGCGATTGCGCGCGTCTGGCCGAGCGCGTGCGTGAAGAGGCGCGAGACGCGTTGCAGGTCGCACGCTTCCGCGAGCTTGCGCGCAAGCGCCTGACGGAAGAGGGGCGCGACCCCGACGACCTCGACGCGATGGGACTCGCCGTCGCACGCGAGCGCAAGTTGTGGACGCGCGAGCGCCTGACGGAACTCGGCACAGGGCGCGCGACCTTCTGGGGCTGGCCCAACATCTACACCTACACCAAGAGCCTCGGCGAGCAACTGGTCGCCGCCGAGACGGGCATCTGCCGCGCCATCGTCCGCCCCTCAATCGTCGAGTCGGCCAAAGACTTTCCCTTCCCCGGCTGGAACGAGGGCTTCACGACGACCGCGCCGCTCATCTTCATCGCGCTCAAAGGTCAGCAGCAGATTCCCGTCAACGACAAGCTCATCCTCGACATCACGCCGGTCGATCAGGTCGCCGCCGTCATGCTCGCCGTCGCAGCCGAAGCGTTGGAGCGCGAGCCGCGTCTCGTCTACCAGGCCGCCACGGGCGACACCAACCCGAATACGATGGAGCGCATCGTCAGTCTCGTCGGCCTTTACAAGCGTAGACAGTTTCAGGAGAAGGACACAGGTTTCAAACTCCTCAACGAGATCGCCGCGCGGATGGAGACGAAGCCCGTCACGCCCGCGCGCTTCGACGCGTTGTCAACGCCGATGGTCAACGCGGCGGCCCGGCGCGCTTCGTCCCTGCTCGACCGCGTGCGCCCGCGTTGGGGCGGGGGCCGCATCACAGACATCGTTGACCGCGCGAAGTCCACGGTCGAGCGCGTCGAAGAGGTGACGCGCGAAACCAAAGAAGCGTTCGACATGTTCCGCCCCTTCATGATCGAGAACGCATACATCTTCCGCGCCGATAACGTGCGGTCGCTCTTCGCGCAGGTACGCGAGGACGAACAGCAACTCCTCAAGTGGAACCCCGAGACGTTCGACTGGTACGACTACTGGATGACGTGCCACTTCCCCGGACTCAAGAAGTGGGTCTTCCCCAAGCTCGAAGAGGACATGCGCGCGCAACCGAAGCGTGTCTACACCTATCGCGACCTGCTCGAACTCTTCGAGACTTCTGCCAAGCGCTTCTCCACACGCGTCGCCATGCGTATCGAGCGCGACGGTGAGCGCGAGCAATACACATACGCAGATATTCAGGAGCTTGCGACGCGCGCCGCCGCCTTCCTCGCCTCCGTCGGCGTCAAGCCCGCCGACCGCGTCCTCTTGGTCAGCCACAACGCGCCCGAGTGGGGCATCAGCTACTTCGGCGTCCTGAAGGCGGGCGCGACGTGTGTGCCCGTCGATCCGGAGAGTCAGACCGAAGAGCTTGTCAACTTCGCGCGCGCGAGCGGAGCGACCGGCATCATCCTCGGCGAGCGTGCGGACGAGAGTCGTCCAGACCTCGAAGAGAAGCTGCGGGAGGCCGGTCTCGACGCGCGTCTGTGGCGCTACGCGGAAGTTTTCAAGCTGACCGACGAGCAGACGGAAGACGCGCGCATCGCACTCCTTCCCGCCAGGGTTTCGCCGAACACGGTCGCCTCGCTCATCTTCACTTCGGGTACGACGGGGCAGCCCAAAGGCGTCATGCTCTCGCACAAGAACCTGACAAATATGGTGTCGATGCTCTCCTCCGTCTTCGAGATGGACACGGGCGACGGAATCCTGTCGGTGCTCCCGCTCTACCACACGTTTGAATTCTCGACCGGCTTTCTGACGCCCCTGAGCCGCGGCACGCAGATCACATACCTGCCGGAGCTGAACAGCGAAGAGCTTGCGCGCGCCATCAAGAGCGGCCACGTCACGGGCATGGTCGGCGTGCCCGCGCTGTGGGAGCTGCTCCACCGACGCATCATGACGCGCCTGCGCGAGCGTGGCGAGTGGGTCGGCAATGTCGCCGAGCTGATGATGAGATTCAACAGCCACCTGCGAGACAAGACGCCGCTCAACCTCGGCTCAATCGTCTTCCGACCCATTCACACGGGCCTCGGCGGGCAGATACGTTATCTGATTAGCGGCGGCTCGGCCCTCAATGAAAAGATCAAGCGCGACATGCACGGCCTCGGCTTTACCATTCTCGAAGGCTACGGGTTGACGGAAGCCTCGCCCGTGCTGACCGTGACGCGCCCGCAGAACGCTCTGGACGCGGCGAGCGTCGGCAAGCCCCTGCCCGGCGTCGAAGTCCGCATCAGCGACCCGGACGCCGCGGGCATCGGCGAGGTCATCGCGCGGGGCCCCAACGTCATGCTCGGCTACTATCTGAACGAGCAGGCCACGCAGTCGGCCGTCATCGGGCGCTGGCTGCACACCGGCGATCTGGGTCGGATCGACGAGTCGGGCAATCTCTATCTCGTCGGTCGCTCGAAAGAGATCATCGTCGATACGAACGGCAAGAACGTCTATCCGGACGAGATCGAGGAGACGTACAAAGACTCGCCCTACATCAAGGAGCTTGGCGTCGTGGGCTTGCCCGACGGCATCGGCGAGAAGGTCGCGTGTCTGGTCGTGCCCGACTACGACTCCGACATCAGCCTCCAGCGCGAAGAGGTGCATCGACGCGTCGAGAATCATTTCCGCGAAATCTCCTCGACGCTCCCCTTCTACAAGCGCGTCAAGGCGCTCTACTTCACCGAAGCGGAACTCCCGCGCACGGGTACGCGCAAGGTGAAGCGGCGCGAGGTCGTCCGTCTCATCCAGTCGCTCGAAGAGTCGAAGCGCGCAGGGATAACCGAGAAGACAGCGCCGCGCGAGCAGCACCACGACGCGGACTGGCTGCTCGGCCTTGTCTCGCAAGTCTCCGCGCGGCCCCGCGCGCAGGTCTCTCTCGACTCGCGTTTGGCCGAACTCGGCTTCGACAGTCTCATGTTCGTCGAGCTGGCGACGGCCATCGAGGCGGCGGGCGGAGCCATCGTCTCGCCCGACACTTTGAACGAAGTCGTCGATGTCCGGGAGCTTTACTCCGTGGTCAGGCGGCGCGAGACTGCGACCGCGAAGCGCGCGGCAGAGGCGCGTGCCGACGAGGACGCGCGTCAGGCCGACAAGGAAATCTACGTCCCTTCGTTTGTCCGCGCGCTCGGCAATCGAGGCATCGACGTGGTGCAGCGACGCTTCTACGAGAACGTCCTGCGCGCGCACGTCGAGGGTCAGTCGAACATTCCGACGCACACCAACTTCATCGCGGCCACGAACCACGCCTCGCATCTCGACACGGGACTCATCAAGTACGCGCTCGGCGAGTACGGGCGAGACATGGTGGCGCTCGCCGCCGCCGACTACTTCTTCGATAACAAGTACAAGCGCGCCTACATGAACAACTTCACGAACGTCGTTCCCATCGAGCGTTCGGGGTCGCTTCGCCAATCGCTTCGCCACGCGCGCTCGTTCCTTGAGCGCGGCTACACGGCGCTCATCTTCCCCGAAGGCACACGCTCGATGACGGGCGAGATCACCGACTTCAAGTCGGGCTTCGCCTACCTCGCCTTAAACACGCGCACGGGAATCCTGCCCGCGTATCTTTGGGGCACATACGAGGCTTTCCCCAAAGGCTCGACCGTGCTGAAGGGGCGCGAGGTCGGCGCGCGTATCGGTCGCTTCCTTCCCATCGAAGAACTCGAAGAGGTGACGAAGGGCATGCCGCGCGCCGAAGCCTATCGCCTCGTCGCCGCGCTCGTCCGCCACGAGATCGAGAACCTGCGCGACGGCACGCGCCACGCCTTCGATGCCACGGCCTTGCGCCGCCGCTGGAAGGCCGAGCGCCGCCACGCCGGAGAAGAGACGCACGACGAGGGCGAGCTTGCGACGACGGGAGACTGAGAGAAGCATTTAAGAATAAAGGCAGGGTTTTAGCCCCGTCAGGGGCGACAGAATGTAGCCCACGGCGTGAGCCGTGGGAACAAAGCAACAATAGAGGGTTGAAGCCCCAGAGGGGCGAAAGAAATTCGATTCACAACGACTTGCAAGCTTGACTATCTTTCGCCCCTACGGGGCTATTCAACTCTCCTACTGCTTGTCCCACGGCTGACGCCGTGAGCTACATTCTTCCGCCGCCTCCGGCGGCTGGCTTTTAACTCATCATTCGTCATTCTTCTTATATGGCTACGACGAAAAAAAGCACCACCAAGAAGGGCGCAACAAAGTTGAAGAAGGCCGAGGGCGTGGCAAAGACCGCCGCGCTCGCGAAGGTGAAGCGGCCCGTCACGCTCGTCACGGGGGGCACGGGCTTTCTCGGCTCGCACCTCGTCAGGCTTCTGGTCGAAGAGGGCGTGAAGCCTTTGCGCGTCCTCTCGACTTCCGTGCCCGTCTGGCTCGAAGAGCTTGGAGTCGAGTCGTTCAAAGGCTCAATCACTTCGCCTGAGGATGTGGCACGCGCGGTCGAAGGCGTCGCGGGGATTTACCACCTCGCGGGACGCGTCTCGCGCGAGCGCGAAGGCTCGCACGAGATGTACAAGCTGCACGTAGACGGCACGCGCCTTCTGTGTGAGGCGGCGCGCGAGGCGGGCGTGGGGTCAATCGTGCTGGCCTCGACGAGCGGGACAATCGCCGTGACGGACGCGGGCGACGTAGCGCCGGATGAGGATTGGCCGACGCCGCTCGACATCATCTCGCGCTGGCCCTACTACGCGAGCAAGGTCTATCAGGAGCGCGTCGCGCTGGAGAATTTCTCGGGCAAGGGCCGCCGTCTCGTCATCATGAACCCGAGCCTCCTGCTGGGCCCCGGCGACGAACGCCTTAGCTCGACCAAAGTTGTGCTCGACTTTCTCGCGCGCAAAATCCCGACGGTGCCCAAAGGCGGTTTGAGCTTCGTCGATGCGCGCGACGCCGCACGAGCTTTCCACGTCGCGATGCAGAAGGGTGAGCACGGCGAGCGTTATCTGCTCGGCGCGGCCAACTGGACTTTCGAGAAATTCTTTGGCCGTCTTGAGCGCATCACGAAAGTTCCCGCGCCCTTCCTCTCGCTCCCCTCAAGGCTCACGCTTGCGGGCGCGCGGGGCTTAAGTTCGCTTTACCGGCACTGGAAGCTCGCCCCTCCGGTCGAGCCTGCCGAGATCGAGATGGCTCAATATTTCTGGTATCTCGATTCGTCGAAGGCCACGCGCGAACTCGGCTTCACGACGCGCGACCCACAGGAGACGCTGCTCGATACTGTGTCTTACGTTCGGGAGAACTTTCTCGGCAACGCCGCCTTCCGCAGTGTTGGTTGAGTCGTTCGATGGGACTGTTGCATTCTCACTTGAGTGTAGCGGAAGTATAATTCACCACAGAGACACAGAGGACACAGAGATGGCACGGAGAGTTGAATCCCTCCGTGCCATCTCTGTGTCCTCTGTGTCTCTGTGGTAAAGCGCGCCTGCCCTTAAGCTCAAGAGACAAGTACGATAAGATCGACGGCAAGCTACTCTTCTTACGGACAGCGGACGCGCAAACGTCCGGGCAGGATTTCAAACTCGGCGGGCAGACGACCGACCAACTCACCATCAACTTCAAGCTTAACCACTTCACCCGACGCAGGCTCTGCCCCGACGCGGCGCGCTCGCGCATGTCGAACGTCCTGCATGCCGAGGTGTGTGCCGAGGTAGACGCGATAGGAGTTGGCGAGAATCGAGAGCGTGCTCATGTCGCCGACCGCGACCACGTCGAAGAGTCCGTCGTTCATCTTCGCAGTCGGCGCGATCTTCATCCCGCCGCCGAAGTAGCGCGCGTTCGCCACGCAGAAGTTCGTGACCGTGAGTCGCGACTCTCGTCCACCGTCGAGACGGACTCGCACCTCCGGCTTCTCGAACGCGAGCGTGGCCTGCAAGGCCGCGGCGGCGAACGAGAGACGGCCTCCGAGCAGGCGAGCCGCGCCCGCGGGCAGCCCTTCGCGCGCCTTCACGCGCTTGATGACATCGCCGCCCATGCCGAACGAGGCGACGTTGACAAAGAACCTCGACTGCTCTTCCCCGCGCTCATCCGTGAAGGTGACGCGGCCCGCGTCCAACACGCGCGTCGAGCCTTCGCGTAAGTGTCGCGCGGCGTCTGCGTGTCGCAAGGGGACTTCGAGCGTGCGCCGGAAGTCGCCGCCCGTGCCGCTCGGGAGCACGCCGAGTTCTGTGTCCGCGCCCGAGCGCAGGATGCCGTTCGCGACCTCTGAGATGGTTCCGTCGCCGCCGCAGGCAATGATAAGGCGTCGGCCCGCTGCGGCCTCGCGCTCCGCAATCTCGGACGCCTCACCATTCCTCTCAGTGAACGCGACGGCGAACGCGCCGAAGTGACGAGCCACGTCGCTCGCCAGTTTGGGCCAAGCCCTTCCCGTCGCGCCGCCAGCCGACGCTGGATTGACGATGATGAGAGGCGTTGATGACATGTCGGATTTCAAATTCGAGATTTTCAAATTTCAAATTTCAAATTTCAAATTTTAGATTTTAGATTTCTGATTAGCGATTGTATCTGTCGGCGTTGCCGGGTTGAGTGCGTCGCGTTTGGCTTTGAGGGCGCGAGCCGCCGCGTCCTGCTCGCCGAGTTCGGCAATCTTCGACATACAGAAGTCCGCTATCTCTTTGTAGGTGCGAGCCGAGTCGCGACGGTCGTCGAACTCCGAGAAGTCGATAGCGGGGCCGAAGTGTACGCGCACAGGCTCGCCGCCGCGCCAGTTGCCCAAGACCTGTCGCGGAAGGTCGTTGCTGAGTCCGGCGATGAAGACGGGGACGACCTGCGGGCGCGAATCCTTAATCAGCTTGCCGATGCCGGGCCGCGGGCGCAGGTACGTGTAAGGGTCTGCGCCCTTGTTGCGCGTGCCCTCCGGGTGGAAGCCGATGACGTTGCCCGCGCCCTCTCGGCAGAGCGAGGCGAGCAGGCGCATCGAGAACTTGTCGAACTCGCGCTTATCAAGCTTCGGGTTGTCGCCGCCCGCGAAGAAGGGTGGGAACATCGACCACCAGCCCATCACGAAGTTGACGACTAGTCCGCCCAGCGTGTCGTAAAAAAATCTCCCGCGCACGGGGAAGAAGAGTTGTTTGCGCCAACGCGTCCGGCGGAAGAGCACGGTCGAGACGACATACATGTCGAAGAACGAGCGGTGATTGGCGACGAGCAGCAGAGGGCGTTCGCGGCTCGTCGCCTCGACGTGTTCGAGGCCGTAGACGCGCATCAGATTGTAGGTCGAGATTTGAATCCATCCCGCGCCGAGCGTCCGTTGGCAGAGAGTCCAGAAGCGCTTCCAGCCGCCGCGATTCATTCGCCGCGCCAGCCGGAACGCCGTGCGCTCAAACGGCGAGAGCGCGGCCCACTCCTCAGCCGTCGGCTCAAGAGTCTCCGCTGCGTCCTGTCCCTCTTCAAATTCCGTCTTCGCCAAACTGTCGTGGCCTCTCAGTCAATCGAGAAATACTTCGCCTCCTCATGGTGGACGATGATGGCGGAGGTGGACTGCTCCGGGACAAGCTGGAACTCTTCGCTCAGCTCGACATCTATGCGTTCCGGCTCCAACAACTCGAAGAGCTTGGTCTGGTCTTCGAGGTCGGGGCAGGCCGGGTAGCCGAAGCTGAAGCGCGACCCTTGATAACCCTGATGGAAGAGTTTCGCCATCTCCGCCGCGTCGCGTCCGGCAATGCCAAGCTCTTCGCGGACGCGCTTGTGCCAGAGTTCGGCGAGCGCCTCAGCCGACTCGACCGAGAGACCATGAAAGTAGAGATAGTCGGCGTAGTTGTCCGAGCGGAAAAGCTCCTGCGCGTACTCGCTCGCGCGGCGTCCGACGGTGACGAGTTGGAAGGCGACTGTGTCCGTGCGCCCCGAGTCCTTCGCGGCGAAGTAATCCGCGAGACAGAGGCGTCGGCCCGCGGGCTGGCGCGGGAAGGTGAAGCGCACGCGCTCAGTCCGCTCGTCCTCTTGATAGATGACGAGGTCGTTGCCTTCGGACTGGCAGGGGAAGTAACCGTAGACGACCTGCGGCGTCAGAAGACGCTCGCGTTCGGTGCGGTTTTTAAGTTCTTCGTAGACGGGCCGGACTTTTTCGGCGACGAGGGCGCGGTACTCCTCCGTCGAACGACGCCCCTGCTTAAACTGCCATTGCCCCTTGAAGAGCGCCGTCTCATTGACAAACCGGAACACGTCTTCGAGCGGGACGCTTTCGACGACGCGCGAGCCGTAGAAGGGTGGGCGCGGGATGGGCGCTTCCGGATTCACGTCCGAGCGCGTGGTGTGCGTCGTATCACCCGGCGACTTGGGGACGCCGCGAGGTCGCGCGTGAGCTTGACGACGGATGCCGTGCTTGGCGTCTTCGCCGACCAGATTCTCCGCCTCGTCCGCTTCCGTGGATGTGTCTGCGTTCGCGCCGCTGCCTGCACCTGCTTTCGCGAACGCGGCTTTGGCCTCCAACTGCTGCTCGCCGCCCTGCGCGCCCGAGCCGGTCAGCGCATCCATCGTGTGCAGGCCGTCGAAGGCGTCGCGCGCGTAGAAGAGACGACCCTTATAGAGCGACTCCAAATCCTCTTCGACGTAGCGACGTGTCAGCGCCGCGCCGCCGAGCACGACCGGCACGGTCAGGCCGCGCTCGTTCATCAACTCAAGGTTATCGCGCATGATGAGCGTTGACTTGACCAGAAGCCCCGACATGCCGATAGCGTCGGCCTTGTGCTCCTCGAAGGCTTGGAGGATATTATCAATCGTCTGCTTGATGCCGAGATTGACGACGCGATAGCCGTTGTTGGTCAGGATAATGTCCACGAGATTCTTGCCGATGTCGTGTACGTCGCCCTTGACCGTGGCGAGCACCATCGTCCCCTTCGCCGTCGCCCCGCCCTTCTTCTCCATAAAGGGTTCGAGGAATCTGACCGCGGCCTTCATCACCTCCGCCGATTGCAGGACGAAGGGCAACTGCATCTGCCCACTGCCGAACAACTCACCGACCACCTTCATGCCGTCGAGCAGGATGTTGTTGATGATATCTAAGGCCGTGTAGCTTTCGAGCGCGAGCTTCAGATTGTCTTCGAGCGCGACCTTCTCGCCGTCGATGATATGGCGCTTGAGACGCTCATCGACCGGCAGGTTCTCGTCAACCTTCTCCGCTTTCTTCGCCTTGACGCCCTCGAAGAGCTTCGTGAACTCTATGAGCGGGTCATAGGTGCAGACCTCGCCCTCAAAGCGGCGCTCGTCGTAGATGAGCTGTCGCGCGACTTCAAGCTGGCGCTCGGGGATACGATTCAAGGGGACGATCTTGCTCGCGTTGACGATGGCCGCGTCGAGACCGGCCTCGACCGCTTCATGTAGAAAGACGGAGTTGAGAACGACGCGCGATACGGCGTTCAGACCGAACGAGACGTTCGAGACGCCGAGAATGGTGAAGCAGCCGGGAAGCTCACGTTTGATGCGGCGGAGGGATTCGATGGTCTCGGCGGCGTTGCGGCGGTCTTCCTCGATGCCGGTCGAGATGGGCAGCGCCAGCGGGTCGAAGAAGATGTCGTGCGCCGCGACGGCAAGCTCGCTCGTCACTTGTTCATAGGCGCGCTTTGCGATGCGGAGCTTGCCGTCGGCGGTGCGCGCCATCCCTTCCTCGTCAATCGTGCCGACGACGACGCTTGCGCCGTACTCCCGCGCAAGCTCGAAAACCCGTCGGAAGCGCGGCTCGCCGTCCTCGTAGTTTGTCGAATTCAGAATTGACTTGCCGCCCGCGTGCTGAAGCCCCGCCTCCATCTTCTCCCACTCGGTCGAGTCGAACATGAGAGGGATGCGAACCTGCGTCACCAGACGCGAGGCCAGCTCGTGCATATCGCGCTCGCCGTCGCGGCCCACGAAATCGACGTTCACGTCGAGGATGTGCGCGCCCTCTCGCTCCTGCTCGCGTGCGAGCGAGACAAGCCCGTCCCAGTCGTCCGCGTTCAAGAGGTCGCGCATCTTCTTCGAGCCGGAAGCGTTGACGCGCTCGCCGACGATGAGGAACGAGGCGTCCTGCACGTAGGGCTGCTGGATGTAGATGGAAGAGGCCGCCGGGATGGTCACAGCCGTGCGCGGCTTCGGCGCGACGTTCTGCATCCTCTCGACCAGAAGCTTGAGGTGTTCGGGCGTCGTGCCGCAGCAGCCGCCGACGACGTTTGCGCCGAAGTCTCTGGCGAAGTGCTCGACCTGCGCGACGAAAGATTCCGGCGTCTCGTCATAGTGCATCTGGCCGTCTTTGACTTCGGGCAGACCAGCGTTTGGAAGCACCGAGATGGGCAACGCCACGTTCTCGCAGAGGTAGCGGATGCTCTCGGTCATGCTGCGGGGCCCCGTGCCGCAATTCATGCCGATGATGTCGATGGGGAAAGGTTCGAGCGCAGTGAGCGCCGCGCCGATCTCCGTGCCGTTGAGCATCGTACCGAAAACTTCTATCGTCACCTGCGCGATGACGGGAACGCGTCTCCGGCTCTTCTTGAAATCCGCGAAGATGGCTGCGAGCGCGGCCTTTGTTTGCAACAAGTCCTGGCACGTCTCGACGATGAGGATGTCAGCGCCGCCGTCGAGCAGGCCGCGCACCTGCTCGGCATACGCGGCCTGGAGGTCTTTAAAGCCGATCTGTCCGAGCGTCGGCAACTTGCGCCCGGGCCCCATCGAACCGGCAACCCAACGCGGCTTGTCTCTGGACGAGTAGTCGGCGGCGACCCGCTTCGCCAATCGTGCGGCACGCACATTCATGTCGTAAGCCATGTGCGCGATTCCGTATTCGGCGAAATCCAACGGCGTGCCGTTGAAAGAATTCGTCTCGACCACGTCACAGCCCGCCTCCAGAAACAGGCTATGCACGCGCTCGACGGCGTCCGGTCTGGTGACGAGCAGATTCTCGTTGCAACCCTCGAAGCGCGCCCCACCGAAATCGTCCAGTGAAAGATTCTGGGCTTGCAGGTTCGTGCCCATCGCGCCGTCGAAGACGATGATGCGCTCTTTTAATGTCTCAAAGAAATTGCTCATTTGTTCAAAGCTGAAAACGTGTCTGCTGACGGCTGAGAAAAAGCCCCGCGCCAAACAACGCGGGGCTTATCATTCTAAGCCTTTAATGAGCGGGCCTCTTCTTGCGAAGCGCGCCGAGCTGTTTAGCTGTTTATTTTACGTGGCCGCAAGTCGCCTTAACTCACCACGTTTGCTGAAGTATTGAAACACCAGCAGCCATGTCTGTCAAGAATGCACCGCGTCGGCGCGGGCTTGATTTATTGTCCTCCGCAGCCGCGCTGTGTTAACTTCGCTGCCGACTCTTTCAGTCTCTTGTATTCGTCCCGCACCGAACATGCGACGCGCTATCTATCCCGGCTCATTCGACCCCGTGACGAACGGCCACCTCGACATCATCGAGCGCGGCTGCAAGCTCTTCGACGAGATCATCATCGCCATCCTCGTCAACCCCGACAAGCAGGCACTGTTCACGACCGACGAGCGGCGCGCGATGCTCGAAGAGGCGCTGTCGGCTATCGGGGGCGGCAATTGTGTGCTCCGCGTCGAATCGTTTCAGGGACTCCTGATGCGCTACGCCGTCGAGCAAAGGGCGGACGCAGTGGTGCGCGGCATCCGCGCAATTTCGGACTACGAGTACGAACTACAGATGGCTTTGATGAACCGACGGCAGGAGCCGGGTATCGAGACCGTCTTCATGATGGCGGCTGAAGCCTACTCCTATGTCAGCTCGCGCCTCGTCAAAGAGGTCTACTCGCTCGGCGGCACTATCGAGGGATTAGTCCCCGCCACGGTCGAAGAGTGCATGCGCGTCAAGCTCGGCAAGAGCTGAAACCCACGCATGCCTCTTCAGCCGGGGCCGCGTCTTTGATGTTGCGTGCGCCGCCTCTGTGCGGCTACCATCAAGACTCCGCTCAAACTATCTCAAGAGAGCCAGGCACACGGATGGCAAAGTCCCTTACGGAATCGAGTTTCCCCGTCGCGGAGAACGTCGCGCGGATGCAGCCCTCTTCGACGCTGGCGGCGATGCAGGCGGCGATGGCCCTGCGCGCCGAAGGCCATGACGTAGTGGACTTCGGCCCGGGCGAGCCTGACTTCGACACGCCCGCGCACATCAAAGAGGCCGCCGCCGAAGCGATGCGCGCGGGCCAGACCAAGTACACGCCGACTTCGGGGACACGCAAACTTCAGGAGTCCATCATCGGCTACTACGAGCGCGAGTTCGGCACGCGCTTCGACCCATCGGAGGTGATGGCGACCGCGGGCGGCAAGCAGGCAATCTTTAACGCCGTCGTCACGCTCTGCGGCCCCGGCGACGAAGTCCTCATCCCGAAGCCCTACTGGGTCACTTTCCCCGAGATCATTACCTTCGCGGGCGCGACACCCGTCTACATCGACACCGAAGACACGGGCTTTCAACTAAAGGCCGAGCAGGTAGCCGCGGCCATCACGCCGCGCACGCGACTCATCATCCTGAACTCGCCGTCGAATCCTTCGGGGCGCGTCATCCCGCCACTTGAGTTCGCGCGCATCATGGAGTTGGTCGCCGCGCGCCGTCTCTACGCCGTCTCGGACGAATGCTATCTGCGCTTCGTCTACGCGCCTGCCGAAGTCTACAGCGCGGCACGGCTCCCCTCGGAGTTGCGCGAGCGCCTGTGCATCGCAGGCTCGTTCTCAAAGACGTATGCGATGACGGGCTGGCGCATCGGCTACTCGATTGCTCCCGCCGCATGGACACGCGAGATGAGCAAAGTGCAGAGCCATTCGACGAGCAACCCGAGTTCAATCTCGCAAGCCGCAGCCGTCGCCGCCTTCAACTCGCCGCAGGATTGCGTCGGTGAGATGCTCGCCGAGTACAGGCGTCGGCGCGGCTGGCTCGTCCGTGCGCTGGCAGACGTGCCGGGCCTCGTCTGTGCGGAGCCGGAAGGTGCTTTCTACGTCTTCCCTTCGGTGCGTGGCTGCATCGGTGAACAGATTAAAAGCTCCGCGGACTTCGCCGACAAACTCCTGCACGAAGCGCAGACGGTCGTCACCGACGGCGCGGGCTTCGGTGCCGAAGGCTACATACGCATCTCCTACGCCACCTCGATGGAACGCCTCGAAGAAGGTCTCTCGCGTATCCGCCGCGTCGCCGCGAAGTACGCGGGGGAAGTAGACAGTAGTCAGTAGACAGTAGTCAGTAGTTAGTAGTCAGTAGTCAGTAGGCGGTAGACGGTAGACGGTAGCCGGTAGCCAGCGAGCCGCCGGAGGCGGCGGAAGAGTGTAGCCCAGGGCGTCAGCCCTGGGAATGCGAGCACGCAAAAGAGAAGAAGCCCCGGAGGGGCGACAGAAGTCCGAGCTTGAGAGTCGTGCTACTCGGACTTCTGTCGCCCCTCCGGGGCTTGATGTTTCTTTTGTCGTCTGTCGTCCCCACGGCTCGCGCCGTGGGCTACACTCTTCCGCCGCCTCCGGCGGCTCACTGCCCTTTTCTTACTGACTACTGTCTACTGTTCATCAATAGATGTTGAAGTTGTATTCGAGCACGACGTACTGCGAGACAGTGTGGCCGTCTTTCTGCGCGGGGTGGAACTTGATCTGTCTGGCGGCGGCGATGGCCTTTTCAGTCAATCCGTCGGGCAGCCCCTTGACGACGCTGATGTTCGTCACCTCGCCCGAGGCCGAGAGGATCGCACGAAGTCTGACCAATCCCGTCACGTTGTTCTTGCGCGCGTCTTCGGTGAAGCCCGGCTCGGGCTTGAAGGTGATGAGCGCGCGTTGCGACACTTCGTTCTGCTTGAAGGGCCTCCCGTAATCAACAGGAGCGCCTCCTCCGGGGCCTCCGGGGCCTCCGCCACCTTCGTGCGCGTCGCCGCCGCCCGTGTTATACCCACGACCAGGCCCCGCGCCAGTCCCATCACCGGGCCCCATCCCACCGCCCGAACCCGGCCCCATCCCGCCGCCACGCCCAGGCCCCGATGAGGGTACCGTCGCCGTCGAGTCGGGCAGTCCATAAGGGATCTCTCGCGGGTCATTTTTGGCGAGCATCGGGTCGACCTGCATCGTCACCGGCGTCGGCAGGTGCGGGTTTAGCGGCGGCGGCTTTTGACTTGCCGGATTGATCGGCGGCATCTCTAACTGCGCGGTCGGCAGCTTGCCTTGCGAGGCCGGAGTCTGCTCCTGTCGTCCACCTCCGCCGCCTCCGGCAGGCTTCTCGAACTTCGGTTTCGAGCCGCCGCCCTTGCCCTCATTCGTCCCTGCTGTTCCCTTCTCCGGCGTCGGCTGCTCGCGTGGAATCTCATCACCGACCCAGCCTTGAAACTCAAGCTGCTCGTTCGCCTCGGCCAGTTGCGCCGCGCGCGAGGCACGGAGGCGTTCGAGCGCGAAGACCGACCCCAACAGCAGCGAGACGAAGATGAACGCACTGAGCGTCGCCAACGCGACGTTGCGCTGTGAGAAGAAAGTCCAGCCCGCGCGCCCGTACGCTTCGACCGAGCGGCGCGTGAAGCCGAAGGGGTCGCGCTTAAATTCGGGCCACGTCAGACCCGCGCCGTGCGACACCGCACTCAACTCGCGCACGAGTCGTCGCGTGATTCCCTCGTCTTCGACGAACGTCAGACGATACTCGCCGCGCGCGAATGCCGCCACTGGTTGCCGCCACATCTCTGTTTGAATCTCTTGTGCCATACGCTTCTTCAGCCTTTCTTCGTAGCCCGTCCAGAATCCTTCCGCCGGGAGAGACGCATCGGCGGCCTCGTCGAACACGCGCAAGGTCTCTGCCATCGAGCGATACCGGCCCGCGCAGTGCTCGCAGCGCACCACCTCTTCGAGCAGAGAACCCTTCTGCCCGCTATCGGTTTCGCCGAACAGCAGGTCGATCAGTTTTTCATTCGTCGCCTGACAATCGTGTCTCATCACACCCTACAGAACTAAGAACCCATCAGAATCAGCCACAGAGACACAGAGATAAAGAAACCGACTATCAAATACATTCTGTCATTCCTGTCCTCTGTGTCTCTGTGTCTCTGTGGCTAATCGAAAATGAAACCCGTTCAACTCTTCCCGCCCGCGCCCAACGTCGCGTGCCCCTCTGTCTCCGCGCCAAGCCCTAATGCCGTACGCAGCTTCTCGATTGAGCGAAACAGAGACTTCTTTACCGAACCCGCGGAGCAGCCCAGCAACTCCGCAACCTCCTGGCAGGTCATCCCCTCTCGATGCTTGAGCAGGAAGATCAAGCGCTGCTGCTCGGTCAGCTCGCCCAGCGCGCGCATGACGCGCCCGACCATAATCCCGCGTTGGAAGTCGTCCTCCGCCGTTTCACTCGCCAGACCGCGCGCGAGCGTCTGCTCGTCGAGAAGTTCTTCAAGGCTGTCGAGCCTCACGTTGGTCTTAACCTCTTCGCGCGTCACGGTCATCGCCCGCCTGTGATTGAGAAATGCGTTGACCATGATCCGTCGCAGCCACGTGTAGAAGCTCGACTCGAAGCGGAAGCCGCCGAGCGAGCGGAAAGCTTTCAACCAGACTTCCTGTGAGAGGTCTTCGGCGTCTTCCCGCTGTCGGCAGTAATGGAGCGCGAGGGCGTAGACGCGCCGCTCGTAGTCTCGCGCGAGCCGGCAGAAGGCGTCGATGTCGCCGTCTTGCGCGCGCCGGATCAGTTCGTGCTCACTGGTCAACTATGGAATCCCCGGGGCAAGCTCGTTATCAGAGACACGGCGGCGCGAATTCGGTTGGCGTTTCGGCCAAAGAAATTTTGTGCTCTGATGAGGATTGCAGCCGGGAAGGTTGGATTGGCGACGACGCCGGAAAGTGAAAGGCCGGCCACAGGTATGACCCCGCGCCGGCTCTTTCGTTGATGAATCAGCCTTGCCGTCGTTAACGGATTGGGTTTAGCGTTTACTCACCCGCGTTCTCCTTCGTCTCGTGCCCGAACCTCGACGTGATGCCCGTCAACAGACGCGGGAACGTGCCGAGCGGCGTGCGGCTCTCGACGTAGAAGCCGTCGGCCTGCGTCAACCCGAACGCGAAACTCGGTCGAAGCGTGGCGACCTGCCCCTCGGTCTTAAACTCCTGCTCGCCGCCTTTGAGCGTGCGCCCGAGCCGGTTCAGATAGTCTGCGTTCGTATTGAAGTAGACGAACTGCGCCGGGCTTGTAATCTGCGCGACGGCCTCCTGATAAGCCGCGCTCGACTTGAGCGAACGCCCGCCCTGCGCCGTGTCGATGACGCGCTCGACGGCTGCTCCCTTGCCGCTCGCGACGAAGTTGCCGCCGACGAAGGCGTATTCAAGCTCGTGCCCACCCTCGCCCGCAATCTGGTGAATCGAGACGCCCTTGTAATCGCGCTCCGCGGTCGCTCGCTTCTTGCTCTCGGCGAACTTCAAGAGCGCACGTGCGAACGCTCCCTCGTCCTTCAGGTTGAGGATGACGACGCCGCTCGGCCCATCGCTCGCCGTGCCTCCGGTCAATTGCGCGGCGCAGAACTCCGTGCCGATTGCGCCGACGATCTCACCACGGAAGTCAACGCCCGTCTTCTCCGTGAACTCCGCGAGCGCGTCCGTGGGGCTTTTCTTGCCCGACTGCTCGGAGAGTTGCTGTGCGAGCGAGAGCATCTGGTCAAAGGTCTGCGGGGCGTTGGCGACCGATGCGTCGAAAGCCTGCACCGCCGTATCCGGTACGAGCGCGAGCAACGCGGCTTGCGTCGGCGGGTTTGCGGCGACGGTGGCGAGCACGCCGTCTCTGTTCGGCGCAACCACACTGAAGCGCTCGACGACGCGTCCCCCCTCGAACGCGCTCGTGAAGGCGACCGACTGGACGCTGCCCGCGCCCGTGCCGTGGAAGAACTGGCGGAAGGCCGCGATCTTCTCATTGACCTTCTCATTTTCGACGCCGGGCACGCTGTCGATCAGTCGCGTCAGCGCCGCGCCGTCGAGGAAGCCGAACATGCCGTCGACCGCTTTGGAGTTGGCGCGCGCGTGTGCGAAGGTCTGGTTGGTTTCGAGCGAAGGGAGTTTCCCTGCGCGCACATCGAGCACGCGCCTGACCGCCTCGCCCGTGTTTGAGACGACGAGCAGTTCATTCACATACGCGTAGGTGAAGCGGTGGACGCCGGGACTGCTCACTTCGTTGACGGTCACGTCGTTGTACTTCTCGGTCTTGGTCTCAACGCCCTTCGACTGACCGTCGCGCACGAAGCGCAGCACGCGGTTCTCGAAGGTGCGACGCGCCTCCCAGCCGTCGAACTTAGCGACGACGACGAACTGCGGCTCGGGCTTGCCCGACTCGCTCGCGCCGACGCCGAGCATCGCCACGGCGTAGCTGGCGTCGAGCGCGCCCGCATGGTTGGCACCGATCATGAAGAGCGAGCTGGCCGCAGAGTTCTCCTTCGAGAACTCGCGCCACGCTTCACTCTCGATGACCTTGAGCGCCTGCGCGCGCAGGTCGTTGACCTCGATGAAGCCGACGGTGTCAGCCGGGAGCAGACGCTCCAGCCGCGGGTTCTCGGCCTTCGTCGGTCGCGCGAACTGCGCCGCCGCCACGCCCCCGACAACGAGCAGCGCCACCGCCACGATGATGAAAGTCTTGCTTTTCAGTCTTTCCACGATGAACCTCCATTAAGCCATTGATAAGTGATGAGTGATAGGTGATAAGTGATGAGTGTGGTGCTGAGGAAAATCTTATCACTCATCACTCATCACTTATCACTTCCTACTTCATCTCCTTGCGCGCGAAGAGATACTGCGACGCGAGGTAGAGACCGGTCGAGATGAGCAGCATGCCGAGTATCGGCGCCAGCTCCAACCGGCCATAGAATTCGAGGTTGACGCCGCCGTCGCCCGGGCCGCCCGAGGTGCGCGCGGCGCGGCTGATGACCCAGTCGATAAGGTTGCTGCCGAAGTAGTAGAACATCAGGACGAGCGAGACCGCGCCGGCGATGACCGCGATCCACCACTTCTCGAACCAGACCGAGAAGAGGAACGTCGCCGAGTAGACCATCAACGCGATGACCATCGTCCACACCGTCCCACGCAGGCCATTCGACGCGACCAGCGCGAACGCGCCCCACGAGCCGGAGAGCGTCACGTTCGACGCCGCCGCGGCCGTCACGAGGTAAACGGCGGCGAGCGTCGAAAGGATGGAAAGCCCGACGCACGTCACCGTCTGCACCGCCCCCACGCCATACTTGAAGAGCAGGACGTGCCAGCGCCGGACGGGGCGCTCGAAGAGGAAGAACATGCTGCGGTTGTCCAGCTCCGCGCCGATGGAGCCGACCGCGAAGAACGCGAGCAGGAACAGCCCCGCCGTGATGAGGAAGCCCGACTGGAAGACGAGCGCGAACTCCAAGACCTGCGCCACCACCGAGTCGGAGAGCGCGTAGAGGTCGAAGCGCGCGCTCTCCCTGAGCGCCATCGTCAACCCCGCGATGAAAAGAGGAATGTGGAAGGCAAGCGCGAACGCCAGCCACTTCCAACGCGTCTCGCGCCACTCCTTCCAGAGCATCGCTTTCCAAATCTCTTTCGTCACGCCTTGGCCCTCCGCTCGCGCTCCGCGCGCACAGTGTTCACGAAGATGTCTTCCAAAGAGATCGGCAGCACCTCCGGATTCTTCACGCCGCGCTCGCCGAGCAGGCGCATCGTCTCGTCGCCAAAACCGTGGACGGTCAAGACCTGTTCGTGCCGCCCGTTCTCGACCATCAGCACGCCGGGCACGCTCGCCACTTCCGGTCGCATGCCGTTCGTCGCATAGCGCACGCGCTTATACGACGACTTGATCTCGTCGATGGTAGAGACCATCAGCAGTTCGCCCTCGTCCATGATGCCGACGTAGTCCGCCACTCGCTCGACCTCTTCGACGATGTGCGACGAGAAGAGGACAGTCCTGCCTTCCTCTGCAATCTCCGAGACGATGTTCTCGATGAAGTCTCGGCGCACGATGGGGTCGAGTCCCGAAGTCGGCTCGTCGAGGATAATCAGCTCGGGATTGTAGGCGAGCGCCAGCAGCAGACACATCCGCGCACGATTGCCGCGCGAGAGCTGACGAACCTTCTTCTCCGGCGGCAGACTGAAGCGCTTCAGAAGGTCTGCGGCCTTCCGGTCGTCCCAACTGTCGTGGAAGGCGCGCGTGAATCTGATGCTCTCGGCGACAGTCATCCACTCGTAGAGGTATCGGTTCTCGGAGACGTATGCGACCCGCTTGCGAATCTCGATAAAGTCTTCGCCAAGCTGACGGCCAAGGACGCGTATCTCGCCGGAGGTGGGTTTCAGGTGGCCGACAATCATCTTGATGATCGTTGATTTGCCAGCCCCGTTGACACCGAGCAGGCCGAAGACCGTGCCCTTGTGGACACGCAGGTCTACGCCCTTTACCGCCTCGAACTTCCCGTACGTGCGCCCGAGGTTTTGCGTCTCGACGGCGTAGTCTTCGGGCATGTACTCAACGTCTGGATTCATGGCTCACTCTTGTTTGCGGCTTACATGTTCCCATCGACGACCGCTTACTTACATACGGTCTGCTGCTCACTTACCTACGGTTTCCGGCTCGCGCGCCCGGACGATTCTTTCGAGCACACGCTCGAAAGCTTCACGCAGCTCCTGCTCCCCGAGTCCGAGGTTGATGCCCTCGACCAGCGCCTTCTCAATCATCTCGCTTAGAACCTTGCGCCGCTCATTTCTGGACACGCGGACGCCCTGGCTTGAAACGAAAGTGCCCGCGCCCTGTCGTTTGTAGATGACGCCTTCGATTTCCAGAGCGAGGTAGGCGCGCGCCACCGTGTTCGGGTTGACCGCAAGCTCCATAGCTAACTGCCGCACCGATGGCAGAGGGTCTTCCGGCTGAAGCCGTCCCATCGCGACGGCCGTCTTTGTCTGCTGAACGATCTGCATATAAATCGGCAGACCGTTCGACGGATCAATGTTTACGAACACGCTTCCCCCGGCAGCGGACTGTATTACTCAACTAATACAGTGCCTCAGAATACGGGCCTCGTCAACAGCAAGTTTCAAAAAAAATCCGGCCACCCTTAGTTGGGTGGCCGGAGTGAAACGGCGTGTGGCCGCAAGCACGACCGTCAGGGAGGGCGTATGGAAGGATGAACTCGGAACGATGAACGATGAACT
>JAVRON010000030.1:0-2512 GCA_032162705.1 Acidobacteriota bacterium
ACGGCTGCGACATCTGTCAGGATGTCTGCCCATGGAATCACTTCGCGCAGCCGACCGCCGAGACACGCTTCGAGCCGCGCCCCGACGCCGTCGCGCCCTTCCTCGAAGAGGTCAGAGACCTGACCCACGACGCCTACGTCGAACGTTTCCGCCGCAGCCCCGTCAAACGCGCCAAGCTCTCGGGCCTGCAACGCAACGCACGCGCTCTGCTTGAGCGCGAACGAGGCGCGGAGTGAATCAAACGTTTTCGCCTATGAGCCATTCACGTGTTCACTTGAAACACGTGTTCACTTGAAAAGAGTTTGTATGAGAAGTGGAAAAGAATCTGTATAAGAAGAATATGAGAAGAGTCTGTACGAAAAGAATTTCTCTCCGCTTCATGTTGCTCGCGCTCGTCGTCATGCTCGCGGCCTCGCACGCTGCCGCACAGGCTCAGACGACGACGGGCGGCGAGGACGAGCCGGACTTTATCGTCCCCGCGCGGCCCACGGTCTCGAACCCTGCGGAGTTTCAGAGGCCGGGCGTGCTGCAACTCGAATACGGCTTTAACGGGAACTGGCGCGCGCCCGGCGACGCATCCGAGCAGGACACGCCCCTGGCGCTTCGCTTCGCCGTGAGCCGACGCATGCTTCTGGAGTTCGACGGCGACAGCCCCTTCTCGCAGTCCGCCAATGGACTCAGAACGACCGGCGCGGGCGACACACAACTCGGCGTCCAATTCGTCTTGCAGCACGAAGCCGCGTCGCGCCCCGGCGTCGCGCTCGCCTACTACGTCAAGCTCCCTTCGGCGAGCGCAGCCAAAGGTCTCGGCACGGGCCGCGTCGATCACAACCTGCTCGCGCTCTTCAGCAAGAAGCTCGGCCAGACGACGTTTGACTTTAACGCCGTCTACCTGCTCGCCGGTCGCACGACTGACTCCGGCCACGTTTCGAGCGGACAGGCCGCGCTGGCCGCCTCGCGCAACTTCACACGGCGCGTCGGCGTGCAGGGCGAGTTGAGCGGCCTCAGCCGTAACGATGCACAGGCGGGCGCGGCGTTCGGCCTCGGCGTCGTCACATACCAACTCAACCGCCGCCTCGTCTTCGACGGCGGCGCACGCTTCGGCCTCACGCACGACGCCCCGCGCATCGGCGCGGTCGCCGGACTCACCGTCGGCGTCGCCAACCTCTACCGGCGGCACGCGAAGCGCCCTTGAAAGCGCTCTCCCGCGGCGGTTCGCACAAACGCAAGCGGCGACTCGACCGTCGAAACCTTTGCCCGCTTGGAGCGTGTCTTCGGGCGTCGTATCATTGTATGCGTCGGCATTTTCCCGATTACTCCGGATGAAAGAAAGAGATTGACGACAGACGTACTCAAAGACTCATACGGGCGTGCCATCCGAGACCTGCGCGTGTCGGTGACGGATAAGTGTAATTTCCGTTGCTTCTATTGCCTGCCGCACGGGTCGCCGCCGGAGACGGCGTCGAAGTCGGAGGTGCTGACCTACGAGGAGATCGAGTTAGCCGTTGAGGTCTTCGTCTCGCTCGGTGTCGAGAAGGTGCGACTGACGGGCGGCGAGCCGATGCTCCGCCGAGACATCGAGACGCTTATAGCGAAGCTGGCGCGCATAGACGGAATCAAAGACCTCGCGCTGACGACGAACGGTTATAACCTCGCCGAGCGCGCCGCGGGCCTCAAGGCCGCCGGGCTAGACCGCGTCACCGTCAGCCTCGACAGCCTGAAGCGCGCGGCGTTTACCGAGATCACGGGTGTTGACATGCTCAGCCGCGTGCTCGCAGGCATCCGCGCGGCGCAGCGTGTGGGACTCGCGCCCGTCAAGGTCAACGCCGTCATCGTACGCGGCCACAACGACACGGAGGTCGCAGACATGGCCGCCTTCGCGCACGAGCACGGCGTTCACATGCGCTTCATCGAGTATATGCCGCTCGACTCGGGGCACGGCTGGTCGCGCGAGCAGGTCGTCTCGGGCGCTGAGATACGCGCCGCGATCAACGAGCGCCTGCCCTTGGTCGAGCGCCGCGTCGAGCGCGGGTCTGAGACGGCCACGCGCTATCGCTTCGCCGACGGAGCGCCCGGCGAGATAGGCATCATCGCTCCCGTCACCGAACCATTCTGTGGAGCCTGCTCGCGCGTACGCCTGACCTCCGACGGACAGATCAGGACGTGTCTCTTCTCGAAAGTCGAACACTCTTTGCGCGACGTAATCCGCCGCGGCGTGACGCGCGCCGAAATCGCCGACTACATCTCGTCGGTGGTCTTGAAGAAGGAGCCGCGCCACTACATCAACGAGACCTTCTTCGAGCAGCCCGCGCGCACGATGAGCCTCATCGGCGGCTGACGTTGACGGGCGGAGCCGTTTCGGTTCACGGGGCGTAGGAGGCCGACAGAAGGCTGACCGTGAGGGCGTATGCAGAGCTATCAACGATGACGTGTGCGCGATGACCTGAAGGCTGTCTTCCGTTCATCGCTCACACTTCATCGTTGAAACGGGACTCCCGCCACAGCACCGCTT
>JAVRON010000031.1:0-76723 GCA_032162705.1 Acidobacteriota bacterium
GTAGAGCGATGGGTAGACGAACGCGCGGCAAGTGGAGTAGAGAGAGCGCAAAGCCTCGTCCGGCAGGTAGCCCGTGAGCACGATGCGGCGGCGCGCGGGCGACTTTTCAATCGCCTCGAACAGCGGCGCGCTCAGCCAGCCGCGCCCTCCGGCGATGACGAGTTGCAGTGTCGATGTGGGACGCGTGCGCAAGACCTGCTCGAACGCCGCGACGAGCGACGAGTGGTTCTTGCGCGGCTCGATTGTCCCGACCGTGAGCAGGAACTCCGCGCCCACGCCTAAGGTGCGCCTCACGTCTTCCGTCTGCTGAAACTCCAGAGGACTGAAGCACGCGCGCGCGGCCTCCGGTATGGCGAAGACTTTCGCGGGCGCGACTCTCAAATGCTTGCAGACTTCTCGGCGCACGCTCTCGGTCGGCACGATGAGCGCGTCGGCGGCGCGAGCCATCAGCGGCAAGCGTCGGCGTGCGCGCCGGACGCGTCGGCGCTCGTGCGTCTCTGGATGGAGCAGCAGCGAGAGGTCGTGGATGGTAAGCACAGAGGCTGCGCTACCCCACAGAGGCACGTCGTAGTTCGTCCCGTGAAAGAGATGCAAGCCACGCCGCCCAGCGTAGCGCGGCAACCCCGCAGACCACCAGCGACGACCCAATGCTCCGACGCTCACGCGCGCAGCCTTCAGGTTCGGCGGCAGACTCTCTCTCTCTGAAAGATTGACGACGGGAAAGGACGAAGGGTAGATCAGCTCGAACTCGTCGGCGGGCGCGGCGTGGGCGAGGGCGCTCGCCAACTCAAACGTGTAGTGGCCGACGCCCGCGCGCGGCTCCGTCAGCGGGATGGCGTCGAGACCGAGAAGCATAAAAGCAGTAGTCAGTAGTCAGTAGTCAGTAGTCAGTAGGAAATGCAACGAAGTCTTCTTCCTACTGTCTACTGTCTACTGTCTACTGTCTACTCTCTCATTGAATTGTGATGTGCGGCGCGGTGTCCGCCGGACGGCTCGTGAACGTCACGCCGCCGGCCACGACGCTGACGATGACGGGCACGTCGCCCGCGCCCGCGAGCGTGGCGGGCAGATCAACGATGACCTGATCGAAGCCCGGCGTGTTCGATGCGCTGAACGAAACGATGGCAGTGCCGGTCAGGTCTGTCGTGCCAATCCTCACCGTCACCACCGGGTTTAAAGCAGCCGGGACGCGCAAGCCCGTCAGCATGATGAGCAGGCGCGTCGGCGCTGTCTCGGTCTGTGCCGAAGTGCAGTCGCCCGTCGTGCCCGAGCCTTGCGGTCTCGTCGTCGTGACCGTGAACGGCTCGCCCGGCGGCGCGATGCAGGGGTTCGTGATGTTCAGGGCGGCGGCGCGCCCGCCCGCCCCGTTCGTCGAGGTAAAGATATCGGGCTGCGCCGGGTTCAAAAGCAGCGACGTGCGGATGAGCGCGCCGTTATTGAAAATGACGACGGGCGCGGCGGTCGTCGAACTGGTCAAGCCCGGCGGCACGACGAAGTTGATCTGGTTGGGCGCGACCGAGTAAAGCCCCGCCGCCGCACCGGACACGGAGACCGAGACGCCGGATAGCTCCAAGGGGAGCGGCGGTCGGCGCTGCGTCTCGTGCGCGTTGCTCTTGTCAACCTGCGCGGTCGCGGGCGAGAGCGTGATGGTCGAGCGCGCGATGCCGAGCATGCCGGGCGCAAGCCCCGACACGTCGGGCGGCGTCGGCGCGGGGCTGGGCGAGACGACTGCGCGATTGCTGGCTCCCGTCGCGAACGTGACCGGCGCGGGGCTGGTCGCGGGCGTCGGGCTGGGCGCGGGTGTCTCGCTCGTCGCCGTCGGCACAAGCATGTAGAAGGCTTCCGGCAGAGCGTCGGGGTTGCCGCCGCCCTGTTCGAGTACGAGGGTTACGGTGAGCCTGCGTATGGTGTCGGACGGGAACGGCTGGACGGAGGAGAACGCGCCCGTCTTTATCGTGCCGATGCGCGACACCTGGTTGAGCGTGGCGACCGGAGCCGAAAAGATTTGCGCCGTGTTCGCCTGATTAAGCCCGTCGGTGGCGGTCGTGGCGACGGTGCCGTCCGGCTTGATGTTCAGGTTCGAGACCCAGACGACGCGTGTGCTGTCGCCCGTAAACGTCGGCCAGCGCAAGCCTACATCGGACTGATCTGAGGGCGGGCGCACGGAGATTTGCGAGAAGGTATTAGCAGAGTAGTTGTAAATGTAGGCGCTCGACGTAGTGGAGAGCGCGCCGTTGAGCGTGCCGTCGGTGTTGTAGACGGCTGTTGACTCGAAGGCTACGAGGTTGCCGTCGCGGCTAATGCGGCGACCCGGACTGAGCAGGTTGACGCTGATGCCTGTGGCGCTGCCCGTAGAGGTGTCGGGCGGTGTCTTCGTCACCTGGCGTGTGCTGGTGATGCCTGTGCCGTTGAATTCGGCGACGTATATCTCGCCGTTGCCTTTGTTGGCGTCGGCCTCGGTCGAGCCTTTGTCGGCGTTCGAGATGAAGGAGAGCCTGCACGGCAGCGGCGCGACGCAGGCCGAGAGCGACGGGCCGTCGTTGAAGACCAGGCGCGGCAGAGGGCCACCCGCCGGATCGGGCACGTCCGCCGTGTTCGTCACCTGCACGAAGGTGTTCGTCGAGCGAATGTAGATGACGACCTCTTTGTTGCCGTCGGCGTTCGATACACCGGGGATGCCGGAGCGCGACTGTGTGACGAAGGCGATGAACGAGCCGTCGTCGCTGATCGAAGGCGTGGAGTTATCGAGCGCGAAGAAGGGCGGGACGCCAGCCGCGCCCGGTTTCGGCGTGTTCGATGTCAGCGTGAAGGTGACGCGCGTCATCGTGCCCACCGACAGATCGACCAGAGGAACTTCGTTGCCCTGCGAGAGATCAACGTCGGGCACGTCGGGAATCCGGTAGATGAAGACTTCGGTATTGCCGTCGGCCTTGAGCGCGACGGAGTTTGAAGGGCCGTCGAAGTTCTTGGGCGAGAGCGCGGGGTTGGCATCACTGTAGGCGTTCGAGACGAAGACGATGAAGCGCCCGTCGTGGCTTATCATCGGGCGAAGGTTGACGACCTGCACGTCGATGTTGGTCGCGTCGATGGAGGACTTGGTGGTGTCCTTCAAGATCGCCGTCGTGTTCGTGATCTGAAAGATGCGGCGCTGCGCGTAGTCGAAGAGGAAAATCTCCTGGTTGCCGTCGGCGTTGTTGCGCGAGGGCGTGCGCTCGGTCGAGATGTCTCCGGCTGACTCGATGACGACGAAGCGCCCGTTGCCGCTCACGTCGCTGGCGAAGGAGCTGCGCGGGATGGGCGCGGGCGTCGCCGTGGGGGTCGCCGTGGGCGAGGGCGTCGGGGTCGGTAGCGGAGGGATGGTCGTCGAAGTAACCTGAAAGATGAGCGTATCGGGCGTCGGCGTGAGCGTCTGCGCCCCCGCAACCGACGCAGCGCCGAAGACGACGGCGAGCGCGAACAGAGCCGCGCACGCGCGCGACGGACGGAAAGCGTGCTTCACGAAAAATCCTCCGAACGGGAGCATATTAAATCGCTGACGAATAAGCCCAAGGGAGACTGTCGGGCGCGGGCGGTGTCGCGGTAGCCAGCGCGGCCCCTCTGCCGGGGCCGCCCGCTGTGGAGCGCGCCGCAGGATTAAAGAAACCGCATTTTACGCGTAAGGCTCGCGCCAGCGCAAGCGAGCCTTATGGAAACGATGAATGATGAACGATGAACTTAAAGACAGATGGCTTTTAAGTTCATCGTTCATCGTTCAGACTTACCCTCACTGTCCGAAGCGTTGGCGGTACTCGGTCGAGTCGAGGAACGCCTTGACCATCTCGGCCTGCACAAAGTTGCCGTTGAACTGGACGAGCTTCGCGAGCCAGAAGTTATAACCGGCGAAGTTGAGGCTCTGCTCGGGCGCATCGTTCGGGTTGCGGCGCAGGTAGCCGTAATACTGCATCAGGACGAAGGCACGGTTCTTCTCGCGCCGGTCAACTTCCGTGTTCTCGGCGACCTTCCTGAGCACGCTCGCGCGCCCCACCGCAGTGTTGTTCGCCGATAGCTCGGCGACGAGCGCATCGACCTGCGCCTGCGTGAGCGCATTGCCGACGTTCGTGTTGAGCTTGGCGACAAACTGTGCGGGCGTCATCCCGGCAGGGTACGCGTCCGTGAAGCGCTGCCGCCCGACGAAGGTCAGCGCGTAGGCGTTCTTATTGTTTTCAAGCTGCGTCTGCCAATCGCCCACGCCGACGACGATGCCCGCGCCGATAAGCGGCGTGTCCGTGATGAACTCCTGACGCCTGATGATGGGCACGACAAGCCCGGTCGAAGCCTCTGTGAAGTCACCGTAGGCGGCCTTATACATGCGCTCGACGAGATAGCCGGTCTGCTGAAACTCAATCGAGAGGAAGAACGCCGCCGAGACGTTGACGCGCTTGACCTGACGGCACTGAACGTCGAAGCCGCAACCCTCAATCTCGTTCGTCCAGAACTGGAGTCCCGAGGCGTCGGGCTCGCGCCCGAGGAAGTCGCGGTAGTGCTGCGTGACGAAGAAGTCCGACTTCTCAATCGTGTTCGTCTTGGTCGCCGGCACGTCGCCCATGTCCGTCGTCGTCGTGTTCAGGGGGAAGATCAGGGTCGGCGGGGTGAAGGAGTAACCCGACTTGAGGAAGACGACATTATAACTTTGCCCGACGGTCATCCCGTTGAAAGTCCAGCGACCGCCGGCATCCGTCGTCGTCTGCTTCAGAACCCTCAACGGGTTGAAGCCGAAGAGACCGACGGTCACGCCCGACAGTCCCACGCCATTCTCGCTGACCGTGCCCGTAATGAGGGCCGGGGCGGAGGTGGCTGTAAACGTCACGACGCTGTGGTCGGCGCTGATGTTATTGAAGACGGTCGTGGCCGGGTTAAAGGTGTAGCGCGAGTCGGTTGGCCGCACTGTGTAGTTGCCGCCCCCGGTGAGCTGCGTGAACTGGAAGTAGCCGTCGGCGTTACTGAAGGTGGGCGAGGGCGCTGTGCCGTTGGCGAGCGTCGGGCCTTCGAGCGCGACAGGGACGATGACCAGCGGGCTCCCGTCCGGGTCTAATATGCGGCCCGTGACGGTGAAGCTCGCGGGCGTCGGGGTCGGAGTTGGGGTCGGCGTCGGCGTCGGCACAGTGCCCGTCGATGTCCAGTTGAGCGCGATGGTGCCTGTGTCGCCGTCGTAACCGTCCACGGCTATCTGGTAGGTGACGCCCGCCGTGGCCGGGAACGTGATGCGACTCTGGACGTTTACGCCGAGGTCGATGTCGTCGTCCTCCGCCAAGAGCGAGAGTCCGCCGACGCTCGAACCGGTGTAGACGGCCAGTGTCGTGTCGTAGTTGCTGCCTACGGTGTCAAAGGTGGCCTGCCCCGTGGCGGGAGCAGTCCAGCGATACCAGACCGAAGACCCGCCCGGGTCTTGCGCGTGGTTAGGCTCACCCGCCTCTTTGGTCGCGTTCTGGTTTGTCCCGGCGACGCTGCCGCTCTGACCCTGTATCACGACGGCGTTGCCGAAGTTGTCGTTCGCGGGTGTAGGAGGCGGAGGCGGAGGAGGCTGCACATTGCCGCCAACTGAGTAGCCGAACGAGTCGAGCGCCTTCACGTCGTTGTCGGTGATGACCCGGCGAACGCCGAAGCCGACGGTCGGGTCCATGATGCCGATATAAGGGCGACCCACGACGAGCGCATCGTCCTTCCAGTGGCTCGACTGGCGACCGTCGCCATCGGTTGACTGTGGGTCGGGGCCGCCGGTCGAGAGCGAAAGCTCCTGCGTGCCGAAGGTGTTCGTCTGGTTATCGAAGAAGACCTGCGTGCCGCCCTTCGACATGACGCGCGGGGCCGTCCCGACCGCGCTGAGCGTCACAGGCGAGCGGAAGCGGAACATGTCCCAGATGGTCACGTCGGAGACGCTGCCGCCGCCCGAGTCTGAGACGAAGCCGAGCGCGTGGCCGATCTCGTGCGTGACGACCGAGTCGAAGTCGGTCTGGCCGGACGTGATGCCGTCGTCCGGCGTGAAGTCGAAGGGAAAGGCCGAGTTGAAACCGATCTTCGCGTCGCCGCTGCCGGAGGAAACGGAATCTGGCGAGGTGATGTTGGGCACGAGGCCGAGCGCGCGTGCGTTGACACGCGTCAAGACGACGGTGGACGTGCTTGAGTTGGTGCCGTCGAGTTCTACGGGGACGGACGAGGCTGGGAGCGCGTTGTAAAGTTGAAGCTCGGGGGCCGTCGGCGAGTTGGCGATCAGCCTTTGCCGGACTCCGGAGAGAGCGGTCGCAATCTGGCGCGAGCCGGTCTGGCCGATGATGTCCGAACTCGGGTAAGGAGTGCCGAACCACGTCGAGCCGAAGTCAACATCGAGGACGACGTTGATGGGCGTCGAGATAAGCGCCTCCCAGCGATTGGCGGCGACGATGAAGGCGTTCTTCGCCGCCTGATTCGCTTCGAGCTGCGCCGTGCCGTGCAGGAAGATGTGTAGTCCCGCCGAGGGCTGTAGGTCGAGGCCGGTCGTCGCCGATAAGTCGGGCGACCAGGTCTCGGAGCCGTCAGCGATTCCCTTCCGCGTCGGTGCGCCAGAGTAGATAAGGTGTAGATCGTCGCCCGTCTTCGCTTCGGCGATGCGGCGTCGTTCGTCGGCTGTCGCCTCGCGGCAGGTAAGCTCGCCCGCAGGGTTACGGTAGACGACGAAGGTCGCCAGAGTCGCCTTCCCCTTGACGACGGTCGGCGTGGTCTGCGCGCTGGCGACTCCGGCGGCGAGGCCGGCGAAGACGACGAGGCAGGCAAGGAGGCACGTCAGGATTCTATTTCTCAGCTTCAAGTTTAACTCCACAGTTACGAGGGGCGCTCGAAGGGCAGACGCCAAACTGTTATTGCCGACGGCACACGCGAGAGTGGGCGCGGGCCGGAGAAAAATAGCGAAAAGATTATAAGGCCGACGAATGTGCGTGCGATTCTTCCGAAACAGCTCGTCTTGTGAAACGCTTCGGTCGCGCGGTCGCCATCAAACTACCGGTCGGGGAAGGCATCTTTTGACTTAAAAACGCCCGCATTTTGACGCTTCCGGGAGCGCAAGGGTTGCTTTCCAAAAAGCGCCGCCGGAAGCCACTCGCCCGTAAGGCGGGAGACTACCCGCGGCGCTATTACCGTGCGGCGCTGGGGCCGACTATTACTTGTTACTGCCTCGTGCCGAAGCGGTCGATGTATTCGTTCGAGGTGATAAAGGCTTTGACCATCTCGGCAGAGACGAAGTTGCCGCCAAACTGGTTGAGCTTGTCGAGCCAGAACTTCCAGCCCGAGTAGTCCGCATCGGGCGCATCGTTCGGGTTGCGCCGAAGGTAGCCGAAGTATTGCATCAGGACGAAGGCGCGGTTCAACTCGCGCTGCTTGAGCGTCGCGTTGTCGGCCAACGCGCGCAACACGGCGGCACGCGCCGAGGGCGAAGTGCTCCCCGCCCCCGAGAGTTGCCCTACGAGCTGGTCGCGCTCTGCCTGAGAGAGCACGCCGCCTGCGTTCTGGTTGAGCTGATCGACGAACTGCGCAGCCGTCAACGAGAGCGGGAAGGCGTTAAGGAATCTCTGCCGCCCGACGAACTCAAGCATGAACGCCTGCTTGTTGGTTTCGAGCTGCTGCTCCCAATTCCCCTGCCCGACGATGACGCCCTGCCCGATTCTCTGCGTGTCGGGCAGGAACTCATTCAGGCGTATGACGGGCACGGTGCCCGCAACGTTCGGCGAGGTCGTGTCGCCGAAGGCGACCTTGTAGGTGCGCTCGACGAGATAGCCGGTCTGCTGAAACTCAATCGAGAGGAAGAAGGCGGCAGAGACGTTGACGCGCTTGACCTCGGCGCACTGTACGTTTGCGCCGCACCCGTTGATCTCGTTCTGCCAGAACTGGAAGCCCGACGCATCAGGCTCGCGATTGAGGAAGTCCGCGTAGTGTTGCCGGACGAAGAAGGCCGTGTCGAAGTTCGCGTCCCAGCGGACGGGGCTTGGCCCGTTCGACGCGTCGTTGTCGCTGATGTTGACCGTCAGCGTGATGGGCGTGCCGAGCGAAGTCTGCAAGGGCTGGCTCAGAGTGATGGTGAAATTCTCCGTGCCCTCTACGTAGCGGTCGTCTGTGATGAGCACGTCGAAGGACTTCGAGGTCTCGCCCACGCCGAACTGGAGCGTGCCGAGCGCGGCAGTGTAGTCGCTGCGCTCGGAGGCCGTGCCGTTCGCCGTCTGGTAGAAGACACTCGCAGGGATATCCGCCTCGCCCGTGCGCGTGACTGTGACCGTGACCTTGCCCGCGCCTTCGGTGACGCTTGTGCTCGACGCGTTGAACTGGACGGTCGAGACGCTGGACGGTCGCGGCGTGAAGGTGACGCTCGCGGCGTTCGTCAGGCTCAGACGCGTCGCGCCCGCACGCCCGCGCTCGGAGGTGTGCGAAGAGACGACGTATGGCTCCGGCTCGCCCGACGCGATGCCGACGACGGGGAAGAGGCTCGTGTTGCCGGAGCCGTAGCGATAGATGATCGTGCCGTCGCGTCGCAGCTCTGCCTCGAAGTTGACGGGCGAGGTCTGTGCGTCGAACTGTGTCGCCTGCCAGCGGAAGACGACCGAGTCCGCGTTCGGCGAGACCTGAAAGACGCCCGCGTCAGCGCGTAAGGTAGTGTCAACCACCAGGTCGTCCCACAGGACGGCGAGCATTCTCTGCGCGCGCATGGCGTTGGCGGCGCTCGGCACGTCGTCCGCGTCGTCGAGCGTCGTGCGCGAGGGCGGATTGGGCGGCGTGAAGTAGATCGCGCCGTTCGAGGAAACCGCAATCTGTGTGAGCGACTGCCCGAAGTAGGGGAAGGCGAAGGGCAGCGTGATGTTGCGCGCGTACTTGTCGTCGCCGTCGATGGGGAGGCGTGTGCCGCCCGTCGAGAGGCCGCCCGATGCGCCCTCTGTGACGGCGTAGGGGTCACTCAAAATATTATCGCTGACGCTGACGGGGACGCTTGCAGTGCTGAAGTTGCCCGCGTTGTCGTAGACGCGCATCTCAAGCGTGCCGTTGAAACTCAGGTAGGGGAGAGTGACGGAGGTGGTCTGCTGTGTCCCGCTCTGCAATTGGAAGGGGAGCGTGGGGATGAAGGTGCGCACGCCGTTCGCGGAGTTGGTGAAGATGAAGTCGTGGTCGGCGGCTGTGCCGGAGAAGCCATCGTCGCCCGGCTCAGTCCAGGAGATAGAGACGCTGCGCCCGGACTGCGAGACGACCTGAAGCGTGGGAGTCGCGGGCGGTGTCGTATCGTTCTCAAGCGCGCTCTGGATGGACTTGAAGACGTTGAGCCGCCGCCCCGTCGTCGTCTTGTCGGCGAGCGCGGCGATGAAGTCGCCGCTGTAGGCGAGGACGCCGCGCAGCTCCTGCATAGAAATGTTCGGCTTGGCCGCGACGACGAGAGCCGCCGCGCCCGTGACGTGCGGCGTCGCCATCGACGTGCCGCTGAAGATGGAGTAGGTCGAGCCGTTCGCGCCGATGATGCCCGTGTTCTGACCTGAGTAGTTGCGCGGCGTCGTGCTCAGGATGCCGGAGCCGGGAGCGCCGATGCTGACGACGCGCGGGCCGAAGTTCGAGAAGCTGGAGACGGCGTCGGTGCTCGTTGTCGAAGCCACGCCGATAACGTTCGGCAGGTCGTAGCTCGAAGGATAATGCGGGACGGAGAAGTTGTCCGTCGTCTCGTTGCCTGCGGCGGCGACAAAGAGGATGCCCGCGTTGCTTAAGGTCTGGATGGCGTCGAGGCTGGCCTGCGAAAAGCCCGTGCCGCCGTAAGAGTTGTTGAGCACGCGCAGGTTGACGCCCTTCTGCGTCTTCATCCTGAGCGCGTACTGATAGCCGCCGAGAATGGCTGTGCCCGGACACCCGCCCGCATTGCAAACCTTGATCGACATCAGGCCGACCTGCCAGTTGACGCCCGTCACGCCCACCGAGTTGTTGCCGCGCGCCCCGATGGTTCCGGCGACGTGCGTGCCGTGGTTATCGTCCGCGGCGCTGACGAAGACCGTGCCGTTGTTGTTGATGAAGTTGAAGCCGTTCACGTCGTCGATGTAGCCGTCGCCGTCGTCGTCCACGCCGTTTCCAGGCACTTCGCCCGTGTTGACCCAGACGTTGTCTTTAAGGTCTTCATGCTGCGTGTCGATGCCGCCATCGACGACGCCGACGACGACGCTCTGGCTGCCCTGCGTGATGTCCCAAGCCTGCGGCGCGCCTATCTTGCCGAGGCCGTACATACCCGGCTGATTGAACTGCGGGTCGTTGGGCGTGAGGTCGAAGTGATAGATGTAGTTCGGCTCGGCGTAGAGCACGTCGGCGCGCTCTTTGAGCGCACTGATTGCTTCAAGCGTCCGTTCGGGTGCGACGCGGCCCAGGCGCAGGCCGGGCACAATCTCTGAGCCGCCGAAAGTCTCGACCTGCACGTCGATCTGCCCGTAGGTCTCGTCGATGACCGGCAGCACTATGCCGCGATTGCCGTTGGTCGTGCTCGCAGTGGAGCGCCCCGCGGGCGGAAGCAGGACGGGCGAGTCTTGGCGAAAGCGCACGAGCAGCTCACCGCGCACGTACTGACCCGAGAGCTGTTCGACCCTCGCCCCTGAGGCTGCGGGCGAGACGAGCATTGATGCGGCGACCGCGAAAAAGATAAGGAGTGCCGACAGGGCTACGCGCGGGAATGTACGTCGAGACATTTTTGAAATCCTCCGGCGCGGGGAGACGCCGAAAATTTTTGACCCTATAAACTTCAGAGGCGGGTTAACGCTTCGAGTGAAGCGACGCGGGATTTTAACACATGCGAAAACGGAACCGCGAGCGGTCGCGTCAGCGGAAGCCCTGTCCGATCTGCTCGGTGCCGAAGGAGCCGATGCCGTTGATGCGGAAACTGAAGACGAAGCGGTTCTCGTTACGCAGTCCGACGTTGAAGGTGAAGTATTGGGCGACGACCGAGCAGCAGTCCCATGCGTGGCCGACCGTCACGGTCGAGCTGATGAGCGGCGAGGTCTTACCCGGTCGATTCTGGAAGTCGAAGAAGAAGGAAGCGCCGCCGTATAGCCCTCGGTTGCGGTCGCCGATAAAGACCGAAGGACTCCACTGCGACCCTTGCAGCGTACCCGGTTCGTTGCCGCGCAGGTCGCTGAAGCGGCGCAGAGATGGCGCGAGCGTGATGGCGCGCGTGTAGTAAAAAGTCTGGAAGGCTTCAATCGCACGCAAGACCGCCATGTGGCGGCGCAGGCCGAAACTGACGGCGAGGTCGCGCAGGCCGCCGCCCACGCCGAGCGTGTCGATGTCCGTTCGCACGTCTGCGAACAGCTCGCTGTCGGCGCGCGTCGGGGTACGCAGACGCGCCTCGACGTTCATGGGCGAGAAGCGTCGGGGCACGCCGCCGTAGGTGAAGCCCGAGAAGGTATTGATCGGATAGAACTGGTTGCGGCGGCCTGGGACGAGCGCGCCGCCGAACGTCGGGTCGAAGAAATACTTCTGCCTGACGGTGACGGAGAGGAACTCGTATGGCTGGCGCGTGAGCGGCAAACGGCTCTTTTGCAGAACGGTGAGCGCGCCGCTGACGCGCGTGTTCTTCGGGACTCCGGTGTCCGCGCTCTCGTCCCTTTCTTTGTCCGCTTCTTTGCCCTCGCCCTCGCGCACGGGTTCGCGCCCCGCTTCGCGCACGCCCGGCTGTTGGCCGACGCGCCGCCCGCCTTCACTCTCAGTGCGCTCTCGTCCGCCGACGGCGTTCGACTTCCTCGCAACCCTGCCGCCGATGCTCTCAGCCGAGCGGCGCAGGAAGAAACGGTTCGTCGCGCCGTACTCGATCTCGTTCGTGTCGGCGACGGCGTCCACCTCGTCGAAGCGAATGATCTTGTTGAAATTCGAGATGCCGCTGATCTTGCGATAGGTCAGGTAAGGCTCGATGACGTGGCGGAACCGGAAGCTTCCATCGCCGCGCCGGAAGTTGCGCGCGAGCGCGGGCGGCCTGATGTCAAAAGTAAACTCGCCGTAGCCGCGCGTCACATCCTTTGAAAGCACGATGCGCGTCAGCGGGTCGATGGAGTTCGAGTAGTACGTGCCCCGCACGCGCGCCGTCGCTGTTAATCCCCAGCCGCCGAACGAGAGCGGGAGCGTCGCCGTCGGATAGAAGTCGAGCCGCTGGACGATGGACGGCGTGATGATCGGGTTCTGGTTCCCTTCGGCGAGGAACGTCCCCAGGTCTTCGACCGTCTCCTTGCGGCTCATGCCTTCGACGCTGCTCTCGAAAGAGAAGTAGACCGGCGCTTTATCCTTGAGCCAAGAGACGAGGCCGGGCCGCTTGTCGAAGGAGATGCCGGGCAGCGAGCGCGTGCGGATGCGAACGGAAGGAATCGAAGTGACCTGCGTGCGCGCGATGAAGTTGAAGGAGTAGTCGTGGATGTTCTTGTTGACGAAGACCTGCGAGCGCTCCTCGGGCGAGATGGCGAGTTGGATAGAGTCAGAGAATATCTGCCGGAAGGCGAGGTTCGATGTGATGTTGATGTCGGCTGCCGCGAGAAAGCCGTTGGGGAAATAGTGGACGCCGTCCACGTAGAAACTCGACCCGCCCTGATCCGGATGCGCGGCGTCCCTTTTCGGGCCTAAGGTTCGATCCTTGACGGTGTAGAAGCCGAGGTTGAGAAAGGAGCGCGAGTTGGCGCGCGTCCGCAGGTCTGCACCCAAGCCGAAACCGCGCTTCGAGTAGATGTCGCTCCTGACGGTCAGGTCGGCTGAGCGCCCGAGCGTCTGGTAGTAGGCGTTCGACAGGCGGAAGCCCTTCTGCCCCGAGCCGGAGAAGGTCGGCGTGAGAAAGCCGGAGGCGCGGTCGCGCTGCTTGAGCGAGACCGTGGCGTAGGGAAGCCAGAAGACGGGCACGCCCTTGACGAGAAAGCTCGGCTTGCGAAGCTTGACGCGGTCGGCGAGCTTGATGGTGGCGCGCGCCGTCTTGAAGCTCCACTTCGGCACCTCGTCGTCGCCGCACGCCGTGACCTCGCCGTTGACGATGACGATCTTGTCGCCCGAGACCTTCTCGACGTGGTCGGCGGTGAAGTACATGATCGTGCCGTCCTGCGTCTGGTTCGTAAAACCCGTCGAGTGCTCGAAAAATCCCGTCTTGGTCGCGTAGTTCCACTCGGCGCGCGAGCCTGTGATGCGCTGGAACTCGCCCTGATCGAAGACGACATTGCCTTCGGCGACGACGCGGTTCTTCGCCTCGTAGACCGTCACCTTGTCGGCCTGTAGGCGATAGATGCCGATACGCACATCGACGTTTCCTTCGTAGACGGCGACGCGTGCGTCCTCGGGGCCGCTGAAGGTTTGCTTCCCGGCCCTCACTTCAAGCTCGTCGGTCGGCTGCTCGCCCTGTGGGCCCGTCTGGCGGCGGCGCGGGCGCGGGCGGATGGGCGGCTGATCCTGCGAGAGCGGGTTGACGCTCGGCGTGTCTGTGATGGGATTTTCGACCTTGCGGTCTACGGGATTGTTGGTCTGCTGCTGCGCGCTGACGCGTGCGGGCGACAAAAACGAGACGGCGGCGCAGACGAGCAAAAGCAGCGTCAGCGCGTGGCGCGTGGTGTGTTGAGGAAAATCAGCGCGCAAGAGTTTAGAGCAGCAAGCCTCCCGGAAGACGAAACGAGCCGCGCGACTCCGAAAGCCCTGTCGAATCTCCTGGCGAGCGCCGCGCGGCTGTCCCTGAAACGCGCCGATGCTAACACGCGCCTCCGACGAGCCACAAGCAGCCCACGCACGCAGTTGTCGACAGCGCGAAAGCAAGACCACAAAGGAGTGCGCGCTCGCAGCAAAGGAGTGCGCGCTCGCAGCACGGTTCCGTGAGCTTGCGATAGCCCTCTGCGCTCCCGCGTCGAGATTCTGCGCGGCTGCAAATCAGTTCTGCGAGCCGGCGGATTCATTTGGCAGGCGCGCAGAAGGTTTCCGCGCTGCCCCGATTCCCGCATAAAAGTATCAAAAAGGCTTGTGTTTAGGCGTGTAGGCGTTTCCCAACCTGCGGAGGGCGATACCATATTGGTTCCGTCTCCTACTTTCAATGCTCTCAACTATTGACTCATTCTAGACGTAATAATATTATTCGCCCGCCACGTGACTATGTGTGGTCTCACTCGCGCCAATACATCGCTTGCACTCGCCATCTACCAGGTAATGCGACATGAGTTATAAGCGATGTTCCTCTAGAAACAAATTAGATATCTCCTAAGATATCTTGCTCTTCTCAGGAGTCCCTCATGCAAATCAAAAAACAACTACATCCACTGATTAGAGATGGAAAAATAAAGGCGCTACTTCTGCCCCTGACCACACTCCTTTTATTCTTGCTGTTGACCGGAGTCTCTGTCTTACCTTCACAGAACAATAAAGTCCACCACAAGGGCCCGTCCGGTGTGGCGCTAAATAATAATAAACGTGCCGATACGGTCGAATCTTCCGATACACCTGTAGGTCATCAAGAAGAAGATGCAGAAGACAAAACGTTAGGATGGTTCGAGATTGACTTGCCTGAGAGAGTGAAAGTAGGCAAGCAATTCGATATGGATATTTGGCTTCACTCATCCGACCCCAGTTACTCTGGGAGGGCTAAAGTCTATATGGAGCGGACGGAGAGGGTTCAGTACGAACCCCGTGTCTTTGATTTAAAAACCGGAGAACGAAAAACCATCAAGGCTCAGGTTACTGCGACTGAATCCGGATTGACGGAGATTCGCGCGACTGCCAATGACTGGGAGGATCTTTCGATACCTCTTGATGCTGGTTTTTCCGCTAAATTGAGGGCTAATAATCTACCCGATTCAATAGACAGCGGTTCGATCCAAGACTTCAGCCTGGACTTCGTCGATAACCACGGAGAAAAAGTGCGGCTGGATGCGCCGGTCAAATTAACGCTTCTATCTTCAAAATTGCAGATGAGCATCAGAGGCAATTCGGCTTGGGGTGATAAGGTGGACATTGACATTCCGGCAGGCTCTAGCTCGCCTCCAGTCATTGAAGTCCGTCCACAGGTCTGGTCAACATCGGATATCGGCACGATTCAGAGTGTGGTGATGCTCGATGAAGATACGGTGCTCTATGACCAAACGCTTCCACCGATTAAAATCAAGCCGCGTTGGTGGATTCCGCTGCTGCTAGCGATCTTGGGCGGCGTTCTTTTCAGTATTTATCAAATCACCCAAGAGTTCTCTTCGTACACGGGGACTTTCCGGCAATCGCTTTTCACGGTCACGATCCAAAGAATAGCGCCCGGCGCATTAGCAGGTGCGCTTGCCTACCTTCTCGCGAATTATCAGGTGATCGGTTTTAAAGCTGATACTACAGAGCTGCGAGGATTTCTGATTCTCGGCTTTCTGTTCGCCTATGTAGGTATTGATACCATTTTAAAATTAGTGACGACTAAGAAAGCATAAGGGGCTGGGACGGACACCCATAACCCCCGACATCCGGGAGGCGTGTTGAGTGTCTGTAGAGGCTCATCACGTCGTCCTCGGCGTTGGTCACGGGCATCACCGATCCGAACATGTGCCTGGGGCCTCGACGTTCAGGCTCGTCGCCAGCCGAGGCGATAGCGCGCGGTGAGCGCGAGGCCGAGACTTAAGACGACGAGCGAGAAGACGAGGAAGGGCCAGACGTAAGGCAGCGCGAGCACGACGGCCCAGAAGGCCGCGCCTAAGAGAAGCGCGATGGATTCGGAGCGGCGCTGCTCTGAGAGCAACACGCGCTGGAGCCAGCGCCCCGTCGCCGCGTTAATCACGACGCGCCCGAAGAGATACGAGAGCAGTAGCAGCAAGAGCGCCGTCACGCCGACGAGCGCGCCGAGTGCGGGCGGCAGGTAGTGCAGCGCACCCGTCACGCCGGGCCCCATCACGACCGCACCGACCAGCCCGATCAAGGCCACGCGCCCGAGCGTCAACTGCAAGCGCGCCGCCGCACGCCCGATAGCACCGGGCGAGACGGCTGTGAGCGCGATGGAGACGATGAACCAGAAGAGCACTGCGAGCAGTCGCCACCCGACAAAGGAGAGTGATAGCTCCGGGGTCAGAATCGAAGCCGGGTTGCGCGCAAGATTCCTCAACTCCTGCTCGTAGCCCGCGATCATCATGGTCTTCCCCTCTGGGTTGCGCGCCGCCTTCGGGTCGTGCCGGTACGAGCCGCCAAAGACCATCACATCACCGCCGACGTAAGAGCCTTCGAGCTGTATGACCGAGCCGCCGATGGCCGCCGCGTCTCCCTCGACACGCCCCTCGACAATCACGTCGCCGCCGAACGCGATGACGCCGTTCACGTCTCCGCGCACACGCACCGTCCGCCCCATCCCGAACACGTCGCCCGCGTAACGGCCCTCGACCACCTGCTCGTCGCCCGCCTTTGGCGTCGTATCCTGCGCGTTACAGATGACGGCGGCGATGAGGAGCAGGAGAAATGTTAAGACGGTTTTCGTCAGCGAGTGTGCGGCGAGCCTTGGCGTCGGAGCCTTTGGGTAGAGTACGACGAGTCCTGTCGTCGGGACTTGTGGGTAGAGCACGACGAGTTCACCGCAGAGACGCTGAGGACGCAGAGGGGGCGCAGAGATAAACTCCGCGTAACCTCTGCGCGCTCCGCGCCTCTGCGGTGAACTCAGCAGTCGCATATTCTCAACTCAGAGAGTCAATAAAACCAAATTCAGAGAGTCGGCAAAAACCGACGCACAGTCCTTCCAAACTCTTGATACGACAAGCGGCCAGCGCGCGTCGCTCCGGCGAGTGACACGGGCGCTGGCCGCCTGAACTAACACTTATGGTCTTTCAAAGTCTTCGGTGGCGTGCGCCCGCGCGGTGATACCTGCTGATGAGTCGGAAGAGCAGGACGAAGCCCGCCGCAAGCAGAACCCAGAGGAGCATCACGAACGACTCAGAGCCGGAGACGACCCGCCCCACGACGGCGCGCACGACGACGCCCGCTCCAGTTCCAGCGTCTGCCGCCGTGTGACCGGCCACGCCGAGCATCCCGCCCGCGAAACGCGCCGCGCTGAGCGCGGGCCTCGTTACCGCGTCGAGCGCCGTGAAGCCCAGGATAGCGAAGGCCGCCGCGAAGAGCGCGGCGCAGATTTTTATCGCACGCCGCCGCTCACATGCGTCGCGCACGCCGCTCAGGTCGTTCTGCGCGCGCGCCTTCAACTGCCGCGTGAATCCTTCGGGGAGCGCGACGCGCCGCTCGAACGTCTCATCAAAGGCCGTGTCGAGCAGGCAGAGCAGGCGACGTTGTTCGAGGAGAGTCGAGGAGCAGTCAGCGCATGTACGCGTGTGGCGTTCAAATTCGTCCGAGGCTGCGGCGTCCAACTCGCCGTCGAGATAGGCGGCGGTCAACGTCGTCCGAGGGCACACGCTCCTGTCCCATAAGACTTCCGCCACTTCGCCCTTCCTCCCTCACATGCCCGTGATGCCGCGCTCGACGAGCAGCTCGCGCATACATTCGCGCGCACGGAAGATTCGGTTCTTGACTGTGCCCAGGGGGAGGCCCGTCACCTCCGCGATCTCGTCGTAGCTCAGGTCGTGCGAGTGGCGCAGAACGATCAGTTCGCGGTAAGCGGACGGCAGTTGCCTCACGACCTCCTCGATCTCTGCACGGCGCTCGCCGCGTTCCGTCTCCTGCTCGGGCGTGGGCGCTTTGCTCGCCAGAGGCTTCTCGAACAGTTGGCCGCCTTCGCCCTCGACCTCCATCCCTTCCGTGCGGAAGCTGCCCTGCCGCCGCAGGTAGTCGATGGCCGCGTTGTGCGCGATGCGGTATATCCAGGTCGAGAACTTGAACTCGGAGCGATAGCGCCCGAGCGAATTATAGACCTTGATGAAGACCTCCTGCGCGAGGTCGAGCGCCGAGTCGTAGTCGCCGACCATGCGGTAGACGTAGGCCACGATTGGGCGCTGGTAGCGACGCACCAACTCCTCAAAGCTGTCTTCGCGCCCGGCGAGCGCACGCAAGACCAGATCGGTGTCGGCCACGGCGGCAACGTTTTTGAAGGAGACTGCTTGTGCGATCATGACGCCAAAGTTTTACGCCCGCCGCGCGGGTAAAGTTTCAGACCCCATAAGTCTGAAGTCCGGACTTTGTAAGTCTGGAGTCTGGAGTCAAGACAGCATGACTCTCATGCTCAATGCCTTTGACCCCAGACTCTAGACTCCAAACTTTTAATTACGCCCAGGCGAGGGCGGCGAGGCCCGCGGGCGCGACGATCTGCCGGAAGTCGATGTCGCCCGCCGGGAGAGCGAGGCGGAGGTCTAAGGCGCTGACGGCGTGAGGCGGTGTGCTCAAGGTCTCTTCGACGATGGCGCTCGCCTGCGACTCTTCAAGCCCTGTGCCTGCGACGAGCAGAAGCCCGATTCTTTCAGCGAAGACTTGGGCCCCAGCGAAAGCTTGCGGCGCGTGCGTCTCTTCCTCGGTGGATGCGGGCGAGGTGCGGTCGCGGTAGAAGAGTAGGAAGCGGTAAAGCTCGTCGGCGCGATCCTCGACTTCACAGATGACGCCGCGCACATAGAGCGGCAGCCCCGCGCGCAGGATGACGGCGGTGAATCCTTCGGTGTGTGAGCTGACGAGGAGCGAGTCGCCGCCCACCGTCGCGCCTCCGTCGCGCATCAGCCACCAAGCCTCGCCCATGTGGCGCGGCACGATAAGCCCCGCGTGCCAGCCGAGGGTGGCGAAGACCTGTTCGTACTCGGCAAGCACCGACAGCCGCACAGCCGAGACGAGATAGCGCTCGCGCCCCTGCGCGTCCCGTTGGAGTCGCTCGCGCGAGACGCGTATCTCATCGAGCGGCGCACCCAGCGCGCGCTCCGTCTTCCAGCGAAGCATCTCTTCGGCCTCGGCGCGCGAAGCCGGGGCAGTCTCCATCGTCAGAATCGAGGTGCGCGTCGAGGCTTCGGGTAATCCGACTGACCATCGGCGGCGCTTCATCAATCCCGCGCTCGTCACAAGCTCGACGAGTGCGCCCGAAAGCTCCTGTGCGTCCGAGATGTTCGGCTCGTCGAATCCGGGGCGCACGAGTCCCTCGGCCAGCGGCATAAGCCCCGCGCTCCGGACGACCAATGAGCCGCCCCGCCGCTCCAACTGGACGGCGCTCGCAGTCTCGCCCGTCAGCCCCACGGCTGCCTGCGGCAGTCGCGGCGAGATGATTTTGTTGAAAGGGTTCATGTCGAAGTAAACAGTAGTCAGTAGAAAACCTTTCGTTATATTGAATCGCCGGAGTGTCGGCGTCAACGGTCGCCTCGCGGAGCGCTACTGTCTACTGTCTACTGTCTACTTCCCTTCACCATTCATTGTAGCGGGTCGCGCCGTCGGATGATGTTTCGTTGGAGGCGCTGCGGACGTTCGTGACGCCCTGCTCACCCTGTGTCGAGCCGGGGTCTTCGCCGAACTCGACCTGCCAGTCGGCCTGGTCGGTCGTCGGGTCGATGGGAATTTCGTGGACATAACCCGCGCTCTGGAGGTCTGCGAGTGACTGCGGCAGCTTCCCCTTATCGGCGGCATATTGGTCGATCATCTTCCGCATCGTGTAGAGGTCTTCGCGGAGTGTCGCCTCCTTGGCCGCGAGCACAGTCTTGTTGTATTGCCCCATCGCGATCAGCGCCAGGATGACCAGAATCGAGATGACGATCATCAGCTCAAGGAGCGTGAAGCCGCGCTGCCCCCTGCGTGGGAAGACAGACGGCAGACGGCAAGAGGCAAAGGGCAAACGTCGCCGATGAGAGTCGAGATGGATTTCGTCTTTCACTTTTTCCTTTTCCACTATGCCCCGTCTGTCTTTACCTTGCGGCCCTTACCAGTCAACGTACTTCTCTCCGTTGAGCGCCTCGCCCTCAGCCTTCGAGCGCACGTCGAAGACGTTGTCGGGACTCCCCGAGCAGCCCCCGTCCGCATCGTCATAGCTTGAGAGGATGCACCAGTCGGGCTTGCCCGTAACCGGGTCAATGGGTATCTCGCGCAGGTATCGCTTCTTCTTCGGGACGGGAGTGCCGGTGTTGGCCGTCGCCCCGCCGTTAGCCGTGCTCACGCTGCCGAACTGCTGCGCCCCCGCAGTCTGACGCGGGATAACATCCACGCCCTCAACGAGCGTCTCCAGACTGGGCGGGTAACGCTCGGGGTTATCGACGCCGAAGATCGTGCAGTCGGCGATGACGACGCGGCTGCGCGGGTCGAGGTAGACGCCCTGAACGCCATTGTTCACGCCATTGTTCACGCCGTTGATCCCATTGTTGCCGCCGCCGTTGGGAATGGTAATGGCCTGGCCCGTCGGCCCGCACAGCATCCCGACGGTGTCGCGGTGGAACTCGTCGATGGCGCTACGCATCTCGCGCAGAGACTCGCGCAGACGCTGCTCACGCTGGCGGCGAATCGAAGTGCGAACTATCGGGATGATAGCCAGCGTCAGGACACTCATCACCGTCATCGTGATGACCAGCTCGATGAGCGTCCATCCGCCCGTGCGCGAAGTGCGCGCGAAGAAGAGGGGGTGATGGGGTGATGGGGTGATGGGGTGATGGGGTGAAGAGATAGATATGGGATGAGACTTGTTTTCCAATTGCCTTTTCATCCTTCCCACTTCTCCCTGTCTCCCCGTCTCCTCTTCTCCCCGTCACATCCCGTCCAACACTACTGCGTGACCTTGAACCTGCCGGGCGTGACGCGCGAGCGCACCGTCCGTCCATCGGTGGCGATGAGATGAACTTTCTCCGCGTCGAACTGGAGCGAAGTCTCTCCGGCGGCAAGCCCCTCGATTTCGATGACGAGCAGCAGCCCCTCGCCCGTCAACGGAGGTGCGCCCGCGGCGGGTGCGACCGTAACGAGCAGCACGCCGCTCGGGTCAACGGACTGGGTCAGCGTGGGCGCGAGCGCCTTATCGCCTGCAAGCCCTCCCTGCGAGACGGAGCGGACGGCCAGAGCCTTCGGGTCGAAGCGGAGCGTCGCGGTCGCAAGCCCGAGCGGCGCATCCGTCTTCAGGAAGACCATCACGCGCCTGCGCTCGCCGACCTTAAGCTCCTGCTGTTCGGGAAGCATTAGAAGTTCCGCCACGCTCTCCGCAGTTGCAGACGACGACGTTGAAGAGGAGGCCGGAGTTGTTGTTGCCGCCGCTGTTATTACCGCTGGAGTTGTTGTTGCCGCCGCTGTCGTTGTTGTTGCCGCCGCTGTCGTTGCCGCTGTCGTTGTTGCTGCTGCGCCGCCGTTCGGGGCGGATGCGATGGCGGCGGTGCGCGGCGGCTCGGGCGCGGATGTGTTGAGACTGACGTTGACGGCCTGCGCGCCCGTGCCGCTTGCGGCGACGCTCGCATCATTCGGCGTCGTGTTGCCTATGGCCGACTGGATGAGCGCCTTCGGCGCGGGCACGAAGGTCACGTCCTCGCCGGGCTGCGGCGGAAGCTGAACGGTCTGGTTGGTCGGCAGCGAGCGAGCGCGGATAAGCGCGGCGGCAACCGCATCCTCGCGGTCTGCGTCGCGGATTAAGGCTTCGAGCGAGGGCGACTGCGGCGTCTGCATCGTGCCCGTGTCGCGCGGCTCAAGGTCTGAGGGCGTGATCTCGGGCGCGCGAAGCACACGCGGCGTCATCGTGATGACGATGTCGCTCTGCGAGTTATCCTTGCGCGGCGCGGTGAACAGGCGACCGAGGATGGGGATCAGCCCGACGAGCGGCAGACCAGTCCTTCCGTTGCTCTCACGATCCTGCGCAATCGAGGCGATCATCATCGTCTTGCCGTTCGGGATGCGCGCCACGCCCTCAATCTTGCGCTGCGTGAAGATGGGGGTGAGCGGGTCGGGGCCCGCGGCCTGGTCTTTCGACTCGATGGTCATCGAGACCTGCACGTCCTGGTTCGGGTAGACCTTGGGCTTGAAGTCGAGGTTCAGTCCCACGTCTTCGTACTGGATGACGGGGTAGCCGCTGCCGCCGAAGACGTTGCCGACGCCCGTGCCGCCGGGCGTGCCGTTGCCCCCCGTGCCGGCGGTGATTCCGTTGTAGACCGAGGCGGTCTGCACGGGAACCTTCGAGCCGACGCGCGTCGAAGACTTCTCGTCGTCGAAGGCGTGTACCTGCGTCGAGAAGAGAAGGCGCGTGTTGGTCTTGCCCTGCAAGAGCGAGATCGAGGTGGCGGGGATGAGTAGGCCGACGCCCGTCGAGAGCGGCAGGATGGTATTTGCCGCCGTCCCGGCGAGCTGGCGCGCGCTGCCGAAGAGGGCCGAGCCTGACTGGAGGCCGCCGAGGTTGCCGAGCGTCGCGCTGCTGCCGACCTGATTGCCGATCTGCAAGAGGTCGCTTCGGGAAATCTCGTAGATGGCGACCTCCATCACGACCTCGGCGCGGTCTTTATCGACGCTCTGCAAGAGTCGCTCGATGATGCGCATGTTCTCGGGCGTGTCGCGTACCGTGATCGAGTTGGTCGTCGGGTTCTCGATGAACTGCGGCTGGCGACCGGCGTTGGCTGGCAGCGCTCCCGTCAGAAGCGTGCGCGCCTCGCTCGGCTTGATGTTGTAGAGATAGAAGGTACGCAGCACGAGTTGCTGGTACATGGGCCGCTTCGACTGGTCGGCGACGAGGATGGTGCGGCGGTCGAGCTTCTGGAAGAAAAGCCCGTTGGCGAGGAAGACGTAGTCGAGCGCGCGCGCGGGCGTGATGTCCTTCCAGCGAATGTTGACCTGACGTTTGACCTGCGAGAAGTTCTGGTCGAAGACGACGTTGAGGCTCAACTCGTCGGCCAGCTTGCGTATGAACCCTTCGAGGTCGCCGTTGTACTGCACGGTCTGAAGCTGCTCGACGCGCGGGGGCGTCCCCGCCCCGTCGGCCTTGCCGTCGGCCTGACCGTCGGCCTGCGCCCCGCCCGTCGTCTGCTGCCCCGTGCGGAAGGAGGTCGGCGAAGTTCGCGGACTGCTCGGGCCCTCCTTCTCGCGCTGGAGGCGGAGCATGTGATCCATCTCCTGCGCGGCGAGGTCGTTGACGGAGTCAAGCCCGTATGCCTGTCGATAGGCGTTGTACGCGCCGACGTAGTCGCCCTGATCCGCCAGCGCACGCCCCTTCGTCATATAGCTCTGCGAGGCGTTGAAGACCGCGCGGCGGTAGTGGAGCTGGTAGTCGGTCTCCGAAGGCGAGGCGGCGACGGCGAGCGCAAACTCCTGCGCGGCCTTCTCCCACTGCTGCGCCTTCTCGTACTCGATACCGCGCTGATAGTTCTTCTCCCCCTTCTTTGCCAGCACCGCTAAGGGCGATGCGAGCAGGACGGCGACCATGAGGAGCGCCGCGAAGGGACGGGCCAGGGCAAAAGACTTTATCTCGAACCTCATTTATATTTCCCTTGAGTCCGCTGTTATTTTGTTTCCGCCAGCGTCCTTGAACAGCCGCACGCCCCTGGTTTCCGGCGCGCGCAGCCCGCCTGCGGTCTGATTCTTCTGGTCGGGGGTCTCGTCGGGAAGGCTCGCGCGAGGACTTTTAAATCCCAAGCCCCGAGCGACGCCGAACCGTCGCGGCCCATATAACCCGCCGCCTCGGCGCTCACAACCGAAAGAGCGCCACCCCACGTTCAGCTTTACACGCCGGGGCGTAAATAATAGTTCCTGAAAGGCGGAAGAAACAAGTCGGGGGAAGTAGACAGTAGTCAGTAGTCAGTAGTCAGTAGTCAGTAGAAAACCCATCTTCATCGGACGGTCGGGGCGAAATCGTCAACGCGGCAATGCGGAGCCTACTGTCTACTGTCTACTTCCCTTCGTCTACTTCCCTTCGTCTATTTCCCTTACTGTCTACTGACGACTATCTCCTCCCCGTTCATCTTTACCTCTTCGACGAAGGTGACGCGGTTGATTTCGTGCAGCGTCGAGACTCCGGAGAAGACCTTTTCCAGTGCCGACTCGCGCAAAGAGCGCAGGCCCTCCGATTCGGCTGCGCGTCGCACTTCGGAGCCGGGCCGCCGCTCGATAATCATCTCGCGGATGTTGTCCGACATGTTCAAAAGCTCGTGAATGGCCGTCCGCCCCCGATAGCCCGTGTGGTTGCACGCGTCGCAGCCGACGCTCATGTAGAACGTGCGATGGCCGTGCTCGGAGGGCTTGAGTCCCGACTCCAGAAGCTCCTCCTCCGTCGGTTGATACGGGCGGCGGCAGACGAGGCAGAGCATGCGCGTGAGCCGCTGCGCCAGCACGCAGTTTAAGGATGAGACGAAGTTGTAAGGCTCAACACCCATGTTGAGGAAGCGACCGATCACGTCGATGACGTTGTTGGCGTGGACGGTCGTGAAGACGAGGTGGCCGGTCAGGGCCGACTGGATGGCGATCTGCGCCGTCTCGTTGTCGCGGATTTCGCCGACCATGATCTTGTCCGGGTCGTGGCGCAAGATAGAGCGCAGGCCGCGCGCGAACGTCAACCCCTTCTTCTCATTGACGGGAATCTGCGTGACGCCGTGGAGCTGATACTCGACCGGGTCTTCGATGGTGATGATCTTGTCTTCCTCGTTGCGAATCTCGTTCAGGGCGGCGTACAGAGTAGTCGTCTTGCCAGACCCGGTAGGGCCCGTCACCAGAACCATTCCGTAAGGCTCTGCGATGTAGCGTCGGAAGTCGCGTATGTCTCTGGGCAGGAAGCCGACCACGTCCAAAGTCAGGTTGCGGAACTGCTCGTTGATCTGCTCTTTGTCGAGGATACGGATGACGGAGTCTTCGCCGTGGACGGTCGGCATGATCGAGACGCGGAAGTCCACATTGCGCCCTTTGTAACGGACGCGGAAGCGACCGTCCTGCGGGACGCGGCGCTCGGCGATGTCGAGTTCCGACATGACCTTGATGCGCGAGATAAGCGTCTGGTGATAGGAGAGGTCAATCGGCTCGACCTTCTCGTAGAGCGCGCCGTCGATGCGGTACTTGACGTGAACGGCTGTGTCGCGTGTTTCGATGTGAATGTCCGAGGCGCGCGACTCCATCGCGTTGTAGATGATCGTATCGACCAGCTTGATGATGGGCGACATGTCACTGTCGGTCGCCAGCCGGTCGAGGTCTAAGACCTCCTCGCCCGTCTCCGTCTCTTTCACGAGCGAGATGCGAAAGCCCGAGGCCGCCTCCTGAAGGACGCGCTGCGTGGCGTCGCCCTTGCGCAGCACGACCTCGATAGCGCCCGCGGTCGCGACGTGCGGGACGACGCGCGTGTGCAGCGCCGAGGCGATCTCGTCGAGCCGTTCCAAATCGGTCGGGTCGGCCATCGCGATGTGGAGGCGTCGGCCCTCGCGCCTCAAGGGCACGAACAGGTGGCGCAGCATCAGGTCAACGGGGATTTCGCCGAGCAGCGCGTAATCGATGGGCGACTCGCCGGCGGGCGGGAGCAGATCGACGTAAGGAAGCCGGTAGCGGCGTGCGAGCAAAAGCGCGGCGCGCACCTCCGGCGGCACGTGGCCGTCGCCTTCCGTCGAAGACGCTTGCGGCGAGGCGTCGCCGCCGGGAGGGGCGGTCTGTGGCGTGGGCGTAGGCGCGTTGACCTCGTTTTCCGTTTGACTCATTAGCTTTTTCTGATGCCCGAAGCCGGGCGTGCGGTAGCCTAGCTGCCCTACCGGATACTTAAATTAGAGATGGATTGGATGATCGGCAGGTAGATGGAGAGCAGAATCGTCACCACGACTCCGCCCATCACCAGCAGGATGGCGGGTTCCATCACGGTCGTCAACTGTTCGAGCCTGACTTCCGATTCGCGGTCGTGGAAGTCCGCGACCTCTTCGAGCATCTCGCGTAAACTACCCGAGCGCTCGCCCACACCGATCATATCAAGCCCGAGCAACGGAATCCACCCCGCCGACTCAAGGCTCTCGGTAAACGAGCGCCCCTCGCGAATCATCGGCAGCGTCGCGGAGCTTCGCGCCCTTAACTCCTTATTTGTAATCGACTCGGCGGCGATCTCCCAGGACTCGACGAGCGTGATGCCGCCCGCCAGAAGCGTCGCTAAACTCCGCGTCATCTGTGCGACGGCGAGTTGCTTGATGAGTACATTCACGATGGGGAGCTTCAATAGAAAGCGGTCGAGCCAGAGTCCGCCCGAAGGCGTCCGCGTCCATAGATAAAGCCCGATGATGCCGCCGATGATGGTGGGCACGAACCAGTAGAAGTTGCTCGAAGTGAAGTTCGAGATGGCGATGACGGTCTTCGTCACTGCGGGCAGCTCGCGGTTGAAGCCCTCGAAGAGCGTTGACATCTTCGGCACGACATAGACGGTCAGGAACATGACCATGCCCATCGAAGCGCCGAGCAGGAAGAGCGGATAGGCGAGCGCGCCGCGAATCTTACGTCGTATCTCGACGCCGCGTCGCATGTACGAGACGTAGCGCGCCAGCACGTCGTCGAGCGCGCCCGAACGCTCGCCCGCCAGAATCGACGCCGTGTAGATGCGCGGGAAGATAGGCCCCTGCGCCGCGAACGCCGCCGAGAGCGCCATCCCTGAGCGAATCTTGTCCTCCACGTCGGCCAGCACAGCGCGCAGGCGCGAAGAGGCGGCGCGACGGCGCAGCATCGCAATGGCCTGCAAGATAGGAATACCGGCGCGAATGATGGCCGAAAGCTGCTGGTTGAAGATGAGGAAGTCGCCGGGCTTGACGCGCGCCTGCGTACCCGATTTCCCGCCGCGTGTGATCGAGGTCAGCCCGGCGGTACGTGGCGGAGCCACCGAGAAGACGCGGAACCCTTCGGCTTCGAGACGCACGCGCGCCTCGGCCACGCCCACGGCCTCGACCGTGCGCGTCACAACCTCGCCCGCAGGCGTCCCCAAACGACAGATGAACTCGGCCATTATCTTTAGATGAACTCAGTCATTCTCTTTTGTTACTTCCCCGGAAGGTTTGCGTCCGTCCCGGCGGGGGAACCGGAGTCCGAACTTGGCGGAGGATTATAACACGGCCTCCCGCGCGCCTCACATCGCCCACCGATTGATTTACTCATCACCGGCTCGTGTTTACTCGTCATCGGCCCGTAATGAAAAGGGCGCTTCACCGCCGAGGCGCAGAGTGCGCGGAGGAAGCGCAGAGGGTTGACTTATCTCTGCGCCCCCTCGGCGTCCTCAGCGCCTCTGCGGTGAACTCAAGCAGCACTACTCTCAAGAACAAGTGAAACACTCAAGAAACATTTGTCCGCCCGCCCCGGCTTACACGCACGTTCATGTGCGAAGTTGCAAGGAAATAGATTCGTGAGAAAGTCGAAACGGAGATGTTTGTTGCGCGCGGCTCGCGGCGTGTCCTACAATGAGCGCGAAGATAAAAGGAAGTCTCCCCGTCTTCCCTGTCCGCTACCGCGAACAACCCGAGAGGCGCGTGCTGCCGTCAAAGCTGCATCGCATGATTTCCGGCCCGGCCTGTATGGGACATTGCACACAGGTTCGGAGGCCGCTCCTTTCTTCGTTCGCACCAGACACTTTTCAGGAGGGTTCCCATGTGGACTCGGCGTTCCGACAGACTCGGCAGAGTCGCGCTTGTCTCCTTCTTCTTCGCCGCGTCCTTCGCGCTCGCCGCCCCCATCGCGTCGGGGCAGCCGGGGCAGAAGACCGAGCCGCCGCCAGCCGCACAGAAGGCTGAACAGAGCGCCGGACAGAACGCCGGACAGCAGAAGACGGGCGAGACGCCAACGCCGCAAGACCAGCCGCCGCAGGGCCAGCCGCAGCCCGCGCAGAAGCCTCCAGTCCCGGCGGCCAACGGTCGCGCCAGCTCGTCGAACACCACGCCGCAAGGGCCTGCGGTCGGGCCCGTCGTGCCGCAGTTGATCGACGACTCCAAGCCCGTCATTCTTCACTCCGACCTCATCACGATGACCGTGACCGTCACGGATACCTTCGGACGCTTCGTGACGGGGCTGGGGCAGAAAGCCTTCACGGTCTTCGACGACAAGACAGAGCAGGAGATCACCTTCTTCTCGGACGATGATGCGCCCGTCTCCTTAGGGGTCGTCTTCGACGTGTCAGGCTCGATGGGCGGCGACAAGATACAGCGCGCACGCGAGGCGCTCTCGAAGTTCGTCGATACCAGCCACGCGCGCGACGAGTATTTCCTCATCGGCTTCAACAACCGCGCGCAGCTTCTCCTCGACCACACGCGCGACAGCGATGCCCTGATGCAGAAGCTCACCTTTGTCCAGACGCACGGGCAGACGGCGCTCTACGACGCATGCTACCTCGGCGTCGAGCGCGTGACACGCGGCGCACATCCGAAGCGCGCCATCCTGCTCATCAGTGACGGGCAGGACAACAGCTCGCGCTACACCTTTACGGAGCTGCGACGGCTCCTCAAAGAGTCGGATGTCATCATCTACGCCATCGGCATCGTCAGCAGCGGCGACGAGAGCCAGCTCGGCTACGGTGGACGCGCCATCCTCGAAGAGCTGGCGGGCGTCTCGGGCGGCAAGGCTTTCTTCCCTTCGACCGCCGCCGAGATGAACGATACCTTCGAGCGCATCGCGCTTGAGCTGCGCACGCAATACAGCATCGGTTATCGCCCGACGACGTTCGCCAACGACGGCAAGTGGCACAAGCTCAAGATCAAGGTGCAACCGCCCCGCGGCTTCCCGCGCCTCTTCGTCCGAGGCCGCGAGGGCTACTTCGCCACCGCCACGCCGCGCTAGAGCGTCGTGCCGCCCCTTTGCCCGTTTTCGGCAACGCGCGCCGACGCCCCGGCATCTCTTAAATGGACGCGCGCGGGGCCCGCACGCTTTACGGAAAGTTTCACGCGAATCATGCTCTTTGCCCCGGCCACGCGGAGCCTGTGCCCCGAATCCAAAAGCAGGCCGGAACCAGAGGCTAGGGGCTAAGGACTAGAGGCTAGGTGTTAGAGACTAGAGGCTGGTTTGAAGACATGCTTTGACTAGCCTCTAGCCTCTAGTCTCTAACACCTAGCCTCTAGCCTCTAGTCCTGAAGCCTCTGGCCGCCAGTTAATATTCTTGAGGGACGGAAGATGAGACGAAGAGAGTTTTCAGGTCAGGCAAGGCGAGCGCGGCTCCTGCCTTTGCTGCTCGCCCTGTCTGCGATGGCGGTGTCTTTGATGCCCGCCTCGCAGGCGCGACAGCAGAGCGGACGCCCGCGCCGCGTCAGTAACGCATCAAGCACCACGACGACGGCAGCACAACAGCAGCAGAAACAGCAGTCCGCGCAGCAGTCGGGCGTGCAGTCGAAGCAGACGAACGCGACCACGGGCGCGCAGCAGAGGCAGACGCCCACGCCGACGCCCGTGCCCGGGCCAACCGTTGATCCGCAAGCAATGCCCGGCGGCCCTCCGAAGCTCCGCACCTCGCCTTCCGCCGCGCCGGACGCGCCCGCGCAGGAAGACCTGAATCAGACGGTTGACCCCGACGAGGTTGTCCGCATCGAGTCGAACGAGACCCTCTTGCACGTCCGCGTGATCGACCGCAACAACCGCCCTATAAATGACGTGCGCCAGGACGAGTTCCGTGTCTACGAGAACAACGTCCCGCAGACAATCACCTCCTTCACCAGAGAGGAGGTGCCGATCACTTACGGACTGGTCGTGGACAACTCCGGCTCTCTGCGAAACCAGATCGGCCAGGTCATCGAGGCCGCCAAGACGATTGTCTCCAGCAACAAGCCCGGCGACGAGACCTTCGTCGTCCGCTTCATCGCGCGCGACGACATCAAGATCATGCAGGACTTTACCGCCGACCGGCAGTCGCTCGACGATGCCCTCGACGATATGTTCATCGAGGGCGGGCAGACCGCCGTTATCGACGCCGTCTACCTCTCCGCCGAGCACGCCTCGGAGCGGCGCAAGAACGATCCCGTCGAGGACAAGCGACGGCGCGCGCTCATCCTCGTCACCGACGGCGAAGACCGCGAGAGCTTCTACAAACAGGAGCAGCTCTTCGAGTCTCTGAAGGAAGAGGACGTGCAGATTTTCGTCATCGGCTTTGTCAACGAACTGGACAAGGAGCGCGGCTTCATCTCGAAGTCGAAACGGCAGAAGTCCGTAGACCTTCTCGACCGGATGGCAAAGGAGACGGGCGGGCGCACCTTCTACCCGAACTCGCTCTCGGAGTTGCCGGACATCGCCCAGCAGATCACGAAGGACTTGCGCACGCAGTACGTTATAAGTTACAAGCCTACGGCGGCGGGACGCCCCGGCGAGTTCCGTCCCGTCCGCGTGGCGGTCGCCGACGGGCGCGGCGGCGATAAGCGCATTGCGGTCACGCGCGCGGGCTATACGGCCAGGGGCGCAGCCGCGACGCAGCAGCAGCAGCCCGCGCAGACTACAAAATCCCCAACGCCCGCCAGGAGACAGTAGATGCCCGTTGACCCCGCTGTGCTTGAAGAGATCGAGTTCTTCAAGCTACTCGGCGAAGAAGACCGCCGCGCGCTGGCCGAGGTCGTAGACCTCATCAAGCTTCAGGACAACGAGACTCTCTTCCGGGCGGGCGAGTCCGGCGAGAGCCTTTATCTTGTGCGCGCGGGCGAGATCGAGATATTCATCCACGACAACGCCGGCCAGAAGATCGTCTTAGACAACGCGCGGCGCGGCGATTTCTTCGGCGAGATCGCACTGCTCGACGCGGGGCCCCGCACGGCGACGGCGACGGCGCTCGTCGCCTCAGAGCTGATCGAGCTTGACCGCGACGACCTGCTGCTGCTCTTCGGGAAGAAGCCCGATGCGGCGCTCGCCATGCTGGCCGCGCTGGGGCGGATGACGCGCAAGGCCGACGCGCTTCTGCGCACACGCGTCTCGCGCAACGTCAACGACGAGGTCGAGGAGCATCTGACCGCTCTGCAAAGAATCTCCGACTGGCTCGCGTGGTTTTCGGGCAGCATGCTCTTTCTCTTCCTCCACACCGTATGGTTCGTCCTCTGGGTCTCGCTCAACACTCTCATTCTCCCTCTGAACGCTGACGGCACGCGCGGCTTCGACCCGTTCCCCTTCGGACTTTTGACGATGATCGTCAGCCTTGAGGCCATCTTCCTCTCCTGCTTCGTGCTCATCAGCGCCAATCGCCAGGCGGAGAAGGACAAGGTGCGCGGCGACATCGAATACAACGTGAACATCAAGGCCGAGCTTGAGGTCGCGCAGCTGCACGAGAAGACCGACCACATCCATGAAGAGATGCTGCGCCGCTTCAACAAACTCGAAAAGATGCTGGCCCGGCAGGACACACAAGAAAAGGTTTGAGCCGCGGAGACAGGCGAAAGATAGCCCCGGCAGGGGCGCTCACTTCTCGGGCATGAGTGTGATCTGCCATGCGACGAAGGCGATGAAGGCGAGCATGAAGGCGAGGATGACGAGCGCCACCGGCTCAAGGCGAAAGATGGAGCCGCCCTCCTTCTCTTCGTCGATGAGGCGTTCGGGCATACGTACGCTGGCGCTGTCCACGCGGATCGTGTCGTCGGCGTCGTGGTCGCCGTCGCGCTGGCTTGAGCGTTTGAACTCTTTGGTCTCTTCGAGCGGTGTCAGACGCGCCGCCTCGCTCGTCGCGTCCTGCTCGTGACGGCCACCGCCGCCCGGCCAGTGGAGCCGCCCCGTCTTCCACCTCTTACCCTTCACAGCCATTTGATCTTCCTCAGATAGAAGTAAAGCCCAACCCCGATGAGAAGCATCACGAGCAGCGCGTAGACGTAGCCGAAGCGCCACTCAAGCTCCGGCATGTACTTGAAGTTCATCCCGTAGATGCCTGCAACGAGCGTCACCGACATCAGGACGGTCGCGACCGACGTGAGCCGCTTCATAATCATGTTCATCCGATTGCCCTGGATGGAGAGATACGCGTCCATCGTCGAGCCGAGCATGTCGCGCAAGGTGTCGATGGTATCGGCCACGCGGATGATGTGGTCGAACACATCTTGAAAGTAGACGTGCGTCTCGCGCGGGAAGATGGGCTGCTCGCGTCGAAGCATCGTGTTGAAGACATCGCGCAGGGGTGTGACCGTGCGGCGCAGGAAGAGGAGTTGTTTCTTGATGCGAAAGATTTCCTGAATGGCCTCGGGCTGAAAGTCGCCGAAGATTTTGTCTTCGAGGTCGTCCATCTTGTCCGAGAGCACGTCTAAGAGCGGCATGTAGTCGTCCACGATGGCGTCGGTCAAAAGGTACGACAGAAGCCCCGCGCCCTGCTCCGAGCGGTCAGTCCACTCGCCCCACAGGCGGCGCGCGGTCTCGATGGCGCGGATGGGGCGGCTGTGGACGGTGACGAGGTAGTTCGCGCCGAGGAAGATGTTCAGCTCGCGCAGCTCAAGGTCGTCCGATGGGCCCACCAGCTCGGCTTCGTAGAGCACCATGAAGTAGTAGCCGGGATACTCTTCGACCTTCGGGCGCTGGTGCGCGTTGCGGCAGTCTTCGATTGACAAAGGGTGAAAGCCGAACTCTTTCGCCAGCTCTTCAAAGTCCTTGCTCGTCGGGTCGGAGACATCCGCCCAGACGACGTTGCGTTCGGCCTCGCGGTGTTGGCTCAACTCCTCAGCCGGGATGTCGCTCGTGAACTTCTTCGTCTCGCTGTCGAGACAGGTGGTCGTAATCACTTTGAGTCCGTTTCCCCCTCTCGCTCGGGCATTCTTCGAGTATACTCGGCCACCGTCGTTTAGGGGCAGAGAAAATCGCGACCACTGCCCGCCTTTTCAGTCACCAACCCCTTCCAAAGAAATCAACACCGCTGGAGAACATTTATGAGACCAAGCAAATCGACTTCATGGTTTACGAGCTTCGCCAAATGGACGGCGCACGCCGCGGGCCGTCCCGCAGCCTTCGCCATCGCGGCGGCCATCATCGTCGTCTGGGGAACCACCGGCCCGCTCTTCAAATACTCCGACACGTGGCAACTGGTCATCAACACCGGCACCACCATCGTCACCTTCCTCATGGTCTTCCTCATCCAGAACACGCAGAACCGCGACACGGAGGCGCTCCAGGTCAAACTCGACGAGTTGATACGCGTGACCGAAGGCGCGCACACAGTGCTTCTGGATTTAGAGGAGTTGGACGAAAAACAGCTTGACCGGATTCGCGCAAGCTACGAGAAGCTGGCGAAGAAGGCGCGAGAGGACTTAAAGCTCGGCAAGGATGACACGGGCGTGCCCAATCTGGGTGACGAGGACGAAGACGAGGCGCTTCTGGGAGGTGAGAAGAAAAAGGCAAAGGGCAAAAGGCAGAAGTGAAGACGGCGGGACAGCGCGGCTCTTATCTTCCAACTTTGCCTTTTGCTCTTTGCCTTTAGCGAAGCTGTTCGCTTTTTACCGCTTGCTTTCTTTGAGATACATCTTCGCGGCCATCTTGGCGAGCTTCCACACGCGGCCCCAATCGACGCGCCCCTCGTCGCGCCCCGTCAGCTTGTCGAGCAGGAGCCGGCGGAACTGCTTGCCTTCTCTGCGGAGCATGAACTCTTTCGCGTAGGGGCGCGCCGTGTCGAAGAAGCTGAAGCCGGGGTCTGTCACCAGCCCGATGCCTTCGAGCGTCATCAGCGCGCGGATGATATAGGTGAAGTTCGACGGCAGGCGGAACGGGTACTCGTACATCACCTCTGCCAGATCATAGGTCAACTCTTTGAAGTTCACCTCGCCGAGCTTCAGATTCAGGTAGTGGCGGAACAATCCCTCGACGACGGGACGGACACGCCCCGCATCGACGCCCGGCTTGAGGAAGTTGAGGTTTATCAAGTCCTGCGCCAGCCCCTCCGTGTCGCGCCCGACGACGTGGAAGAACGAGTCGATCATCTGCGACTGAAGGCGCGGCGTGATGCGCCCCGTCATGCCGAAGTCGAAGAAGACGAGATGACCCGAGTCCATCACGAGCAGGTTGCCGGGGTGCGGGTCTGCGTGGAAGAAGCCGTCCTCCAAAAGCTGTTTGAGATAGGCGCGCACCAGCAAACGATTGACCTTGACGGGCGAGATGCGCCGCGCCTTCAAGCCTTCGATGTCCGTGACCTTCGTGCCGCGTATGAACTCCATCGTGATGACGCGCGTGGTGGTGTGCGTCCAATGTATGCGCGGCACACGCACCGCCCGCCACTCGCGGAAGTTCTCGCGGAAGCGGTCGGCGTTCTTGCCTTCGCGCACGTAGTCCATCTCCTCCGAGATGGTCTCGCGAAACTCACGGAGCATCCCCTCCCAATCGGCGTTCTCTGAGAGCGAAGGGATGCGCGCAAGCCTGCGCGTGATGCGGCTGAGCACAGCGATGTCGAAGCCGACCGTCTCGCGCAAGAAAGGGCGCTGGACTTTGACGGCGACCTCCTCGCCCGTGTGCAGACGCGCGCGATAGACCTGACCGAGCGAGGCCGAAGCGACCGGCTCCGCGTCGATCTCTGCATAAGCTTCGGACACCCCGCGCCCCAACTCCAACTCGATGCGCGCGAAGGCTTCCGCGCCGGGGAACGCCGGAACCTGGTCTTGCAGCAGCGCCAGCTCCTTGATGTATGCGAGCGGCAGAAGGTCTGCGCGCGTGCCGAGCGCCTGCCCGATCTTGATAAAGGTGGGGCCCAGCGCAATCAAATTCTCTTTGAGCCACACGCCCTGTCCTGCAAGCTGCCGTTCGCGCACGCCCGACCCCTCCGCGCCGCGGTTGACGAGGAAGCGTACGAGTCGAATCACACGGTCGAGAGCGCGGCGCAAGAAGAGGTCGCGCGTCCAAGCCTTGAAGTACGCGGCGCGTCCGAGCGTGCGCGCCTCTTCGAGCTTGCGCCCGGCGACGCGTCGATTGAAGGCCGCGCGGATGTCGTAGTCGTTCAGGAACAGATAGAGCGCCATCGTGCCGAGCACGCGCACGATCTGCGCCGTCCGAAACCAACCGCGCCAGCCCCTCGCCTCAACCTCGAACTCCGAGGCCGTCTCTGTCCCCTTCGGATTCTCCTGCCGCGCGTCAGCCGTCGCCGCAGGCAAAGCGCGCACGCCCGCCGCCGAGACGCCCTTCTCCGTGCCGGGCTTCAACAGCGCGAGGTGCGTTCTCTTCAAAACATCTTTGCTGCGGCCCACGCCCGGCGTTGGCGACTGTGTCAACTCTTCCTGTTCGATGGCTGCCATATCAATTGAATCGTAATTAAAACTTGTGGCGATCCTGTTTCCTGCGGTTCAAAGTTCGAGGTTCAAAGGTCAAAGTTAAAAGCCTTTCCCCTCAACTTTGACCTTTGAACCTCGAACTTTCAAACTCGAATTTTAGATGACCGAGAGCGAGCGTCGAACGCCCGCGCGGTCGAAATATTTTTGCGCGCGTGTGGCGTCGGCGTCTATCTGCCGCTTCAACTCTTCGATTGACGCGAACCGCCGCTCGTCGCGCAGCCGGTGCAGGAAGCGCACGCGCAAAACGTCGCCGTACAAATCCCCGCCCCAGTCCATTACGAAGGTCTCGATGGAAGGTTCGGCCTCTTTCTCGAAGGTCGGGCGCACGCCGATGTTCGTCACGCTTCGACGCCACGCGCCGTCGATGAGCGTCGCGGTCACGTAGACTCCGCCGCGCGGGATGACTCGGTTATGCGGCTGTAGATTCGCCGTCGGAAATCCTATCTGCCGCCCGCGCTCCGCGCCGCGCACGACACGCCCCTCGACGCCGTAAGACCTTCCCAACATTCGCCGCGCGAGATTGACGCGGCCCGCGGCGAGCAGCCCGCGAATCCTGCTCGAACTGATGCGCTGCCCGCGCAGGCGCACCTCCGGCACTTCATCTGCGAAGAATCCAAGCTCGCGGCTCACACGTCGCAGCAGGTCGATGTTCCCCTCGCGCCCCTTGCCGAATGCAAAGCCGCATCCGAGGTAGACCTCGCGCGTGTGCAGACGCTCATGCACCACGTCTTTCAAAAACTCTTCGGCACTCACTTCGGCGAACTCACGTGTGAAGCGGACGACAATTGTCTGCTCGACGCCGAGAGCGCCGAACGCCTCGATCTTCTGATCGAAGGTTTGCAGAAGGGGCGGCGCAGACTCCGGGTGCAGGACTGCGCGCGGGTGCGGGTCGAAGGTGATGACCGTGGGGACAGAGCCTGTCGCGCGCGCACGCTCGACCACGCGGCTGATGATAAGCTGGTGGCCCAGATGCATTCCGTCGAACACGCCCAGCGTCAGCACCGCAGGCCGCTCAATCTCAGCATTCTCGTATCCGTGGAACAGTCTCATAAGTGATAAGTGATGAGTGATGAGTGATAAGTGACAAGAAAAGATAACCGCTGCTGTTCTTTCTTATCACTTATCACTCATCACTTATCACTAACCCATCGTATGCCCATTCGACACCCGCGGGCAGAAGCGCCGAGTCGCGTGCGTGCTTGATGTTGTGCGCGATGTGTGTGAAGTAGGCGCGGCGCGGGCGCAACTCTTCGACATAGGCTAAGGCCGGCTCCAGCCAGAGGTGCGTCGGGTGCGGCGGCACGACACGCAGGCAGTCGAGCACGAGCACGTCGAGGTCGCGCAGCAGGTCGAGCGAGCGCGGCGGAATCTCGCTCAGGTCGGTCGCGTATGCAAAGTCGTTGAAGCGATAGGCGGTGACGGGCAGACGCCCGTGGATGACTTCGATTGGTGTGACACGCAGGTCGGCACTCAGACAGAACTGCGCGCCGTGCTCGATTGTGTGTGCGACGACCTGCGGCAGTCCGCCGCCGAAGTGCGAAGGCTCGAAGATGTATTTGAAGATGCGCCGGATGTCCGTCCACGCGCGCTCGTTGGCGTAGACGCCCAGCGCGCCGTGGCGGAAGTTTAATGGGCGTATGTCGTCGAGGCCGAAGATGTGGTCGGCGTGGCAGTGTGTGATGAGCACGGCGTCGAGTCGTTTGAGACGTTGGCGGAGCGCCTGCTGCCGGAAGTCGGACGAGGTATCGACGAGCACGGCCTGTCCGTCGTGCTCGACGAGCACAGAGACGCGCAGGCGCTTGTCGCGCGGGTCGTCCGACGTGCACGTCTCGCACTCGCAGCCGATGGAAGGCACGCCCGTCGAAGTGCCCGTGCCTAATAAAGTGAACTTCATAGGAAGTTATCAGTTTTGAGTTTTCAGTTTTCAGACGATCCTGTCGGCCAAGCTTCCTTAGCTGAAAACTGAAAACCGATAACTGAAAACTATCTTCCCCCAGTGATGTCGCCGCCCGTGAAGCCGCGGCCCCCCTGCGGAGGGCGCGGCGCGGTGGTGAGCGAGACGTACTGCATGCGCAACTGCGAGAGAATCATTTCGAGGAACTGCTGCTCCTCGCCCGAGAGGTTGCCGCGCGTCTTGCGGTGCAGCGTACCGAGCATGTCTATGCACTGCTTGGCGAGTTGCAGGTTGACGCCCCCGCCGCCGGGATGGTTCACCATGCCGAGCGCGTCCGCCGCGAAAGAGGCGAGGAACTCGACGAGCAACAGGAAGTCCTGCGCTTCTGCCGGGTCGGCTGCGGCGTCTAAGTCCGCCGGTGCTTCCCTCTCAGGCTGGGCCCCGCGCGGCGCGTCGGCTTCCGTGGAAGCGGCGGCGGCGCGCGCCGACGAAGGCTCGCCCGCGTTGGGTTCAGACGTGCGAGCCGCAGCCGGAGTAGCAGGCACGGGTGCTGTGGGTTCCGGCGACGAGGGTGGCGACGGCTCCTCTTCGCGCACGATGTCGCGCGGCGTGCCGTCGGGATTGAACAGCCTTCTGTCCGTGACTTTGAAATGTGGCTTCTCTTCACTCATCTTCTGTACCCGGCGTGCGCCCGTCCCGACTCGTTCGTATCGGGCGCGAAAGACTTACAAGTTGTTCCGATTTCTGATAGACGGATGGTAGCACCTGCGCCCGCGGCGTCGCAAGAAAGCGACCCTTTCTCCTTTCGGTGAACTCTCCAGGGGCGACCGCGCCGCTCTGACGCGACTCGGAGATTTCTGTCATAATCCGGGTTCAAAGTTCAAAGCTCAAGGTTTCTTCAAGGCTCAAGGTTTCAGAGACATGCCTGCAAACTTTACAGACCTGGTGGCGCTGATGTCGCGCCTGCGCTCGCCCGAGGGCTGCCCGTGGGATCGCGTGCAGACCTATGCGACGCTCGCGCCGATGCTTCTCGAAGAGGCTTACGAGGCGTTCGAGGCCGTCGAGGAGGCACGCGAGGGCCGTCCCGAAAACCTGCGCGAAGAGTTAGGCGACCTGCTCTTCCAGATAGTCTTCTACGCGCAGGTGGCGAGCGAGCGCGGCGAGTTTACGATTGAAGACGTGACGGATGCCATCCACTCGAAGATGGTGCGACGCCACCCGCACGTCTTCGGCGACGTGGTGGTGCGCGACAACGAAGAGCTTCTGCGCAACTGGGAGACTTTGAAGGCCGAGGAGAAGCGCGCCGCTGGCAAGAACAGAGAGGACGGCGAGGCGTCGCTGCTCGAAGGCGTCTCGGCAAAAGCGCCCGCGCTGATGGAGGCGCACCAGTTGACGACCAAGGCCGCGCGCGTCGGCTTCGACTGGCAGTCGGTCGAAGACATCTTCGACAAGCTCCACGAAGAGATCGGCGAGCTGCGCGCCGCCATACGCGAGCGCGCCGAGGCGAGCGCTGAAGCTGAAGCCGCCGTGGAATCGCAAGCCGACGCTGACATGGAGGCCGCCGCGCAGCACGTCCGCGAAGAGGTCGGCGACCTGCTCTTCGCCGTCACCAACATCGCGCGCCATCTCGAAGTCGAACCCGAGTCTGCGCTCAAGCTCACCAACCGCAAGTTCCGCCGCCGCTTCCAGTACATCGAACGCGGCTTGCGCGAACGCGGACGCGCGTTGGGCGAAGCGACGATTGAAGAGATGGAGGAGCTTTGGCAGGAGGCGAAGGGCATAGGTAGTTAGAGCGGAACTAAAACAAAAACCGCCGGATCACCCAAGCCGGCGAGATTCGAGGACGGAGGAGCGGAGGTAATAAGCATTGAGGCAGTACGAACTGTCGTGCATTACTTTTTCTTTTCAATCGAGGTAGCGACAAAAACCACCTGAATAAAATCTTGTCCTGCCGAAATTCGCTGTCGTCCAACTACTGTTGACCCAGTAAGTAGAATGAGATCGCCCTTCTTTAATTCAAAAATCAGATCGGCCTGTGTCTTATCAATAAAAACATGCGGAGGTATTGTGCCAAACGGCACATCCTCGCCACCGGTCTGATCGGGTGAAGAGACTCTAAAGGCAACCTTTCCCTCGATGGCCTTTTTGGGAATTGCGCCAAAGATATAATTTTCCATTTGACCAGACGCGACGAATCGCGCTAGCACTTTAATGACCTTTCCAGAATAGTCATCAGCAAAGGCAGTATTCATCACTTTTGTGAGAGGAATTGTGTCCGATGACTCTGAGGAGCTTGTAGTCGATGTACTTGTGTTAACTGGCGTTTTAGTCCCCGTTGCCTCCAACCGCCGTATGTTGTTCCGCGCTAACGGCGCAAATCGTCCCGTCGGGTAAGCTTTAAGGTATGCCTTGAAGTCTTCCACATCCGTGCTGTTCTTGATGCTCTCCCAGAAACTCAACTCGATGGCCGCTGCGTCCACGCGCGCGGGCGACGCGGGCTTTGCGGGCGTCGGGTTCGCGCCCGCGGTGTTCTTCGGCGTCTTCAGTGTATTCGGCAGCGCGAAGACGAAGTCGCCTTTGTCGAGGTTGGGGTTGCGGATTTTGCCGTACTGCGGGTGCTGCGCGTTGCGGGAATAGTTGACGACCTTGTCTTGCAGGAACTCTCCGAGTTCCGTGCCCGTGACGTAGCCGTCGTGGTTCGAGTCGGCCTCGCCTTCGATGGCTTCGATGAATTGTTCGCGGAAGATGCTGTGGTCGGGCACTGTCTCGTCGGCGCTGCCGGAGGTGATGAACTGGCGGACGGGGCGCGCGGTCTTGTAGCTGATGTTGTCGGGCACGGCGCGCGAGAGGGCGAAGAGCGCGCCGGAGAAGCAACTGTCGAAGAGGAAGAGCGCGTGCTTCGACTGGATGCGGCGGGCGTAGAGTTCCATCTGCTGCATGTCCATCGCCTTCGACATGAAGCCTGCGGGGTCGCGCGTCGGGTTCGGCGCGTCCACGGGCACGATGTAGCCCATCTCTTCGCCGTAGGATTGCTTGATCGTGTGGCCGTGCCCGGCGAAGTAGAAGAGCAGACGGTTCTCGACGTTGAGTCCGTAAGTATCAATGAACGTCTTGAAGGCTTTGTCGAGCTGTGCGGAGTCGGGATTTTCGACGACCGTGACCAGAAAGCCCTGTCGTTCGAGCGCGCGCGCGACCGCCTCGATGTCCTTCTTGACGCCCGGAAGCTTCGGCCATCCGCTCGCGTAGTCGCTGACGCCGATGACGAGCGCGTAGCTCCTGTCGTAAAGCTTTATCTCCTTGCCGTCCTCCGTTCTGATGTTGACGATGTTGAGGCCGCGACTGTCCGTCTGCTGCGCGGATACGGAAGAGGCGTTCGGGAGTGCGAGGGCACAGGCCGACACGGCGAGGATAAACGATGCCCTAAGGAGTTTCGACTTTGCTTTCATAATCCGCGTGCGGCGAAAGACGGGCTGCTGAGAACGCTAAGGAGATGAAGGCAGCGGGCCAAGGGCTGCGGCGTGAAAGGTAAATCCGAGCCTTCCGAAAAGTCAATGATAAAGGCTCGGGCGTGGCGGGTGACAAGTAAAATTCAAGCTGCTATCTTTTCATCTGCGGCTCCGCGCAAGCGTCGCCGCCTTTAGAAGTTCTACAACTCGTCACTTGTCACCTGTCACTCGTCACTGCTTTCGAGGAGGCTCGCGCATGAGCATGATTCAATTCGTCAACAATCACGACGACCTTTCAACCGACAAGGGTTATCAGTTCAAGTTCTATTGCGACAAGTGCGGCAACGGATACATGTCGCGCTTCCAGCCGTCTCTGACGGGGACGGGCGGGTCGCTTCTGCGCGCGGCTGGCGATCTGTTCGGCGGGTGGCTTAGCTCAGCCGGCAACTCCGCATACGAGATTCAGCGCGCCGTCGGCGGGAAAGCGCACGACGAGGCTTTGCAGAAGGCGGTCGAGGAGGGCCGGACGCACTTTCACCAGTGCTCGCGCTGCGGCCGTTGGGTCTGCCCCGAAGTCTGCTGGAACGCTGCGGCAGGCCAGTGCGAAGGGTGCGCGCCCGACTACGGGGAAGAGCTTGCCTCTTCGCACGCGCAGGCTAAAGCCGAAGCCGCGCGCGAGCAACTCCAGGAGAAGGCTCGACAGACCGACTATGTCTCCGGCATCGACATGAGCGCAGGCGCGTCCGTCAAAGCCCCGACGCCCGCACAGCAGCAGCAGACTTCGGCCACGGTTGCGGCTGCCGCCAACTGTTCGGCGTGCGGCGTCGAAGTCGGCAAGGCCAAGTTCTGTCCTGAGTGCGGGGCGCCGACCGCCCCGCCGCGTCTGACCTGCACGGGCTGCGGCCACCAGCCGGAAGGAAGTCCGACGTTCTGTCCAGAGTGCGGCGGAAAGATGTCGGTCACGAGTTAGAGCGCTTTTAACTTGCGTCTAATGAGAGACCAGTTCACCGCAGAGGCGCGGAGTTCGCCGAGACTCGCAGAGAGTTGAATTATTCTCTGCGCCCCCTCCGCGTCCTCAGCGCCTCTGCGGTAAATCGCATCGTGCTCGGCTCTCAAGTGAAAATTATAAAGCTCCTCAATTCAACTCCGCGATCTCGCGTTCGAGCGCGAGGAGCGTCCGCTTGAGCATCGCGCGGTGCGCGACGTTTGTGGCTCGTTCTAACCGGTCGAGCGTGCGTGTGCGAGAGAGCGTGAGCGAGGCGAGTCGTTCGAGGCGCGCGCGCTCTTCGGGGGAAGTCGGTTGAGAGTCGCGCTGTTCGGACTCGCGTACGCTCTCCTCCTGTTGCGACTCGACGGACTTGCTCTCCCATCCACGCGCCAACGCCTTTATCCTTTCGTCCAAATGTACAAGCGGGCGGCCCGTCCTTCTCAGCACGAGCCGCCCGCTTTCGATCAAAGCCGCCTACGAGGCACGCGCCTTCTAGTAGCGGCCGTTGAGTTGCAGCGAGCGCATGATGTCGTTGAACGTTCGCTGGTAGGTCGGGTACTCGTTCTGCGGCGAGACGGCGGCCATGTAGAAGACCTGCCCGTTGCCGAGCGGCGTCACGACGATGGTCACGCGCTCGTTCTGCCCCGTGATGGGCGAGCGGCCCGCGAGCGTCGTGGCGAGCGCGGCGCGTCCGTCAACGGTCGTGCGCTGTGAGCCGCCCGCCTGACGCAGATAGTTGTTCGACTGCGTAAGCCCCTGCACTACTTCCTGCGCGGCGCTCTGAAGGTCGTTGTAATTCGACTGCACGACGCTGAACATCACTCCGTGCGTGATGCCCTGCGAGCCGTATGCACCCTCGGGCGCGTAAGAGACAGAGGTCTGGTCGCCGCCCAACGCGCGCCAGTTCTGCGGGATGGCAACGCTGAAGATGTTCGTGCGCTGCGTCTGGTAGCGCGTCGAAGGATAGGCGACGCGCTCGCCGCGCGCGTAGTCGCCGTTGTTGCCCTGGTCGGGATACTGCTGTCCGCCCTGGTTAGGGTAGTTGCCGCCCTGGCTCGGGTAGTTGCCGCCCTGATTAGGATTGCGCTGGCCGGAGCGCGCGATCTCTTCCATCGTGCGCGCCTGCGGGTAGCCACGCAGACGTGCCTGCACGTCGCGGAACGAGCGCGAGTCCTGCCTCGCGTCAGGGTTGACGCGCAGCATCGCCGCCTCCTGCATGATGTACTGATAGCGGTTGCCGGGGTTCGGGTGGCTCGAAAGCCACTCGGGGCCGCCGCCGCTGCCGCCCTGCTGCTCGATCTTCTGGAACATCTTTGCGAGGTCACGCGGGTCGTATCCGGCGCGCGCCATGATGTGCGATCCGAGGATGTCGGCCTGCTTCTCGTAGCCGCGGCTGTACTTGAGCGCGCCCGCGCCGAAGCCGACCTGCGAGCCTGCGGCGACGACCTGTCCGATGCCGCCGCCGATGACCGCGCCGAGAATCTGTCCGGCGATTGAGCCGTACTGATACTTCTGCGTCTCTGTGGCCTGTGCGGTGGCGTGACGGAGTGCGACGTGGCTCATCTCGTGCGCCATGACGCCCGCCATCATGCCTTCCGTGTCCGCCGCTTCGATCATGCCGCGGTTGACGAACATCGGGCCGCCGGGCAGCGCGAACGCGTTGATGTCGCGCGCGTCAACCACGTCGAACGAGTAGCGGAACTCCGGGTGCTGGTACTCCGGCGGGATGGCTGCGGCGAGCCGCTGGCCGACCGAGTTGACGTACTCGCTGACATAGCTGTCGCGCAGTATCGGCATCTGTTGATAGACCTGCTGCGCGGCCTGCTGGCCCGCCTGCACGTCGTCGCTGATCTTGTACTTGTTCCTCGGCGCGGTGATCTGCGTCTGCCCGAGCGCCGCGAGCGGCATGACCGACAGCATGATTGCCAGCAGCAACGCCGACACGCCGTACGACTTGTTTCTTCCGATAGTCATCATCTTAATTCCCTCCGCGGTTCGCGCTCTCGTGAAAGTCGCGACCGAGAATCATTATGCAAAAAGTACGAGCGGCACTGCCCTCCGATTTGTGAGCCAGAGGGCGTGCCGCTCGTTTCGGCAAAACTTTTCAGTCCCTCTAAACACTCGCTGTCAAAAGCCACATGCGCGTGGCGCTTCGAGGAGTGGGAGAGAAGCTCAAACTTTTTCGTCCGTCGCGCACCGCACACTATGTGCGAGCCATGCGCCGACTCTACTTTACATGCGCTGATTAACATGCGCCGACTCTTTTTAGATGAGCCGCGCGGGACTATTCGTTCGCCCTGTGCAGACCCGTCAGCGCCTTCCCCTGCGCCTCCTCGCGCGCGGGACGGGTCTCACGTTTTTGTTGCGTTCCTGTGGCGGCGCTTCTGTCCTGCTGCCCTCGTCCGCGAAACGCACACTCGCGCCACTCGGCGGGCGCGGAATCGAGACCGCCACGAAAGGCGACGTGATGACCTGCGTTGTAAGACTTCCGGACGCCGGACGCCGCTCGTTGAGACTTACTGCAAGCACAGTGCCAAGTCGCTTGATGGCCGAGATTTCGACGCTGTAGCCGCCCGTATGTTGCTGCCCCTGGTACGCGACGACTACGGCGCGCGTATCGAAGCTGACATCGGGCAGAGGTCTCCCCGCGCCTATCGTCTCCCAGGCGCGACGCCAGCCCGCTTCGTCCGTTATCAATTCGACCGCGCGCCCGCCCTCTCGCTCGCTCATCGTGCCCGTCGCGAGCAGAGAGAACTCGACGGGCTTCGCTTCTTCCGCTGCTGTCTGAGCGCCTGCCGCCGTGCCGCCGCCACGCAAGCCCTCGTCGCCGAGCATCGCCATGCGCAGGATTTTGATCGGCGGCATCCCGTAGCTCAGGAGACGGTCGTGGAAGTCGCCGATGCGGAACGAGTCGCCGAGTTGTTTGCGCCACTCGTCGCGGAGTTTGAGTATCTCCATCTTGCCGAGCGTGTAGACGAGATAGGTCGGGTCGAGCGTGCCGCGTCGCGCCTCGCGCTCAGCGTTCGTGCGCGCCTGGAAGCCCTCGCGCATAAAGAACTCGACCGCCTCGTCGTAGCTCATACCCAACGTGTGCATCCGTATGCCGACGACGTAGCGGCACAGACCGAGGAGCGCACGGTCAAGCTGCGCCAGACGCAGCTTCGGATTGTTACCGCCAAAACCCTCGTCGAGCATCATCTGTTCGCAGTAGTGCGCCCACCCCTCGACGAAGCTCGCCGAGCCGAGCGCCGCACGCACGCGCGAGGGCGTCTGCCGCGCCTTCAGAAGTTGATAGTAATGGCCTGGGTACGTCTCATGTATGGAGGTGATCGTCAGCCCGTAGCGATTGTAGTGGCTGAGATGTTCCTCCTGCTGCTGCGGCGTCCAGGCAGGGTCGGGCGGCGTGACGTAGTAGTAGCCTTCGGTCGCGACGCGCTCGAACGGGCCCGGTGCGTCGGTCGAGGCGAACGTGAAGGCGCGCGCGTATTCGGGCGTCTCCGCGACCGTCAGGTTCTCGCGCGCGGGCGGCGTCATGATCTCTTCGGAGCGGACGAAGGCACGTATGCGGTCAAGCTCCGCGCGCGTCTCGCCGACGAGGCCGTCAGCCGCCGGGTGCTCGCGTTCGAGCAGTTGGAGCGCCGCGCGCACGCCGCGACCCGGCGCGACCGTCTCGGCCACATCGCGCATCTGGTCTTGCATCTCGCGCAACTGCCGCTCGCCCTCATGCAGCAGAGCGGGCAGCGGCGTGTCCACCATCTCTTCGTAGAGAAGCTTCCTGCGGAAGTTCTCCGCGCCGAGCGCGAAGTCGCCGTTCGAGCGTGGGAGCAGATCGCGCTCCAACCACTCGTGGAAACCGCGCAGCGCCGTCGCCGCCTGTTCGTTAGCCTCGTGGAACTCTGCGCGACGCGCGGCGTTAAGCCCACTCCCGCCCGCGCGCTCGAACATCTGCGGTACGACCCGCTCGAAGAAGGCGACGCTTCCCGCGACCTGCGCGATGGCCGTCTCGGTATAGAGACGCGGCGGGTTGTCGAGGTTCGCGCGTGCCTCCGCCAACAAACGCGTAATCTGTCGCTCGCGCGCGAGAATCGCGGGCAGGCGCTGCTCGACGGGCGAGTAGGCGCGCTTCAGAATGTTGTCCACAGAGGACGAGACGAGCCGGTTATAAAGGTTCGGGTCGCGCCGCCACATCCTGATGTCTTCGAGTTCGAGGAGTTGTGCGCGCGCATGTGACTGAAGCACGAGATAGTCGTAGCGCGCCTCTGGCGACAGACGCCACTCGGGGACGCGCGCCAACTCGGCCAGCACGCCGTGCAGGCGTTTCACTTCGCGCGCGACCGCGCCCGCGTCGCGCTCTTCGAGCTGCGAGTCGAGTTCGTGCAGCCCGGCGGACGTGGCCTCCGAAGGGTTGAACGCGTAATAGCCGCGCAGGTACGCGTTGCCTATCTCTGTGACGCGTGCGTCGTAGAGCCGGTTGACGCCCGACGTGGCGCGCTCAGGGATGCGGGGCGCGGGACGGCGGCGTCGCTGCGGGGCAGCGGCGGCGTCACACGGCCAGAGCGACGCGCAGACAACGAGCGCGAGGAGAGACGCTGGAAGCTTCCTTCTCATGAAGCTGAAACAACCTCGGAAGTGCATTGACTGAAAAGTTGATCGCCTGAAGAAATGGAGACGAAGACCGACGGCGAGATTAGCATAAAAAATCGGTGGATAGTAGACAGTAGTCAGTAGTCAGTAGTCAGTAGTCAATAGTTGGCAGTCAGTAGTTGGCAGTCGGCAGTCGGCAGTTGGCAGTCGGTAGGCAATAGAAGAACAATGCCATCGCTTCGGCGACTACGGCATGTTGCCAGCCAAGTCTCAGAGACGCGAGACAAAAAACTACTGTCTACTGTCTACTGTCTACTTCTTTATTTCGTCGGAGAGATGCGTTCATTGAGCCAGCGCGTGGCCTCGTCGAGCGGAGCGATGTGGTGCGGCTTCCCCTTCCAGACGCGCAGCGCCGAGACGATGAGGAAGACGAATTGGGCGAGCCAGAAGAGCTTGCCGCCGACGCCGCTGCCGGTGATCGCGCCGATGATCTGGAAGAGCAGCGTGCCTGCGATGATGGCGATTTGCAGCGCGAGTCCCTGCGCGGCGTGGAAGCGCGTGCGCGTCTCGTTGCGCGGCACGAGGGCCAGCTCGACGATGGCCGCCACCAGCCCGATGTAGAAGGGGAAGTAAGGCAGAATCGTCGCGAAGTTCTCGGGGATGCCGAGCCGCGTCACGGGACGCGTCGAAGGTCGCGCATACGGCTGGTAGGGCGTTGAAGGGCCGACGGGCGGTGGTGCGATGTGCGCGGGCGGCTGTCCTGTCCCCGCTCCGAAGGTCGTGAAGGGTGTCGGCTGCGGACGCGGCGGCTGGTACGCGGGCGGCACGAAGACGGACGGGTACGAGTCGGCCATCTGGTCATCAAGACGGCGGGTCTGCTCTTCCGTTCCGGGCGCGGGCCGAAACGGCGCGGTCTCGTCTGACTGTGGCACGCTGCCCGTCCGGCCCAACGCTTCGTCCGTGCGGCGCACGAAGTCCGGGTCGAGCGGGTCTGTGTCGTACTTGCTCCTCTTCTCCGGCATGTCCCTCTGTACGCCGCGCGTGTCGCGCGAGTTCTGCGGCCCCCTCGGGTCTTATTCTCAGCGCGGTTGGCCCGCTACAAGCCCACAACCTCGAACGCCGCGCGCTCCCAGCGCCCCTCCCTCTCCGAGATGCGGAAGGCGCGTAGCACCGTGCGCCCCTCTCCGTCGAAGCCGACAATGAAATAAACCGCCGACGGATAAAAAGCAAGCCGCACGTCGGTCTCCGAAGGGACGGGGTCTTCAGAGCGCGGGTGCGAGTGATAGACGGCGACCAGACTCTCGCCGCGAGAGCGCATGCGCCTCTGCGCTTCAAAGAGTTCTTCGGGCGCGGCCTCGTATGCGACGCAGCGTTCACGCGCGACGTTACGCAAAGGATAAACCGACTCCGCTGCCGCTGCCCCGCGACCGCCGAGCAACCCGCAGCACTCCTCGGGCGACGAAGCGTGCGCGTGCGCGAACATCTCTTCGGCCACGATGCGCGGAAGCTTGAAGTCTGACGGCGTCACTTCCACAACTGCTTCGGACACTTTCAACTCTGAAGCCACATCCCTCAACTCGAACCCTCCAACCCGCCGCTTGAGTTCGACGGCGTGCCGCTCGAACTCAACGACGCACTGCTTGAACTCGACGACGCACCGCGCCCACCTTCAAGCGTGCGGCGGAGCGTGACGAGCGCGCCGAGATGGTATGCGTTGTGATCGGCGACCAGAAGCGCTTCGCGCAGGAGCGTCTGCCCCTCGCCGTGCGGGATGCGCGCGTACAGGTCGCCCGCCGCGTCTTCGACCAACGCTTCCATTGCTTGCAGGTCTGCGCGGAAACCTTCGACGCTCCTGCGCCAGTCGTCTTCAGTGGCCTCGATTGTTTTGTTCGGCCAGTAACCTTCGGGCCATCTGGGCGAGACATGCGAGGCCGAGCGGCTGAACTCAACTATGTCCCGCTGCGCGATTCTCATATGTTCGAGCAACTGCCAAGGCGTGTACGGCACGCCCTCGGCTCTCCGGTTGAAGAGTTCGACGGGGAAGTCCTTCAACGCTTCATCGAACTTTATGTGCGCCCCGCCCCCGCGCAAAAGGTAGAGCACATGCTCGCGCAACGCACGGTCTTTGTCTTCAACACTCAACACGTCTACGCCTCCAAACTTTCGACCCGGCGGCCTTCACTCTTCGACAATCAGTATGTGCAGCTCTTCGAGCTGGTGCGGGTCGATCTGGCCCGGCGCGTCGATCATCAGGTCTGCCGCCGAGGCCGTCTTCGGGAAGGCCATCAGGTCGCGTATGTTGTCGATGCCGGTCAGTGCCATTAGCGTACGCTCAATGCCTGCGGCGATGCCTCCGTGCGGCGGCGTGCCGTATTCTAGTGCATCCAGAAAGAAGCCGAAGCGCTCGCGCGCCTTCTCTTCGGTCAGGCCAAGCGCTTTAAAGACGAGTCGCTGCACGTCGCGTCGATGGATACGAATCGAACCGCCCGCGACCTCGATGCCATTGACCACGGCGTCGTAAGCCTTCGCGCGAATCTGGCCGAGCAGGTGCGTCTCGCCGCCCTCGACCGCGCGCTCGAACGTGGGCAGGTCTTCGTCCAAAGGCGAGGTGAAAGGGTGGTGCATCGCATAGAAGCGCCCGTCGTCCTCGTGATACTCGAACATAGGGAACTCCGTCACCCACAGCGGCGCGAAGGCATTCGCCGGAATCAGCTTCTCGCGCCGCGCCAACTCGTTCCGGAGCGCGCCCAAGCTTGCCGCGACGACCGAACTCTTGCCCGCGACGACAAGCAAGGCATCGTTCTTCTCCGCCCCGGCCTGTCGGGCCAGACGCATCACGGCCTCCTCGCCAAGCGCCTTCAGAAGCGAGGACGAAAGCTCGTCGCCGAGCTTGATCCACGCCAGCGCGCCCGCTCCATAACGCTTCGAGACTTCCTGCAACTCGTCAAGCTGTTTGCGCGAAAAATGCGCGCCGCCCTTTACGACGAGACCTTTGACCTCGCCCGACTTCTCAAGCGCCGAGGCGAAGGGCGCAAACGTCGTCCCTTCGAGCGCGGGCGCGAGGTCTTGCAGCTCCATCCCGAAGCGCAGGTCTGGCTTATCGCTGCCGAAGCGCCGGAGCGCCTCCGCGTAAGAGAGGCGCTGGAAGGGCGCTTTGAGTTCCGCGCCGACGAGGCGGAAGACGCGGACGAGCAAGCCTTCGATCAAACGATAGACCTGCTCGCGCGTGGCGAAGCTGAACTCAACGTCGAGTTGCGTAAACTCGGGCTGGCGGTCTGCTCTCAGGTCTTCGTCGCGGAAGCAGCGCGCGATCTGGTAATACTTGTCGAGTCCGGCGATCATGCAAATCTGCTTGAAGATTTGCGGCGACTGAGGCAGCGCATAGAAGCGGCCAGCATGGAGACGCGACGGCACGACGTAATCGCGCGCGCCCTCGGGCGTGGACTTGATAAGTATCGGCGTCTCGATCTCTGTAAAGCCCTGCTCGTCCATGTAGCGATGAATCTCGCCGACCACGCTCGCGCGCAGCCGCAGATTCTTCTGGAAGAAGGGACGGCGCAGATCGAGATAGCGATACTTCAGACGCACCTCTTCGGCGGCGAGCTTGTCGGGCGCGGCGTCCAACTGGAAGGGCGGCGTGCGCGCCTCGTTCAAGATGAGTATCTCGCGCGCCTGAACCTCTACGTCGCCCGTCGAGAGCTTCGGGTTGCGCTGCGCCGCTTCGCGCAGCACGACCTCGCCGCGCACCGCGATGACGTACTCGCCGCGAACCTCTTTCGCGCGCGCGTGCGCCTCCGGCGCATCCTCCACATCAAAGACGACCTGCGTCAGCCCGTCTCGGTCGCGCAAATCAACAAAGGTCAACGGCCCGAAGTCCCTCCGCACCGCGATCCATCCCATCAACACGACGGTCTTCCCCGCATCCTCCGCACGCAGCCCGCCGCACGAGTGCGTGCGCTCAAGCTCTCCAAGATGGTCAAGTACAGCCATTCAACTCCTCATCTCCATTGTCTGGTAATCAACATGCACCTCTTTAGACTTGGGACGGTGACTCTCCGCCCTGCGAAAGAGCTTTCAAGTACATCGAAAGATAGTGCCCTTCATTCCCATGCAGCCTATCAAAAAGTATCGAGGCAGCCTGCCCGCGGCTGACTTTCTCCTGTTCGCCGTTCACCATGTATTTGAGCGCGACCTCACCGCTGGCTCGCTCGTCGTCGCCGATGACGACGACGAAGGGGATGCCGCGCGCGGAGGCGTACTTGAACTGCTTGCCGAGCTTGTCTGCCTCCAGATACACGTCCACGCGGAGCGCCGTCTCGGCACGGCGCAACTCTGCGGCGAAGGCGAGTGAATCTCTGATTGATTCCTCGCTCCAGACAGTCACCAACACGTCAGCAGCCGCGCGCTCAAAATACGGCGGGAACATTCCTCGCTCGGTCATCACGACGATGATACGCTCAAGGCCCAGCGAGAAGCCGCAGGCCGGAATGTCCTTCCCCGAAAACATCCCGATGAGATTGTCATAGCGCCCGCCGCCGCCCAAAGAGCCTGCGAGGTCTGGGACGCTGATCTCCATGATCGCGCCCGTGTAATAGGAGAGGCCACGCGCGAGGCTCGGGTCAATCTTGATTCTGTCCGCGACGGTGTAGGCAGAGGCGTATTCGACAATTTTGCGCACCTCTTCAACGCCGCGTGCTCCCGCCTCATTATCGCCGATGAACTCGACGAGGCGACCGAGCACCGCGTGGTTGTAAGCATCGGCCAGCGATTCGCTCCGCTCGTCCACGACGAACTCGGCTGCATGTTCGAGCGCCGGGAGGTTCTCGAAGAAGCCGAGCAACTTCTCACCGCTCTCTGCCAGGATGCCGCGCGTGGCGAACTCGCGCGCGACACCCTCGCGCCCGACCTTGTCCAGCTTGTCGAGCGCGACGAGCGCATCCGCGTGCATGTCCGCCGCGATGCCCGCAGCTTCAAGCACGCCCGCAAGCACCTGCCGGTGGTTGAGGCGGATAGTGAAGTTGTCGAAGCCGAGCGCCGTTAGAGCGTCGCTCGCTGCGGCGCATAGCTCGGCCTCGACGACTGCGGAGCGTGTGCCGATGCAGTCAACGTCGCACTGGTAGAACTCGCGGAAGCGTCCGCGCGCGGGTCGGTCTGCGCGCCAGACGGGTTGAATCTGGTAGCGTTTGAAAAACTTGGGGAGGCGTTCGCCGTGCTCTGCGACGACGCGTGCGAGTGGGACGGTCAAGTCATAGCGGAGCGCGAGGTCGGCCTCGCCCGTCCGTTCGTGCTCGCCGCGCTTGAGGATTTTGAAGATGAGTTGATTGCCCTCTTCGCCGTACTTGCCGAGGAGCGTCTCGATGTTTTCGACCGCGGGCGTCTCCAGCGGCTCGAAGCCGTAGCGCTCGTACACGTCTTTAATGATACGGATGACGTACTCGCGCCGCCGCACGTCCGCCGGGAGAAAGTCGCGCATGCCGCGCGCTGGTTGTGTCTTCGTAGGCATAGAAAAGTAGACAGGAGAAGTAGACAGTAGTCAGTAGTCAGTAGTCAGTAGTCAGTAGTCAGTAGTCAGTAGAAAAACATTCTTCAGCGATTCGTCAGGGTGTCAGCGTCAACGTCGGCAGGGCGGAGCCTACTGACTACTGTCTACTGTCTACTTCTCCTGTCTACTTCATCGAAAGATCGAAAAGCCGACGTAGAACAGGTTCGAGTCGAAGCCCGGGTTCACGTCCGCGCGGTAGCCGTTCGAGATGTGCTGGTAGCGATACCCGAGCGTCCACGCACGCCGAGCGCCCGTCTTCCACTGGACGCCGCCGCCGAAGTCGGCAGTGAAGTTGAACTGCGCGCCGCGTTCGTCCGGCACGCGCTCGCCGAAGTAGATGAAGCCGCCGCTGCCTTGCGCGAAGGGCTGCACGCGCTCGCGCCGACGGAAGTTGAGCTGGAAGCCTACGGGTGAGAGACCCGCGCCCGTGATCGTCTTCCGTACCGCGCGAAAGCCCGTCGGAGGCGTGCCGAAAGACTCGAACGAAGGGAAAGACAGCGCCGCGACCGGCACGGCGTCCACGGTATACTTCAGCGTAAGATTGTCGCCGCGCGCCAGCACACGCGCGTAGCGAAAGGCCAAAAGGCCGAGCCGCGTCTTCTCAGTCGAGCCGATGAGCGTCGGGCTACTGAACGAGCCGCCGCCCCAGACGCCGAACTCGTTGACGGCCTTCTCCAGCCCGAACGCGCCGCCCGCGCGCTGCACACCCGCCGCGGCCTCATCCGACTCCGAACGCCTCAGTTGCTCAACTCCCTGCGCGAGCGAGGGCGCGCACGCCGCGAGCGCGAACAGAACGGCTGCGACGACTCCGGCAAGTTTTCTTTCGGGGCGCATGGCTTTCTAAATCCTCTCCGCTCCCGCGTCAAAATTTCAGGAGCGCGTTTACAGTCCATTTCAGGAGCGCATCAACTGCCCTTCGGCTATCCCGTACTCCTCTCGGTACGCGCGCGTGTACTCGACATAGTTCTTCCAGAACACGTCGAGGTCTGCGACCTCTTCGTCCGTAAGCTGCCGCTTGACGCGCGCAGGCACACCTAAGACGAGCGAGCGCGGCGGGATAATTGTCCCCGGCGAGACGAGCGCGCCCGCCGCCACCAGAGACTTTTCGCCCACGCGTGCGCCGTCCATCACAATCGACCCGATGCCGACGAGGCTCCCGCGCTCGACGTAACAGCCGTGCAGCGTGACGTTGTGGCCGACGGTCACCTCGTCTTCGAGGATGGTGGCGTGCGTGCCGTTCGAGACGTGGATGACCGTGCCGTCCTGCACGTTCGTGCGTTCGCCGATGCGTATGTGGAAGACATCGCCGCGCACGACCGCGCTGAACCAGACGGAAGAGTGCGCGCCGATGTGTACGTCGCCGATGATTTGCGCGCTCGACTCGATGAACGCGGTCGGATGAATCTGCGGATGTATGCCGCGAAACGGTCTAATCATAACGACTCGACTGAAAGCGAAAGCTCTCGCGCCTCAACGTCTAAAGCGAAAACCGGCGGCACGACGTGAAAGCAAAAACGGTAGCACGGCGGCGCGGGGCGGGCAAGCAAAGCGATTGTGCTACAATCCACGCGCCCAAGCAGAGATATCCGAGGAGACTTCAAAAGAGACGTGCCGACCGAGACGCCGCCACCTTACTTCCCGCAGAATCCGCTCTCGCCCGGCGATGAGAAGACGGCCACACGGCTCAGGCTTATTTTCTACGGCTGTGCGGTGCTCGTCGCGCTCGGCGTCGTGGCCGCAATCATCGGCGCAGTCTATCTGATTCGCTCGCTGCTCTGAAGCAGGCGCGCACTTACAAGGCCGCAAGCCCGACCGTGATGGAGGGCGTAAGTGAAACGCTGAACGCTGAAGGCTGAACCAAGAGCAGTCTTTTAGTTCATACTTCCTAACGCCCTCCCTAACGGTCGGGCTTGCGGCCTCAAGCCGAAACATGAAAAGACGAAGCCCCCAACTCTTCTTCGTCCTATTGATGACGGCGCTCGCATTGCTTCTCCCTTGCCCGTCGGCGGCGCGGCGCGAACAATCCGACGAATGGGTGAGCGTGCGCTCGCAGAACTTTCTCGTCGAAGGCCGCGCGCGCGCGAAGGATTTGCGGCGCATGGCCGTCAGGCTCGAAGAGTACCGGGCGGCCTTCTCACGCCTTCTCTCCGGCGAGCACTTCGACGCAAGCATTCCCACGACCATCATCGTCTTCCCGGACGACGCGGCGTACAAGCCCTTCAAGCCGCTCCTGCGCGGGCAATCGGCCGCTGGCGTTTCGGGCTACTTCCAGCCCGGCACGGAGGTCAACTACATCACGCTCGCGCTCGACTCCGATTCGGCGCGCGACTCCTCGACGCTGCTACACGAGTACACACACCTGCTCGTCAACAACTATTTCAGCGGCGCTCCGCTCTGGCTCAAGGAGGGACTCTCCGAGTTCTACAGCACCGCGCGCCTCTCCGGGGACAGGCGCAGGATGACGCTCGGCGACCCGCCCACGCAACGCACGCGCGCTCTGCTCGGGCGCGAGCTACTTCCCTTCAGGACGCTTTTCGCCGTCGATCACGCTTCGCCGTACTACGTCGAGCAGGGCCCGCGCGGTCTCTTCTACGCGGAGTCCTGGGCGCTCGTTCATTACCTGACGGAGGTGCGCGGCGGCGAACACGGCGACCGTGTAGCACGCTTCGTCGCGCTGCTCGCCGACGGCGCGACCGTCGAGGACTCACTCCGGCGCACATTCGGCAAGCGGGTCTCGGAGATAGAGGCGGGGTTCATCTCTTACGTGCGGCTCGGGCGCTACAACACGAGCGTCGAAGAGTTCGAGCGCCCGCTCGATTTCGACTCGCAACTGCATGCGCGCCAACTCACCGCAGCCGAAGTGAGCGCGCGGCTCGGCGACCTTCTGCTCCACACGGATCGAGACGATGACGCCGAACCGTATCTGCTCCGCGCAGTCGAACTAGACCCACGTCTCGCGTCCGCACGCGTCTCGCTCGGGGCCTTGCTGCTCCGGCATGGGCGGTTCACGGAGGCTTGCGGGCAGTTGCGCGCATCCGTCGAAGCAGACACGCAAAACACCCTCGCTCACTACTATCTCGCCGACGCGCTCAATCGAGAGGGAGCCACCGACAGTTCGGACAAAATCTCCGTCAGTGAGTTCGAGGAGAGGACGGACGCCATCCGCGCCGAGCTGCACCGAGCGATTGAGCTTGCGCCCGGCTTCGTCGAGCCTTACCGGCTGCTCGCGACAATCGAGCTTGAGCGCGGCGACCGGCCCGAAGTGGCCGTCGTGTTGCTCAAGCGTGCGGCGGCTCTCGCGCCACGTCGCCTCGACCTCACGCTCATGCTCGCGCAGGCCGAACTGCCCGGCGGCCAGTTTGAAGAGGCGCGCAGGCTCGCGGAGCCTATCGCACGCCGCGACGACGACGAGCATCTGCGCGCGCAGGCCGAAGCGCTCATCGCACGTATCGACGCTCGCCAGCAGCAGGCAGCGCGTCTGCGTTCGCAGGCTGACGAGGCAGCCAAGCTCGAAGCTCAGCTCGACGCCGCCACGCCCACGCAGCCTTGCGACATGCCCGTGCAGGGCGGGCCCCACTACAAGAAGCTCCGCTTTGAAGGCACGCAGGCGTGCGGTCGCCTCGCCGAAATCGAGTGCGCCGACGGCGGGGTCGTGCTCCACGTCGAGACACGCGCGGGCACTTTGCGCCTGCGCGCCGAAGACCTGAGCGGCATACGCTTCGTCACCTACACCGCTTCGGTCAAGACGGGCCGCATCTCGTGCGGCATGCGCGAGCCTGCCGACTCCGTGCTCGTCACCTATCGCGTAAGGCCGGACAACAAAAAAGTCTTCGACGGCGACGCGCTGGCCGTCGAGTTCATCCCTGAAGACTGGAACCATTGAGGAATGTTGAGGCGGACAATCTCCGACTTGGAACTAACGTCAGTCATGTTCACCGCAGAGGCGCTGAGGACGCGGAGGGGGCGCAGAGACTTGAATTACTCTGCGAGTCTCTGTGTCCTCCGCGCCTCTGCGGTGAACATCAAGTCTCTCTACGGTCAACTGCCGATTTCTTAAGCTTGCCTTAGCAAACAATCGTATCAATGAAGCACGGCCAATGTCCCACCTGAACCGAAGCATCAAAGGACAAGAAGGAAGCGGCGGCGAGAGCCACGGACTCGCGCGTCGGCTCGGCCTGTTCGATGCGACGATGATCGTGATGGGCGGCATCGTCGGCTCGGGCATCTTCATCAATCCATACGTCGTCGCACGACAGGTTCACACTCCCTTTCTTATTCTCGGCGCGTGGCTCGCGGGCGGCTGCGTTGCGCTCGCGGGCGCGTTCGTCTACGCGGAGCTGGCCGCGTGTCGGCCCGAGGTGGGCGGGCAGTATGCGTACCTGCGCGATGCTTTCCATCCTTCGGTCGCCTTCCTCTATGGTTGGGCGTTGCTGCTCGTCATACAGACCGGCGGGATGGCCGCGGTCGCCGTCACCTTCGCGCGCTACTTCGCTGAACTGACGCGCGTCGCCTTGCCCGACTGGACAATCGCGGCGCTCACGCTGGCGCTCCTGACGGTCGTCAACTGCCTCGGCGTGCGCTCGGGCAGCAACGTGCAGAGCATCTTGATGGTTCTGAAGATTCTCGCCATCACGGCGCTCATCCTGTGCGGCGTGTTCGCGGTCGCGGAGCCGCAGCCGCTCGTGCAAGCGGCGCTGCTCGACCGTCCCGTCTCGTTGGGACTGCTTGCGGGTTTAGGCGCGGCGATGACGCCGGTGATGTTCGCCTACGGCGGATGGCAGACGGCGAGCTTCGTCGCGGGCGAGATGCGCGAGCCGCGTCGAGACCTCCCGCGCGGACTGCTCATCGGCGTCTGCGGCGTGATACTGCTCTACACTCTGGTCAATCTCGCTTCCTTGCGCGCTCTCGGCGCTGAAGGATTGGCCGCGACGACGACGCCCGCGTCCGCTGTGATGCGCCTCGCGTTCGGGCCGCGCGGTGCGGCGCTCATCGCCGTCGGGATAGCGATCTCGACGCTCGGGTTCCTGAGCCAGAGTATGCTGACCGCTCCGCGCGTCTACTTTGCGATGGCCGAGGACGCGCTCTTCTTCAAGGCCGTGGCGCGGCTCGACCGACGCACGCGCGCACCCATCGTCGCCATCGCGCTGCAAGGCTTGCTGGCCGCAGTCATCGCCGTCTCTGGACGCTACGAGCAGATACTCAACTACGTCGTCTCGGTTGATTTTATCTGGTTCGGACTGACCGCGCTCTCGCTCTTTGTCTTCCGCCGACGCCGCCGCGCCGCCGCAGGCTCAAGCGTGGAAGTGACCGGCGAGGAGGGCGCGCCCCCTGGCGACGCGCGCGAAGGTTTCCGCGTGCCCGGCCATCCCTTCACGACCGCTCTGTTCGCCGCCGCGTGCGCGCTCATCGTCGCGGCAACCGTCTACCAGTATCCGGCCAACAGCGCCGTCGGTCTCGCCATCGTCGTCTCGGGCATTCCCGTTTACTTCCTCTGGCGCGGGAGAAGACCGTAAAGAATTCACATGGATGGACAGGATTGACAGGATAGGAAATAAGCTCTCAACTTAGAACGCTGAACGATGAACTGAAATCAAGCTGTCTTCAGTTCATCGTTCAGCGTTCATACTTCCAAGTTCACTTATCCTGTTCATCCTGTTCATCCATGTGAATTCTTCTTTCCGTCAAAGCGCCGCTAATTTTTCCAGCACGCCGCCGCGAGGCACAGCCAGCCCGCGAGGAAGGCGAGTCCGCCGACGGGCGTGATCGCACCGAGCCAGCGCTGCCCCGTCAGGCTCAGAAGATAGAGGCTGCCCGAGAAGACGATTGTGCCCGCGAGGAAGAGCCAGCCGGCGGCGCTCGTCAAAGTCCCGGGCCAGCGCGCCCAAGCCCACGCCGCTGCCATCAAGGCGAAGGCGTGATACATCTGATAGCGCACGCCGACCTCGAACGTTGCCAGCATGTCTTCGCTCAGACGACCCTTCAACCCATGAGCGCCGAACGCGCCCAACGCCACGCCGACAAAAGCCGAGAGCGCGCCTACAAGAAAAAACAGTCTGTCCATCTTCAACTCCGTCTCCTCAAGTCCGATGAACCCTTTTCACTTGAACGTAGAACGAGTGAAAGGGATTTAACTCCGCCCTCTCAAGCAGTCTTCAACATCTCGCGTGCGTGACGGCGCGCGGCCTCTGTGATCTCCGCGCCGGTGAGCATGCGCGCGATCTCTTCGACCTGGCGGCGGCGGTCGAGGCGTCCGACGCCGACCTCCGTCCTGCCGCGCGCGCTCCGCTTATCGACGAGCAGGTGCGTGTCGGCGAAGCGTGCGATCTGTGCCTGGTGCGTCACGCAGAGCACCTGATTGGTCTTGGCAAGCGCCTTGAGCTTGAGTCCCACCGCTTCCGAGACGCGCCCGCCGATGCCTGCGTCCACCTCGTCAAAGACGATTGTGCGCGGGAAGCGCGCAGGGCTTGAGCTGGTCTTCAGCACCAGCATCAGGCGCGACGCCTCGCCGCCCGAAGCGACCTTCGCCAAGGGCCGCAGCGGCTCGCCCGCGTTCGCCGAGAAGTAGAATTCGACGCGGTCAAAGCCCTTTGACGTGAAACTCTTTGACGCCTCAGTCGTGTCCAACTCCGCGTCCTGTGGGGCCGCGACGCGCGCCTCGAAACGCGCGTGCTCCAAGGCCACCTCCCCAAGCGCCTCTTCGACCGAGCGTCTGAACTCGACCGAAGACTTCACACGCGCACGATGGACGCGCGTCGCCGCTTCCAGATAAGAGGCGCGCGCCGAAGCCAACTCCTTCGCCACCGCTTCGGCGCGCTCGTCCGTGTGCTCCAACTGCCGCAGACGCTCACGCGATGTTTCGAGATGTTCGAGCGCGCTCTCGACCGTGCCGCCGTACTTACGTTTAAGACGCGCAAGCTCCGCGAGCCTGCTCTCGATCTCGGAGAGACGCTCCGGCGAGAAGGTCAAAGCGTCGAGGTATCCGCGCAGGCTCACACTCAGGTCTTCGAGCACCGCCCGCGCCGACGCGAGCGCTTCCCCGTAGCTTTGATAAGACGACTCGTACTGCGAAAGCTCTTCGACCTGTCTTTCCAGACGACTCAGGCGCGCGACGGTCGAATCGCTCTCCTCGTAAGTCAGGTTGTATGCGTCGGCGCAAAGCTCGGTCAGCTTCTCAAGATTGACGAGACGACGACGCTCGGTCTCCAACTGCTCGTCCTCGCCCGCCACCAAACGCGCCGCCTCAAGCTCGCTCACCTGAAACCTGAGAGCGTCGGTCAGGTGAAACTTCTCCGCCTCGTCGCGCCGCAACGATTCAAGCTCGCGGCCCAGCGCAGACCAGCGTCGGAAGCGTGCGGCCACTTCTTCGCGCGCTCCAATGAGGTCTGCGAAGGCGTCTAAGAGTTCGAGGTGCGTGTCCGGGTCGAAGAGCGTCTGCTGTGTGCCCTGCCCGTGGATGTCAACGAGCATCGGCCTCAAACTCTTCAAAAGCGAGAGCGTCGCCAGACGATTGTTGACGAAGACGCGGCCACGCCCCTCGGCTGAAAGCTCGCGACGCACGACCAGCTCCACGTCTCCGCCCGCGCGTGCTCCGACGCCCGCCTCTTCCAGAAGCGCCTCGACCTGCGGGTGCGCGCCGAGCGTGAACAGCCCCTCTACGAAGGCGTGCCGCTCGCCCGCGCGTATCAACTCCGGCGAGAAGCGGTCGCCGATAAGCACGCCGAGCGCGTCCACGATGATCGACTTGCCCGAGCCTGTCTCGCCCGTGAGCAGGTTTAGTCCGCGGTCGAACTCGACCTTCAACTCGCTGATGAGCGCGAAGTTCGAGATGTTGAGCAGCGCGAGCATCCGACCTCCAAAGATTCTACGTATCAGAACCGAGTAGCGAGCAGGGTTCATCTTCGCCGCCGGGCCTCTAGGTCAAGAGGGAAGAATTCATATGGATGGACAGGATGAACAGGATAAGAAAATTTCTGATTTTTGATTTGAAATTTGCAATTTGAAATCTCAAATTCTAAAAACTGAAAACTGAAAACTCCTATCCTGTTCATCCTGTCCATCCATGTGAATTCTTCCTTCCGCCACGCACACCCGCTTGCGGTTCCGACTCCGTCTATCTTACGAAAAGTGCCGCCGTTTGCGTTAGGACAAACGCGCCGCCGAGCGCCCGCACGGAGTTTTCCACAGATTCGCGGCCTGTGGAAAAAATAAATTTCGCGTTGCGCCTTTCCGCCCGCGACGTTTGTGCTATCCTTTCGCGCCGTAAGCCGAGCACAGGTCGGAAGCGCCCCCCGCGCCGACTTTTGGGTCAAGGCGTTTTCGTCTCCATCCGCGCCCGAAGTTTTCGTCAATCATGTCAAACATAGATTTCACGCATCTCCACTTACACACAGATTATTCACTTCTGGACGGGGCCATTCAGATCAAGCCGCTCGCCGAACGTGTCCGCGAACTCGGCATGAAGGCTTGCGCGATGACCGACCACGGCAACATGTACGGCGCGGTCTCCTTCTATAAGGAGATGAAGGCGCACGACGTGAAACCGATCATTGGCTGCGAGGTCTATCTGGCCCCCGGCCACCGCGCGGACAAGTCAGAGGCGCGGCGCGGCGAGAAGCCTTACAACCACATGATTCTCCTCGCCAAAAACCGCGAGGGCTATCACAATCTCGTCCGCCTCACGTCGAAGGCTTTCAAGGAAGGCTTCTATCGCAAGCCGCGCATCGACCGCGAGCTGCTCTCGCAGTTCAGCGAAGGACTCGTCGGCCTCTCCGCGTGTCTTTCGGGAGTGCCGCAGGCGCACTTAAAGAACGGCAAGCTCGAAGAGGCCGAACGCTCCGCGCACGAGTTTGAGGACATCCTCGGACGCGGCAACTACTTTCTCGAAATTCAGGATCATCAGCTCGAAGACCAGATCAAGATAAACAAAGACCTCATCGAGCTGTCTCGCAAGACCGGCATCCCGCTCGTCGCGACCAACGACGCGCACTACCTCAATCGCGACGACTACGAGGCGCACGACGTGATGCTCTGCATCGGCACGGGCAAGACCGTGAACGATGTGAACCGCATGCGCTTCGGCGGCCCGCAGTGGTACGTCCGCACGCCCGAGGAGATGGCGCAGATATTCGCACACATCCCCGACGCCGTCTCGCGCACGATGGAGGTCGCCGAGATGTGTAACCTCAAGCTCCCTCTTGGCGAGAATCAACTCCCCATCTACCCTATCCCGCGCGTAGAGGGTGACATCACGGTTGACGAGTATTTTGAGAAGGTCGTCCGCCTCGGTTACGAGAAGCGTCGCGCGACTCTCTGGGATCGGATGCTGTCCGAGGGAACACTCAAGCACAGCTTGGCCGAGTATCAGGAGCGAATCTCGCGCGAGGTCGCCATCATCAAGCAGATGGGCTTCCCCAGTTACTTCCTCATCGTTTGGGACTTCATCAAGTTCGCCAAAGACCGAGGCATCCCCGTGGGCCCCGGTCGAGGCTCCGCCGCCGGAAGCTTAATCGCATACTGCCTTGAAATCACCGACGTTGACCCCATCCAGTTCGATCTGCTCTTCGAGCGCTTCCTCAATCCCGAGCGCGTCTCGATGCCCGACATCGACATAGACTTCTGCGTCAACGGTCGCGCCGAGGTCATCAACCACGTCACACAGCTCTACGGTCGCGAGTCGGTCTGCCAGATCATCACCTTCGGCACGATGGCCTCGAAGGCCGCCATCAAGGACGTGGGCCGAGCGCTCGATATGCCCTACGTCGATGTCGAGAAGATTGCGAAGCTCATCCCCGCGCCCATACGGGGCCGCAACGTCTCGATCACACAGGCGATTGAGACCGTGCCCGAGCTAAAGCACGCGTTCGAGTCGGACGCGCAGGTCAAGAAGGTCATCGACATCGCACGCCGCCTTGAAGGCTGCGCGCGTCACTCTTCGGTTCACGCGGCGGGCGTCGTCATCTCTCCCGTCCCGCTCGAAGAGTTGATACCTGTTGCGGTTAATAACAAGCAGGAGTTCACGACGCAGTTCGAGATGTCCGACCTTGAGAAGACCGGCATGCTCAAGATGGACTTCCTCGGCCTGACGACGCTCACCATCATCGACCAGTGCTGCCGCACGATACGAGAGATGCACGGGCGCGACATCTGCTGGTCTGAGATTCCGCAGGACGACCCCAAGACCTACGAGCTGTTTGCGAAGGGACACACAGAGGCCGTCTTCCAGTTTGAATCGACCGGCATGCAGGAGATTTGCCGCAAGCTCCGTCCCAAATCACTCGAAGACCTCTCCGCCTTAAACGCGCTCTATCGCCCGGGCCCGCTTGATGGCGGCATGGTTGACGACTTCATTGACCGCTATCACGGCAAGAAGCCCGTCGAGTACGCCACGCCCGAGATGGAGGAGATTCTCAAGAACACCTACGGCATCCTCGTCTATCAGGAGCAGATCATGCAGCTCGCGCAGAAGCTCGGCGGTTACTCACTCGGCGAGGCCGATCTGATGCGCCGCGCGATGGGCAAGAAGAAGCGCGAGGAGATGGCCGTCCACGAAGAGAAGTTCATCTCGGGCTGCGTCAAGAACAAAATCCAGAAGAAGAAGGCGCGCGAGATTTTTCGTCTCATGGCGCAGTTCGCCGACTATGGTTTTAATCGAAGCCACTCGGTCGCCTACGCGCACGTCGCGTATCAGACCGCGTATCTGAAGGCGCATTACCCGGCGCACTTCTACGCGGCTGTGATGACGAACGTGACCGACGACACGGCGAAGATTTTCAAGTACGCGTCGGAGCTTCGCTCGCAGGGTATCAAGATGTTGCCGCCCGACGTGAACCAGTCTGGGCCCGGTTTTACGCCCGTCGAGCGCGCTGTGCGTTACGGCCTGTGCGCCATCAAGGGCCTCGGGCAATCCTCGGTCAACGCGATGATCGAGGCACGCAAAGAGCGACCCTTCCGCTCTATCTTCGACTTCGCGGAGCGCGTCGGCGAGAAGGGCGCGGGCAAGCGCGTGTTGGAAAGTTTGGTGTGCGCCGGTGCGTTCGACTCTCTGAAGCCGGAGGGCGATGCTCTGCAAGGCTGGCGCGCGCGTCTGTTCGCGTGCGTGGACAAGGCTCTGGAGCGCGGGGCGCGTGCGCGTCGTGAGCGCGACAGCGGACAGGTGGACATGTTCGGACTAGCGAGCGCGGGCGCAAACCTGTTGGAAGAACCGCCGCTGCCGGTCACGGGAATCGAGCCGTGGACGCACAAGGATTTGCTCACGCGCGAGAAGACTTCGGTCGGCTTCTACGTCTCGGGCCACCCGCTCGAAGACTTCATCGAAAAGATCGAACAGCTCAACTGCACGCCCGTCTCCGAACTCTCGTCGGTCGAGCCGAACTCGCGCGTCCGAGTAGTCGGCGTCGTCTCGGACTTCACCGTACGCAATACGAAGAAGGGCGACCGCTACGCATACTTCCGTCTCGAAGACCTCTCGGGCGCGGGCGTCAAATGCGTCCTCTGGCCCGAGGCTTTCAAGACGAAGGGCGCGGACGCAGCCGACGACGCGATGCTCGTCGCCGTGGGGCGCTGCGAGGGCGAGAGCGGCCTGACCATCGTCTGCGACGAAGTGACGGCGCTTGCCCGTGCGCGCGTCCCCGTGAACGGCGGGCGGGCCGTCTCGCAGACGGGGCGGCTCCGCGCGCAGGCGCTCGTCATCGAGTTCCAGACCTGCGAAGACGTGCTCCGCGCAAGCGACCACGTCGCGCAAGCTCTGCTCGCATACCCCGGCGACTGCGAAGTCTTTATCGACCTGCACTTGACGGAAGAGAACCTCACCGTCCGCGCCAAGACCGCACAGTTCGCACGCGTCGCCCCCAACAAGCAGCTACAAGAAGACCTCCTCGCCGCGGGCGTCCTCGTCAGGTGGATTGAATAATCCGAGAGCCTTGTCGGATATTTTCCGAGAGTGCAAAACAGCACTCTCGACTGAAGTGAGGTTGAATGAGACGCAAGGTTACGTCTCCGGCTGCTCAACTCTTCTGAGCTTTCTCACCTCGTCTTGCCTGAACACGCCCGCTTGGAAACCCTCGCACCTCTGCTTTATCTGGTGCGCAGGTCTGCGTTGAGTGCGCGCGAAAAAATGTTTTCCGGCGTCGGTTCGTCTTGTGATATTCTCCGCGCGCCTTCTCAAAGGTAGAGCCAGCGGGAAACCTCAAACGCCCAGGAGTTACCACTCACAATGCCAAGACCAATCGACGACATTCTCGCCGACGCCGAACAGATCGAACGCGTTCAGGCCGAAAAAAAGAAACTGCGGAAGCTGAAAGCTTTCTTCAACAGGTGTGCCGAACAAGCCAATGCACCCGACTGCCGACACGGCGGCTGTCACCTTTGGCAAGGATTTGGGGCGGCGGGTGTTTGGCGGCGTTCGGCGCTTGCTTGTTAACGTAGAGAAATTATGAATAAGAAAATTGTAAAACCCCGATTGGTGGTCGTTAGTTGCTTGCTGTTAGCCACGGTGGCGCTTGTGAGCGGGCGGCCTGGAACGCCCGCACCTGCGGTCGAACAGTTCGAGACTCGTTGCGGATGGTTCGATAATCCCACGCCTGCCAACGCTTCTTTATACGACCGTGCAGGTGAGTGGATCATCGCGGTGCAGGGCGGGCATCAAGCTGAAGGCGACTGGCCGGACTTCGGGCCGAAGCAATGGGTGGAGACGAACGGGCCCCACGGTTACGGATGCGCGTGCCTGCGGCTTCAGGTTAACCCAAAGACTAACGAAGTAATAGAGATTAAAAGTGCGCGCGCGCGCCCATTGTCAGCATGTCGTCGGGATCGCTCGTTAAGGCGGTGGGGTTTTAAGTGAGAAAAATTTTAGAGCAGCGCCTAACAACGGCATGCACCCGACGCCCTATCAGCTTGCCTCTCATGAACGTTCATTGAGGTGCTGGTGAGGCCGGGCGTTGGCTGGCGCAAGCGATTCCAAGGCATGCACAGAGGAGGTATTTGTGAATAGGCAAGCATTGTTTGGACTCAGCGCCCTCATGTGTTTTATGGCCTTTGGCCTGGTCACGAAGCTTTACATCTGGCCCCGGCTTCGGATGCTGGCGAGAGACGATGCGCTCGCCCGATTGGTGATGCCACACACATTCCGGTTCATCGGCCTCAGCTTCCTCGTGTCCGGGGTTGTCTCTCCCTCGATACCGTCGGCCTTCGCTGTCCCCGCCGCGTGCGGCGACCTGGGCGCGGCCATACTCGCCGTCCTGGCCGCCATAGCACTTTACAGACGCGCGCGCTCGGCCATCTTGCTCGTGTGGCTGTTCAACGTGTGGGGCACGGCTGACCTCCTCTTTGCGTATTACCAGGGGCTGTTCGGGGCCCGGTTTGACGCCGGGATGCTCGGGGCCACGTTCTTCATTTCGACGGCGGTGGTGCCGCCCTTACTTATCATGCATGGCTTGATATTCCGGCTTCTCGTTCGACACAGGAAGTAAAGCACCCGTTTACGCGTGGGTGTGAGATGTTGTCTCTTCAGAGGCATAGTGGCGGCTAACAACCGCATGCGCCCGACGCCCCCCTTCGGCTTGAATCTCATGGAGGTTGAAGAAGGGCGCGCGTCATCCGCGACGTTAGGCGTCCATACTGAGAGCAATGGATATCAGGCCGGTCACATTAGAAGGTCTTCATGTTCGGCTGGAGCCGCTGACGCTCCGGCACGTCGCCGCTTTTGGTGAGGCAGGCCGTGAATGGAACTTGACACCCGAGAAAATCAGAGACGGCATCGAATCCGCTTTACGTCAGCAAGCTGTCGGCACCTGCTTGCCCTTCGCGACTCTGGATAAGTCTTCGGGTCAAGTCGTCGGGGGCACACGCTTTCTCAACATTGTCCCGGAACAACGCCGCCTTGAGATTGGCTCATCCTGGATAGCCCAACCCTGGAGACGAACGGCGATCAACACTGAAGCCAAGTTCCTGATGTTGGAACATGCGTTTGAAAGACTGGGCTGCATTCGTGTGGAATTTATGGCCGACTCGCGCAATGAGATTTCTCGGAAGGCGATCCTGCGTTTGGGCGCGAAGGAGGAAGGCACGTTTCGCAACTACATCGTCACGGCAGATGGCGAGACACACGACGCCGTTTTCTACAGCATCATTGAATCGGAGTGGCCTGTAATCCGCGCACGATTGCAGGGAATGCTTGCTCGCCGCTACGAAGCCATCGAGCTGTCGAAGAGCTGACGCCGACACACAAAAATATATGCAGCGTAGCCGCGCCTCGTCCTTGTCCTTGCAACTTTGCACCGAAATAGTGCATCATAGCGGTGTCATTCCTTCTCTCGCGCATCGACGGTGATGCGCCCCGCGCCTCGAAATTGGCGGCGGCGTTTGGATGGTTCGAGAGCAGGCAGTTGTTAACAGACCGGAAGCCGCTCTTTGCGAGCACCCCAAACGCAAGCCTTCGTTGCCACCGTTCCGCCGAAGTACACTTCTAATGGGAAGCTTCTTTTGATACTCCTATAGGGAGAGGTACATCTACATGTCCATGAAACTTTACGTCGGCAATCTCTCGTTCCAGACTTCCAGCGAAGACCTGCGCGACCTGTTCGCACAGGCAGGCACGGTCGAGTCGGCTTCGGTCGTTGAAGACCGCGACACGGGCCGCTCGCGCGGCTTCGGCTTTGTCGAGATGGCGACGAAGGAAGAGGGCGAGGCCGCTATCGCTCAGTTCAACGGGAAAGACCTACAGGGTCGTAACCTCAACGTCAACGAAGCGCGTCCTCGCGAGGATCGCGGCGGCGGCGGTAATCGCGGCGGCTTCGGCGGCGGCGGCAATCGTGGCGGCGGCGGCGGTGGTCGCGGCGGCTACGGCGGCGGCGGCGGCGGTGGCAACCGCGAGTCTCGCTGGTAATCAAGACTCACACAGCCAGCGACCCTTTGCAACGAAAGCGCCTCTGGCAACAGCACTCGCCGGAGGCGCTTTTATTTTTTCGACAGACCGCCCTCAAAGTCAGAGGGCGACAGACAAGGAACTGAATGGAATTTTCTCAACTCGGACTCCGGCCAGCGCTGCTGCGCCGCTGCGAGTCCCTCGGTTATACAGAACCGACAGCAATTCAAGAGCGTGCGATCCCCGTCGTGCTGTCCGGTGCAGACCTGATTGGCTGCGCTGAGACCGGCACCGGCAAGACTGCCGCCTTTCTACTCCCGACGATACAGAGGATGACCGAAACTCCTCGACCGGGAGTGCGCGTGCTAGTGCTCGCGCCGACGCGTGAGCTTGTCTCACAGATTGAAGACCACTACAAACAGCTTGCGCCGAAAGGTAGCGCGCGTTGCGCCGCCGTCATCGGTGGCGCGAGCATGTCTCGACAGATGGATGCGTTGCGCAGAGGCGCGGGCGTAGTTGTCGCCACGCCGGGCCGCCTGCTCGATCACGTCGAGCGTCGCACCGTAGACCTTTCCCAGGTTGAAGTGCTCGTCCTCGACGAGGCCGACCGCATGCTCGATATGGGCTTCCTGCCTGCGATTCGACGCGTGCTCGCGGAACTTCCGTCGAAGCGGCAGACGCTTCTCTTCTCCGCGACGATGTCGTCGGTGATTGAAGAGCTTGCGCGTTCGACGATGAAAGACCCGAAGCTTATCGAAGTCAATGTGCGCGGACGCGCCGCCGTGTTGGTGGAGCAGACCGCGTACCCCGTTGCGGCAGAGTCGAAGACGGCGCTGCTCTTAGACCTTTTGGAGCGCGAGCGCGACAACTTCGACCGTGTGCTCGTCTTTACGCGCACGCGGCGCGGGGCCGAACGTCTCTCGCACATTCTTCTGGCGCGCGAGCACAAGGTTAATCGCATCCACGCAGACCGCACGCAGCCCCAGAGGGAGGCCGCGCTGCGCGGCTTCAAGGACGGGCAGACGCGCGTGCTGGTCGCGACGGACATCGCTGCGCGCGGCATCGACGTTGATTCGATCTCGCACGTCATCAACTACGATGTGCCCGCCGCGCCGGAGGATTACGTACACCGCATCGGTCGCACGGGCCGCGCGGGCAAGCTTGGACGCGCCATCACGCTCGTCACACCCGTTGACGAGTTGTCGATGCGCGCCATCGAGCGCCTGACGGGGCAATCGGTCGAGCGTGTCGTGCTGCCTCTCTTCGGCGGCGCGCAGGCGGGAGTCCGTACGACACAGGTCAAGACGTTCGCGCGTCCGATGCGCGGTTCCGGTGCGGGCGGTCGGCGTTCGTTCAGGCCGCGTCGCGGTGCGGGCCGCTGAAAAAGGGTTTTTGTTAAAGACGAAGGCCGTGCGCCTTTCAACGCACGGCCTCTCTCAAGCTTAAAAAGGAGAATACCGATTGGCTAAGGAAGAGTTGGTTCCGGCAACGGGTGTAGTGGTTGATAAGCAGCCCAACGCCTTCTTCATGGTTCGTGTGGACAACAGCGAACACGTCGTGCTGGCGCAGATTTCCGGCAAGATGCGCAAGAATCGCATACGCATCCTGGTCGGCGACCGCGTGAGCATAGAGCTTTCGCCGTACGACCTGAAGCGCGGACGCATTACATACCGATACAAGTAAAAACGAGAAGGAGGAGACCGTGGAGATACAGGCACACAGGGTCGGCGAGCGCGTTGAGAAGTTCTGCGCTGCGTGCGGCGAAGAGCGGGGCCACGTCGTGGCTTCGGTCACAAAGCGCGGGCACATCTCGCGCGTGAGTTGCCCGCAGTGCGGCACTCGCAGCGCATACAAAAACAGCGACGGGACTTCGGCGCGCAACCCCACAGCAAAGTCGGGCGCTCCATACGACCGCACGCGCACATACCGCGCCGGTCAATCACTGACGCATCCGATTTTCGGGCCCGGTGAAGTGACCGCGGTCGTCGAGCCGCAGAAGATTGACGTGCTCTTTTCTGATCGCTTGCGCCGTCTCATACACAGTCGTGCTCAGGCGTAAGCTTCGGCGCAGGCGCGCCAAGGGAAAAGCGCCCGCACAGACCGTCAATGTTATGACGGCGGGCACGCGTCTGACGTTTCGCGCGGAAGTGATGCCCGGACGCGGCGCAAGCGAGCGCACGTTTACTGTGGCGCGCGTCCTCACAGGCGGTCGGGTCGAATTATACGGCCTGTTGGGAGAACACGCGATCAGGGCGTTCGTCACGGCACAGCTTTAACGCCGCACACGCACGCCGTGCCGCCGTCGGCGACGAATCGCGCAAGGTTTGCGTTGAACCTGGCGGCAACTGACGGACGCCGAGACCGCCGTCAAACGCCTCACACACATTCCGAAGACTCTTTTGACGAGGGCGCTAACGATAGCGCCCTTGCTGTTTGTCAGGACTGCGCGGCTGGCGGCGTTGTGGGCGCGGGTTTGCGCGTTTTGCGTTCGAGATGGCTGGCGCTTTCCCACATCGCAAGCGTGGCCGGGTCGTCACGAAACTTGTTGCGGACAATCGGGTCAAGCTCACGCCTGAGCGTGATGACCTGTGAGAGACACTTTTTCAGAGAGGCGGTCGCGGAGGTGTGCTCTCCCCGGTGCAGATAGAACTTGTTCGTACTCTCCTCGAATCTCTGGATGAGATCGGTCAGGTCATCCAGAAATGTTGCGGGCATTTCGCGACTGATGAAGCGTGCTTTCAAAGGCGTCGCGGCCTCGACGAAGGCGCGTGCGGAAGCGACAAGCCCTTCATCCCCGTTTGAGATAGGAATACGGAAACTCTTCGAGATTCCCGTCAGTTCCGACTCAAGCGAGATGGCCGTGTCTCTGATGGCCTTCAACAGTTGGCGTAAGGCTGCACGCAACTCCTTCTTCGTCGTCGTGCTGGTCTGTGCGGAACCCCTCGCCAGAGCCTGCTTGCTACTGTGCTGGTCGATTTCCGCAATCAAACCATTGAGCGCCGCGAATTTCTGCCCGCCGAGACTCGCATTATTAAAGGCCGCCGCCACCGTCACGGCGAAATTCTGCATACGCGTCGCCAGTTGCGAGATACGTACCACCTGTGAATCCATTGTGAGAACTTCCTTTCCGTAGTTTGTGGAGAAAAACCCTTCCTCCCGTGGATTTGTGTCAACAAACGCCCGCCGGAGCGTCCGCCTGCCCGCCTTGCACGACATCTCCCACCCATCGCACGTCATCCATGCTTCCTGAGACTCGCCTTATGTCACCCAAATCCCTCCCCGATAGACATGGCAGCTAAGATTTCAAGCTTCGCAGATAAGATTTCATGCTCAATATCCGACTCTTCACGCCTCGCAAGTAGATTTTCACGTCTCGCAACTACCTTTTCACACTTCGCAACTGGATTTGTACAACTCGCAACTATCTTTTCACGCTTCGCAGCTACCTTTTCACACTTCGCAATCAACTTTTCACGCTTCGCAACTAGATTTGTGCAGTTCGCAACTAGCTTTTCACAGTTCGCAACTACCTTTTCACACTTCGCAACCAGCTTTGCGCGCCCGACGAGCAACTTTTCACGTCACGAAACTAACTTTTCACATCCCGCGAGCAACTTTTCACCGCCGATGAGCGACTTTTCACACTTGACGGCCCATCTGTCACGTCCGACGCCTCACTTGAACAATGCCGACACCCTGTCTGACACGCGCGTTTGATCTCTTACAACGCACGGCGGCACGCTCGCACGGATGAGCGGGATACTCAACACGCGTATCCGTCCGCGAAGCGCCTCGACAACCTTCCAGACAAACGCGTCTAAACATCGGAGCACCCCGACGCGACGCATCAAACGCGCGACGGCTAGATGAAAGCCGCCCACGGCCTTCTCTCATGGCCGTGAGCCGGGTCAACCAATCTATTGACAGTTATTGTGAGCTACGACGGAAGACGTTTGACAGCCGGGTGCCGCTTCCGCCCCATTGTTCGCTTTGAAAGATTAACGTGAGGCCAACGGGGCGCGTATTTCCCGTCAGCAGAAAATTCTCGCTCTAAATCAACAACCCTCTGTGAAGGACGGCGAGACTTTATGCCCGTTGCCGTTTCGTGTCAAGAGGATTTTTCATGCCTCTATGCCAACTTGTAGCCAGCATGATTAAAGGGAAGTTCAGTGAACGCCTCCGCAGTAAGACAGTGCAGGTAAACGAAGTCTTGTGCAAGCTTCTTTGTCACAACGTGTGCTGTCTCATTCAGTCCATTTATGAGTTAGGCGGTGGGCCGATGTTTTGGAGTGGCTAAGATTTGTACGAGATTACATACGAAAGTTGGTATTCTTCGGAGCGATGTGTCTCGCCGGATGCATTAGATATTACCAGCGTTGCGGGAAGTGAAAACTTTACGTCTTCAAGTGACATTCTACTGAAGTCTTCAAGAAGAGGCTTCTGGATAGCTTCCAATGATGTACCTTGTAAGATGAATTGAAGCTGCCCGCCACATTCCTTTCGGGCTTCTATAGTAAGAGTGCGATTAAGTGGCGGATTTAAGTTTCCGAATTTTTGCCCTCGAAGTATCTCTCCACCTTCTTTGATAATGCGATCTTCGTATAGCACCGCGCCCGCTTCCGCGTCTGCCGCATAATCCTTGCCTTTAATCTTGACTGTTAGGCGAAAGCTGCGAATTGTCAGTTGCACCGGGCGGGGATTTATTACGAGAACGTGCATATTGATCAGCAACCCCCTGAGTTCAGGCGTCGCGCCTGAAACTGGAAAGTCCCAATATGCGGTAAACGTGGCCTGCTCAATCTCTATTCCTATCTCCTGATATAAGTCCCATAACGATTGGCCTGAAACGCTCAGCCCATAGACTTGCACATTTTTAGGTATTAAGTTCGAATTAGGCGACTGACCCTTGATGACAACCTCCAAACCTGTAAGCCGAAATTGACCGGCCTTGTTTGACCCGCCTAGAAAGTCTTTCACTTCCTCCGAACTAAGCCATTGACGTATCATAAAGCTGCCGCTTTCTCCGTGTCTGAAATACCTAATAGAATCCTTAGCCATCTTTAGGTCTTTGCTGAGTAGCCGTGTGTTTAAATAAACATCGCCCTTAACGTCGTCATTAATTTCAACGGCATAGACAGATGCGTTTAATATGGTGAATTTAAACTCGACGTATAGCTCGTGTACTAAGTCATGCCTGCCTATTTCACACGTCAATAGTGTCACGAAATTGTCAATGAACCGCCTATCGTTGTCCGCGAGTTCATGTAGCCATCTGTCTGAACATTCATCAATTACATTTGTTGGTTCAGTATTCGATGCTGTTTCATTTGTATTGTTAGGCTTCCGAAACCGAGCGACCGCTACACTGATTAGATATAGTGCAAATGCAAAGATAAAAAAGACCGCTGCGCCAGCAGGAATTGCTATATATAAGGGTATCCCATTGAAGTAAGCTGATTGTGCTGTAAGCCATGTCAGCACGCTCACCACCAATGTTAAAACACCCCAAAAGAGAGCACTCCCAAAACAGCCAATCAAGATTTGCTCAAAGCGTTCTTTATATGAAGTAGCCATGCCGCAAGACTACTCGACTTTCCACATAGATTGAAGCACCTTTTTGTCTCATAAAACCGGCTGCACTTTATATGCAAAAGAGACTGTATGAGCAACGCCCCCGGTGGCTTACAAATACCACCGACGCGAATAGCTCAGCACGGTCTACCCCTAGTTATATGCCGCCGCAGTCTTCGTATGACACAGCACGGTACTCTTTCCGACTGATAGAGACGGCGTGGCCGGTTAGATGTCTGGAATCTGCCAGTCTATCTCCGGCTTGCCAGCTTCTTTGAGCGCTTTGTTGATGGCCGAGAAGGATTTTTTACCGAAGAAACCGTTGCGTGCTGAAAGGGGTGAAGGATGCGCGGCCTTGACGATTGAATGGCGTGCGGTGTCGATGAGTGCGATCTTTTTCTGCGCGTATGCTCCCCATAAGACGAAGACTACGCGGCTCCGTTTGGCGTTGACGCGACTGATGATTGTGTCCGTGAACGTCTCCCAACCCTTCCCCTTATGTGAATTTGGCTTGTGCTCGCGGACTGTGAGAACCGCATTCAACATCAGCATCCCCTGTTCGGCCCATGGAACCAGATAGCCGTTGTTGGGAATACGAAAGCCCTTAATATCACTCGCCAGCTCCTTGTAAATGTTCCTGAGCGACGCCGGGACGGGGACTTCTCTTCGCACGGAGAAACATAGTCCGTGCGCTTGCCCCGGCCCGGGGTACGGGTCTTGACCGAGCAGCAAGACATTCACGTCTCTGTAAGGCGTTAGCTCCAACGCACGAAAAGTATCCTCCTCGGGCGGAAAGATTTTGAACTGTCGCCGTTCCTGTTCGAGAAACTTTTCCAGTTGTTGAAAGTAAGGCTTCCGTGTTTCGTCTTCGAGTTGAGGTCGCCAGCCTTCGGGAATCGGCGGGAGCATAAACGCGCCTCTCCTTTCCAAACTGTTTGAGACAAAATCAAAGGCGCGAGTAAGTCAGCCCGGTCTGCCCCTGATATTTGCCGCCGCGGTCTTCGTAGGAAACGTCGCAGTCTTCGTCGGATTCGAGGAAGATGACCTGACCGATGCCTTCGCCCACGTAGACGCGCAGGGGGAGGTCTGCGAGGTTCCCGAGTTCGATGACGAGGCGTCCCGTCCAGCCTGCTTCGAGCGGTGTGGTGTTGAGCATTAAGCCTGCGCGTGCGTAGGTCGATTTGCACATACAGATGCCTGTCACGTTGCGCGGCATGCGGAAAGTCTCGACCGTGACGCCGAGGGCGTAAGAGTGCGGCGGCATGAGGTAATACTTCGAGCCGTCTTCCGCATCGCGCAAAGGCGCTTCGACGAGCGAGTCGTCGTCGAAGTTCTTCGGGTCGATCTCGCGTCCGTGAATCGGCGAGAAGACGCGAAACCCGTCGTCGGCCAGACGCATGTCGTAGCCATAAGAGGAAGCTCCGGCGGAGATGATGCGACGCCCGCCCTGCTCGCGCACGAGCGACGCCTCGAAGGGTTGTATGAGCTGATGCTCTTCGGCCATGCGCCGAATCCAACGGTCTGATTTAACTGACATGGTCTCGGGATTCCGTTAAGAGGTTTTAAGATCGGCGACGACGCCCGCAGCGGCGGCAGGAGCGCACCGCCGAAGCGCAGCATAACGGTCGGTGCGCGTGAAGTCCAGAAGGGAGTGGAATAGTAGACAGTAGTCAGTAGTCAGTAGTCAGTAGTCAGTAGTCAGTAGAAGAACTTTCGCATTCCAAACGTCAGGGTGAGAGCGCAACGCCCAACACGCGGAGCGCCTACTGTCTACTGTCTACTGACTACTTCCTTGCTTGCTTGCACAATGCGGAGCGTGCCGTCGCCGACGGTGAAGGAGAGCATTGCGCCGCCCTGGCCCGCGCGGCCTTGCAGCGAGCGCTCCGTCGAATGTGTCTGCTCGCGCGGCGCGAGACCCGCATAGTTATTTTCGACGCGGCCCGTGCGTAGGACTTCGGCGTCGATGTCGCCGCTGAAGCCCGCGGGCAGCTCGATTGTGAGGTCGCCGCTCGCGAGGCGCAGGCTTATCCCTCGCCCGCGCCAGTTGCGCGCGGGTATGCGTAACACGACGGGGCCGCTCCGCAGCGTCGCCTCAACATCGCCGCCCGCGAGCGTGAAGTCAGCCGCGCCGTCGCCTGCGTTCACGCGCAGAGAGCCTTCGACGCCGCTCAAGCTGAGCGCGCCGCGGCCCGTGTAGATTTCGAGGTCAACCGCGGCGGGAACCTTCAGGTGATAATCGATCTTCCAGGGCATCGTGAGAAGGTTCTTCGGCAGATCACGTGCGACGCGCTTCACGTACTTGCGGTCGTGCAGGCCGACCGTCATCACGCTCAGGTGATTCATGTCCTCGTCGAGAATGAAGCTGTTTAGTGCGGCGAGCCGCGTTAGATTTTCTTCGGTGTCGGCACTCTGTTCGACTTCCGCCGTGACCTCGACCTCGCTCTTCGACCACGCCTCGATTGTGACGGAGCCGTTGGGCGCACCGTAGATCGTCACAGACCCGCCGTAGCCGAGACGGCGCACTTCGCGGCGCGTCGTCGTGCGCTTCAATGTGGGTACGGGCGTCAAGGCGGGTTGCGCGGCCTTGTTCTCTTTCGGTTGCCTGCCGCTCTGCCCCTTTACGGGTTGCGATAGCGCGGGCGCGTTTGTCGTTAGCGCGAAGAGCAGAACGCATGCGACGCGTTTCAACAGCGTCGGACTTTTTTGCAAAGAGATTCGCATCGGTCTGAAGGCTACACCAGAGGGAGTGCGGTCGCAATAACGAGTTGGAAGTTTTGGGGAAGTCGCGCGACTGTCAAAGCGCCGTGTGTGTTTTGAGCGGGCTGTATTGCGTGGAGTGCTCAGCGCGGCATGAAGACGATGGAGCCGCGGCCGTTGGTTGTGCTGAGTGATGCGCCGCCGTCGCCGACCTTGCCGACGACCTTGCGCTTCTCGTTGATGAACTCGAACTCGCCCATCTGCGCGAAGCCGTTCAATTCAATGTTACGCGTACGGGGCGCGACGGCCATCAGGCGAAAGCCCGCCTCCGCCGTGATGCGGAGTTGTATGTCGCCCTGCGTCGAGTTCAAGACGTAGGTTCCGCCGTTCAGAAGTTCCGCGTCGAAGAGGATGTTGCCGACCGTGTTCTCGGCCATGACGGTGTGCGCGCGGATGCCCGTCAGCTCGATGTCGCCTTCACTCGTAACGTGCGCGCGCACCATCTCGCCGTGGATGTTGCGGATGGTGATGTTGCCGCTCATCGTGCTGATGTCAACGGTGGAGTTGGCCGGGACTTGAATCTTGAAGTTGATGTCGCCCACATCGTCGCGGTTCTCGCGGCGCACGTCGATGCGAAGCCCGTTGGCGTCCATCTCGGGCGTCATCTTCGCCGAAGAGGACTCCATCGTCGCCGTCACGCGGACGACACGCTTGTCCCAGGCGAGGACTTCGATGGTTCCGGAGCGATTGAGAAGCTCGACGCGTATGTTGGGCTGCGCTGGATATTCGTGCGTGAAGCGCTTCTGCGCGAGTGTGCGCGGCGCGAAGAGAGCGCAGAGGGCGAGCGCCGCGAGCACAAGACACACGCGCGGGGTCTGCGTGCGGCGGCTGGCTCGCGCTACGGCGTGCGTGTGGTGGGTTTTGCCTGTCGCGTTCTTCATCAATTTCAGATCAACTTCAGAGCTTCAAAACCTGAGACGGCGTTCTTGCTCGCTGGAAGCGCCCGCGCTCCTTCAAGTGAGAAGGCGCGGGCGCTGGAAAGATGAGGTCGTGCCTCTCGACAAAGCTCACCGGGCACTTCCGACTACTGCTCGCCAAACTCGCGCAGAAGTTCGATCTTGTCACGCATGGCGGAGTTTAGCATCTCCTCTGCGACCTCGTCGTGTGGGTTCTGCCGGAGGTCGTCGAGCGACTCGCTGACCGTCTGATCGAGCACGTCCACGCTGCGGTCGAAGGAGGCGCGCATGCGCGGATTCCAACTAGCCTTGCGCGCCTCGACGCGTTGCTCCCAGTAGTGGAGACTCGCCTCGTGCGGCTCAAGGTACGTAGCCGGGTATAAATTGTCCGAGACGATGCGGCGTCCACCCCTGTCGGCACGCGCGGCGGCGGCGACGCCCGACGCTTGACCCGGCGTGATGTACCGGACGCCCAAAGCGGTCACGGAGGCCACGGCGACGACGAGGGCGGCGACGCCCGCAGCCAACTGCGGGAGGGAAAGCTCCCAGCGCTTGCCGAACAGACGAGACCAGAAACTTCCGCCCGCGCCCGCCGACGCCGTTTGCGCGCGGCCCGCCGCGTGGCTCTCGGCCTCGACCGTGTTGCGAACTCTCAGCCAGAGAGAGCGCTCGTCCGGCGGGGCGAAAAGCTGCCCGCGCGCATCGCGTGCGGCGGCGATGATGGCGTGGAACTCTTCGCGCGCGGCGGCGCAGGACGGGCACGCTGCCATGTGCGCGCCGACCGCGGCGTGCTCCGAATGGCTGAGCGTGCCGTCGAGAAAGTCACTGAGTAGTTCCTGGCACTTCTCGCAGTTCATCGTCTTAAAAACCTCACGTGCTGCTTCTATCGCGCGTCTCGGTCGGCTGTCTCCGGGTTTTGAGGTCTCCTGGAAATCAGCGCGACAATCTTTGAAGCCTACTTCGGCTCGCTCTGTTGCCTGAGAAGGAAGCGGAGTTTCATTCTGGCCTTGTGAAGCTGCGACTTGCTCGTCCCCACCGAACAACCCAACAGCCTCGCTACCTCCTCGTGCTCGTGCCCCTCTACATCATGCAGCACAAACACCGAACGATACCCCGGCGGTAACTGTGAAATCGCCTTATCCAGAGCGATCCTATCCACGACCGGCATGC
>JAVRON010000032.1:0-12034 GCA_032162705.1 Acidobacteriota bacterium
TTTAGATTTTTGATTTGCGAATCTCAGGTCTTTAAATCGAAAATCAAAAATCCTAAATCAAAAATCCTGTCTATCCTGTCCATCCATGTGAATTTCCTGTGACCTATGCTGACCGCAGACCTCTCGATGAGCTGGCAGCGCGGCGACCAGATCAAGCCGCGATACATCGACGCCGGTGACGAGGAATACCTGCGCGTGGCGGGTGACCTCGTCGCTCTCTTCGTCGAGTACGTCGGGCGGACGCGCGCCGCGCTCGAAGAGTCTTTGCAGGAGTACGTCGGCACGGGGACGGACTACAGAATCCTGCGCGGGTTGATAAAGCTTCTCACTGACCGCTGCGAGTTCGAGACCTCTGCGCCCGCCGAACCCACGGAGATTCGCCGCGCGCTCTTTCTCAAGTCGCGGGTGCGTCACCCGGTCGTCGGAGATGAGGCGCGCGCGGAACTCATCGAAGAGGCGGCACGCGAACTCGCGTGCGAGCCTGACGCGCTGCTCGACGCCTTGTACGCGGACTTGCCCGAGAATCAGAAGCTCACACTCTTCGATACGATCTCGCCGCACGCACTGCTCGACCTCTACAACGTCGCGCAGGCGCAGGCGCTCCTCTACCGCTCGGTCGAGATGCGTCTGTGGCTTGAGCCGCAACCGGCGGAAGGGTTCCGCGAGTTGTTCGGCGCGATCAAAGCCTACCGTCTGATTCACACTGTTAAGGGCAATTCGCGCGAAGGCTACGAAGTGCGTCTGGACGGGCCCGCTTCGATCTTCCAGCGCTCGCAGAAATACGGCATCCAGATGGCCGTCTTCCTGCCCGCGCTCCTGCTCTGCGGCGGCTGGCGCATGCGCGCCGAGATACAGGCGAAGCAGCCGGGGCACGTTGTCTACTTCGAGCTGTCGAGTACGCAGACGCGCCTGCGCTCGCACTACGCTGGCGTGACGGCTTACGAGAACCCTGTCATCGAAAAGCTCTCAGCCGTCTGGGAACGCGCGGGCGGCGAGTGGACTCTGGAGCCGAGCAGCGAAGTCATAGACCTCGGCGACAGCGCCTTTATCCCGGACTTCCTGCTGCGTCACAACGCGTCGGGCGCGCGTGTCTTCCTCGAAGTGCTCGGCTTCTGGACACCGGAATACCTGCGTGAGCGTCTGCTTGAGTTCGACCACGCAGGCGTCCGCAACTTCATCCTCGCCGCATGGGACGAGCTGCGCGGCAGCCGTGATGTGATGACGAACATCCCGCCCAACACTATCGTCTTCAAGAAGAATCTAGACCCCGGCGTCGTCGCGTTGATGGCAGACGAAATATTAGCCACAGAGACACAGAGACACAGAGATTAAGACAGAAAGGAGACGCAGTCGTCATATCTCCTCGCTCTTGCCGTCTCTGTGTCTCTGTGGCTAATGAGTCTTCCGTGGCTACTTCTTAACCGAACACTTCTATCTTCCACACGTCCTCACTCAACTGCGTCGCCTTGATTTCGACGGGGAGGAACTTTTTGATGATTTCGATGTTGGTCGTGGTGTGCGGTGTGGGCTTGACGGTAGTGTAGGAGCCGCCACCGGCGAGCGCTAGAGGAATGAGGAGCTGGTCTGCGAGGTGACAGCCGACGGGTGCTCCCGCGTCCAGGTAGCTTTGTGCCTCGTGGATGACGCGCGCGGCTATCTGCTCGGCGCGCACGCCGCGTTCGCCGACGCCGGTGAAGACTTCGGTCAGGTTCTCGCTCTCGATGTCGATGGTGAAGACGTTGCCGGAGCTGATGGCGCTGTCGGACTCTTCCAGGTCGAGCTGATCTGGCATGAAGCCGAGCTGCTCGCTCGCCACGGCCAGCTCGCGCTCTCCGATGTGCGCGGGCAGGTTGACGACGAGCGCGCGCGCACGTTGCGAGAGGATCGCGCCACGCTCAAGGAGGTCGAGACGACGCAGCTCTGCGGCAGGCTCGACGTAGACGTTGAAGCGTCCGCCGCCCGGCGGGTAGAAGCCGTAGCGTTGTAGCTCGACCGAGACCGTCGGGCCCGTGCGATTGATGAGCGGGAGGAAGGTCTTCCGGATGAACTCGAAGGGCGGGGCCTTCGGGTTGTGCGTGCCGCCCTCGAAGAGCAGGAGGCTCGGCGCGTCCGCGATCATCAGCGGCGGCAGGACGGCCTGAAGCACGAGCATGGTGCTGCCCGCCGTCCCGATGGTGAACTTGTATTCGCCGGGCTGGATAGCACCCGGCTCGAAGGTGAACTCCTTCGAGCCGAGATGCGCGCCGTCGGCCTTACCCGTGCCGATGGCGGCGGCGGCGGTGACGGCTGTGAGGTGTTGGCGCTGAAGTCCGGGCTTGTCGCGCCGCGCCCTGACGTTTTTGGCGCGGAACGGCTTGCCGGTGATGAGCGAGAGAGCGAGGGACGTGCGGATAATCTGCCCGCCGCCCTCGCCGTATGAGCCGTCGATGCACAGCATGATAGGTACGAAGCTTTATAAGTTCGGAGGTCGGAGTTCGTTGGGATGATTGCGGCCAGCCCTCTCGCTCCGATGGATTCTCGGCCCCGGCGGGGCGCCGCAGTCTTTTACCACAGATGCGTCTCCTGTCAAACGTCGGGCCCTTTGTTGCGCGGCCACCTTCGATTTGTTGCGCAGCCGCCGTGTATGTTGTAATCGAAAACGTAAACATCACACACTGACGCGCAGACGCAAACCATCACAACACTGGCGCGCACGCGCGGGAAGGATTTGGGCCGAGAGATGTCGCGCACAATCGTCGTCGGCGACATACACGGATGCTTTGATGAGTTGGTCGCGCTCGTCGAGCGCGTCAAGCTCAATGCGTCCGACCGGCTCGTCTGCGTGGGCGACCTCGTGGTGAAGGGCGAGAAGAGCCGCGAGGTGCTCGAACTCTTCATGCGTGATGCGCGCTTCTCGTCCGTCCTCGGCAATCACGACCGGGCACTGCTCGAATACTGGAAGGGCACACGCAAGGAGAAGGAGTTGAAGCCTTCGCAGAAGGAGTGTCTCAAGCAGCTCGCAGACGGGCGCGAGCGCTACGCAGCCTATCTCGACACACTCCCCGTTTATCTCGACCTCGGCTCGCACGTCGTCATCCATGCGGGCCTGCGTCCCGGCGTCGCGCTTGCCGGGCAATCAATCGACGACCTGACGGAGCTACGCACGCTGGGCCCCGACCGCACGAGCCGCGAAGGCACGCCCTGGTACGAGGTCTACGAAGGCGAAAAGATCGCCCTCTTCGGCCACTGGCCTTTGAGTCCTCCGCGGCGGGGCCCGCGCGCCATCGGCCTCGACACGGGCTGCGTCTACGGCTACAGGCTCACCGCCTACGTCATCGAGACGGGCGAGTTTCACAGCGCGCCCGCACTCCGCGCTTACGACACTCCAAAATGATGAACGCTGAACGCTGAACGCTGAATTAAGAGACGACTATTCTCCGGTTCATCGTTCATCATTCAGCGTTCATCTTTGAGGTTATTCAGTCGCGGCGCGGCGGAGTTCCGTTGTATAAAGGAGCAAGTCAAATCCATCGTCCTGCTCAATAAATCGAAGCGGAGAAATTATGAACTACTACGAGAACGTCCTCCATCTCATAGGCCGCACGCCGCTCGTCAAACTGAAGCGTTTGACCGAAGGCTTGAGCGCGACCGTGCTGGCGAAGATGGAGAACCTCAACCCCGGCTACTCGGTTAAAGACCGCATCGGCGTGTCGATGATTGACGCCGCCGAGCGCGAGGGCACACTCAAACCCGGTGGCACCATCGTCGAAGCCACCTCGGGCAACACAGGCATCGGGCTGGCCCTCGCCGCCGCCGTCAAAGGCTACCACTGCATCTTCGTCATGACCGAGAAGGCTTCGGTCGAGAAGGTTCGTTACCTGAAGGCGCTCGGCGCGGATGTCGTGGTCGTGCCCGCGACGGCCAAGCCCGGCACGCCCGACCATTACGTCGAGACTGCGCGCCGCATCGCACGCGAGACGCCGAACAGTTTCTATCCCGATCAGTATTCCAACCCGAACAACCCAGAGGCGCACTATCGCACGACGGGCCCCGAACTCTGGGAGCAGACCGAGGGGCGCATTACGCATTTCGTCTCGGGGCTTGGCACGGGCGGGACGATTTCGGGCACCGGAAGATTTCTGAAGGAGCAGAACCCTTCAATCCGCGTCGTCGGCGCAGACCCTTACGGCTCGGTCTTCAAGACCTACAAGGAGACGGGGCGCACGCACGAGGTGACGCCGTATCTGGTCGAAGGCATCGGGCAGGAGGTCGTCCCCGCGAACGTTCACATGAAGTACGTGGACGAGATCATCAACGTCACCGACCGCGAGAGCTTCGAGCTTTCGCGCCAGCTTGGCCGACAGGAGGGAATCTTCTGCGGCGGCTCGACGGGCACGAACCTCGCCGCCGCTCTGAAGGTGGCGCGCGGCTTAGACGAGTCCGGCCTCGTCGTCTTCATCGTCTGCGACACGGGCGAGCACTACCTGACGAAGCACCACTCCGACGAGTGGCTGAAAGAGAAGCGGCTGCTGGAGCCGCAGAAGATGAACGCGGGGCTTATCAGCAGCACGCGGGCTGCCGGTTCGGGCACGACGCCGCGCGTGCTCTTCGTCTCGCCCGCAGAGACCGTTGGCGATACGCTGGTGCAGATGGACAAGCACAGCGTCACGCAGGTTCCGGTCATCGAAGAGGGGAAGCCGGTCGGCTCTGTGCGCGAGAACCGACTGCTCGCGAAGGTGCTCGGCGACCGAGACCTGCTCACCTCGCCCGTCAGCGAAGTGATGGAGCAGAGCTTCCCCGTCGTTGACGTTGATGCCAGCTCTGCCGAAGTCACGCGACTGCTGCGCCGTAACCCCGCCGTCCTCGTCGAAGAGTTCGGGCGCATCACCGGCATCATCACGCGCCACGACATGCTCGACGTACCCAACTTCGGCGCGCGTTAATTGCCCTAACTTCGGCGCGCGTGAGGCATTGTTTTCGAGCCGGGGCGCATCCAATTCCGCGTCCCAATACGCATGGCTCTGGATTTCAAAACGGCTGAGGCGTAGAATGCTTTCGGTAGCTTCGGCCCCCTTTCGGCAACGTTATCCTCCGGACTGTCGCCGAGGCGGCAGTCTTTAACGAATCCGGCGTTGGGGCACTTCCCTCGAAACAGCGCACACGGCAGGCGACTGCACTCCATTGATTTCCAAGATGTGATGTGTGAAGGCTTGAAGCTTCACACACAGGCCCGCCAGGGAGGCTCCTTTGGTTCAAGCGATAGAAGTTGGCAAGTCGGCTCAAGGGTTGGCGGAGCGCGGCTCCTACGACATCCGTCTGGGTGAACTCGCGCCGCGCCTGAGTTGGGACGAGTGGGGCGAGGACGAGCACTTCGTCCAATTCTATGAGACGGACAAGTTCTTACTCGACTCGCTGAGCGGCTTCGTCGGTGTGGGACTTGCCGGGGGCGACGCCTGTATCGTCGTCGCAACGAAGGAGCATCGCGAGGGACTCGACGAGCGTCTGGAGGCATGCGGGCTTGACCTTTCGTCGGCGCGCGCATCCGGCCTCTACATCTCGCAGGACGCAGCCGAGACTCTTTCGGAGTTTATGTTTGAAGGGTCGCCGGAGCCTGTGCGTTTCAGAGAGGTCGTCGGCTCCATCATCGAGCAGGCGGCTGCGGTCGGTCGGCGCGTGCGGATTTTCGGCGAGATGGTCGCGCTCCTCTGGGTCGAGGGCAGAAGCGATGCCGCCATCCGACTCGAAGCGCTCTGGAACGAACTTGCCAAGACTCATCCGTTCCTACTCTTCTGCGCATACTCGATGAAAGACCTCGGCGGTGAGGCGCACGCAGGCCCGCTCGGGCACGTGTGCGCGGAGCACTCGCGCGTCATTCCTGCCGAGAGCTACACCGCACTCGACGGCACGGACGAGCGTCTGCGCGCCATCATCGGGCTGCAACAGAAGGCGCGTTCGCTTCAGGCCGAAGTAGCCGAGCGGAAGGAGGCCGAAGCCGCTCTCCGCGCGCTGAAAGACGAGCTTGAAGTTCAGGTCGCACGCGAACAGGCGGCGCGCGCCGAGGCCGAGCAGGCCAACCGCCTGAAGGACGAGTTTCTCGCCACCGTCTCGCATGAGCTACGTACGCCGCTCACGGCCATCCTCGGTTGGGCGCACATGCTTCGCAATTCCAAGCTGGACGACGCAACGGCCGCGCGGGGCTTGGAAACAATCGAGCGTAACGCACAGTCGCAGGCGCAACTCGTCGAAGACATACTCGACGTGTCGCGTGTGATTACGGGAAAGCTCCGTCTGGACATCGTGCCGGTTGACGTGGCGTCGGTCATCAACGCGGCCATCGACTCCGTGCAGTTGGCCGCAGAGTCGAAAGGCATTCAGCTTGAGGTGACGCTCGACCCTTCGGCACGCCTCGTCTCGGGCGACGCGGGCCGCTTGCAGCAGATCGTCTGGAATCTACTGTCGAACGCAATCAAGTTTACGCCCTCGGGCGGGTGCGTCAGTGTGCGGCTCAGGCGCGTCGGCTCCGACGCGCAGATACGCGTGAGCGACACTGGCTGCGGCATCAGCGCCGAATTTCTTCCGCACGTCTTCGAGCGCTTCCGACAGGCCGACGCTTCAGCCACGCGCCGCCACGGCGGGCTTGGGCTTGGGCTGGCGCTTGTGCGTCACCTCGTCGAGCAACATGGCGGCACGGTCAAGGTCGAGAGCGCAGGCACGGAGCGCGGCGCGACTTTCACGATCAGGCTCCCACGCGCGGTCGTCCATCGCCGGACTCACCGCGCCCTCTGATAATCAACGCGTTCTCTCATAATCAGCGCATCCTCTCGTAAAACGTCACCTTCAAATCTCCTTCGAGCGCGCGCGAGTCGTATGCGCGGAAGCCTTCGAGGAAGTCGGCGGGCATAAACGTGTCCGCGCCTTCGACCGCGAGCGGAACTTCCGTGACGAGCCAGCGGTCGATCTCTTCACGAAACATCTCGAAGACCTGCGCCCCGCCGATGACGAACAGGTCGCACCTCAAATAATCCTTCAAAGAGAGCACCGACTGCCTGTCCCTCACCCACACGACCGACTCGCGCGGCTCAGTATCGGCGCGACGCGTCAGCACGACGTTTAAGCGACCGGGCAGCGGCCTCTTCAACGTGAGCCAGGTCTTGTAGCCCATCACGCAGGCGTTGCCCTTTGTCTGCTCCTTGAAGAACTTCATGTCCGCCGAATAATGCCAAGGCAGCCCGCCGCCCTTGCCGATGGCCCCGTTCCTATCAACCGCCACAATGCCGATGATCGCCATGTCTCTTCTTAAGCTGAGAACGATTTTGTCGTTAGTCACACGCTAAACGGCGACGGGTGCTTCGATCTTGCCGTGCGATTTGTAGCCGACCAGCTTCAAGTGCTCATACCGGAAGGCGAGCAGACCTTCAAGCCCGCGTAAGGCTCCGCCCTCATCGCGTATCTCCAGACGCGGGAGCGGCAAAGGCTCGCGCGAGAGAAGCTCTTCGACCTGCGTCAGATGATTTTTGTAGATGTGCAGGTCACCGAAAGTATGTACGAACTCGCCCACGTCGAGCTGGCAGACGTGGGCAAGCATGTGCGTGAGCAGCGCGTAGGAGCTGATGTTGAAGGGCACGCCGAGGAAGGCGTCGGCTGAGCGCTGGTAGAGCTGGCAGTGGAGTGTGCGTCCGCGCTCGACCTTGAACTGAAAGAGCGTGTGGCACGGCGGCAGGTCTACACGGTCTGCGTCTCTCGGGTCCCAGCCGGTGACGATGAGGCGGCGCGAGTTCGGGTTGTCGTGAATCTCCCCGATGAGCCGCGCGATCTGGTCAATGCCGTCGCGCTTCGGATAATGGCCGCCGAAACTACGCCAAAGGTAGCCGTAGACGGGGCCGAGGTCGCCCTCGCGCCGACCGAAGCGGCTCGTGTGCTCAAGGTCGGCCCACTCTTTCCAGATGTCAACGCCGCGCGCGCGCAGGGAAGACTCGTCCGTGTCGCCCGAGAGGAACCAGAAAAGCTCCTCGGCGATCCAGCGGAAGGGGACGCGCTTTGTCGTTACCAGCGGGAAGCCTTCGCGCAGGTCGTAGCGCGTCTGGTAGCCGAAGCAGGAGACTGTGCCGACGCCCGTTCGGTCGTCGTGCTCCGTGCCGCGCGCGAGGATGAACTTGAGAAGGTCTTGATACTGTTTCATCGTACCGGGTTCGGCTTTCGGCGCAGGAGAAAACCATTACTGTAAGAGGAAACGGTCACTGTAAATCGTCAATGTAAGAGGAAGCTGAAAGACTCTTCGGGCGCGATGTCTCGCGGCTCCTCGCCCTTCCGGAAGTAGCGCGCAGGCTTGCCGCCTAAGAGCTTGATGTCTGAGCCTTCGACTCTCAGCATCGTGCCTTCGCGGATGCCGATGACGTGGACGCCGGGGTTGGCATGTGCGAACTCCGATAGGCGGTCGTCGCGCGTCTCGCCCATGTGTCCTTCGATGTGCGCGTCTGTGTAGTGCGGATTGATCTGGAAGGGGACGAGCGCGAGCGCGCGAAGGGTCGGCGGTTCGACGATGGGCATGTCGTTCGTCGTCATGATGGTCGGGCACGCGACGTTCGACCCCGCGCTCCAGCCAACGTACGGCGCACCCCCTTCGACACGCGCGCGCATCGACTCGACCACGCCCGCTTTATAAAGCCCGCGCAGCAAGTGAAAAGTGTTTCCGCCGCCCACCGCGAACGCGTCCGCACGCTCGACCGATGCGCGCGCATCCGTCGTCTCGTGGAGCGACTCGACCTCGTAGCCCAATGGGCCGAAGACCCTGCGGACGCGCGCCGCGTACTCGTCTTCGGAACGGACGACCGTCGCGAAGGGAACAAACAGGACGGGCCGCACATTCGTGCCGAGAAAGTCGCGGAGCGCGCCGAGCGCGAACTCAGACGGGTTCTCGCCGACGAGTTCCGAGCCGTTGCTCAACAGGAGAAGTCTTTTGTTCGTCAACATCTGTTCGTCAACATCTGTTCGTCAACATCAATGTTCGAGTCCGGCCTTAATCAATGTTTGAGTCCTGACTTACGTTCGTCATCAACTATTTTAAGCCGGGGCCCGACGGTGCGAGATGATAACATCCTGTCAGCCGCCCGTGTGAGTTTCCATCCTCCCGATCTCATCCTGTAGCGCACGCCGCTCAATGAGCAGTCGCAGAAAAAGCTGCCGCCGACGGACGAGCAGCAACACGGCCTTGAACCACCCGCGCATGTCGTATAGCTCTTCGAGCGCGCGCATCGCCACGTAGCCGCACAGGACGGAAACGGGCAGCGACACAAGCGCCGTCTGCCAATCCCAACGCAAGAATGCGAACGTCGCTACGATAAGCCACGTGAGCGGCATCAGCAGCATCGCCGCAAGAATCTTGACCGTCGGCGCGATCTCGTCAACGCCGTGTCGTGGGAAGAGGCGCGCGAGCAGCGTGCAGACGAGATACGCGGGCAGATGCAACACGGCTCCGACGACGATGAGCGGCGAGAGCAGCAGCAAGACACAGGCGCGCAGAAGGAAGTGGCGCAGCACGTACCAGCGCGAGTGTCTTGAGAGCGAGAGGTTCTCGGGCGCGATGCCGATGTGGCTCAACTCTTCCTCGTGCCGGAGGATTCGCTGTCGCAGTTCTTCAAAGTCCTTCGTGGCCGAGAGCCGCGCGAACAACTGCGTGGAGAGTCGGCGCAGAAAGTCGAAACGTTCGGCCAGCGGCACTCTCATGTTCAGCCCTTCATAGACGGACGAGAAAAGACGCTCGGCCTTGCGCGCGGAGTCGAGCTGCTCTTCGGTCTCGACGTTCAAAGTCACTTCGCGCAGCGCCGACTCGATGCGCGCCGAAAGCTCTCTGACGGCCTCGCGCGGCGGCTCGCCCTCTTCGTCCGGCTCGACGTGTGGAACCGGGAGCGGCTCGCCGAAACGCAGCAGCGCTTCGCCGCGAAACGAAGTCTTTGAAGTGTAGTACAGACCGACCGGCACGATCTTCAACCCCTCGACCGAAGCGCCGAGTGCGATGCGCGCCGCGCCGGTCTTGACCGGCATCAGCTTCGTCGCGTTGTGCGACACGCCTTCGGGGAAGAGCGCGATGCAGCGCCCGCGCAGGAGCAATCGGCGGCACGCCTCGAACGTCCCCGTGTTGCGCGAGGTATCCTCGCCCGCGTCCGCGCGCCGGTAGAGCGGCAGCGACTCGACCGTCCTCAGGAGCCATCCGATGACGGGCAGGCGGAAGAGCGTTGACTTGGCGAGGAAGGAGATGCGCCGGGGCAGCGCCGCAAAGACGAGACCGGCATCGATCATCCCATTCGGATGATTGAGGACGAAGACAAGCGCACCCTCCGGAGGCACAAGGTGCGCGCGGCTCGTCTCGATGCGACGGAAGAAGAGGCGCAGCGCGACGCTGATAAAGGCGTGGACTAGCCCCTGCGCAGGCTTGCCCTTCCGCCGCCAGAGCATGTCACGCAGCCGCAAGACTCTCACTTCTTCCGTCATCGCCGGGTCATCGTCGCAAATGGACGCGTCATACTCAAATCGTGAGCGCGTCGCCACTCTGGTAAAAGCGCACGCCGACGCCGACCGTGAGAAAAGACTTGACAGCTTTGCTAGAGTGGATTCAGACGGAGCTTTCAGTCAAAGCGGAATTCTTCATCGGTCACGGCTGACATGTTCAAAGGAGGAGACTATGGCGTCCGCACAGTGTAGACATCTCGACGAGTTGCGCGAGGTTGAGCCGAGCGCCGAAGGGTGCGAGGAGTGTCTGAAGACGGGTGATGCGTGGGTGCATCTGCGCCTGTGCCGCAGTTGCGGACACGTCGGCTGCTGCGACAGCTCAAAGAACAGGCACGCGACGAAGCACTTTCGCTCGTCCGGCCACCCTGTCATCCAGTCCTTCGAGCCGGGCGAGGATTGGAGCTGGTGCTATGTCGATGAACTTTTTTTCTGACCCGTGTAAGTGGCAAGGAGTAAGACGATGATTACCAGAAGACCCGCCGAAGAGCGCGGGCAGACGCGCACGGACTGGCTCGACAGCCGTCACACATTCTCTTTCAACCGTTACTACGACCCGAGCTTCGTGGGCTTCCGCGACCTCGTCGTTATCAACGAGGACTTCGTCGGGCCCGCCAAAGGCTTCGGCGCACACTCGCACAGCGACATGGAGATCATCACCTACATCGTCGAAGGTACGCTCCAGCACAAGGACAGCATGGGTAACACCTCCGTCATCCGCGCGGGCGAGGTGCAGCGCATGAGCGCGGGCACGGGCGTCACACACAGCGAGTTCAACCCTTCGCCCGACGAGCCGACTCACTTTCTGCAAATCTGGATTCAGCCCGAGCGCAAAGGAACTGCGCCGGGCTATGAGCAGAGGGAGTTCACGGCGGAAGAGCGACAGGGGCGTTTACGTCTGGTCGCCTCGCACGCGGGGCGCGACGGCTCGGTCACGGTGCATCAGGACGCCGATGTCTACAGCGGGATTTTAGGGACGGATGAGGATGTGGCCTTCGATGTGCGCGCCGGGCGCAGCGTCTGGGTGCAGGTCGTCAAAGGCTCTCTGCAACTTAACGGCGTTGACCTGAAGGCGGGCGACGGCGCGGCTGTGAGCGTTGAGGAGAGACTCTCGATTCATGCAGCCGAGCCTTCGGAACTTCTCCTGTTCGACCTCGCCTGAATGAAGGCATCGAGTCCAATGGAACAGACGCAGCATCCAAAGTGAATCGACGCCGTAGCCTCCAAAGCGAACGCCCTGACAGTCATTAATGACTGTCAGGGCGTTCGCTTCAATCCGCTTTAATCTAAGCGCTCTTGCTTCCGACTCAGGTCGTTGACGCTCTGGTGGCCGCTCTGCGTCTAGACTTCTTGCCCGTCGTTAGAAGCAGGCGGAGTTTCATTCTGGCCTTGTGAAGCTGCGACTTGCTCGTCCCCACCGAACATCCCAACAGCCTCGCTACCTCCTCGTGCTCGTGCCCCTCTACATCATGCAGCACAAACACCGAACGATACCCCGGCGGTAACTGTGAAATCGCCTTATCCAGAGCGATCCTATCCACGACCGGCATGC
>JAVRON010000033.1:0-38756 GCA_032162705.1 Acidobacteriota bacterium
CCGCGTCCTCAGCGCCTCTGCGGTGAATCACGCCGCCGCATTCACTCAAGTGGTGAGTGATATAGGGCCAAAAAAAAGACCGGGTAGAAATCAACTCTACCCGGTCGGTTTTCTTTTGGCGAGCGGCAGCTTCTTCCGGCGAGCGGCGGCGGCGCTAGTTCTTGAACTTCTCGGGCGGAACCGGCGAGTCGATGATGACGTTGTTCGAGCGGAGCGTCGTCGAGGTCGCGCGCTGGAGGTCTGCGAGCGCCTTGTTGTAGTCGGTCTCGGCTTGCAGTTCTTGATTCTGCGCGTTGACGAGCGCGTTCTCGCGCTGGAAGAGAAGGAATGTCGTCGAGCGCCCGACCTGATAGAGACGGCGCTCGCCGGCGAGCTGCTGCTCTGCGCTGCGGAGCGCGTCGCGCGCGGCCAGCACACGTCGGCGGGAGGTCTCAACGGCCTGCGCCGCGTTGCGAACTTCGACCTCGATGGTCTGCTCCTGCGAGCGCGTCTGCGCCGCGAGCTGTTCACGTTGAATAGTCGCAAAGGCGAGGTTGGCCTGGGCGGTGCGATTCTTGAAAGGTATCTGAATGGTCGCGCCGACGACGATCTGCCGCGTGTTAAGGCTGAAGAGATTCTGGAGCGTCTGCCCGTAGCCGCCGACGAACTGCGAAGGGATGGTGGAGGTCGTCGGGACGACGTTGGGCGGCGTGATAACCGCCAGCCCGACCGATTGGCGCGTCAGGTTGAGTTGCTGCAACAGAAACGCGGACGCACTGGTGTTCGCGAAAGCGTCGCCGCCGATGAGCGGCGACGGGACGTTCGAGCCGGTCGTCGTGTTCGGCGTGCCCGCCAGTCCGTTCGTCTGGATTGTGCCGGTCAGGTCGATACGCGGCTTCGTCTGGTTCTTGTAGAACTGGAGGTTGATGTCGTTCACATCCTCTTCGAGTTTCAGGCGGCGCATCTCGGGACGATTCTCGCGTGCCTCTTTGAGCGACGATTCAAGGCTCACGGGCGTCTCGTCAAACGAAGGCTGGTCGGTCGGCATGAGCGGCTTCGACCAGTCGGGCGAGAGCGGGTCTTTTAAGAGCAACTGCTTGAGGGTGTTCTCTGCGACCGACACTTGCTGGTTGGCGAGCAGGAGAGATGACTCGCGTGTGGAAAGCTCGGTCTCGATCTCGGCGCGCTGGAGCGGAGCCGAAGCACCGGCGGCGACACTCGCCTCCGTGCGGCGGAAGTTCTCGCGCGCGAGGTTGACGTTGGCGACCTGATTCTGCTCGTTGCGCATGGCGAAAACCAAGTCCCAATAGGCGCGCTGCACCTGCGAGATGACAGCGATGGTGCGCAGACGGAAGTCTGCATCGGACTGCTCCAACCGCTTGCGCTGGATGCGTATCTGCTGGCGATTGCGGTCAATCGAGCGATTGCGCCAGAGCGGCTGCGTGAACTGTAGTCCCTGCGCTGAAGAGTAGAATGGATTGAGCGAAGTGTTCGACGCCGAAGTCTTCTCGCGCGTGTTATTGAAGAAGTATGTGAAATTGCCGCCGCCGCGGACGAACTGCTTGTTAACTGTGAAGTCGTTGTTGTAGTCGGTGGTCGTGACCGTCCCGGTTGATCCCGCGCCGCCGAAGATGTTCGTCACGGGCCGGACGCTGTTGTTGATTTCGGGTGTGAAAGAGAACACGGGGTCGTAGACGCCGCTTAGAGAGAACAACTGCTGCTCGGCGAGCCGCACGTCGGTGCGCGCGATCTCGATGTCGTTGTTGTTTTCGAGCGCGAGGCGAATCGCCTCGTTCAGCGAGAGCGAAAGCGCTTCACTGCCGACGACGCCGACGCGTGTGAGCGAGGGCAGCGGCGGAACGGGTCTCGGCTGTACGGAAGGGAAGTTCGGTTCGGTCGTCTCCTGCTCGCCGGTCGGCGTGCCCGTCTGCTGCGTCTCCGAGGGGGTGACAGCGGTCGGCGCAGGGTTTGGCGCAGAGGTCGCGGGCGGCTGCGTGACCGGGGCCGGCTCGATGCCAGGCGGGTTCTGCGGCGCGGGTCTCTGAGTCCCCGGCGGAGTCTGCGGGTCTTGCGGGTTGGGGCGCGCGGTGGGCGGGACGGTCTGTTGCTGTTCCGTGCCCGGCGGGCGGGTCGCGTCGCGCTGTGCGGGCGTCTGAGTCGAAGACTGCTGAAGCACTGCCGTCTCGACGACGAAAGGGTCGCCCACTGTTCTGAAGACGGATTTGTTCGTGCTTGCCTGCTGCCGGGACTCTGCGACCGCGTCGTCTTTCGACTTATCCGGTGTGCGTTGAACCGCAGGCTCTTTCCGCTTGACCCCGTTCGGCTCCGAAGGGGAAGAGGACGTAGCCTTCGTGCGGGATTTAGCGGAGGCATTCGCATTCCCAAAAGCGGACACCGCGTTCCCGAAAACGAGAAGCGCGGAGAGGCAGGTTGAGGGAAGCAGGACGGCCGCCCTCCTTGTGATTTCAATAGACCGACGCTGTTTGACCATTTTCTCTACCTTAAATCTGTTTCAAGGGGCGACGCGCAGGTTTCACGCGCGGGAAATAAAAACTCGAATCGCAAACATTGAATTCGGGTTGCAAATGTTGCGCCGCAACGCATTTAGAATGACGTTCTCGCTTCGGCTGCGAACCTGTGCGTACTACGCCGCGCGCACGCATGGGGTTTCAAAAACATACGTTTGAGCCTTCACTTGCGCAAGGCGAGAACCTTCGCGTGCGTGCTCAAAGCATGTGTGTGTTGTGATGCGACCAGTCGCCGGACGGCTCGCTTGACAGTGCGCGTGTGTGGCTTTATCTTTCATTGTTTAAGGGCAAGCCCCAATAATCGACAGGGTTCAAGCGTTCACGTCCGGAGGCGTCCCGAGTCGCCTCGGCGGCAAGCGACCCCGTGTTGCTGCGCCCGTCGAACCTGAACATCAAAGCACCGCGAGGAGGCTTCAACGCAATGGCAATCAAAGTTGGAATCAACGGCTTCGGTCGCATCGGTCGCAACGTCCTGCGCACCTGCCTCGGCGACGCCGAAATTGACTTCGTGGCCGTCAACGACATCACGGACACGGAGACACTGGCGCACCTCTTGAAATACGACTCCGTGCTCGGCAATCTCGAAGAGGACATACAGGCCACAGAGAACGGTATCCGCGTCGGCTCGGACGAGTTTCGCGTCTTCTCCGAGAAAGACCCGGCGCAGATTCCCTGGGAGTCGGTCGGAGCCGAAATCGTCATCGAATCGACGGGTCGCTTTACGAAAGCCGCAGACGCCGCCAAGCACCTACGCGGCACGGTCAAGAAGGTCATCATCAGCGCGCCCGCCAAGGACGAGGACATCACCATCGTCCTCGGCGTCAACGAAGGCTCATACGACCCGGCGGCGCATCACGTCATCTCCAATGCCTCCTGTACGACGAACTGCCTCGCGCCGGTCGCCAAGGTCATCCACCAGAATTTCGGCATCCGCTCAGCACAGATGACGACCATTCACTCATACACCAACGACCAGCAGTTGCTCGACCTTCCGCACAAAGACCTCCGGCGCGCACGCGCCGCGGGTCTCTCGATGATACCGACCTCGACGGGTGCGGCCAAGGCCGTCGCGCTCGTCCTGCCCGAACTTAAGGGCAAGTTCGACGGCATCTCTGTCCGCGTGCCCACTCCGAACGTTTCGCTCGTCGATGTGGTGATGGAAGTCGAGCGCGAGGTGACGACCGAAGAGGTCAACACGGCCTTGAAGAACGCGGCCAACGAGGAGCTGCGCGGCATCCTCGCTTTCTCCGAAGAGCCGCTCGTCTCCGTTGACTTCCGCAAGAACGACAACTCTTCTATCGTCGATGCGGAGTACACGAAGGTCATCGGCGGCAACCTCGTCAAAGTGCTCTCCTGGTACGACAACGAGTGGGGCTACTCCTGCCGCGTCCGCGATCTGGTCAAGTTCATCGCAGGCAAAGGACTGTAAGAGCCGTGATAAGTGATGAGTGATAAGTGATAAGAAAAGACAGAAGCTCTTTCTTATTACTTCCCACTCATCACTCATCACTCATCACTTATCACTCATGGGAAAGCTTTCCATCAAAGACCTCGACCTGAAGGGCAAGCGCGTCTTCGTCCGCGTGGATTTCAATGTGCCTTTGAAGGAAGGGAAGGTCGGAGACGACACGCGCATCCGTGCGGCGCTGCCGACGATTCAGTATGCGACCGAACAGGGAGCGCGCGTCATCCTCGCTTCGCATCTGGGGCGTCCGAAGGGCGAGCGCGTCGCAAAGTACAGCCTGCGCCTGGTGGCGGAGTATCTGTCGAAACTATCGGGCGAGCCAGTGGCGTTTGCGGAGGATTGCGTCGGCGCGGCGGCTGAAGGGGCGGTCACAAAGTTGAAGGACGGCGACGTGCTGCTGCTCGAAAACCTACGCTTCCACAAGGAGGAAGAGGAGAACGACGACGAGTTCTCGAAGCAGTTGGCAAGTCTCTGTGATGGACTCTACGTCAACGACGCGTTCGGCACGGCGCATCGCGCACACGCTTCGACCGTCGGCATCACGAAGCACGTCGAGCGTTCGGCGGCGGGGCTTTTGATGGAGAAGGAGCTTGAGTACCTCGGGCGCGTGCTTAACAACCCGGAGCGCCCGTTCGTCGCCATCCTCGGCGGCGCGAAAGTCTCCGACAAGATTCCCGTCATCAACTCGCTCATCAGCCGACACGTCGATAAAATTTTAATCGGCGGCGCAATGGCCTACACCTTCTTCAAGGCCGAAGGCTTCAACACGGGAAAGTCACTCGTCGAAGACGACATGCTTGAGACCGCGCGACAGATAAAGGCGCGCGCCGAAGCCGAGGGCGTTCGTCTGGTGCTTCCGACCGACCATCAGGTCGTGGACAGTTTTGACCCGCTGCACAGCCGAAAGACCATCCCCATCGAGTTCACAAATCAGGGGCTTGTCGGCCTCGACATCGGCGCGGACACCATCGCCCTCTTCACGCGAGAGATTGAGGGCGCGCAAACGATCATCTGGAACGGGCCCATGGGCGTCTTCGAGGAGAAGGGCTTTGAGGAGGGCACGGTCGGGGTTGCGCGTGCCGTCGCCGAAGCCGCCGAAGGCGGCGCGACCGTCATCGTCGGCGGAGGCGACTCGGTCTCAGCCATACAGCAGATCGGCGTCGCGGACAAGATCACACACATCTCGACGGGCGGCGGAGCCACCCTCGAATTCCTCGCCGGAGACGTGCTGCCCGGCGTCGAGGCATTGAATGAGAAAGTAGACAGTAGACAGGAATGAGAAAGTAGACAGTAGTCAGTAGTCAGTAGTCAGTAGACGCTCCGCGTTACGGTCGCTGACTGATTCATCTCTGACTACTCGGCATCAATGCTTTTCTACTGACTACTGACTACTGACTACTAACTACTGTCTACTGTCTCTGTCTACTGACTACTGCTCTTATGCGAAAACCTGTCATCGCCGGAAACTGGAAGATGTACAAGCTGAGTGCCGACTCGGTGCAGACGGCGCTTGAGCTGAAGCCTTTGGTGGCGAACGCGAACCATTGCGAGGTCGTCATCGCGCCCGTCTTCACTTCGATTAAGACGGTAGCAGACCGGCTCGAAGGCTCGAACATACGCGTGGCGGGTCAGGATTGCTCGACCGAGTCGAAGCACGGCGCGCACACGGGCGAGGTCGCCGCCGATATGCTGCGCGACGCGGGTGCGACCTATTGCATCGTAGGGCATTCGGAGCGGCGGCAGTTCTATCACGAGACTGACAACTTCGTGAACCGTAAGGCGCTGGCCGTCCTCGCCGCGGGCCTGACCGTCATCATGTGCGTGGGAGAGTCTTTGGAGCAGCGCGAGGGCGGCATGGCCGAGAGCGTGGTACGCGGCCAGTTGGAAGGGGGCTTGCGCGATTTGACAGCCTCAGACCTCGACCGTATCATTGTCGCCTACGAACCGGTCTGGGCTATCGGAACGGGACGCACAGCGACGCCGGAGCAAGCGCAGGAAATGCACGCGTTTGTCCGGCGCGTTTTCGCGGGGAGGTTCTCTACGGAAGCAGCCGAACGCCTGCGCATACTCTACGGTGGCTCGGTCAAGCCGGACAACATCTCTGGTCTGATGCGTCAGAGGGACGTTGACGGAGCGCTCGTCGGCGGGGCGAGTCTCGAAGCCGAGACGTTCGCGCGGATTGTAAACTACGATAGGTAAGTCGAAATCGACAGAAGCAGAAATCGAGGTCAACAAAAGTCTTGCTGAGTTATTTCTTATACGGAATTTTCATACTGGCCTGCATCGTGATGATCGTCTCTGTGCTCTTGCAGCCCGGCAAAGCCGACGCAGGCTCGCTCTTCACCAGCTCGATTTCGAGCACGGCCTTCGGCCCGCGCGGCACACAGACCATCCTCGCCAAGATCACTATCGTTGCGGCGGCGACATTCATGCTGGTGGCGCTCCTGCTCGGCTTTGGCATCGGCGGCCAGCGCTCACTGATGGAGAGCGGCGTGAAGGCGAAACCGACTCCGGCGGCCACGCCCGCACAGCCTGTCGCGCCACCGCAGCAGGGCGATGCTTCGCCCGCAGCTCCTACACAACCGCAGGGCGGTACGACGGCCCCCGCCGAGGGTGCGGGCGCGGCTGCAACTCCGGCGACGGCTCCGGAATCCAAGGCGAGTCCAGAGAAGAAGTGAGGCGGGCGGAACCAGTGAGACGGGCCGAATCAGCGAGATGATTGTTGAGTGTTGCCGTCTAGTTCAGTCCGGCTTGAACGGCGTCCGTGTTATTTGTTAGTGTGCTTTTGAAAGTCCACTTTGCGGAAGTGGCGGAACTGGTAGACGCGCACGTTTGAGGGGCGTGTGAGGTAACTCGTGGGGGTTCGAGTCCCCCCTTCCGCATAAAGTCACTGAAGAACCCCGGCGAGGGAAGCAAATTCAGCCCCGCCGGGGTTATTCTTTTTGAAGCGCAGTGTTCCTATTTTCAAGTACCACGGTCTCTCTCTTCGGAATCTTTTAACCCTTCGAGTGTCTCGTTTGTTGTGCGGCGTTGAGGCTGCTAAACTGCGGCCTGAAGCTTTCCCACGGGGTCTGATTCGATGCGTCAACCCACTCGCCGAAATCTACGGGCACTATTCATCACGGCAGCCTCTCTGTTCTTCGCGCTCGCCGCCGCACGGGTGTCGGCGCAGTCGAGCGACGTGGGTTTCCCCTCGCCCGTCTTCTCCAGCGATGTCAGCGGGCGCATTGCTCCGCGCGATGTGGGAGACTCGCGGCGGACGCGCCACTTCTACACTTTCCGCGGCGATGAAGGCGACCTCGTCGTCAATCTCGAAGCCTCGAATTTGACCGGCGACGTTGACGTGTTCATGGCGACGACGCTCCGGCCACTGCTCAAGTTCACACTCTTCGGCGATACGGTTCGACTGAGCAAGAGCTTCTACCTACGCAAGGAGGAGACGCTCATCCTGCGCGTCGAGGCACGAGCCGTCGGCGACGCCGAAGGCGCTTACAGCATCCGTTTCGGAGGCTCGTTCCTGCCCGCGCCCGCCAATCTCGCGGGCGCACAGGAGCCTTCCGCTCCTACTCTTTCGGCTTCTGAGTCACGCGGCAAAAACACAAGGCGCGTCACCGCAACCGGCGCGCGCATCGAAGAGCCTGCGCCGGTCGCTCCTCCGAAAGAAGAGGCGAAAGAGCGAGAGGCGCAACCCGCGCCGACGCCTGCCGTCGAGAAGTCTTCCGAACGTAGAAGCACGGCCTCTTCAAGAAGGAGTCGTGGTTCGCGTCCCGCCCCGGCGAGGTCGCGCGCGGGCACGGCCCGGCCCGGCGCAGCAAAAACTGAAAGCCCCGAAGCCAAGACCGAAACCACTGAAACAAAAACGGCGGAGAACTCAAGCGCCGCGCCCGGCTCCACTTCGGAAACGCCCGCCGCGAATACGCCCGCTCCCACGACCGCGCCTCGACGCCGTGGGGCGCGCTCTCCAAGACGCAGCGCTCCACGCGAGAGCGCCGAGACGCGGGGCGCGGAGCCGAAGAGCGCAGAGAAGACGGCACAGCCCAATGCCGACGGCCAACCCGCACCTGCCGTTGCTCAACCAGCCGCCGCGGCCCCCGCGCAACGCCTGATCATCGTCACGAAGGACGGCGAGACGCTTGAGCGCGACATGAGCCTTGTGCGACGTGTGACCATCGAGAACAATCAGGTCGTCATCGTCACGAGGGACGGAAAAGTTATCCGCCGCCCGTTAGCGAGCGTCCTCAAGATGTCAATCGAACCGTAGTCGCGGCGGGCGCTGCGAAAGTGCCTTGAGGCAAATCACGTAGAAAGTGCCTTGAGGCAAACCACGTAGAAAGTACCTTGAAGGAAACTACGGAGAAAGTGCTTTGAAGGAAACTACGATGATACTTTTCTACCGTTGATAATTTTTCTTCCGCTCTGTCGCGGACTGTTTATAATCCTTTGTGCTCCCCGGTTCTCTTTCTCGATCCAGACCACATGGCAGGTCGTCCCGGTCACAAGTTGAGTGCTAAGTCTTCCGCCGCGCGCACGGTCTTCCCCTTCACGGCCATCGTCGGGCAGGAGGAGATGAAGCTCGCGCTGTTGCTCAACGTCGTCGCGCCGTCGGTTGGCGGCGTGCTCATCACGGGGCATCGCGGGACTGGAAAGTCTACCGCCGTTCGCGCGCTCGCAGACCTCCTGCCGCCGCTCACGGCTGCGCGTGGCTGCACATACAACTGCGATCCTTCGGATGAAGGCGCGCTGTGCGACGCGTGCCTTGAGCGCATCTCGGCGGGCACGGGCTTGAAGCGCCAGCGAAAGACAATCCCGGTCGTCGAGCTGCCGCTCGGAGCGACCGAAGATCGCGTGTGCGGCACTATTGATCTGGGCCGCGCATTGAAGGATGGCGTCAAGTCTTTCGAGCCGGGACTGCTTGCGCGCGCTAACCGCGGCTTCCTCTACATCGACGAAGTGAATCTGCTCGAAGACTATCTGGTCGATCTCCTTCTCGATGTGGCCGCGACGGGCCGCAACCGCGTCGAGCGTGAAGGCATCTCCGCCGAACACCCTTCGCGCTTTGTCCTCGTCGGCTCGTGCAATCCGGAGGAGGGCGAGCTGCGACCGCAACTGCTCGACCGCTTCGGTCTCTGCGTCGAAGTCGAAACAATCAAAGACCTCGACAGCCGCGTCCGGATAGTCGAGCACCGAGAGGCTTTCGACCAAGACCCCTCTACCTTCAACCTCTCCTATCAGCGCGAGCAGACGCGTCTGCGGCGGCGCATCCTGCGCGGCGCGCAAAAATTTGCGAGCGTGAAAGTCCCGCGCACCATCCTCCGACAGATTGCGGAACTCTGCATGCGGCTCGGCGTGGATGGACATCGCGGCGAGATTACTCTGACGCGTGCGGCACGTGCGCTCGCGGCGCTTGAAGGGCGCGGCGAAGTGTCTGCCCGTGACGTGCGCCGTGTGGCCCCTCTGGCTCTGCGCCACCGCCTGCGCCGCGACCCGCTCGAACAGGGCGGCGAAGGCTCTCGCGTGGATACAATAGCCGACGACATCTTCGGCGAAAGCGATGCGGAAGCTGAACCGACGCCGGGAGGAAAAGGAAAAAGCTCGGCGTCATCAAGTTCAGTTTCCACTGACAAGACAAGCGCCGATGACAAGACCCAAGCCGACGAGTCGCGCCACACGCATGCTGACGAGTCGCGCCACGTGGCCGGAAGCGTTGTCGGCAGCAAAGTCGAAAGCATGAACAGCGGTGTCGAGCCGAACGGCGAAGGGCGCGGCGGCGACGGCAAGAGTGGAGACGGCGTTGGCGAGAGCGGAAGGGGACTTGTCGTGCCGCCCGTCGCTGTTCTACTCAGGAAAGATGCGGCAGCGCAGAGACAGCAGACCGGCGAGAGAAGACGGCGAACGGATTCGATTGCGCGTCGAACTGATGCGACTACGCGGAGGCGTGCGGGCGCGCGCAAGTCAGAGTTCGCCGCGCGAGGTCGTTACGCGGGTGCATCGCCGTCGAAACTTGAACGGGGACGTGTCGCAATCGACGCGACCCTGCGCGCCGCGGCAGGTCTGCGTGCTTCGGCGCGAGAGGGCGGTGCAGCTTCGTTGCAAAAGCCGGGCACACCTTCGGCGGAGTTTCGTGTCGCGCCGGAGGCGCTGCGCTTCAAGCGTTTTAGCGGCAAAGCGGGCGCGCTCTTTATCTTCCTGGTGGACACTTCGGGGAGCATGGCCGTGAACCGCATCGCACAGGCAAAGGGCGCGCTCGCGCAACTACTGCGCAGATCGTACGTCAACCGCGACCGCGTCTCACTCATCGCCTTTCGCGAAGGCGGCTCCGAGCTTCTGCTCGCACCTTGCGCTTCGGCGTCGAGAGCGCGCGCACTGCTCGACGCGCTGCCGGTCGGCGGAGCAACGCCGCTCGCGGCGGGACTCGTCCGCGCACTCGAAATCACACGACGCGCAAGGAGCGAGAGTGCGCGTGAAGTCCGTCTCGTCGTCTTCACGGACGGGCGCGCGAACGTACCGCTCGCCGGAGAGATTTCCGTCGAAGGCACGGCGCGCAAAGAGATAATCCGCGGCGAGATACTCGCACTCGGTGCGTCGCTTAGAGAGGCGGGCGTCGCGTCACTCGTCATCGACACGCAGAGTCGCTTCACCGTCGGCGGCGAGGGTCAGTTTATATAGGATGCGCTTGGCGGGCGCTACCAGAAGCTGCCGCAGTTACTGACCGAAGCCGCGTTGTTGGAGACAGTAGCGAGTCAGTGATGAGCAGCACTGCGAAAGATGAGATGAGCGAAGACAGAGACAAAGGTCGGATGGGCGAAGACAGAGACCGCCGCGTGCTCGAACTATGGGAGCAGGTCGTCGAGGTCGAGCAGCGCTTGATACCGACGGGACTTCACGTCTTCGGTCGCGCGGGCGATGAGCGCGAGTCGGCAGACCTTCTGCGCGCGGTCGCTTCCTTCGACCGGCAAGAGCGCGGAGTGCGTGCGTTGACAGACCTCGTCTCCGAAGGTCTCGGACTCGGCGCTTACGAAAAACTCCTCGGCGAGAAGTCGGAGGAAGGCTGGCGCGTGCGCGGGCGTGTGGACGAGGTCGTGCGCGAGGCGGTGAAGATTTTTCTGAAAGAGAGTATCGCAAGCGCGTGCGGCTGGCTTGAGACTGAGGCGCGCGTTGCCTTTGAAGATTCCACAAAGGTGTTTGAATTTCTCGATTGCATCCGTGAGCAGTTGCGTACGAGCGGGGAACTCGACGGCCTTTCGCGCTCGCTGCGCGGCGAGTATATCGAGCCGGGCCCCGGCGCGGACATCGTGCAGAACCCCTCCATCCTCCCGACGGGGAGGAACACACACGCGATTAACCCGTACGCCGTTCCCTCGCACGCCGCGTTCGAGCGCGCCGAACGAGTTGTGAACATGCTGCTCGAACGTCACCGCGCAGAGCAGGGCCGTTACCCGCGCACGATGGCGCTCGTGCTGTGGGGGTTGGACAACATCAAGACGCAGGGCGAGGGCGTGGCGCAGGCGCTCTGGCTCCTCGGCGTGCGACCGTTGCGCGACTCTCTGAACCGCGTGGCGGGCGTCGAGCCTATCCCGCTCGAAAAGCTCGGGCGTCCGCGCGTGGATGTGGTGATGACCGTCTCGGGCATCTTCCGCGACCTCTTCGGCGCGACGATGATGCTGCTCGACAAGGCCGTGCGCGCAGTAGCGGAACTCGACGAGCCTGCGGAGTTGAACCCTGTGCGCGCCAATATTAGAGAGCGCATCGAAGCGGAGTCTTGCGAGTTTGACGAGGCGGCCTTGCGCGTCTTCTCGAACGCGCCCGGCAGCTATGGCACGAACGTCAACTTCATGGTGATGGACTCGCAGTGGGAGACGACGGATGCGCTCGGCGACCTCTTCATCACGCGCAAGTGCTTCGCCTACGGGCGCGACCGTGAGGGGCGCTCGCTCGAAGGGCGTGAGGCGCGCGGGGCACTCTCGCGTGCGCTCGCGCGCGTCGAGGCGACCTATCAGAACATCGACTCGTTCGAGATCGGCATCACGGACGTTGACCATTACTTCGAATATCTCGGCGGTGTCTCGCAGGCGGTCGAGCAGCACGCGCAGGCGCGACCCGCCATCTACCTTTCGGACGCCCTCTCGCGCGAGGCGCGCGTGCGCTCGCTCGAAGAGATGGTGAGGCTTGAGACGCGTGCCAAGACGCTCAACCCGAAGTGGTACGAGGGGATGCTCAAACACGGCTTCCGCGGCGTCGCCGAGATCGAGAGCCACGTCACGAACACCTTCGGCTGGAGCGCCACGACGGACGCCGTGGACGACTGGGTCTACGAAGAGGTCGCTCGCACCTTCGTCCTCGACGCGGAGATGCTGGGGCGTTTGAGCAGTCTCAACCCGCACTCGGCGCGCTCGCTCGTCGCGCGTCTGCTCGAAGCCGAAGGGCGCGGATTCTGGGAGGCCGAGGCCGGCGTGGTCGAACGTCTGCGCGACATCTTCTCCGGCCTTGAAGATCAGATTGAAGGCGTCGCTTGAAAGGACAGAACCGCGAGCGGTAGCGAGCGGGTCGCTGCTCCGTGAAGAGGCTGCTCAAAGTAAATTGAAACCCGCTTGCTACCGTTCGCGGTACTGTTCGCAAAAACTCGCGGCAGTGTTCGTAAATCATCATCGAATGGGCGAATGAAGATAACCACTCTCTACATCGGCTCTAGCCTTCTCGGGCCGCTCAAGGCGGCTGAAGGTGAGATCAATCGTCGCCACGCGACGGGGCTGCGTGTGGCTGCTTACAATCTCGGCGCACCTCTGGTCGAAGTTGAGTGGACGAATGTGGAGCGCGACCTGCGCGAGTCGGAGATAGTCTTCGTCATACACGTCACGGACGGCGAGAACGCGGCGCGTCTTATCCGTCTGCTCGGGCGACACGGCGTGGCGCGGCGCGCGGTCATCGTCATCAACTGCATGCCGGAGCTGATGCGACAGACGCGCATGGGCAAGTTGAGCTTCGGTGGTAAGGTCGTTGAGTCATTGGACGCGCGCAAGGGAAGCGGCGAAGCGGATGCAGGCGAGGGAAACGGCGACGCGGGCGAAAGCGGTACGACAGAGACGCGTGGTTCGGAGAGTCGTGCGCGGCGTCTGTTTAAAAGCGTAGGCTCGTGGATGGGCGAGCAGGCGCGTGCGCGAAAGGGCGGGCGCGGAGCGAAGCACGACCAGTACCTACGTCTTGTCGAGCGGATGCCCGCGCTCCTGCGTTTCTTGCCGGGCGCGGGGCGTCTGCGCGACGTTAAAAATTACCTGTATCTCTTCTGCTACTTCATTCAGCCGACGCCGTCGAACATCCGCTCGATGCTTCTCTATGCTTTGAAGCACTACGGCGGCGACGCGCGACTCTCCGGGGTGGACGTGCCGCCGCCCGAGTCAACACCCGCGGTCGGCATCTATCATCCGGATGCCGACTCGATCTTCGAGAGCTTCGAGTCATATCGAAGCTGGTACGAAGCGCGTCGGCGTGGCGAGAGAAAGCGTGCGCTCAAACCTTCTGAGACAATCGGCCTGCTTCTCATGCGGACGAACGTCGTCAGCGGGACGCGGCGTCATTACGACTCGCTCATCCGCGCCGTCGAGCGCGAAGGTCTCGCAGTCCTCCCCGTCATCTCGACCTTCATGGACAACCGCGACGCGTGCGGTCGCTTCTTCGTCGAAGAACGGCAGCGGAAGCCCTCTGAGTCTCGCGTCAGTCAGATTGTTTCGCTGACGGGCTTCAGCTTCGTAGGCGGCCCGGCGATGAACGACAGCGAGGCGGCGGTTAAATTCCTCAAGGGTCTGAACGTGCCTCTACGGTCGGCGGTCAGCCTCGACGTGCAGACCATCGAGGCTTGGCGTGAATCCTGGACGGGGCTGAACCCTGTGCAGGCAGGGATGCAGATTGCTATCCCTGAAATCGACGGCGCGACCGAGCCGTTCGTCTACGGCGGGATGCCTTCGGAAGGAATCGAGCCGGTCGCGCTCGAAGAACGTTGCGGGCGTTTCGCGCGCAGGCTCCGACGCTGGAACCGACTTCAGACAGCGGGGCGTGGCGAGTTGAAGATCGCGCTCGTCGTCTTCTGCTTCCCGCCCAACAAGGGAAACACGGGGACTGCCGCCGACCTCGATGTCTTCCCGAGCCTCTACGAGATGCTTCTGCGCCTGCGCTCGGAAGGCTACGAAACGGAAGTGCCCGCGGACGCGGACGCCTTGCGCGAGATGCTTCTGGGCGGGAACTCTGAGAGCTTCGGCGCGGTCGCGAACGTCGCATACCGTATGAAGGTGGAGGAGTATCTGCGGCTCTGCCCGTATGCCGCGGAGATCGAAACAGAGTGGGGGGCCGCGCCCGGTCGCGTCAACACGTTCGGGCGCGAACTGCTGGTTCAGGGCTTACAACTCGGCAACGTCTTCGTCGCGGTGCAGCCGACCTTTGGCTACGAAGGCGACCCCATGCGTCTGCTCATGTCGCGCGGTGGAGCGCCGCACCACGGATTCGCGGCCCTGTACACGTATCTCGAAAAGGTCTTCCGCGCCGATGCGGTCGTACACGTCGGCACGCACGGCGCGTTGGAGTTCATGCCCGGTAAGCAGGTCGGACTCTCGGGCGAGTGCTGGCCCGACCGTTTGATCGGCGAGCTTCCCAATGTTTATGTTTACAGCGTCAACAACCCTTCGGAAGGCTCCATCGCACGGCGTCGCTCCTACGCGGGACTGGTCTCTTATCTAACCCCCCCGGTCGAGGACGCAGGTCTGTATCGCGACCTCGCGTCACTCAAAGAAGTCCTGCTCGCATACCGGCAGTCGGCGGACACGCGCGAACGCGAGCAACTCTACGCGGTCATCGAAGCGAAGGCGCATGCTCTTCACTTCGACACGGCTTAAGGTCTACACTTCGACACGAATTAGAAGTTTGACCTTCGGCTCAACATCGACAAAGGGGAGGGGAGTAATGACAAGGCGTTTTCTCATCGTAACTTTCCTTGCCGTCACGGCAGCGTGCATCTTCACCTATCAACGCGCGGGCGCTGCACGCTCTTTCCGCACACAGAGTCCGGACGCAGCAGAGTTGCCAACGCTCGCCATCACCTCGCCCATCGGCGGATTGACGCAGCCCATCGGAATCTACAACGCGGGCGACGGAAGCAACCGCATCTTCGTCGTCGAGCAGGGCGGCCAAATCCGCATCATCAAAAACGGCGTGTTGCTCTCGACGCCCTTTCTCAGCATCTCGAACCGCGTCAGCACGGGCAGCGAGCGCGGTCTGCTCGGACTCGCCTTCCCGCCGAACTATGCCGACAAAGGTTACTTCTACGTTGACTACACGAACACGAGCGGCAACACGGTCATCGCACGTTACCGTCGGAGCACCGCCGACCCGGACGCGGCAGACCCCGCGAGCGAGCAGATAATCCTCACCATCGCGCAGCCCTTCGACAATCATAACGGCGGACAGCTTGCCTTCAGCCCGCGCGACGGACAACTCTACATCGGCATGGGCGACGGCGGCTCGGCCGGAGACCCCGGCAACCGCGCGCAGAATCCGCTTGAACTGCTCGGCAAGATTCTCCGCCTCGATACGGAAACCGGCAGGCCCTTCACCTACACCACGCCCGCGAACAATCCCTTCGTCGGTCGCGCGGGCTTCCGCCCCGAAATCTGGGCGCTCGGGCTTCGCAATCCATGGCGCTTCTCCTTCGACCGTGCGACCTCAGACCTCTACATCGGCGACGTGGGGCAGGGACTCTTTGAGGAAGTGGACTTCCAGACGGCGGCCAGCACGGGCGGGCAGAATTACGGCTGGAGGATGATGGAGGGGCTGCACTGCTTCAACAACGCGCAGTGTGACCAGACGGGACTGACGCTTCCGGTCATCGAGTACGACCACAGTCTCGGCTGCTCCGTCACGGGCGGGTACATCTATCGTGGCCGCACGTTCCCACGCATGCAGGGGCTTTACTTCTACGGCGACTATTGCAGCGGGCGTATCTGGGGAGCGAGTCAACAGAACGGCGTGTGGCAGACGACGCAACTGCTCGACACGAGCATCGACATCTCCACCTTCGGCGAGGACGAGGCCGGGAACCTCTACCTTGCAAGTTACGGCGCGGGCACAGGCACGGGCCAAATCTTCTCGGTCGCCGATAACGGGCCGACCCTTCCTCCGCAGCCGACGCCGACGCCGGTCGAAATCCATTTCAGCTCGGCCTCTTTCGTCACAAACGAAGACGCGGGCGGCGCTTCAATCGGCGTCACACGAGCGGGCGACACCTCGGTCGAGCTGTTCGTCGATTACGCGACGAGCGACGGGACGGCCACGTCGCGCGGCGACTACACGACGGCGCGCGGCACTCTGCACTTCGCGCCCGGCGAGACGTTGAAGACTTTCACTGTGCTCGTCTCGAACGACGACACGCATGAGGGGGACGAGACGGTTAACCTGACACTCAACAATCTTAAGGGCAAGGGCACGCTCGACCCTCCCGTAAGCCGTGTGCTGACGATTAACGACGACGACCCGGCGACGAGTCCCACGAACCCGCTCGACCGTTCCGACTTCTTCGTCCGCCAGCACTATCTCGATTTCCTCAACCGCGAGCCGGACGCCGACGGCCTCGCCTTCTGGAAGAACGGCCTCGACGTTTGCAACGGCAACAGCTTCTGCCTCGAAGTAAAGCGCATCGACACCAGCGCCGCCTTCTTCCTCTCCATCGAATTTCAGGAGACGGGCTTCCTCGTCTATCGCCTGCACAAGGCCGCCTACGGCAACCTGCCGGGCAGACCCGTCCCCATCCGCTTCGACGACTTTCTGAAGGACACGCAGGAGATCGGAAACGGCATCGTCGTTGGTGTCGGGGATTGGCAGGGGCAGCTTGAGCGCAACAAGCAGAAGCTTACGGAGGAGATTGTCACGCGCCCCGAGTTCGTCGCGCGTTACCCGACGGGGCAGACGCCCGCGCAGTACGTCGCCGCGCTCGACGCGAACGCCGGAGATGTTCTTACGGCAGCGGAGGAGTCAGACCTCGCGGCTCGCCTCTCCGACGGACGCGAGACGCGCGCGAGCGTTCTGCGCCTGATTGCGGAAGACGCGGACTTAAAGACCGCCGAATTCCGTCCCGCCTTCGTGCTGATGGAATACTTCGGCTATCTCAGACGCAACCCGGACGACGCGCCGAATACGGACTTCTCCGGTTATAACTTCTGGCTCTCAAAGCTCAACCAGTTTGGCGGCGACTTCCACGAGGCGGAGATGGTCAAAGCATTCCTCTCATCAATCGAATACCGTAAACGCTTCGCGCCTTAGAGTCCGGAACAGAAGCCTACAGATGGCAGAAGCCCGACCGTGAGGGAGGGCGTCAGCGGAACGCTGAAGTAGGAACGCTTAACGATGAACTAAGAGCCGCCTTCAGTTCATCGTTCAGTGTTCCTACTTCTCATACGCCCTCCCCTTGCGGTCAGGCTTCTGCCTGTTGAATGGCGCGCCGGAACTCTTCAGCGGTCACATGGTATTTGAAGGCGTGTGTGCCGTCGATGAGGACGACGGGAATCTCTGTGGCGTAGCGGCGTTCGAGTTCGGGGTCGGAGAGAATGTCTATCTCCTCGAACGTGAAACGGCCTTCGCAGCCGGAGTTTCCGATCTCGCGCAGGGCTTCCTCGCAGAGGTGACAGCCCGGTTTCGTGTAGAAGATGACGTGTGGTTTGGAAGTCATTTTTCTGTCCGCTTAAAGGCTCTCGGTGTGCGCGACGGGCGGCGGAGACCGGCACGCGTTTCGTTGGAAGTTAGTCGTTTTCGGTGAAAAAATAAATGTTGCCACGCGGAGTTGAAAAAGGGTATAACTCTGGTCGAAGCCAAGCCATTTATATACGTTATTTGGGTGCGGCGCACTTCATGTTACGCATAAGCATTTGAATCCACGCGCGGGAAGTCGAGCATGAAAGGCTCCTCTGCGGTGAATTGTACCGTGTCGCGCGCGGCCTGCACACGATAGCCCCGGCTTGCTGACAAGTTCTTAAGTCAAAGCAGTTAACTCGAAGGGAGGTCGCGGCGTGGATCAGAACGACAATCCGACTCCGCCCGCCGAGAGTGCTCAGGGCACTCCGCACGACGAACCAGGGGGCAAACCGGCGAGAGAGGAACCGAGCGAGGGCGCACGCCCCTCCGTCGGCGACCTGCTCGCCGCAGCCCGTGGTGACACCGTCAAACGCGAGCCAGTCAAACGCGAGCCTGTGCCTCAGCGTGAGCGGACGGTCGTCCCTCCTTCGGCTCGACTCGCATCGAAGGGCACAATCGCCGACGCGGCTCCTGTGGGCGACACTCCCGCGAAGGAAGTCCCTGCGGCCACGCCGCCCGCCGCGCGCGTCGCGCCGACGGGCGGGGCTTCGTTGGCCGCTTCGACGCCGACCCCTTCGATTAACAAGGGCGTGACGAAGGCCGTTGCGAAACAGCCCGCGGGGCCCTTGGTACAGAGCGCGCCCGACCCTCCCATTAACAAGCTCCGCCGACGCATCGTCTGGGGGAGCATCTTCTCTTTTCTCGCCGTAGACTTCTTCATGTTCCTGCGCTTCTTTTTGGCGCGCACGGTCTTCGAGCCTTCGAGCATCTTCCGCATCGGCTTCCCCGGCGACTACTCGCTCGGCGTCGATACGAAGTGGCAGCAGCAGCATCGCGTCTGGGTCGTCAAGAACAGCGAGCGCCTCTTCGTCATCTACGCGAAGTGTACGCACCTCGGCTGTACGCCGGACTGGAAGTCGAGCGAGAACAAGTTCAAGTGTCCGTGTCACGGCAGCGGCTACGACAGCGAGGGGATTAACTTCGAGGGGCCTGCGCCGCGCCCGATGGATCGCGCGCACGTCAAGCTCGACCCCGAAGGTCAGATCGTCGTCGATACCAATCGTCTCTACGACTGGCCGAAGGGCGGCACGAAACGCTTCGACGAAGGCAACGGGCAGGAAGGCGCATTCGTCAGCATCTAGCAAGTTGGAAGTGAAGCGGGAGTTCGGAAGTTAAATGGAAGCTCGGAAGTTAAACGTAAACTCGGAAGTGAAGCGGAAGTAGACAACGAGCAGGGGTCTGGTTTCTCCGAAACGTTTTGGGGATGGTTGGGGGGAAGCGTATGGAGCCTGAACGACCCGATGGGAACGGCGATGGCCGACAGGATTTGAAGGCGCAGGGCGGGGGACTGTTAGACAAGGCGCGCGTGCAGGCGGTGGCGCTCCGCGAGCGCGCCGAGGCCGAGGCCAAGTCTTACAAAGACCCGCAGCAGACGCAGCTCTGGAAGTCTATCTTCCGTGTCTCGCACGACCGCTCCGACCCGCGCAACCGTTCTCTGGCGATTCTCTCGAACGTCTTTCTGCACCTGCACCCGGCGAAGGTCAACCGCGACGCGACGCGCTACTCCTTCACTTGGGGCATGGGCGGCATCACCTTCTATCTCTTCATCGTGCTCACCTTCACCGGCGTGCTTTTGATGTTCTATTACCACCCGGTCAAGATTCAGGCGTTCCGCGATATACAGTACCTCGAACACGACGTACCCTTCGGCAAGCTCCTCAGGAACATGCACCGCTGGGCGGCGCACTTGATGATTATCACGACGTGGCTCCATATGCTCCGCGTCGTGCTGACCGGCTCATACAAGCGTCCGCGCGAGTTCAACTGGTGCGTCGGGGTCGTCCTGCTCGTGCTCACCTTGCTGCTCTCGTTCACGGGTTATCTGCTGCCTGACGATCAGCTCGGCTTCTGGGCGGTGACGGTGGGCACGAACATGGCGCGCGCCACGCCGCTGCTCGGGCATGAAGGCCCGTTCGGGCCGCAGCTCGGGATGACGCCCTTTAACGATGTGCGCTTCGGACTCCTCGGCGGCTCGATTGTTGACGCCAATGCGTTGCTGCGCTCATACATCTGGCACTGCATCGGTATCCCGCTCGTCATCTCGATCTTTATGGCCGTCCACTTCTGGCGCATACGCAAGGACGGAGGCATCTCGGGGCCCGCGCCCGTCATGCTCGAATCCGAGATGAAGGCCGTGAAGAGGTGAAGGCTTTAGCTCTCTTAGCTCTAAAGGAGTGAAAACTTCGGAAGAGATAGCGCAGAGCTGGTTCGTTTTTCTTGCGGGCAAGTCACTTTAACGAAGCGGGTACAAGCGGGCTTCTTGTGTTCTGACCTTCGGTTTTATCGAAAGCGGAGGCTTCGGAGATGGAAAACGTTGCGGGGTTGGAGGGGCGGAGTCGCTTCCGTTTGACGCGCGGGATGATCCTGCTCGCCGTGGGCGTGCTGCTGATCGTCGTCTGGGCTTTGAGGGTTCAGGACTGGCACCAGTTATGGACGATCAGTTCGGCGGCGGATAACATCCCCATCGTCGCGATGATTCCGCTCGTCGCCTTCTTCACTTGGCTCGGGCTGAAACAGTCGCGCGATAACGACCGGCTCGTCGCGCAACTTGAGGCAGATCCGCAGCTTGCCAAGACGCACCATCGCAAGACGCTGCCGTGGCGACCGGGATGGGCGCGCGAGCTGCACGTCTGGCCCTACCTCGTCCGGATAGAGTTCCTTGCCGCCATCATCGTGACGGTCATCCTGTTCGTGTGGTCGATTCTCATCAACGCCCCTTTGGAAGAGCCGGCCAACCCGAACCTGACGATGAACCCTTCAAAAGCGCCGTGGTACTTCCTCGGCCTTCAGGAGATGCTCGTCTACTTCGACCCCTGGATCGCGGGCGTCGTGATGCCGAGCCTGCTCATCATCGGGCTGATGGTCTTCCCGTATGTGGACGCGAACCCTCTGGGGAACGGCTACTACACATGGAAGCAGAGGCGCTTCGCCGTCTCAATGTTCCTGTGGGGCTTCTTCATGTGGATCATCCTCATCATTATCGGGACGTTCATACGGGGCCCCGGCTGGATTTGGTTCTGGCCGGGACAGACGTGGGATCACAACGCAGTGGTCTTCGACCGCAACCGAGACCTCCACGAAGTCGTCGCCGGTTGGGGGCTGCCCTTCATGAACACATACCCCTGGAAGGCGATCTTCGGCGCGCTGGTGGTCGGATTTATCTTCCTCGTCGGCGGACTGTTTTTCCACTGGCTAATGTTGAGAAGGCGGTTCGAGCTTTCGTACCTCGCCTCGCCGCGGCGTTTGTGGGAGTGGGCGAAAACTTCGGACAGCTTCGAGAGCAAGATTCTCGCGCGCACGAGCATCCTGCAATATCTGACGTTTCAGTTCTTCGCTATCTCTGTGCTGTGGCTGTTCCCAATCAAGCTGATTCTGCGACTCGTCTTTACGATCAAGTACATCTGGGTCACGCCCTGGTTCAACGTCTGAAGGTATTCCGAGCGGAGGAGCTAACCCCGTGGCAGAGACTCCTGACACCGACAAACTGGTCAAGCATGAACCCCCGGCGGAAGGGCCCACGCCCGACCCCATCACGAGCCGCACGACGAGCTTTATCCTACTCATCTCGGCGCTGCTTTTGACGGGCGTGCTCGTCTGGTCGCTCTACGACGAGGTCTACGGCATGCGCCCCTGGAAGGGCTACCAGCAGTCTTTCGCCAAGCGCTACGACCGCTATCTTGCGCGGCTTCAGAAACGCGGCTTCAAATCCGAGGAAGAGGTCAGGAAGAGCGACGAGTATCTGCGACTCAACGCCGAAGCGACGGCCGCGCGCGAAAGTGTCAAGCCGAAGCAGGCGGAGTTGGACAAGAAAGTCTCTTTCATCGACAAACAGCTCGACGCCATCTCCGACGAGTTCCAGAATCGACGCGGGCGTATCACGGTCGCCGCCTATAATGTCGAGACCACGGACGACAAGAACAAGCCGAAGCTGCGCCGCAATGTTGACGAGATGAAGAGCCAGAAGTCCGTAGTCCAAATGCCCGCGGACGATGAGAGCAACAAGACCGTCAAGACTGAATTCAACTACGACCAGCTTCAAGAGAAGTACGTCTCGCTGAAGGACGAGAAGGGCAGGCTCCTCGCCGAGAAGGGCGAGTTGCTGAAGCCCGCGAGCGACCTCGAAAAGAAGCGCGAAGAGTATCTGAAGAACAACGTGACCTCGGTGACGGAGCAGCAGGTGAGGCTGACGCGCGCGGGGCTTGATAAGTTTGACTTCGGGCTGAGGCAGGTGAACATCAACGGCGACATGATCGTTGACCGCTGCGAATCATGCCACCTCGGCGTGCGCTCTACCATCCCGATTCGCGCCTCTGACATGATGCCCGCCGGGCGTGGCCGCGCCAGCCGTCCAGACATGCTCGCACGCGCCTTCGTCAGTCATCCCGACTCGGAACTCCTGAAGATTCACGACCCCGAGAAGTTCGGCTGTTCAAGCTGCCACTGGGGCAACGGTCGCGCGACCACTTCGATTGAGAAGGGGCACGGCGAAAACAAGTTCTGGCTGCACCCGCTCTTCTCGAAAGAGAATACGGAGGCGGGCTGTAATCAGTGCCACACCGCAGACCGCGTGCTGCAAGGCGCACCGACCCTGACCGAGGGTAAGGACTTGTTCTACCAGCGCGGCTGCGTCGGCTGCCATCGCTACGAGGGCTTTGACCGCGAAGCGGACGCACTGTCGAACACGCGCCAGCTCTCTAAACAGCTTGAAGAAGAGGTCACGGCCAACGAGCACGAGGCGAAGGTGGCGCGCGCGGACAGTAGCGCTCCCGGCGTCTCGGACGAGCGCGCGACGCAACTCCTCGCGCGCGCCGAATCGCTCGTCGTCACCAACAGCCAGATCGAGGCGAAGATCGACCAGCTCAACACGCAGACTCGCTACCTGATGCAGGATCAGAAGAAGGTCGGGCCCAATCTGAAGGACGCGCGCCTGAAACTCCGAAAGGAGTGGATACCCGAATGGCTTAAAGACCCGCAGGCGTTTCGTCCCGGCACAAAGATGCCGACCTTCTGGTATCTCTCCGGCGGTAGCAACTCCATCGTCCCGCCCACGCAGCAGGACGACGAGCGCAAGGCCATCGCCGCTTACATCTGGCAGTCGGCGCTCGAAGGCCAGCTTGCGTCGCAGCCGCCCGGCGACAGTAAGCACGGCGAGGAACTCTTCAAGACGCGCGGCTGTCTTGCATGCCACTCAATCGGCGAGGGCGAGCAGAAGCTCGGCGGCGAGTTCGCGGCCAACCTGACGCGCGTTGGGCAGAAGGAGAACTTCGATTACATCGTTCGCTGGATTCATAATCCGCGCGAACGCACCGCGCCCTATTGCCCGAAGGAGAAGCGCGACCTGACGCCCGACGACTACAAGAAGAACGGCAAAGACTTCGTCTTCGACACCGTGAAGCATTCGCGCTGCCCGAACGACGGCGCGGAGCTTCAGGTGCAGAACATGACGGTGATGCCCAACTTCCGCCTGTCGGACGGGGACTCGCGCGACATCGCGACCTACCTGATGTCGCTCACACAACCCGTGCAATACCCCGATGCCTCCTTCATGGACGACCCGGCGCTCGCGTCCAAAGGCAAGACGCTCATCAAGCAGTACGGCTGCGCGGGGTGTCACGAGATACGCGGCTTCGAGGACGAGCAGCGCATCGGCAAGGAGTTGTCTGCCGAGGGCGCGACGCCGCTCGAACGGCTCGACTTCGCGCGAATGACACAACTCGCCGAGGAGGGCAGAGAACCGGAGCAGAGCGCCGCGGGCGGCGGAGAGAGTTCGGAGGGTGGCACGTCGAGTTCGGAGGGCGGTGCGTCGGGCGCGGCGGGCAGCGGGTCGCGCAAGAAGAAGGAGGAACCCTGGTACAACCATCGCGGGTTCTTCGAGCATAAGCTCGCCGACCCGGGCATCTACGACAGGGGCAAAGAGAAAGACCCGCGCGAACACCTGCGCATGCCCAAGCCGTTTCTAAAGGATGAATGGAAGTCCGCGCTCACGACCTTCCTTCTGGGAAGCGTCGGCGCGGAGGGCGCGAACGTGCCCGCGTCGCTCTTCTACAATCCGACCGATCAGCAAAAGGCGGTTCAAGACGGCTGGTGGGTCGTGAAGAAGTACAACTGCATGGGGTGTCACTCGGTTCAGGTCGGACAGAAGGCTGTGCTCTGGGGACTTCCGCAATACCAGCAGGGCGGCACGCTCGGCGACATACAGTTGGGGCCCGAACAACTCCCGCCCGGCTTGATGACCGAGGGCGCACGCGTCGATCCGAACTGGCTGCTTCGCTTCCTCTGCGACCCATCGTTAAGCAACGGCAACAAGGAGTGCATCAACCTCGGCGGCCAGAGGATGGAGAGCACACAGGGCAGCAGCGCCCCGAACGAGTCCGGTCAGGGGCGCGGTGACGCGGCCAACAAACAGTCGGGGCCCGGCATCGGCGGTGCGGCGACACAAACGGCTCAAGGCGGCACTGCTCAACAGCAAGCAGGCGCAAATATGTCGGGCGCACTTAAGCCGCAGCCGGGCGAGAATCGCAACGGCGTCCGCACATACCTGCGTGTGCGTATGCCGACCTTCAGCTTCTCGCCGAACGAGCTGCGCACGCTCGCACGCTTCTTCCTCGCCGTCTCGGCGCAGCAGGAGCCTTACATCAAACAAGACCTTGAGCCTTTGACCGATGCCGAGCGCGACCTCGCACGCTCGCTGTTCACTTCGCAGGCCGCGCCCTGCCTGAAGTGCCACATGACGGGCGACGCCGCACACGACCAGACGGCGACCGCGCCCAACTTCCTACAAGCCGGGCAGCGGCTCAAACAGGATTGGACATTCCGCTGGCTCTTAGACCCGCAGCGCATCATGCCGGGGACGGCGATGCCTTCCGCTCTGTTCAAGCGCGACGGCGAACGCTGGGTCTTCAACGGCCCGCTTCCGCCCACCGCCGCCGACTACAACGGCGACCACGCACGCCTGCTCGTGCGCTACCTGCTCTCGCTCACACCCGAAGAGCAGGCGCGCGCACGCTCAACCCCGCCCGCACGCGCGCCCGCGCCGAGCGGCACACAGCCGGGCGGCACACAGGCACAGGCCGGTCACGTCGCGTCACACCGCGGCGGTGGCAGAGGCGAGACGCGCATGGCGCACGCCGCTTTGAACAGGCGTGGCGTGAGTCGCGGCGGGAACAGGCAGAGCGCAAGCCGCTTCGACGGCAGGCGAGCGGGAAGGATTCAGGTCTCTTCGCGGCAGACGCGGCGTCGCTGGCGCGTTGGAGTTCGCGAGCGTTGGCGTCAGGCTGCATCGGCGCGTGCGCGTGATTTCTCGCCGTGAATGATTCGCGGTATCATGCGTTCAAGTTATCTTTGAGGAGGTTTTATCCAATGCATTCAACCCGCGCGCGGTTTCTGGTCGCGCTGTTCGCAGCCCTCTGCCTGCTCGCCTTTGCCGTCGCCTGCTCGAAGAGTGCCGACGACGAGACGGACGCAGCCGACGCGAGTGGCGACGACTCGGCGGAGGTCGCGCTGACGCCCTATAAGCCTACGGGACAGGAGGGTTCAATCGCCGGGACGATCAAGTTCAACGGCGCAACGCCCGCGCTCAAGCCCATCAGTATGGACGCCGATCCGTTCTGCGCGTCGGCGAGTCCGGACGCGCATACCGAAGACATCGTCGTCAACGGCGACAAGCTCGCAAACGTCCTCGTCTACATCTCGGACGGCAAGGCCGGCGACAAGAGCATCAAGAGCTTTAAGTTTGACCCCCCGGCGCAGGCGGCGACGCTCGACCAGCACGGTTGTCACTACGTGCCGCACGTTCAGGGCGTACAGGTCAATCAGTCATTCAACATCATCAACTCAGACCAGACCGCGCACAACGTCAACGTGGACGCGAAGCAGAATGAAAAGTTCAACCAGGGTCAAGCGCCGGGCGCGGCCCCGATCACGAAACAATTCAAGCGCAACGAGACGGTCATCCCCGTCAAGTGTAACCAGCACCCTTGGATGCGCGCCTTCGTTGCTGTGCTCTCGCACCCGTTCTTCGCCGTCACGGACAAGGACGGCCACTTCGAGATCAAGGGCGTCCCGCCCGGCACTTATACGCTGACCGCATGGCATGAGAAGTATCCGAAGGGTCTGACGCAGAGTGTCACGGTCGGCCCCAGCGAGAGCAAGCAGACCGACTTCAGCTTCGACGCACAGCAGTTGACCGCCGAGAACGTCGAGCAGGGCGCACTCCGGTTGCTGCCCGCGCTCGACATCCCGATGCTCGGCGGCCATCACTGAGACAAGGCGGGGGTTTTTCTTCAAAAGGGAAGCAGCATTTATCCATGAAGGAGTTCGCTCTAGAAGTCAGTTCCGAATTGCCAGTGGCGGGCGTGAGCGCGCCGCTGGCATTGCGCGAAAAGCTCTCGGCCTTTGTCGAGTTGACCAAGCCGCGCATCACTTTCCTCATCGTGCTCACATCGGCTGCGGGCTTCTGCCTCGGCTCAAAAGGGCGTTTCGACTATGTCGCGCTCTTCAACTCGCTCTTCGGCATCGCGCTTCTCTCTTCGGGGATAGCGACGCTCAACCAGTACATGGAGCGGAGCCTCGACGCCCGCATGCGCCGTACGCTCACGCGCCCGCTTCCCTCGGGTAAGCTCGGCGCGGCGCAGGCGCTCGCCTTCGGACTCGCACTAACAATTCTCGCCGAAGTCTACCTCGCCGTCTTCGTCAATCTTCTGACGGCGGCCTTCGGCATCACGGTCATCGTCGGATACCTGCTCTGCTACACGCCGCTCAAGACGCGCAGCTCACTCTCGACGGTCGTCGGCGCTTTTCCCGGCGCGATGCCGCCGCTGATGGGTTGGACGGCGGCGACGGGTCAGGCAGGGATGGAGGCATGGGCGCTGTTCGCCATTCTGTTCGCGTGGCAGTTTCCGCACTTCCTCGCCATCGCTTGGATGTACCGCGAAGACTACGCGCGCGCGGGGATTCTGATGCTGCCCGTCGTCGAGCCTGACGGTCGTCTGACCTCGCAGCAGATCGTCATCTGGTCTCTGCTGCTCATCCCCATCAGCCTCTTGCCGACGATTCTGGGGACGACCGGGGCCGTCTACTTCTACGGCGCTTTTCTGCTCGGCTTACTTTTCCTTGGGACGAGCATCCACGCCGCCCTTGTCCATTCGCGTCAGGGCGCGCGTCGGCTGCTCCTCGCTTCCGTGCTCTACCTGCCCGTCCTGTTCGGGCTGATGGTTTTGAATAAGTAGACAGTAGACAGTAGTCAGTAGACAGTAGGCTCCGCAAGGCGGGCGTTGACACTGATAATCGGACGATTCATTAATAAAGATTTTTCTACTGACTACTGACTACTGTCTTCTTCTACTGTCTACTTCGGAGGTGCTATGGGTCGTGCGCTTGCGTTGTTCCTCTGGGTGATGACCATCCTTTCGGTGTGGATGTTCATGAGCGGGCGTTGGTGGTTCCCCGCGTCCATCTCCGAACATGGCCCGGCTTATGATCGCCAGTTCATCCTGACGATCATCGTCGTCGGCATCGCCTTCGTCGCGGCGCAGATGGCGCTCGGCTACGCCGTCTGGCGCTTCCGCGACACGGGCAGCGGCGAGCGCTCCGTCTACACGCACGGCAACAACCGGATGGAGATCATCTGGACGGCAGTGACCGCCACCATCTTCATCATCCTCGCGCTGCTCGGCCAGCGCGTCTGGTGGAACCTCCACATGAATCCAGCGCCCGCCGGTTCTGCACAGGTCAAAGTCCTTGCGCAGCAGTTCCAGTGGAACTTTCATTACCCCGGCGCGGACGGCGTGTTCGGGCGCACCAACCCGGCGAAGATCAGCGACGAGTCGATCAACTACATCGGTCTCGACAACACAGACCCGGCGGCACAGGACGACGCGGTCACGCAGACTCTCATCTTGCAGGTCAATCGGCCCGTCGAGCTGACGCTCACCTCGCGCGACGTGACGCATAGCTTCTGGGTGCCGCCGCTTCGCTTCAAGCAGGACGCCGTGCCCGGACTCGACATCAAAGTCCACTTCACGCCGCAGAAGACGGGGCAATACGAGATCGCCTGCGCGGAGCTTTGCGGCCAGCAGCACTACAAGATGCGCAGCTACATGCTCGTCCTGCCCGACGACGAGTACATCTCGCTCATCACGCTTCCACAGGCGCAGTTCCAGAAGCGCGTGGGCGAGCTGGTCAAGCAGTATCCCATTACCTACTGAACCCGACCCCGTACCCCGCGCACGCTTGGAAGCTGCGCGAGACTTGAAGGAGCTTGGAGATGGCAGAAGCTGATATCACGGTCGAACCCCACGGGGAAGAAGGGCACACGGGCGAGCACCACGCGGGCGCACATCACGCGCCGACGAGCTTCATACGAAAGTACATCTTCAGCATCGACCATAAGGTCATCGGCATCCAGTATCTCCTGCTCGCGCTCTTCTCGGTCGTCCTCGGGATGCTCATGTCCATCCTGATGCGGATGAAGATGACCTGGCCGGATCACGCGTGGCCGCTGCTCGGGCAAATCTTCCCCGCGGGCGCACCGGGCGGGGTGATGACGCCGGAGTTCTACCTCTCGCTCGTCACGATGCACGGCACGATGATGGTCTTCTTCGTGCTGACGACCGCGCCGCAGGGCGGATTCGGAAACTACTTCCTGCCCATCCAGATCGGCGCGGACGACATGGCCTTCCCCGTGCTGAACATGCTCTCGTTCTGGACGACTTTCGTGGGGTTGATGGTACTCGTGAGCGCCATCTTCGCCTCGGGCGGTTCGGTCATCGGCCCCACGGGCGGATGGACGGGATACCCGCCGCTCTCGGCCATCGGCGACCTCTTGAACGTGCCGGGGCAGGGGATGGGCGTCAACCTCTGGGTCATCAGTATCGCCATCTTCTGCATCGGTTCGCTCCTCGGCGCACTGAACTTCATCGTGACGCTCTTGAACCTGCGCACGAAAGGCATGTCGCTCATGCGTATGCCGCTGACGTGCTGGGCCTGGTTCACGACGGCCGTGCTGGCGCTGCTTGCGTTCCCCGTCCTGCTCGCCGCGGGCGTCCTTCTGTTCCTCGACCATAACGCCGGGACGAGCTTCTTCGTACCCGGAGGCTTGAGCAACGGCACGACCGTTATCGACCACGCGGGCGGCTCGCCGATTCTGTGGCAGCACCTCTTCTGGTTCTTCGGACACCCGGAAGTCTACATCGCGATTCTGCCCGGCATGGGCGCGACCTCGCACATTCTCTCGACGTTTGCGCGCAAGCCCATCTTCGGCTATCGCGCGATGGTCTTTGCGATGTTTGCCATCGGGCTTCTAGGCTTCTTCGTCTGGGGCCATCACATGTTCATCAGCGGCATGGCTCCTCTGACAGCCGCGGCCTTCTCCGTGCTCACGCTCTCCATCGGCGTGCCTTCGGCCATCAAGACCTTCAACTGGCTCGGGACACTCTGGGGTGCGCGCATTCGTTTCGCTTCGCCGATGCTGTTCGCCATCGGCTTCGTTTCGCTCTTCGTCGCGGGCGGCATCACGGGACTCGTTCTTGGACAGTCGAGTCTTGACCTCTCGATGCACGATACATACTTCGTGCTCGCGCACTTCCATCTCGTGATGGGTGTGGCGGCCATCTTCGGTATGTTCGCGGGTACATATTTCTGGTTCCCGAAGATGTTTGGCCGGATGATGAACGAGACGCTGGCGAAGATTCACTTCTGGCCGACTCTCATCGGCGTCTACGCCATCTTCATCCCGATGCACGCGATGGGTCTGGTCGGAGTGCCACGCCGCTACTCGCAGTTCTACGAGATCATCAACGGCAAGGTGGAGTTCATCTACCGCTTCAACGGCCCGGCTTACTCCCTCATCCACTTCGTCACGTGGGCGGCCATCATCACGGTGGCGGCGCAGTCCGTCTTCATCGTCAACTTCTTCTGGAGCATGTTTAAGGGTAAGCGCGCGAGCGATAACCCCTGGGAGGCGACGACGCTCGAATGGACGACGGCGACGCCGCCGCCGCACGACAACTTCGGCGGCAAGGTTCCCACGGTCTACCGCGGCGCATACGAGTACGGTGTGCCGGGCGCACCCGAGGATTACGTGATGCAGACGACGCCGGACGAGACGGGCCGCAACGTTGTTGCGAGCACGGGAAACGGACACGGTAATGGCTACGACGTTCACGGGTAACAAGAAGGTCGAGCGGACAGAGGCCGTCCTCGACATCGCAAGCACACGCCGTCGCGGCGGGCGGGGCAAGGGCGGCAACGGCAAAGGGCCCGGCGGTGGCGGCCCGGGTGGCGGCGGCCCCGGCGGCGGAGACGAGCCGCGTCGTTTCTCACCCGACCGTTACCGTATCGGCGTGCTCGTGGGGATGGCCTCGATACTGATGATGTTCACTGCGCTCGCCAGCGCCTACATCGTCCGTTCGGGGGTATCGACGACCACTGACTGGCGCGGCGGGCAGATACCCTCCTTCGTCTATCTCAGCACGGGGCTGATCGTTTTGAGCAGTCTGACGTTCTCGCGCGCAAGATCAGCACTGCGGCACGCGGAAGAGGCGGGCTACAAGCTCTGGCTGACGGTGACGCTCCTGCTCGGACTCGGCTTCCTTGCGTCGCAGCTCCTTGCGTGGCGACAACTCGTCGGGCAGGGCGTCTATCTCGCGTCGAACCCGCACAGCTCTTTTTTCTATGTGCTGACGGGGCTGCACGCGCTGCACCTCGCGGGCGGGATTGCGGCGCTCGCATACCTCTACGCCTATATCCGGCGCGAGCGTGGGGCCCAGGCCGACGTGAAGCGTCGCGCGATGACGGATGTGGTCGGGATTTACTGGCACTTCATGGACGGTTTATGGGTCTTTCTTTTCCTGTTACTTTTCTTCTGGAGGTGAGGGCTTGAGCACTGAAGCGCATGTTGCACAGTTGCCGGCGACCGACTGGGACGGGGGGGCGCTGCCGTACCGCGTCGGCCATCGCAAGCTCGGCATGTGGCTCTTCATCGTGTCGGATGCGATGACGTTTTCGGCGCTCCTCGTCGGCTACTCATACGCGCGCGCGGCGAGCGACCAGTGGCCGACTCCGTTTCCGTTCTACCCTTCGATCATCTTCTCGACGACGATGACCCTTTTCCTTTTGGCGTCAAGCTTCACGATGGTGATGGCCGTAAGGGCTTCGGCGAATAACCGTCTGAAGTCGGCACGGCGCTGGATCGGCGCGACGATGCTCGGCGGCCTTGCCTTCCTCGTCCTCCACCTTATCGAATGGAAGCATCTGATTGACGAGGGCCTGAGGCCCTTCCGGCTCGCGGGCGAATGGGCGCATCGCTGGCCGCAGTCGCCGCCGCTCTTCGGCGCAAGCTTCTTCGCGCTAACGGGGCTGCACATGTTTCACGTCTTCACGGGCGTCGCCTACTTAGGCATCGTCGCCATACGCATCTCCAAGACGCGCCACGAAGACGTAGAGATCAGCGGGCTTTACTGGCACTTCGTAGACCTCGTCTGGATGTTCGTCTTCCCGCTCATCTATCTGATGTCCGTGGATATGGGGAGGTAACTAGAGGCTAGAGACTGGAGGCTAGAGGCTAGTTAAGAGCCAGCTTTCAACTAGCCTCTAGCCTCTAACCTCTAGCCGCTAAGTAAGGAGGCAGTCGAGAATGGCAGATGGGGCGATTCGGGGCTTGTTGAAGAAGTCCGACATGATCCTGATGGGTGTCTGCGTGTTGCTGGCGGCGGGCTTTATCGTGCTCGCGGGCAAGAGCGCGGCGGACGCGGGGAGCTTCCTGACGATTGACAACCTCTTTTTCATAGCGGTCTGTCTGCTTCTGGCGCTGACGTTTATAGCCGTCCCGGCGCTGACGATGCGCGAGCGTGGCATCAACCCGTTCGCTGTCGGCGATGAGATCAACCCGGCACGCGCCGCCGAGCACGTCCACTTCGAGGGCGGGACGCGTCTCTTCCTCAACGTGCTTTTGGGGCTGCTCGGGCTGACGGTCTTCGAGGTCTTCCTCGCCTACATCAAGATTCACGACCTGCGTATCTTCCTGACCATCCTGATCGGACTGTCGCTTATTAAGGCGGCGCTCATCGTTGCATACTTCATGCACCTGCGCTTCGAGCGCATGAGTCTCGCGCTGACTATCGTCCCGACGCTCGTCATCTGCATCTGCCTCCTCTTCATCGTCTTCCCCGACAGTTTCCGCGCGCTCAAGATACGCACGACGCGACCCTCGGCGGAGCCTGCCGCCGCCGAATCGACTGTGCCAGGGCACGAGTGAGGTGTGTTAATGACAAGACGGACACGTAACTTTCGTTTGTTCTTCGTCGCGGCGCTCGCGCTCGCGGCGCTCGCGCTCGCCTTTCCGGAAGCCGCACTCGCGCAGTGTCCTCTGTGCCGCTCGGCGCTCGATCATGCAGGCGATGCGACGGCGCGCACGATGAACCTCGCCGTCGTCGTCCTGCTTATCCCGCCCGTCTCGATCTTCTGTACCATCTTCGCCGTCGCGTACAAGAAGATAAAATCCGACGACAGCGACGACAGCGACGAACAGAGCGGCGAGCAGTAAACGTCAGACTCTTTTCACCATTCACTATAACCATTCGCTATTCAACAAATATGGCTGACGAACTAGTACCGGCGGTCGATGTCGAGCGGCAGACCATACGTGGCCGCGCGTGCCCTCTGTGCGGAGGCAAGATCATTCCGTCCGACCGCGCTGTCTACCAGAACGCGACACAGCCTGCGGAGGTCTTCCCCGCGTGGCAGTGTGAGCGCTGCGGCTATGAGGAGATAAGCGAAAAGAAGACGCCCGCGGCGAAGCCTGCACACACACCAAAGAAGAAGGTAGAAGGATGAGCACAGAAGAGAACAAGAGAGTCATCGAAATACTGTTCGAGGCGTTCGGACGCGGCGACATTCCCGGCATCCTCACCCTCGTCTCGGAGGACGTGGTGTGGAACGCGCCGGGCCCTTCGGTCGTCCCCTATCTCGGTCAGAGACGCGGTCATGAAGGCGTCAAGGAGTTCTTCGTCCAACTCGGAACGAATGTTGAGTTCGAGAGCTTTGAGCCGGGAGAGTATATCGCTGAAGGCAGCCAAGTGGTCGTGCCTGGCCGCGAGCGCGGACGTGTGAAGACCACAGGCAAGACCTTCGACAACGAGTGGGCGCTCGTCTTTCGTTTGAGCGGCGGCAAGGTCACGCACTTCCACTTGTATGAAAACACCGGCGCGGTCGCGGAGGCTTTCGCTTAGATAGGCGTTTCTTGCTTGAGGTGCTGGCCGTGGACGAGTTGACCCTGCGCGTACTGTCGATGTTCGGCGAGATGGGGAAGGAAGAGCTAGACCTGCACGAGCTTTTCGAGGCGGGCGGAAACGACCCGGACGCGCGTCGCTCGGTCTTCGATGCGGTCGAAACCCTTGTCGAGCGCGGTCTGCTCGCAGAGTTGGGCAACGATTTTTATACGCTCACGGAAGAAGGGCGCGAGACGATCAGGAAGGGAAGGGAAGATTTATGAGCGCGGCGACAGGGGTCGGCCAAGCGCCTCTGGCTCTATGAACGACTCGATTCTGCCGCACCTCAACGCCGTGCTGAATGCAACGAGCTTTCTCCTGCTCGTCACCGGCCTTTACCAAATCTTACGCGGGAACATTCGCGCGCATCGCGCCTGCATGCTCTCGGCGCTGGTGGTCTCCACGCTCTTTCTCGTCTCCTATGTCGTCTATCACGCACAATACGGCTCGGTTCGGTTCACGGGACAGGGGCTAGTACGCCCCGTCTACTACGTCATTCTCATCACACACGTCACGCTGGCCGTCGTCATCGTGCCGCTGGTTTTCATCACCGCGCGTCGTGCGCTGCGTGGTGATTTCGTGCGCCACCGGAGCATCGCGCGCTGGACGTACCCGCTCTGGCTCTACGTCTCGATCACGGGCGTCGTCGTCTATCTGATGCTCTATCAGCTTTACAAACCACAGTAAACAGATGAGCACTCCGCCATCCCAAGGAGGAGGAAACGGTGATTTACCCGCCGCCGGGGCCCGCGCGCAGCCGGGCGTTGCTCCCCTGAGCACGGGGCGCAGGCGCACGCCGTGGCCGCTCGTCGTCGTGGCAGTCCTCTTCGTCGTCGTGCCTTTCCTGACGTGGTACTGGACTTGGTTCGGCCGAACTCTGAGCGACGCCGACATAGATAGATATCTTAGTGAAGGGAACCCGCGCCACACGCAACACGCGCTCTCGCAGATTGCCGAGCGAATCGAGAAGGGCGATAAGGGCGCGAGCCGTTGGTACAAGCAAGTCGCCGCGCTCTCCGCGAGTCCTTCGCCGGACGTACGCATGACAGCCGGATGGGTGATGGGGCTTGAGCACAACTCGGAAGATTTTCACGCGGCGCTCGCACGACTGCTTGAAGATTCCGAGCCGATAGTTCGTCGCAATGCGGCGCTCGCGCTCGTACGCTTCGGCGATCCGCTCTCGCGAGCGGAGCTTCGCGCGATGCTCAACGCTTACACGGTCAAGGCTGCGACGGAAGGCGTTACGCTAACGGCGCTCGACGAAGGCGCGCAGGTCAAGCGAGACACACTCCTCCTTAAGTTCAAAAATGTTTCGGGCGAGACGGGAGAAATCCGCGCGCCTCTGCCGGGGACGGTGGAGAAGAAATTGGTGAGGGACGGTGAAGGCTTTACGTCCGGCGGCGAACTCTTCCGTCTCGCCCCTGATGATGAGCAGGTGCGTGATGCGCTCGTCGGCCTCTACTACGTCGGTGACGGGCAAGACCTCGCCGACGTGGAGCGATACGCGCTCGGAGTCACGGGGATGCCTGACGATGTGAAGGCGAAAGCGGCGCAGACGGCCCAAGCCATTCAGCGCCGCATCTCGAAAGGACGATAGAAGTTCTACGAAAAGTTACTGCGTTGGAGGGGGCGGCGGTGCGTCGGGCAGACTGACACCGTGCATGGCCTCCCAGTCTTCGGTGGGAACCATCTCAATCGCGTCCCAGGGACAGCCGTCGAGGAAAGCTCCGTCAGGGCCTTTGCTGATGCACTTCTGGCAACCGATGCAGAGGTATGGGTCAACCTCTATGCGACCGAATGGCGTGTGGTCGTCGTCGGGCACCCAGAACATGCAGGCGTCGATGGGGCAGTATTCGATGCAGGCGGGCGAGCCGGCGCAGCCCGTGCAGCAGTCGGTCGTGATGGCTAGTATGCGCGGCTTCTTCTTGCGCGTCGCTTTGCCGTCGCCCACAGACATCGGCAAGTGCTTTTCTATGATTTCGATCATGTGTCGCTCCGACGAGTGGGTTCCTTGAAGACGTTTGAACTTTAACACGTCTCGGCAGACGACTCAATAACCTTCTTCTGCCGCCGATGCGTGCCGTTTCCGATAAAGACATTTGGGGTCGGGTGAGACGTTGTCGTGGTAAAATCTCATCCATTAAATTCCCCTTGGAAATTGTTCGCGTATTATTCAAAACTCACTTCGGAAGGTCGGAGAAAGGCGGCCTGAGTGTGCTGGCCCGAGGGGCCCGCAGGCTCGAACGAGTGGAACCTGATGAGCACTGTCGCTGGAATTTTCAATTCGCCCGCCGATGCCGAGCGAGCCGTGGAGGGCTTGCGCTCTACTGACATTGGCGAAGACCGTGTGAGCCTGCTGACGCCCGGGATGGGGCGCGAGCAACTTGAAGACGTGCCGACGACCGAGACCGAGCAGCCGGGCATGGGCCCTGCGCTCGGCGGCGCGGTCGGCGGCGCGCTCGGCGTCGCCGGAGGCTTGCATTTGGGCGCTGCCGCTGCGAGCCTGCTCATCCCCGGCGTGGGGCCCGTCCTCGCCGCGGGGTTGATTGGCGCGGCGCTCCTCGGAGCGGGCGGCGCGGCCACGGGCACTTTCGTCGGCAGCTCGCTCGAAGACTCTATCGCGAAGGGGCTACCGCACGACGAGCTTTTCGTCTACGAGGATGCACTCAGGCGCGGGCGTACGGTCGTGCTCGTCGAGGCTGACGACGAAGCGCGGGCCGAGACTGCGCGCGGCGTGTTCGCGCAGGCGGGAGCAGAGAGCGTTGATGCGGCGCGTGAAAGCTGGTGGGTGGGCTTGCGCGATGCTGAAGAGGCCGAGTATACGGTCGAAGGCGGCGACTTCGGCGCTGACGAGACGATCTATCGACGCGGCTTTGAGTCGTCGCTACACCCGCTTGCACGTGGCCGCGCGTTTGAAGAGGACGCGGAGCGGCTTCGAGCGTGCTACGGGAAAGAGTGCGAGGAGGGAGCTTTCCGACAAGGGTACGAGCGGGGCCGGCGCTATCAAAGTGAAATGCTTGAGAGGCATAAGGCTTGAAAGACACGCTTCTCAGCATACTCCTCCTGGTCGTTATCCTTGCCTTGAGCGCGCTCATTACGAACTGGTTCGCGCGCACGATGTACAAACGCTGTACGGCTTGCGGAACGCTCAACGCAAAGCGGCGCACACAGTGTCGCTCCTGCCAGGTCGAGATTAGGTAAAGAGCCGTCGGCGCTTGAAGGCTCAGCCTTTAGTCATCCACTTCGGCTAAAGGCTGACCCGGCTTTCAAAGACTAACCCAAACTTCAAAGGCTACAACGGACAGGTCTGCGTGAGCGCCTCTGTATAGAATTACATAGGGGTTCGGGGTCAAGCTGTGTCTGGATACAGGGCAGAAGCCCCACGCGACTAAAATATTCATCAAGCATGACGGCAACCGGAGCATAGACTCTGTCATCGGAACTTTAAGCGGCCCCGGTCGCTAATTGAGACCGGGGAACCTGTTTTTCAGTTGAGGCGGGCGGCGTTTTTCACTGGACTTCAAAAGCTCTGGACTGCTAGAGTGAGACTTGCGTTCGCATGCTCTGGCGTTCGCCTTCACTGTTAGCTCCGCGTGAACCTGTCCGGTAGCCTTCGTCGGCAAGCCTTCGGCGGTTTCCCTGGTGAATCAATAATTCCAATTCGAGGAGTCAATCCCCCCGGCTCCTGAAGATTTTTTGAGTTGAGGTCTTTATGCCGTTTTCCCGCTCGCTCCCCCAAAAAAAGAAAACCACGCTCGTAGTTTTCGGAGCAATCCTTTTCCTCGTCATCGCGCTTATGGCCGTCGGTCTCATCAATCGACAACTCCAGCCCACCGTGCGCGACATCAACTTCACACAGTTGCGTGAGCTGGCCGAGAGGGGCACGGCGCTCTCCGTGAACATCTCGGGCGAGACCGTCACGGTGACGCAGGCAGAGGGCCCCATCGTCCGCAGCGTCGTGACAAACGCGGTCGCGCAGCATGAAGTGGTCTCGGCTTTCGAGAAGGGGCACGTGCCCGTCGAGTACGAGACGATGCAGCCCGGCACGCTCGTCACACTCCTGAACTATCTTCTGCCGGCCATGGCGCTGATTATTTTCGCCTTCATCGGATGGCGCGTCTACGCCAGCATGGGTGTGCAGAACGACTCTGCCGCGACCGAGACAAAGGGCGGTCAACTCGTCACCTTTCAGGACGTGGCGGGCGTGGACGAGGCGCGCGCAGAGCTTTCGGAGACGATAGATTTCCTGCGCGACCCCGGAAAGTTCGGGCGGCTCGGCGGACGAAGTCCACGCGGCATACTGCTCTCAGGCCCCCCCGGCACAGGTAAGACACTACTGGCGCGCGCCGCCGCAGGCGAGGCCGATGTGCCCTTTTTGTCGGTGGCCGGTTCCAGCTTTCAGGAGAAGTTCGCCGGACTCGGCGCGGCGCGCGTTCGCCGACTATTCGCACGCGCACGCAAGCTCGCGCCCTGCGTCATCTTCATCGACGAGATAGACGCGCTGGGCCGCAAGAGGGGTCGCGGCGGCGACTCGGCCTCCGCCGATCAGGATCAGACGCTCAACCAACTGCTCATCGAGATGGACGGGTTCGAGCCTTTGAGCGGCGTCGTCGTCATCGCCTCGACCAATCGCCCCGACATTCTCGACACGGCGCTCACGCGCCCCGGCCGCTTCGACCGCGAGATTACGGTCAATCTCGCAGACATGCGCGGGCGTGAACAGATACTCCGCGTACACGCGCGCAAGCTGACGCTCGAAGACGGACTCGACCTGTCTTGGATCGCGCGCGGCACACCGGGCTTCTCGGGCGCTGACCTCGCAAACCTCCTGAACGAAGCGGCGATTGCCGCGACGCGCGATAACTCTGACGCGGTTGGCCGCCTCCATGTCGAGTACGCGCGCGATAAAATCCTGATGGGCGTCGAGCGCCAGGGCTTCATGATGGACGAGGAGGAGCGCTACACCACGGCGGTTCACGAGGCGGGGCACGTCGCCGTCGGCCTTGCGGTCAAGAACGGCGACCCGATTCACAAGGTCTCCATCCTCCCACGCGGGCGCGCACTCGGCGTCACACAGGCGCTGCCCGAGCGTGACCGTTTGATGAGGACGCGTGAGTATCTGGAAGACCAGATCGCGATGCTTCTCGGTGGACGCGCGGCAGAGATTCTGCTGCTCGATACGATGACCGCCGGAGCCTCGAACGACATCGAGCGCGCCGTCGAGATCGCGCGCCGGATGGTCGCGGAGTTCGGCATGAGTCCGCTGGGCCCCATCCACCTCGGCAAGCCCGAAGACCCGCACAGTCAGGCGCTTCTCGACCGCATCGAGCATGCCACGGGCACAATCGTCGATGTGCAAATGAAGCGAGCCTGCGAGGTCGTCGATTCGCGCCGGGCCGAGATCGCGCATCTCGTCGCCGGACTCCTTGAGCGCGATACGCTCGACGCAGACGAAATCCGCGAGAGCTTCGGCCTTCTGAGCGAGTCGGTCGCGGCCTGAAGAAGCAAGTAGACAGTAGACAGTAGACGGTAGACAGTAGCCAGCAAGCCGCCAGAGGCGGCGGAAGAGTGTAGCCCACGGCGCGAGCCGTGGGGACAGACGATAAAAAGAAACATCAAGCCCCGGGGGGG